>NZ_JBFBJX010000016.1:0-190655 GCF_040686295.1 Streptomyces sp. NPDC085944 | reverse complement strand
CGACGACCCAACAGGCCACCACTCCCACGGAACCACCAGACCTATCCCCGACCAGCGGAAACGCGTCGATCGCGCCCGGAAAGACAACAGCTTCTAACGGCCGGCGGTGCCTGCCCCTTGGAGAGTTGCGCACCCTAGTGAGAGAGAAGGCGCGGCGGATACGGTTGAGCACGCTGTTCAGCTCCTATCGCTGATGGCTCGGTCCCCCGACATCGCCCGTCGTGGGGGCCGCTTTGCGTACGACCGCCCATAAGGTGCGGCCGTTCAAGCTGGTGGCGAGGAGCCCGAAGCGGTCGGCCTCAGCCACCACGTCCAGAACCTCCCGCCATGACTCGGCGGAGAGCGTGTCCGGCACCTCCGCCTCCACCGATGTGTGCTGGTGCTGTTCCTCCACTCGCGTGGAAAGCCCGAGGGCGGACAGCCGGGCGGCGATGGCCGCCGCGCTAACTCCCGAAGCGGGCACAGGGCAGCCTCCGTCATCCAGCGATCACTTTGAGTAAAGCTAGTTAACTAGATTAGAGCTAGTGGACTAGATTTTCCATATGCCTGAGCAGCCGCCCTATCTCCGCGTCGCCGACGAACTCCGGCGGCGGATCGCGGAGCACCTGTGGGAGCCGGGGGACCGTCTGCCCTCTCGCGCGCAGATCGGCCAGGAGTGCGGCGTCGGCGAGAACGTGGTCCGTCGTGCGCAAGAGCTTCTGATTTCCCAAGGCGTGCTGGAAGGCCGCGCTGGGTCGGGTACCTACGTCGCCGAGCCCAGACAGCGGGTTCGGGTGGTGCGTTCGTCGGCGCGCGAGCAGCCGAGCGGGTCGCCCTTCCGGGCCGACATGAAGGCCGTGGGTAGGCAGGGGGACTGGGAGAGTCGGACGGACGCCAAGGTGCCGGCCCCCGCAGGCATCGCGGCGCGGCTCGGGATCGACGAGGGTGAACTGTGCGTGCGGACCGCGTACGAGTTCCTGGCGGACGGCAGGCCGGTCCAGCTGTCGACGAGTTGGGAGCCGTACGAACTCACCGCCGGCACTCTCGTCGTTCTCCCCGAGGGCGGCCCGCATGCTGGAGCGGGCGTCGTGAACCGTATGGCCGCGATCGGTATCACGGTCAGCCATGCCGTGGAGCAGCCAGAGCCGAGGCAGGCGACCGCCGAGGAGGCGTCGCTACTCGGCATCCAGAAAGCTGCCCTTGTCACGCACATCCGGCGGACGTACTACAGCGACGACGGTAAGCCCGTGGAGACTGCGGACATCGTGGTCCCTGCGGCTCACTGCGAGATCGTCTATGAGATCCCAATCAACCGATAGCCACGCCGAGAGTTCGCCGTATGGCCGACGATGCTCTGTCCTGTCCCGAGTGCAAGCAGCCCTTGAAGTCGGGCGGTCTTGTGCTGGTCAAGAGAGACGACGACGGCCGGAGGGCTTGCCGATCTCTGTGGCGGTGCGCTGATCGGCATACCTGGTGGCAGTGGGCCGACCGGCCGGAGGAGCCACTGGAAGTCTGCCCAGTTCCGCAGGTGTTCCGTTGACATCCTGCCCTAGCGTCAGCGGGCCCGTACTTCGTGGAGCCCCGAGGTGTGTTTATCTCGGCGCGACGGCTTCGAGCCATTCGGCGAGCGCGGAGAAGTCCGCGCCATTAAGGCCCTTGGCCGGCTCGACCTGGTGCAGCAGCGACGGCCCAGGGTGGCTGGCGTCGACCCAGAGGCGGTCCATGACGCTGATCTCGTCGTCGATCCAGATGAAGGGTCGGCTGGCGGCCCGCTCGACCATGGGGCGAGTCTTCCAGTGGAGGCCCCGCGGGGTTCCGCCCACGTCGGCGTCCGGCCACTCCAGCACCGGCAGCTTCGGCAGGCCGATGCGCGGGGCGATGACTTCGTTCGCCTCTTCCATCCAGGTCGTCGCCCATACGAGCTGGCAGCCCAGAGCAATGAGGCGCTCCCCGATGCCAGGGTCGAGTCGGGCCAGCAATGGGTTCCCCTCGTCGACGGTCGTCGAGGAGGTGGCAGCGACCTCCGAATGGCCAGCCGACGACCCGAACGGGATCAGTGGGCCGTCCACGTCGAGGAAGAGGAGAGGGCGCTCCGATGAGCTGGTCACGGCAGCACCGTAGCCCCGCGCGGCGGGGGAGCGGCACCCTCGGGCTGGGCCGTCCCTGGGCCGTGCGAGGGTCCCCGAGGCCGATCGGCGGCGACCGACAGTGACAGGTGAGGCTCCGGGGGCATCCAGGAAAGGCCAGGTCAGGAGCCCCGCAGGGAACGCGTTTCCTCACAGCGGTGGCGGTGCGGCAAGATGGGGTGTATCTGCCCACCTGCCTGATCAAGCTGCCGGACGGTTTCTCTTGGCTGAGTACATTTACACCATGCGCAAGGCGCGCAAGGCGCACGGCGACAAGGTGATCCTTGATGACGTCACCCTGAGCTTCCTGCCCGGCGCGAAGATCGGTGTGGTCGGACCGAACGGTGCCGGTAAGTCCACCGTTCTGAAGATCATGGCGGGGCTGGAGCAGCCGTCGAACGGGGACGCCTTCCTGGCCCCGGGTTACACCGTCGGGATCCTGCTGCAGGAGCCGCCGCTCAACGAGGAGAAGACCGTCCTGGAGAACGTCCAGGAGGGTGTCGCCGAGGTCAAGGGCAAGCTCGACCGCTTCAACGAGATCGCCGAGCAGATGGCGACCGACTACTCGGACGCGCTGCTCGAGGAGATGGGCAAGCTCCAGGAGGAGCTGGACCACGCCAACGCCTGGGACCTCGACGCCCAGCTCGAGCAGGCCATGGACGCGCTGGGCTGCCCGCCCGGCGACTGGCCCGTGGTCAATCTGTCCGGTGGTGAGAAGCGGCGCGTCGCGCTGTGCAAGCTGCTGCTGGAGGCGCCCGACCTGCTGCTCCTCGACGAGCCCACCAACCACCTCGACGCCGAGTCCGTGAACTGGCTCGAGCAGCACCTCGCCAAGTACGAGGGCACCGTCGTGGCCGTCACCCACGACCGGTACTTCCTGGACAACGTCGCCGGCTGGATCTGCGAGGTCGACCGCGGCCGCCTGCACGGCTACGAGGGCAACTACTCCAAGTACCTGGAGACCAAGGCCACCCGCCTCAAGGTCGAGGGCCAGAAGGACGCCAAGCGGCAGAAGCGCCTCAAGGACGAGCTCGAGTGGGTGCGCTCCAACGCCAAGGGGCGGCAGGCCAAGTCCAAGGCGCGCCTCGCGCGGTACGAGGAGATGGCCGCCGAGGCCGACAAGATGCGGAAGCTGGACTTCGAGGAGATCCAGATCCCGCCGGGCCCGCGACTGGGCAACGTCGTCGTCGAGGTGAACAACCTCAGCAAGGCCTTCGGGGAGAAGGTGCTGATCGACGATCTCTCGTTCACGCTGCCCCGCAACGGGATCGTCGGGGTCATCGGGCCCAACGGCGCCGGCAAGACCACCCTGTTCAAGATGATCCAGGGCTTCGAGGAGCCGGACTCCGGCTCCATCAAGGTCGGTGACACCGTCAAGATCTCCTACGTCGACCAGAGCCGCGAGCACATCGACCCCAAGAAGACGCTGTGGGCCGTGGTGAGCGACGAGCTCGACTACATCAACGTCGGGCAGGTCGAGATGCCTTCCCGCGCCTACGTGTCCGCCTTCGGGTTCAAGGGGCCGGACCAGCAGAAGGCGGCCGGAGTCCTCTCCGGCGGTGAGCGCAACCGGCTGAACCTCGCCCTCACCCTCAAGCAGGGCGGCAACCTGCTGCTCCTCGACGAGCCGACCAACGACCTCGACGTGGAGACCCTGAGCAGTCTCGAGAACGCCCTGCTCGAGTTCCCCGGCTGCGCCGTCGTCGTCTCCCACGACCGTTGGTTCCTGGACCGCGTCGCCACGCACATCCTCGCCTACGAGGGCGACTCCAAGTGGTTCTGGTTCGAGGGCAACTTCGAGTCCTACGAGAAGAACAAGGTCGAGCGGCTCGGCGCCGACGCCGCCCGCCCGCACCGCGCCACCTACAAGAAGCTGACCCGGGGCTGATCTTGCGGCACATCTACCGCTGCCCACTGCGCTGGGCGGACATGGACGCGTACGGCCACGTCAACAACGTGGTCTTCCTCCGCTACCTGGAGGAGGCACGCATCGACTTCCTGTTCCGCCCGGAGAAGGACTTCAAGCAGGGGTCCGTGGTGGCACGCCATGAGATCGACTACAAGCGCCAGCTCGTCCACCGGCACCACCCGGTCGACATCGAGCTGTGGGTCACGGAGATCAGAGCGGCTTCCTTCACGCTCACCTACGAGGTGAAGGACGGGGACGTCGTCTACGTCCGCGCCTCCACGGTGATCGTGCCGTTCGACTTCGAGACGCAGCGCCCCCGGCGGATCACCGCCGACGAGCGGGAGTTCCTCCGGGAGTACACGGACGCCGAGGAGGAGGCCGTCGCCGCATGACGGTGCTCCACCTCGCCGACGAGGGGGAGGCCGCGGATCTCGCGGCCTTCCTCTCCCGGCTGCTCCACTACGACCGTTCCGCCGCGGTGCGCCTCCAGGCCGCCGGCACGGCCCTCGCCGTCTTCGGCCGGCCGCCCTCCTTCGAGGTGCTGGCCGTGCGCACGGTACGGCTGGCCAAGCCGTACGAGCACGGGCTCGACGCCACGCTGGACGTGACCGTGTCCGCCGGTGAGCTGCTGGAGAGCGTGGACGAGCGGGCGGCCACCGCCCGCGTCCCCGGTGCGGTGACCGGGCCGCCGTGGGCCGGGGTGCTGCCTCCGCGCGGCGGTTGGCGGGCCGAACCGGGACTGCCCGCTCCGGACGCCCTGCGCGCGCTGGTCGCCGCCGCGGTGGCGGAGTTCCGGGCGCGTACGGAGGAGCTCGCGGCCGAGGACCGTACGAGGGCCGCGCTAGACGGCATCGGGCGGGACATCTGGTCCCGGACCGTCGGCGACACCGGGCTGCCGGTGCGGGCCGTGCACGCGGCCCAGTCGCTCGGGTTCCTGCGGCCGCGTGGAGCATCCGGTTCCGAGGCCGGTACCGGCTCCGGCTCCGGCGAGGACGCGCCCCGGCTGTTCTCGTCCGGTGCGTGGCTGCGGTTGCGCACGCCCTTCGGGTCCGTGGCCCTGCGCAGGGCGGGGACCGGAGCCCTCGGCCTCAGCGTGCGCTGAGGCCGGCCCGCCCTTCCCTTCCGGGCGGGGCCACCGGTTCAGTGGTGGGGCTCGCTGTCGTCCGGGCGTACGGCGATGTGGTCGCTCTCCAGTTCCAGGGCGACGCGGTCGCGCATGCCGAGGGCCGCCGTGTAGTCGGCAGGCAGCTGGAGCCGGCCGGCGCGGTCCAGCATGGCGTACTCGCGGGCCACCACCGTCTCGTGGCCGGTCTCGGCGTCCACCTCGCTGCGGCGCAGCACCTCGGTGGAGGTACGGCCGTCGCGGATGGCGACCGTGCGGCGGACCTCGCCGGCCACCGCCTGGTCGTGGGTGACGATGACGACCGTGGTGCCCAGGGCTTCGTTGGCCGTGCGGAACGCGGCGAAGATCTGTTCCGCGGTGTGGGAGTCGAGTTCGCCGGTGGGTTCGTCGGCGAGCAGCACCGACGGGGAGCCGGCGAGGGCCACCGCGATGGCGACCCGCTGCTGCTGGCCGCCGGACATCTGCCGCGGGCGGCGGTCGCGGCAGTCGGCGACGCCCATCAGGTCCAGCAGCTCCAGCGCGCGTTCGGTGCGCGCCGCCCGGCGTCCGCCGGTGCCGGCCAACTGCATCGGGAGGGCCACGTTCTGGGCGGCCGTCAGGTAGGGCATGAGGTTCCGGGACGTCTGCTGCCACACGAAACCCACCACCGTACGGCGGTAGGCCAGGCGGTCCTTCGCCGTCATCGTCAGCAGGTCGCGCCCCGCGACCCGGGCCGCCCCGGCGGTCGGTGTGTCCAGACCGGCCAGGATGTTCATCAGGGTGGACTTGCCGCTGCCCGAGGCGCCGACCAGCGCCATCAGCTCGCCCTCGCGGACCAGCAGGTCGAGCCCCTGCAGGGCCTGCACCTCCACCCCGTCCGCGCTGAAGATCCGTACCAGGCGGTCGCAGGTGATCAGCGCGTCGTGCCCGTAGGCGGGCCGGTCACGGGACGCGGCGGCGCGGCCGGCCAGGTCGGCGAGGGTGGGATCGGTCGTCATCGGGGTACCTCCGTGTCTGCTCCGCGGTCCTCCGCGTCTTCGGCCGCGGTCTCCCGTCGTGCCCTCACCGCGCGTCACCCGCCCGTAGCTCCGTCACCGCTGTGCGCCGGCCCGACCACCACGCCTGGAGCGCCGCCACCCCCACTGCCAGCACCAGTACCGCCACGGCCGGGACGGCCAGCGCCCACGGGTCGACGCTCAGTTCCGCGCGCCCCGCCGGGGACGTCGTCGCCGACACCGCGATGGTCGTGAGGTCGATGCCGGGGGACAGGAGCCGGACGGCCGCCCAGCCGGTCAGGATGCCGCCCAGCGCGGCGGGCAGGGCCTGCGGGAGGGACTCCAGGACGAGCAGGCGGCGGCCCTGGGCGCGGGTGAGGCCCATGGTGCGCAGCCGGGCGAGGAGGGCGGCCCGTTCGGGCGCGGCGCTCGCCAGGGACAGCAGCAGGGCCAGGGCGGCATAGCCGGCCCCGGCGGCCACGGCGGCCGTGTAGATGCGCTCCGCGCCGGACTGCAGCGGCGAGTCCACGTACGTGCGGCGCTCCTCGGAGCGGAGGTGGACGGTGCCGACGCCGTCCGCCGCCCGGTGCAGCGCGCCCGCGTCCAGGCCGTCGCCGGTCAGCAGCACCACGTTCGGCGGGGCGGCCGCGGCGGGCAGCCCGGCCCGGTCCAGGACGAGGAAGTCGTCGCCGTACACGGCCGGGGTCCGGTCACGCACCAGCACGATCCGCAGCGTGGCGAAACTGCCGTCGGCCAGGAGCACCTGGAAGGCGCCGCCGCCCAGCCTCTCGGCAACCGCGGGAGAGGCCAGCGCCGGCAGCACGGCGTCCTCGGAGCCGCCCTCGGCACCGTCGGGCCGCCTCAGCTCGCCCGCGGGGAACGCGCCGAGGCCCGTCCGCCCCGCCAGTGCCGCGTAGTCGGCCGGGTCCACCGCCGCCAGCGGCAGCGTCTGGCGGCCGTCCTGGACCTTGGCCTCGTAGTCGAGGCCGACCTCGGTGACCTCCCGCGCACCGGCCGCCCGGCCGAGCCGGTCGGGCAGCCCCGAGGGCAGCGCCTCGTCGGCCTCCACCCGGGCGTCGGCGCCGACGGAGAGCAGTGCCGCGCTGTCGCGGGCGTCGGCCACGCCGCTGAGGACCGAACCGCCGAACGCCGCCACGGTGAACGCGGTCAGCAGCGCGAGCAGCGGCAGCACCGCGGAGTGGGAGGCACGGCCGGCCCGGGCCAGCGCGAGCGGGCCGACGGCGCCCCGCAGCCGCCGGGCCGGGCGGGCCAGTCCGCGCAGCGGCAGCGGATACAGACGCACCAGCACCAGCGCAGCGATCACCCCGACCAGCACCGGTGCCATCGCCACCAGGCCCCCCGCGCCCTCCGTCGCGCCGCGCCGGCGCAGGATCTCGACCGCACCGAGGGCGAGGGCGACGACGGTCAGCTCGGCGACGGTGCGGCGCCGGGACGGGCGCACGGACGCCACGTCCCGTCGGCCGTCGTGGATCCGTACGGCGTGGTGCGCGGCGGCGGCCCGCAGCGGCAGCGCGAGACAGGCCACGGCGGTGACCGCGGCGGCGGCCCACAGCCCGGGGAGCGGGCGGGCGCCGGGCAGCGCGAGCAGGGCGGCGCCGAAACCCAGGGCGCCCGCGGGCACGGCCACCACCGCCGTCTCGGCGAGCAGCCGCCCCATCAGGCCCCGTAGGGAGGCGCCGCGGGCCCGCAGCAGGGCCAGTTCGGCGCGGCGCCGCTCGGCGGTCAGGCCTCCCACCATCAGCAGGACGACGGCGGCGACCGTGCCAGCGCCCGACGCGGCGACGACGATCAGCGGGCCGATGTCGCCGCGCAGTTCCTCGTACGCGGTGAAGGCGCTGTCGAGGCCGGTCGTGACGTCCGTCAGGGGGCCGATCGTCGAGTGCAGCTGCTCCAGGCCGGGGCCGGACTCCAGGGAGGCGACCGCGGAGCGGAGCCCTTCGAGGTCACGGCTGTGCAGGGTGCCCGGGTCGGTGGCCAGGTGCCAGTAGCGGCTCACTCGGGCCGTGCCGAGGAGCGCGGGGCCCGCCTCCGGGGCGAGCAGCAGGCCGCCGACCCAGTAGGTGGGGTTGGAGGCGCCCATCGGCCCCGGCGTGCGCCTCAGCGAGGGGGCGCGCAGCACGGACTCGACGGACCAGTAGGGACTGCCGGGGTCCGTGGGCGCGACGATGCCGGTGACGCGGACGGTGAGGTCGCGCTCTCCCGGCACGTGGATGACCGAGCCCACCTCGATGTGGAGCGTGCGGGCGGTCTCCTCGGTCACCGCCGCCTCGGCCTCGGCGGTCGACACGGTCGTGCGCCCGCCGGCGGCCTCGGGGAGCCGGCCGGAACGCAGCCGGGCGTGGCCGGCCAGTCCCTCCTGGGCGGCGAGGACCATCTCGGCGGGCAGTCCGTCGGGCCGGGGCAGCCACTTCTCCGGCGTGGGCAGGCTCTCGGTGACGCGGACGCCGTAGGAGGAGCGCTTCTCGTCGACGACGAGCGGGCGCTCGACGATGCCGAGGAGGGACCGGTAGGCGCCGGTCAGCCGCTCGGGCCGGACGCTGTCCTCCGCGTCGTCCACGCTGCCGCCGAGGGCGGGGGCGGCGGACACCAGGACGCTGCTCTCGTCGACCGGTACCCGCTCGACGGCCCGGCGCAGACCGGCGTCCGTGTACCGGTCCAGCGTCCGGGGGAACGCGGCGGCCAGGCACGCGGTCAGCGCCACCAGCAGCGCCAGCGCGACGGCGGCTCCGGGAGCGGTTCGCAGCCGGGTGCGCACCCAGGGGGCGGTCACACGGTTCACCGTCCGGTACCTCCCTGTCCTCCGGGGGCCGCTGCCGGGTGCGTGCGCTGGGCTGCCACTGGGGTGCGGCGCTGCGGTGCGGTGGGGGCGGATGCGGTCGGGGGCGGGGTGGTTACGGGGGTTGCCGTGGGGCGTCGGTGTGGTCGGGGGGCCGCTGCCGGGTGTGTGCGGTGCGCCGTCACTGGGGTGGGGCGCTGCGGTGCGGTGGGGGCGGATGCGGTCGGGGGTGGGGTGGTTACGGGGGTTGCCGTGGGGCGTCGGTGTGGTCGGGGGGCCGCTGCCGGGTGTGTGCGGTGCGCCGTCACTGGGGTGGGGCGCTCCGAGTCGGTGACGGGTGGCGTGGCCCTGGGCGGGGTGGTGGCGGGGTTCACCGGCCGGTACCTCCGTGGTCCTTCAGGGTCACCGTCGTGTCGGTGCGGCGCAGGGCCAGCGCCGCGGTGACCAGGAGCGGCACGACGGCCATGCCGGTCAGCAGCAGGGCGATGCGGTCACCCGGCAGGGCCACCAGGACCTCCGGCACGGGGCGGGTGGCCTGCGGGGTCAGCACGGTCAGCGGGATCACCGCCCGGGTCAGGACCGCGCCCAGGGCGGCGCCGGTCAGCAGGGCCAGGCCGGTCAGCACGCCCTGCTCGGCGGCGACCGTGCGGGCGAGCCGACGGCGCGAGGCGCCCAGGGCACGAAGGACGGCGAACTCGGCCCCCCGCGCACGCAGCGATCCGGCCGCGCTCACCGCGAACCCGACCGCCGCGAGGGCCCCCGCCACCAGGGTCGCCGCGGCGAACGCGGCCCCGGGCCCGGCGCCGAACGGGTCGTCGCGCAGCCGCTCGGCGACCTCGCCGCGCACCAGGACCTGCGTCGGTGCGGTGTCCGGGAAGGCCCGCAGGCCCGCCGCGGCCTCCCCGGTCTTCCCCGGCGCGGTCCGCACCCACCACTCGGTGGGCACGACGGCGGCGGTGTACTCGCTCTGCAACTTCCGGTTCACCGCCGCCAGATCGACCAGCAGGGCACCGCCGGACCGCGCCGAAGCGGTCTCGGCTCCGGTGCCTGGCAGTTCGCGCACGGAGCGAGCGATCTGCACCGGGACGTCGTGGCCGGCGATCAGCACCGTGACGCGCTGCCCCGGGCGGGCGCCCGAGGAGTCGAGGAAGCGGTCGGTGGCCACCGCCGTCACCACGGAGGGCTCCGGCCGGGCGACCCGCAGCCGTACGGTCAGCGCGGTCGTCCGCCAGCTCTCGGGGTCCGAGTGACCCGTGCCGTACTCGACGGCGAGCGGAGCCGAGTCCAGCAGGCGCGGTGCGGTCGGGGCGCCGTCCGGGTCCGGTGTGTCCGACGGCGGCGACAGTTCCCCGACGGCCGTCCAGGCGTCCGGCAGCGGCACCGGCCGAGCGGTCCCGTCGGCTGCCGTGGCCGTCACCCGCCGTACGGCCAGGCGGTGTTCCTCGCCCCGGCCACGCGGCTGGACCACCGTGGACTCGACGCCGGTGAGGGTGAGCGGTCCTGCGGAGAGGTCCACGCCGAGGGTGTGCTCGCGGCCGTCGGCGGCCAGGGAGCCGGCCTGGAGCCGGTACGGGGTGCCCCAGCGGTCCTCGACGGTGACGGTCACGTCGGCCGAGCGGGGGCCGGCGGACGCCGGGGCGGTGTCGGGGACGGTCAGGGCCGCCGTCAGCGCGAGCCGGGCCGTGCCCGCCGGTATGCGCGCGCCCTTCGACGGTTCCCGGGGCGCCATCCCGGCCAGCAGCGCGCGCGGCGACTCGTCGGCCAGGTCCGGCCGCATCAGCATCAGGTCCGCCGCGTGCGAGGTGTCCAACGCGAGCACCGTCGCCGTCCGGTCGCCGGACAGGGAGATCTCGGAGCGGGCGGCGGGAGCGACCTCCGCCACCCCCGGGACGCCCGCGATCAGGTCGGTGCGGCCCGGGCCCGGCGTCCCCGACGCCTGCACCCGGATCGGCGCGCCCGCGCGGAAGTCGGCCTGGTCGTCCTGTGAGCGGGACCACGAGGCGCCCTGGCCGATCGCCATCGTGCCCAGCGCGACGGCGAGCACCAGCAGCAGCACGGGACCCGCCCCGCGCATCGGACGCCGGCTCAGCTGCCAGCCCGCCAGCGCCGCCGCGAGACCGCGCCCGCTCGCCGCCCGGCGCTCCGCGAGCCGCGCCACCAGCGGCAGCAGCCGCAGCGCCAGCACCGTCCCGGCCAGCAGCGCCAGTGCGGGCGTCGCCACGAACAGCGGATCCACGCCCAGGACGCCCGCCTCGTCGGCGTCGCCCGCCGGGCCGGCGGAGGTCTGCTGGTCCAGCTGCCAGTAGGCGATGCCCGCGATCACCAGCAGGCCCACGTCCGCGCCGGCCCGCAACCAGCCCGGCAGCGCCCGGGAACGGCCGCCGCCGTCGGTCTCCGGCGCAAGGGTCAGCGCCGGCAGCGTCACGGCCAGGGTGCACCCGAGGGCCGCCACCGCCGCCACCAGCCACACGGTGCCGCTGCCACCGGCCGCCGGCTCCCAGCCGAGCCTGATCCGGGCCAACGCCCCCTGCCCGGCGAGCAGCCGGACCAGCTCTCCCGCAAGCAGCGGCGCGCAGACCAGCGCGGGCACCGCCAGCAGCAGTGCCTCCAGCGCGGACCCGGCGGCCAACCGGCCCCGGGAGGCTCCGCGCGCCCGCAGCAGCCGCAGTTCGCCCGCCCGCTCCACGCTCAGCAGCCGCGCCACCAGCAGCAGCGCACCGCATGCGAGCAGGACGAGCTGCAGCGCGATGACGAGGAGCGTGGAACGGGAGACCTCCAGCGACCGGTCGAGACGCTCCAGGATCGCGGGCAGGTCGGTCGTCGCCGCGGTGGTGCCGCTCAGCACCTTCTGCTCGCGCAGCCACGCCATGCCGCCCCGGGCCGCCTCCGCGAGGGATTCGGTCCGCCCGGTCGTGAGGGACGCGTAGTCCGCCGTCACCAGCCACCCGGACGATCCCGCACCGACCCGGCCCTCGCTGAGCACCTCCGGCGGGGCGAGCAGCGGCCCATACGTCGTGAACCCGCCCTCCTTCACGCCGCGCCCGCCCAGGTCGTCGAGGCGCCAGTACGGCGATCCGGCGTCGGCCGGCCGGTACAGGCCGCTGACCACGACGCGGACGGCCGGGCCGTCGAGCCGGTCGGTGAGGGTGAGCCGGTCACCGGTGGCGACGCCGACGCGCTCGGCGGCGGCCACGGGCACGGCCACCTCGACCGCGCCGTCGGGATCCTCGGCCCCGCTCCCGGGCATCCGCCCCTCTTCGACGCGGACCTGCTTCGGGTCGAGCGCCGCGAAGAAGGTGAGATCCGGGTTGTCGGAGCGCCCCGTCCCGGGCCGCAGGGAGGCGGGCAGCGCGTACGGGCCCGAGCGCACCAGGGTCCGCACCGTGAACGGCAGCCCGTCGAAGGTCCTCGCGGCACCCTCGCGCACGGCGCGGTCCGCGGCCGACCGCTGTCCGGCCGGTACGTCCGCCTTCACGATCAGCGCCGCCTCGGCCCCGGTGCGCGGGTCGGCGAGGGCGTGCCGCAGGGCGGCGTCGCCGACGGCGCCCGAGTAGGCGGTCAGGGTGGCGAGGACCGTCGTGGTCAGCAGGACGGTGAGCAGGGCCGCGGCCAGCAACAGGCGGTGCGCCCGCGCCCGCAGCAGCACGAACCCGAAGAGTCCGCCGTACCCCGCCACCCCCGGCCCCCCCGCCGCTGTTGTCCAGACCTCTCCGGGATGGTGACAGAGGTGGGGGTGCGGAAGTAAGCGGCCAGGGCTCGGCCTTGACCGGATTGTGACCGGAATCCGGCGTCGGGTGACCGGAATGCGCCCGTCAGTCGGAGAGGGCTGCCGGGTCGGGATCCGGGGTCAGTCCGGGGTGTTGATCATCGACGCCGCCGCGTACGTCAGGTACTTCCACAGCGTCTGCTCGTGCTCCTCGGACAGACCCAGCTCGTCGAGCGCGACCCGCATGTGCTTCAGCCAGGCGTCGTGCGCGGCCCGGTCGACGACGAAGGGGGCGTGCCGCATCCGCAGCCGCGGGTGGCCCCGGTTGTCGCTGTACGTCGTCGGACCGCCCCAGTACTGCATGAGGAACAGCGCGAATCGGTCCTCGGCCGGCCCCAGGTCCTCCTCGGGGTACATCGGCCGCAGGATCGGATCCTCGGCGACTCCCTCGTAGAAGCGGTGGACGAGGCGGCGGAAGGTCTCCTCCCCGCCGACCTGCTCGTAGAAGGTCTGCTCCTGAAGCGTGCCGCGCCGAATCTCATTCACGCCGTCCATGGTCTCAGACCCGGCGGCATAGGACTCAAGACCCAGGACTGGCCCGGACCCTGCCCGCGGCCCCGGCCGGCCCGTACTGTGGAGGCATGGGCGGGTACGAGGACCTGGACAGCCTCGCCGCCTCCGCGCGGGCGGAGCTGGTGCGCGAGATCGAGCTGAGCGGCGCCTGGACGGCCGACCCGGTGTGGCGGGAGGCGTTCCTCGCGGTCCCGCGCCACCTCTTCGTGCCGTACTACTACGTCGGCGTCCGGGGCGGCTACGAACGCCGGTGGGGCGAGCACCCCGACCCCGCCGCCCGCGAGCACTGGGTGCGCGGCGCGTACGCCGACGCCCCGCTGGCGACCCGGATGCGCGACGGCGAGCTGCTCTCCTCCAGCAGCCAGCCCTCGCTGATGGCGATGATGCTGGTCGAGCTGGACGTGCGCGACGGCGACCGGGTCCTGGAGATCGGCGCCGGCACCGGCTACAACGCCGCCCTGCTCGCCCACCGGCTCGGCGCCGACGACCTGGTCACCACCGTCGACCTGGACCCCGAGATCACCGAGTCCGCCCGCCGGCACCTGGACGCCGCCGGGTACCACCCGGCCGTCGTCACGGGCGACGGCGCCCGCGGCGTTCCCGAGCGTGCCCCCTACGACCGGATCCTCGCCACCTGCGAGCTGTCCTCGATCCCCCGGGCGTGGACCGCCCAGTGCCGTCCCGGCGGGCGGATCCTGACCCCGCTCGCCACCGGGCTCGTCGTCCTCACCGTCCGCGACGCCGAGCACGCCGAGGGGCGCTTCCTGCACACGCCCGCGTACTTCGTGCCGCTGCGCGGCGCGGGCCGGGCCGAGCCCGAGACACCGGGCCTGGGCGGCGTACCGCGCCGGGCCCGGGAGGACGACCTGTTCCGCTTCCTGCTGGCGCTGAGCCGGGGCGGCCTCGACCCGCAGGAGGCGTACGCGCTGTGGGACCGCGAGGACGCCCCGCGCCGCGAGCGCTACGGCCTCACCGTCAGCGGCGAACGGGCCTGGGCGTGGCTGGACGACCCCGAGGGGCCGTACGCCTGGCCGTTCGCCTGACGCAGGCCCCCTCGGGCGCACCGCCGTGTCTATCCCCGGCGGATCGTGATCGTCGTCCAGGCGCCTACGTGCACCCGGTCGCCGTCCTGGAGCGGCACCGGCACGAAGGGCTGGATCGGCTCCTCGCCGCCGTTGACCGTCGTACCGTTCGTCGAGTTCTGGTCGACGACCGCCCAGTTGCCGTCCGGCTGCTGCACCAGCACCGCGTGCTGGTGCGAGACGCCCGGGTCCTCCGGCGGCACGGCCAGATCGATGTCCGGGGTGTCGCCGGTGGAGTGCCGGCGGCGGCCGATGGTGATCTGGTTGCCGGTGAGCGTGCGCTGCTGCTCGGGCGAGTACGCGGGCAGGTTCAGGCCCGCGGCCTCGGGGCCGGAGCGCTGCATCATCGCCATGAAGTACTCGCGGTCCGGGCCGATCGTCGCCGACCAGGTGGTCGGCTGCTGGGGCCGCTGCGGCTGCTGCGGGAAGCCCTGGGCGGGGCCGGGCGGGGCCTGCGTGGCGCCGGGCTGAGGGTAGCCGTAGCCGCCCCCCTGGGCCGGACCGCCCGGACCGCCCGGACCGCCGGACGTCGGCGGGGAGAGCACCCAGTCGTCGTCACCGCCGCCGCCGAAGGCCGGGCCGCCCTGCTGCGGGCGGTTGGTCTCCTGCGGGAAGGCGGGCGGGGCCGGGGGACCGGACTGGAACCCCTGCGGGGCACCACCCGGACCGCCCGGACCGCCGGCACCACCGGGCGGGGGCGGAGGCGGGACGGGACGCGAGGGATCGGCACCGAAACCGGGCGGGGGCGGCGGGCCGGAGGGACCGCCCGGACCGCCGAAGCCGCCGGGACCGTTCGGGCCGCCGGGCCGCTCGGGGCCGCCAGGACCACCAAAACCGCCGGGCCTGTCAGGGCCGCCGGGACCGTTGGGCCCGTCAGGAGATCCGGGAGCGCCGGGCCGCTCAGGGCCGCCGGGAGCACCAGGACCACCAGGGCCGCCGGGACCGCCGAAGCCGCCGGGACCGTTGGGTCCGCCCGGACGGCCGGGCCCCTCAGGACCGCCGGGACCTGGGAAGCCGCCGGGACCGTTGGGTCCGCCAGGAGATCCGGGAGCGCCGGGCCGCTCAGGGCCGCCGGGAGCACCAGGACCACCAGGGCCGCCGAAGCCGCCGGGAGCGCCGGGCCGCTCAGGGCCGCCGGGACCACCAGGGCCGCCGAAGCCGCCGGGTCCGCCAGGGCGGTTGGGCCCGTCGGGGTTGCCGAAGCCGCCGGGACCCCCGGAGCCGCCGGGCCGGTCAGAACCGCCGGGGCCGCCGGGGCCGCCGGGGCCGAAGGGGCCGCCGGGTCCTCCCGCAGGACCACCGGCACCGCCGCCCGGGCCCCCGGGGCCACCGCGTCCCGACGGGTCGCTGCCGAACGGCGGCGGGCCCGGGGGAATCGGTTCGGCGGGGCGGTTCATCTGGGACGGGCGGGAGCCCTGGTAGTCGTACGCGTCACCGCCGCCGAAGGACGGGCCCCCCGAGGGACCCGTCGGCGGCTGTCCGAAGTGCGGGGCCGCGCCGGGCGCCGGCGGGCGCGGGGCGGCCGGGGTGTACGACGTGGCGGTGTTGGTCAGGAAGTTCCACCGGCACTCCTCGCAGAACGGCGCACCGCCCTCACGCGGCGTGCGGCACTGCGGGCACAACTGCGGCTCGCCGCCGGGTCCGCCCGGACCGCCACCGGGGCCGCCGCCCGGCCCACCCGGACCGGCGGGCGGCGGGAAGCCGTAGCCGCCGCCGGGCGGCGGGGGCGGTGGAGGGGGCGGCACGGCACCGGCCATGCGGTGACCGCAGACCTCGCACCAGTCGTCGGAACCCGACTGGTGTCCGTTCGGGCAGGTCGGCATGTCGGAGCTTCCCTCTCTTGCGGGCGTGTCGCGCGGTTGTTGTGCGTCACTTCTTTACACGAACAGTCTTGGTGGACCGGGTCTCGAGAGTCATCTCGTCGGCCTCCTCGACCTTCGCTTTCAGTCGCACAGTACCTGCCGCCGCGTCCACCACGTCCACCACCTTCGCAAGCAGTTTCGCCGTATCGGCGTTTCCGGAGGCGCCGGCGAGCTGAACCGCGCGGCCCAGTTTGGCCGTTGCTCCGTCGATGTCTCCCGCTTTGCGCAGGTCCAGCCCTTGCTGGATGGCTTGTGCCAGTTCGGCCTGCCCGGTGTAGTGGGCGACTTGGGGGTTGATCGACGTGGAGGCGGCCATGTCGTCGGTCCACACGGCTCGTACGAGACCCTGCGCGCCGAGGTTCTGGACGCTGCCTCCCCCACTGGCGGCTTCGCTCGAGCGGGAGGTGCCCCCAGGCTCCGGGATGACCAGCAAGACGCGGGCGGCCAGCATCTCCTGGCCGAGCCCGGCGGCCGGTACCTCCACGCAGACGTGGTAGTCACGCGACTCGTCACCCCAGGAACCGGTGGGGTAGTCGCCGGCCCGCGGTCCCGCCTCGATACGGCGGCCGGTCAGCTCCTCGACCGTCGGTGCGACCTGCTTGACGAACTTCACCGTGGTGCCGACCGGCGTCCACAGGCGCAGCGCGACGTCCGCGACCTCCTTGCCCATGGCCGTCTCCATCATCCGCGTGAAGTCGGCGGCCAGACCGGCCGGGTCGGCGACGATGTCGGCGGTGCCGAGCAGGGCGGAGGCGATCCCTGTGACTTCTTTCACTTCCCAGTCGGTGCCCACGCCGCGGGCGTCGCACGTGAAACGCCCGGCGCAGGCGTCGAGCGCCGCTGCGAGGTCCTGCGGCGACTCGTGCTCGTTGCGGCCGTCGGTGAGCAGGATGCCGTGCCGGATGGCGACGTCCGCGGTGGCCAGCAGCCGGTCGGCCAGCCGCAGCCAGGTGCCGATGGCGGTGCCGCCGCCCGCACCGAGGCTGCGCAGCGCCTGCTTGGCCTGCGCCCGGGTGGTGGCGTCGGCGACCGCGAGCCGGCCGCCGCCCGGGTAGACCTCCTTGGCCACGTGCGTGCCGGCCACGACCGTGAAGCGGACGCCGTCGCGCAGGGTGTCGATCGCGGCGGACGTCGCGTCGCGGGCGTTGCGCATCTTGGTCGGCGGGTAGTCCATCGAGCCCGAGCAGTCGACCAGCAACGCCACGGCGGCGGACGGGCCCTGGCCGGGCGAGTACAGGTGGGGCGCGGCGACCGCGCTCCCGATCGTGCCGCCGCCGGTCGCGGTGACCGTGACGATGGCGTTGACCTCGCGGCCGCCCTCGGGCAGGTACTCGTTCTGGTAGACGTCCACCGCGAACTGCGGCACGTTCGACTTCGAGAAATTGGCCATGCCGGATCGCATCCCCCTCTACGTCCCCCCAGCGGGGGTCCTGGCTCGTGGTGCGCGGACCGCCCCCTGCGGTCCGCGAGGCCACCCCTGAAACCCGTACCCGTGCGGGGGCCTCAGGCCGATCCTGCCCCCTGTGGCGGGGCGGGGAACGGCAGGAGGGCCACTGTTACGTTGTCGTGGCCCCCGCCGTCCAGGGCGTGGCCGACCAGGACGCGGGCGCCGTGCAGCGGACGGGTGGCGGCGTCGAGGGGCACGGCGTCGGCCATCTCCTCGGCGGACTCCGCGTAGTTCCACAGGCCGTCCGTGCAGACCACGACCACGCCTGCCCGGTCCGGCTTGAACGACGCCGTGTGCGGCTCCAGTTCATAGGCGTCGGCGCCCAGCCAGCCGGTGATCGCGTGGGCGCGCTCGTCGGCGTAGGCCTCGGCCTCGTTCATCAGGCCCGCGGCGACCATCTGCGCGGCCCACGAGTCGTCCTCGGTGAGCCGGGCGGGCGGGGTGGAGCGGTCGGCCGGCACCCAGTAGACGCGGCTGTCGCCGACCCAGCCGACGACCAGGAGACCGGCGGTGACCACGGCGCCGACCAGGGTGCAGGCGGGCGCGTTCTGGTGCGGGGCCTGCTCGCGGACGGTCGCGGGCTCGTCGGCCAGCGCGTTGACCGCGTGCGAGGCGGCGAGGATGGCGTCGTGCATGGCCTGCTGCGGGTGCGTGCCGCGGGGCAGGGCGCCCAGCAGCGACTCGCCGGCCGCCCGGGACGCGGCGAGCGAGGCGTCGTCGGGGCGGGTCGCCGAGGACACGCCGTCGCAGACGATCGCCACGGAGGCGGGGGCGCCGTCGGGCAACGCGGTGCAGCCCACCGAGAACGCGTCCTCGTTGCGGTGGTGGCGCAGACCGCGGTCGCTGACGGCGGCGATCGGGCCCGACTCCTGCTCCATGTGGTCGCGTTCGCGGGGCTGGGCGTGCCCGCAGTTCTCGCAGTAGCCGTCGCCGTCGACCCGGCCCGCGCGGCAGGCGACGCACACCTTCTCGGCGCCGGGCGGCCCGGCGGGCGGGGCCGGCACCTGCGCGGCGGCGTCCTGCTCGGCGGTCAGCCGCGGGTCGGGCGCCTGCAGGGGGTACTCGTCGGGCTCGTCCGGCCGGTCGAAGCGCACGCCGGGCGCGGCGGACTCCGCGGCGGCCGGCGGGGTCGCGGGCGGTGCCGCCGGCGGGGCGGGCGAGGGCGGTGGCAGCAGGGGCGAGCCACCCGAGTCGGTGCCCGGCAGTTCGGCCGCCGCGTGCACCGGGGCGGGTCGGCCGTGGCCGTCCGAGTCCCGGGCCACGGGCCAGTCCACGCCGTCCGGTGCGGGCACCGCGCCGTTGACGGCGAGAGTGGGGCTGTCCTCGGGCCGCGCGGGCACGACGGACAGGTCGTATCCGCACGCACCGCAGAAACGGTCACCCGACTCGAGGGGTTCCTCGCAGCTCGGGCACTTCGACACAGCGGCCTGCTGGGGCATCTGCGACATCAACTACACCCACGTCCGGGGGCGGTAACGATTGGCACGTTCCACCAGGTCGATCCTCTCCTCGCCGCCACGCGCCAGCCGGGCCAGCGTGCGGTACGAGCGCTCCAGGCCGAAGCGCAGTCCGCGTTCGTCCAGGCCGCTGCCGAGCAGCGTCCGTCCCCCGGCGGCGGGAGGGACGGAACCCCGACCTCCGGAGAGTACCCAGTCCAGCGCGCAACCGAGGACCTCGGCCGACAGTTGCTCGCGCCGCGCCGGATCCAGACCGTACACGTCCAGCGCCTCGACCTGCCGCGCGGCGGCGACCAGATCGTCCAGGAACTCCAGGTCGCCCGCGGCCGCGGTGCGCTGCCGCAGCCGCGCCCGTACGGCCGCCACGCGCGCTCCGGTGCAGTGCACGGACGACTCCGGCACCGACTCCAACGTCCGTACGGCACCGGCCCGGTCGCCACCGGCCAGCTGGACCCGGGCCAGCCCGAACGCCGCGCTGACATGGCTCGGGTCGGAGGCCCACACCAGCCGGTAGTACTCGGCGGCGTTGTCCATCTGCCCCAGCACCTCCGCGCACAGGCCCAGCGCCAGCTTGGGCGCGATCTCGCCCGGGAAGG
The DNA here is from genome assembly GCF_040686295.1 of Streptomyces sp. NPDC085944. Classification (NCBI taxonomy): domain Bacteria; kingdom Bacillati; phylum Actinomycetota; class Actinomycetes; order Kitasatosporales; family Streptomycetaceae; genus Streptomyces; species Streptomyces sp. NPDC085944. The sequence goes on along the minus strand of NZ_JBFBJX010000016.1, from coordinate 171,024 downwards.
CGTCGTAGACCGCGTCGAAGGCCAGCGCGGCGTCCTCGTGGGCGCCGGTCACCAATGTGACCAGACCCCGGTACCAGACCACCCGCCAGTCGTCCGGGCGCTCGTCCTCCAGGTCCCCGAGGACGGCCAGCGCGCCGGACGCGTCGCCGTTCTCCAGCCGGGCACGGATCTCCCGCAGCCGCGTCTCGGCCGACGGCGCCGGCGCGGCGGCCAGCGCGGTCAGCAGCTCGGCCGGCGCGGACGCCATCAGGCCTGCCAGGAAACCCGCGTTCGGGTCCGCGGCGTCGACCCGGGGTACCGGCAGCGCGAGCGTCGCGGTCGGCGCGTCGGCCGCCTTGACCAGTGCGGAAGCCGCGGTGCCGAGACCGCCGACGGTGCTCACGGCACCCGGCAGCGACGCGCTCGCGCCGCCCGGCGCCCCCGTCGTCGTGCCCGTCGTGCCCGCGGGGCCGGCCTGCGGGGCGTGTGCGACGGTCCCGCCCGGCGCACCCACGGCGGGACCGGTCCCGCCCGGCAGCCCGGGGCCCGGCCCGCCGGCCGGGACCGGTGCCGCACCAGAGCCGCCCCGGCGGCCCCGCGCACGGACCGGCCTCGCGCCGAGCCGCGACACCTCGCCGTCCAGGCGCGGGAACAGCTCCGTGTCCGTCACCCGTACCTCGGGCCCGAACAGCGTGGAGACGGCGGGCCTGGCCCGGCCCGTCTGCAGCGAGACCACCTCGCGCAGCACACCCGTCAGCTGCTCCGCCATCTCCTGGGCGGAGGCGAACCTGCGGGCCGGATCGGGGTCGGTGGCGCGCACCAGCAGCCGGTAGAACGACTCGTACCGCCGGAAGACGTCGATGTTGTCGGGATCCGGCAGGGAGTCCGCGTAGACGGTGGTGTAGCCCTGGAAGTCGAAGGTCAGCACGGCGAGGGTGCGCCCCACCGTGTACAGGTCGGACGCCACCGACGGGCCGACCCCGGCGACCTCCGGCGCCTGGTAGCCCACCGTGCCGTAGATGGCCGACTCGTCGTCGTCCATGCGGCGGACCGCGCCCATGTCTATGAGCTTGAGCTGGTCCTCGGTCTGGATGGCGTTGTCGACCTTGAAGTCGCAGTACAGCAGCTTGCGGCTGTGCAGGTGACCGAGCGCCTCCAGCGCCTCGATGCCGTACGCGCAGGCCTGTTCGACCGGCAGCGGGTCGCGCCGGCCCTGCGGGGAGCGCCGGGCGTTGGCGATCTCCTTGAGCGACTTGCCGCCGACGTACTCCATGACGATGTAGCCGTCGAGGGAGCCGGTGCGCTGGTCGAGATGCTCGACGAAGTTGTAGATCCGCACGATGTTGGCGTGCTCGATCTCGGCGAGGAAACGCCGCTCGGAGATCGCCGCCGCCATCGCGTCCTGGTCGCCGGTGTCCAGCAGGCCCTTGAGGACCACCCAGCGGTCGGAGACCGCCTTGTCGACGGCGAGGTAGATCCAGCCCAGGCCGCCGTGGGCGAGGCAGCCCACCACCTCGTACTGGCCGTGCACCACGTCCCCGGCCTTCAGCTTGGGCACGAACGAGTACGGGTGGCCGCACTTGGTGCAGAAGCCCTCCGTGCGGCCCGGCCGCTCGCCGCGCGACCGCCCGACTGGCGCCCCGCAGTCCGAGCGGGAGCAGAACCGCTTGCGCTCGGGCACCTCCGGGCGGTCCATGACCATCTCGCGCGGGTCGGGCCGCGGCACCGCCGGCACCTCGACCAGACCGACGCCGAGTCGCCCGCGCCCGGTGGAACCGGCGCCCGAACCCGAGCTGCGCACCGACACCGAACGGCCCGTGGAGCGGCCCGACACGGCGCGCGAGAGCCGGCCCGACACCGAGCGCCGGGACCTCGACGACTGCGACGACGTACGGGAACTGCGGGAGCCGGAGCGGGAACCGCCGCTGCCCGACGAGCCGCGCGAACCCCGGCCCGCCCCGCCGCCTCCGGTGACGCCGGTCGGCGCGGAGCCGAGCGCGCCGCCCGCCGCGACGACCGGCGCGAGACCACACGTGTCGCAGTACAGCTCGCCGCCGCCCATGTCCTCGTAGGTCCCGCCGCAGCCGGGACGCTGACACGTCCGCCCTGCCTCACTCATGACGCTGCCTCCCCCTGCTCACTCCCGCGCAGGCTTGCGCTCCCGCGCCGGTCGCCGCGCGTGCTCGCTCCTGCCCGGGTGCTCGCTCCCGTGGCGGCTGCGGCGCGTGCGTCGGTTCGCGCTTCCGGGGCGTCTGCCGCTCCTGCGCCGGTCGCCGCGCGTGCGCTCGTGCTCGCTCCTGCCCGGGTGCTCGCTCCCGTGGCGGCGGTTGCTCCTGCGTCGGTTCGCGCTTCCGGGGCGTCTGCCGCTCCTGCGCCGGTCGCCGCGCGTGCGCCGGTGCTCGCTCCAGTCCCGGTCCTCGGCGCCGCGCCGGTCCTCACTCCCACCCGGTTCTCGCTCATGTGCCAGGCCCCGTCCGGTCCGCCGGGCCGGCCTGGCCGGGTACGCGAGGGGCGGTACCGGCGAGCAGTTCGGCCGCCGCGTGCTGGTAGCGCAGCACGGCCTGTTCGGCGACGCGCAGGTCGCAGGGCGCGCTCCACAGCATGCGGCGCGCCCTCTCGTACTTCTCGGCCAGCTCCGGGTCCTCGGCGTGCCCCAGCCGGGCCATCTTCGCCTTGTACGCGTCCAGCCGGCCGCGCAGCTCGGCACGGACCGCGAGCGGCGCGGTGACCGCCGTCAACGACTCGCGGGCCCGCAGCAGTTCGTCCTCCGCCTTCTCCTCCAGGGACTCCAGGAGCGGCGACAGGCGGTGCCACTGGGCGTGTCTGCGGTACTCGGCGGCCGCCGCCAGCTGCTCCTGCAGCACGATCGGCGGGCCGCCGACCACCGGCACCTCCGTCGCGGCGATCTTCGCCAGCACCTCGCCGCGTGCGGTACGCGCCTCGGCCAGCGTGCGGTCCGCGCGCGAGAGCACGTCCCGCAGCCGCAGGATCCGCTGCTCCGCGTCCTGGCGCACGGCCAGCACCGCGTCGATCTCCCGGCGCACCTCCTCCAGCGCCCGCGCCTCCCGGTCGTACACCGTGGTGTCGGGGCGGCCGCCGCCCGGCGCCGAACTGCCCTCGGCGGGAGTCCAGAAGGCCAGCGGGTCGCAGACCACCTGCTCGCGCAGCCGGGTCAGGGTGCGGGTGATCCGCTCCAGGTCGTCCCCGGACGGGTGCTCGCCGGGGCGCACGCCGACCGAGTGCGCCAGCTTGCGGGTGCGCTGGAGCTCGGCGGCGAGTAGATCGATCCGGGCGGGCAGCGCCGACCACACCGCGTCGGCGGCGACCACCATGTCCAGGGAGGTCGCGTAGAGCTGGTTCATCCGGTCCACCAGCGTCGCCAGCGTGTACCGCTCGCTGAGCAGGCCAGGACCACCGTGCAGGGTGGGCGCGTTGGCGGTGGCCGCGGCGCCGCCGGACACCGTGACGGCCTCGCCGCGCAGCAGCTCCGTCAGCTCCACCAGGTCCTCGCGGCTGGACCAGCGCCGTCGGGAACGGATCTCCCGGGCGGTGCGCAACGCGCCCGTGTAGGCGTCGAAGTAGGTCCACAGCAGCGTGATCGACGCCTCCGCGGCACTCCAGCGCTCGGCGGTGACGCCGGTCAGCTCGGCGCCCTCGAGGAGCCTGCGGCCCGCGTGGTCCTGGAGGGCGAGGAGCGAGGTCTCGATCGCCTCGTGCTCCGCGCCGAGCCGCGCCAGCGCACGGTCCACCTCGTCCCGGTCCATCACCGGCCCGGCGGGTCCCGTGTCGCCCATCGATCACCTCTCGCCGTAGCGGACTTTCCCGTGCCGTGCGTGTGGTCTCTCCTGGCCTGCGCCGCGCCGCCGGTCGTCAGCTCTCGCGCAGGTACTGCGGGGTCGGCGGCCGTGACTTGGCCGCGTCGTCCATGGTCTCCGACAGCCACCGGTCGTACGAGTGCTGCCACCCCCCGGCCCGGTCCGCGCGCCACTGCTCGAGGACCCGGTTGACCCGGCGTACCAGATCGTCGGCGTCCTTCTTCATCGCCACGCCGTAGTACTCGGTGGTGAAGGCGTCGCCCTTCAGCTCGACCGTCGGGTCCTGCGCGGCCTGGCTGGCGGCGAGGGCGCCGTCGGTGACGACCGCGTCGACCTCGCCGAGCTGGAGCCGTACCAGGCAGTCCAGTTGGTTGGGCACCGTGGTGCGCAGGTCGACGCCCTCGGGCAAGGTGCCGTCCGCCTGGTCCTGCTCCAGCGTGCTCAGCGCCGTCGAACCCGCCGCCGTGCAGATCTCCTTGCCGGCCAGGGTGCCGTCGTAGCCGGTGATCTTCGAGGACTTGGGCGCCAGGACCTGCTGGCCGGTGCGGAAGTAGGGAGCGGAGAACGCGACGTCCTCCAGCCGGTCGCAGTTGATCGTCATCGTGCGGACCACCATGTCGACCCGGCCGTCCTGGATGGCGGGGATGCGCTGGTCGGTGGGGATCGCCTTGAACTGCACGGCGTCCGCGTCGCCCAGGATGTCCTCGGCGATCCGGTGCGCCAGGTCGATGTCGAAGCCCTCCAGTCCGGCGTCGCCGCCGTTGTTCGGGTCGCGGTAGCCCCAGCGGTAGCTGTTCTGGTCGACGCCGACGATCAGCTTGCGCTTCTCGCCCCCGCGGGAGCGGATCTCGTCGATGGTGGGTCCGTCGTCGCCGGAGGGGGCGAGGGTCTGCTTCTCTGGGTCCGTGCACTCCTGCGCGGCCCGCGCCTGACTGCCGTGGGCGACGCCGTGACCGCCCTCGTCCGTGCCGCCGCCACCCCCGCCGTGCGAGTGGACCGTCGGCAGGAGCAGGGCCGCCAGCACCGCGAGGACGCAGGCGAGGGCCATCGCCCCCACACCGCCCCAGCCCTTAAGACCGGTCCGCAACCGCCCAGCACGCATCCTCACGCCCCCTTCCCCGGGCACTGTCTCCATGGGCCTCACCGGCCCCCCTTCCCACCGGCCCGCAGGGCCCGCACCCCGCCTCACCGGTACTCCGACAGCCTGCGGCCGATGCCGATCAGCGCGCCGGCCGCGCCCAGCCCGGCGAGCACCCCGGCGCCCTGCGGCAGGTAGCCCATCGCGTCCAGGCCGTCGCCCGCCGCCTGCTCGAACTCCGCCTTCTCGTGGTCGAGCGCGGTGGCGAGCGCGGCGTCCACGCCGTCGAAGCACTCGACCGTGGCGCCGTCGCCGCCGATCACCAGGTCCAGCGCCTGCTGGTAGTTGCCGTTCTCGTCCTGCTCACGGGCCGAGGAGTGCCGCTTCTTCCACTCCGCCATGTTGCCGTTCGCCGCGCCGACCGGCTGCTCGCCGGCCGCGTCGTCGGCGAGGTGCCCCGCCTCGGCCAGCGCCTTGCCGAGGGCGTCCATGTTCTTGCCGAAGGCCAGGTCGTAGGCGTCGTACGTCTTGCCGTCCACCTTCGTGGTCTGCGCGCCGCGGGAGACCAGGGTCAGGTTCTCGTTGCCCCGGGCCTTGAGGGAGGCGATGCGGGCCTCGTTCAGCGCGTTGAGGGAGCGCACGCCGTGCTCGTAGGAATCGGTCAGGTGTGAGCGGGCGACGCCGTGGCCGACGACCAGCCAGAGCAGCACGATCGCGGAGGCGGCGGTCGCGGCGACCAGACCGTGGTTCAGCACCCGGTTGGTGCGCCGGTAGTGCCGGTGCTGGGCCCAGGCCAGCGTGGCGAGCAGGACCACGCCGAGGGCGATCGCCGCCCAGGGGTGGGGCTTGGCGTCGCCGTAGTCGGCACTCAGCCGCTGGTTCTCCTTCGTGTACAGGTCCTCCGCCGCCGGGAGCATCTCCTGCTGCATCTTCTCGTTGGCGTAGCGCAGATAGGCACCGCCGACCGGGAAGCCCTGCCGGTTGTAGGTGCGGGCGCGCTCGACCAGGCCCTTGTACTCGGGCAGCAGGCGGTTGAGTTCGGCGATGGTCTTCGCCGCCGGGGACTTCGGCTCGGAGTCGGCGGCGGCCGTCACGAGGCCCTCGGCGGCGGCGCGGATCCCGTGGTCGTACCGCGTGCGGGAGTCCTCCGTCTCCTGGCCGCCGGCCAGGAAGCCGCTGGAGGCGGCGGTGTTGGCCTCGGCGAGGGAACGGTAGATGCCGGCCGCGGCGGAGCTGAGCGGCTGGCTGCGGGTCAGCACGTCGTCGGCCGCCGCGGTCCGCTCGTTCATCTGCCAGGCGGTGACGGTCCCGAAGGCGATCACGAGCGCGGCGAGCACCGCGCCGATGACCCGCAGCCGCCCCGGCTCGGTGACCGCCGCCGCGCGCAGCCGGTCCACACCCTCGGCGAAGGCGGTGCGCCTGCGGGGCGGCGCGGACGGCGGGGGAGCGGCGGGCACACCGCCCGAACGCTGCCCCGGCACCGGCGCGGAGCGCGGCGGCACGGCGGGCGGGCCGGACACACCCGGGCCCGGCGGCGGTGCCGCGCTGCCCTTCGGCGGTTGAGTCACTGCTGACCTCCCCCATGGTCATCCGTCGCCGCAAGTATCGCTGCCCGCACCGACATTCGCATCGGCCTTCACCCGATCTTGATGCGATCCCGGCGCAACGAGCAACGCACCACCCCTGCCCATCAATACGCCACGGGAACCGGTTCGGTTCCCGCAGTGGTTCCCGTACCGGTTCCCGTCCGCCGACACGGCGGGTGAAGCGGGAGGTTCAGGCGGCGAAGTGCTCCCGGACCCGCTCCCCGGCCCCGGGCGTCGCGCCCACGTGGTCGAGGCCCAGCAGTACCGCCCCCAGCACCGGTGGCGCCGTCACCACGCGCGGCACCGCCTTGGGGGCGCGGGCCGCCAGCAGTTCCCGTATCCGGCCGTCGAGCCGGGGGTGCCGGGCCGCCAGCACACTGCCGCCCAGCAGCACCGGCGCCGGTTCGGCCAGCAGGTCGAGCCGGGTCAGCGCGACCGTGGCCATGGCCACCACCTCGTCGGCCTGCCGGTCCACGACCGACCGGGCGAGCGGGTCGCCGTCGGCCGCGGTGGCGAACAGCACGGGGGTCAGCTCGTGCCGCCGTACCGGCTCGATCCGCCGCAGGTGCAGGGCCTCGATGAGGGCGTACATGGAGTCGAGGCCGAAGTGCGCGGGCAGGGTCCGGGCCAGCTCGGTCGGCTCCCCCCGGCCGTCCTCCGCGCGCGCGGCGTGCCACAGCGCCTCCTCCGCCAGCCCCCAGCCGCCGCCCCAGTCGCCGGAGATGCGGCCGATCGCGGGGAAGCGGGCGGTGCGGCCGTCGGGGCGCATGCCGACGCAGTTGACGCCCGCCCCGCACACCACGGCGACGCCCAGCGGCTCGGCGACACCCGCCCGCAGGATCGCGAACGTGTCGTTGCGGACCTCTACGCCCGCACCCCACGCGCGCGCGTGCAGTGCGGCGGCCAGTTGCTCCTCCTCCACCGGCAGGTCGGCGTTGGCCAGGCACGCCGACACATGCTCGACGGAGGTCACCCCGGCCGCGTCGAAGGCCCGCGTCACCGCCTCCGCCAGGGCGTCCACGGCCCGTTCGACCCCCACGGCGGGCGGGCGGAAGGCCCCGCCGCGCGCTGTGGCGAGGACCTCCCCGTCGTCCGCCACCACGGCCACGTCGGTCTTGCTGTTGCCCGCGTCGACGGCGAGCACGCCCCCGGTCAGGCCCACGCCAGGTGCTCCCGGTTGTGCGCGATCAGCCGGTCGGTGAGCTGCTCGGCGTACGCGTACTGGCCGACGAGCGGGTGCGCGAGCAGCGCCCGGAAGACCCGGTTCCGCCCGCCGCGCAGGGCCGCGTCCAGGGCCAGGTCCTCGTACGCGGTCACGTTGGCCATCAGCCCCGCGTACAGCGGGTCCACGTCCGCCACCGGCAGCGGGGAGGCACCCTTGCGGCCCACCGCCGCCGGCACCTCGATCACCGCGTCGTCGGGCAGGAAGGGCAGCGTGCCCCGGTTGTAGGTGTTCACCACCTGGTACGGGGAGCCCGCGCCGCCGAGCAGGGCGGCGGCGAGGTCGACGGCCGCCTCGGAGTAGTAGGCGCCGCCGCGCCTGGCGAGCAGCTCCGGCTTCTCGTCCAGGGCCGGGTCGCCGTACATCTCCAGCAACTGCCGCTCCATCTCGGCCACCTCGGCGGCCCGGGACGGCTTGGTGCGCAGCTCGTCCACGACCTCGTCGTGGGCGTAGTAGTAGCGCAGGTAGTACGACGGCACGACGCCCAAGCGGTCCAGGAGCGGCCGGGGCAGGCGCAGGTCGGCGGCGACCGTGTCCCCGTGCTCGGCCAGCAGGCGGGGCAGCACGTCCTCGCCCTCGGGGCCGCCGAGCCGTACGCCGGTCTCCCAGGTGAGGTGGTTGAGGCCGAGGTGGTCCAGGTGGACGTCGGCCGGTGCCACCCCGAGCAGCGCGGCGAACTTGCGCTGCAGCCCGATCGCCACGTTGCACAGCCCGACCGCCCGGTGCCCGGCCTGGAGCAGGGCGCGGGTGACGATGCCGACCGGGTTGGTGAAGTCGATGATCCAGGCGTCCGGGTTGGCCCGGCGCACCCGCTCGGCGATGTCCAGCACCACCGGCACCGTGCGCAGCGCCTTGGCGAGCCCGCCCGCGCCGGTCGTCTCCTGGCCGACGCAGCCGCACTCCAGCGGCCAGGTCTCGTCCTGCTGCCTGGCGGCCTGACCGCCGACCCGCAGCTGGAGCAGTACGGCGTCGGCGCCGTCCACGGCCGCGTCCAGGTCGGAGGTGGTGACCACGCGTCCGGCGTGCCCCTGCCTGGCGAAGATGCGGCGGGCGAGGCCGCCCACCAGCTCCAGCCGGTCCGCCGCCGGGTCGACGAGGACCAGCTCCTGAACCGGCAGCGTGTCCCGCAACCGGGCGAAGCCGTCGATCAGTTCGGGCGTGTAGGTCGAACCGCCGCCGACCACGGTGAGTTTCATGAAGTCATCAACCCTTTACTCCGGTCAGTGTGACGCCCTCGACGAACGCCTTCTGCGCGAAGAAGAACACGAGGATCACGGGGGCCATGACCAGCACGGTCGCGGCCATGGTGAGGTTCCAGTCGGTGTGGTGGGCGCCCTTGAAGGACTCCAGGCCGTAGGAGAGGGTCCAGGCGCCGGGGTTCTCGGAGGCGTAGATCTGGGGCCCGAAGTAGTCGTTCCAGGCGTAGAAGAACTGGAAGAGGGCCACCGCGGCGATGCCCGGCTTCGCCATCGGCAGGACGACCTTCAGCAGGGTGCGCAGCTCCCCGCAGCCGTCGACCTTCGCCGCGTCCAGGTACTCGTCCGGGATGGTCAGCAGGAACTGCCGCAGCAGGAAGATGGAGAAGGCGTCGCCGAAGGCCATCGGGATGATCAGCGGCCACAGCGTGCCGGACAGGTCCAGCTGCTTCGCCCAGAACAGGTACATCGGGATGACGATCACCTGCGGGGGCAGCATCATCATCGAGATCACCAGCATCAGCGACAGGTGCCGCCCCCGGAAGCGGAACTTGGCCAGCGCGTACGCCACCGGGATCGACGACACCACGGTCAGCACGGTGCCGAGGCCCGCGTACAGCAGCGTGTTCTTCCACCAGGTGAGGAAGCCCGGCGTGTCCAGGACCGCGCGGTAGTTGCCCCACTCCCAGGTGTGCGGCCACAGGTCCCGGGTGAGGGCCTGCTGGTCGCTCATCAGCGAGGTGAGGACCACGAAGACGAACGGCAGTGTGAAGAAGAGGGCGGCGGCCACGCCGAGCGCGTGGACGGCGATCCAGTGCAGCAGCACGCGCCGGCGGGCGGTGCGCTCCTCGGCGGGCGGCGGGCTGCCGGCCGCGGCGGGCCGGGCCGGCACCTGGGCCGTCGGTACCTGGGTGGTCATCGGTCACCTGCCTGGATCAGACCGCCCCGGCGGCGCATCAGCAGCGCGGTGAACGCCATGGCCAGCGCGAACAGCACGAGCGCGACCACGCAGGCGGAGCCGTAGTCGAAGCGCTGGAAGCCGAGGTTGTAGACGAGCTGGGGGAGGGTGAGGGTGGACTTGTCGGGATAGCCGGGTTCGAAGGACTGGCCGGAGCCGCCGATGATCCCGGAGGCGACCTTCCCGGCGACCAGCGGCTGCGTGTAGTACTGCATCGTCTGGATCACGCCGGTGACCACGGCGAACAGCACGATCGGCGAGATGTTCGGCAGTGTCACGAACCGGAACCGCTGCCAGGCCGAGGCCCCGTCCAGCTCGGCCGCCTCGTACTGCTCCTTCGGCACGTCGAGCAGCGCGGCCATGAAGATCACCATCAGGTCGCCCACGCCCCACACCGCGAGCGCGGTCAGCGCGGGCTTGGACCAGGTGGAGTCCGTGAACCAGCCGGGCGCGGGTAGGCCCAGGCCCTCCAGGACCGAGTTGACCGGCCCCGTACCGGGGTTGAGGAGGAAGACGAAGGCGAGCGTCGCGGCGACGGGCGGGGCGAGGTAGGGCAGGTAGAAGAGGGTCCGGAAGATCCCGGCGCCGGTCTTGATCTTCGTGATGAGCAGTCCGACCCCGAGCCCGAACACCACTCGGCAGGTCACCATCACCAGGACCAGCCAGAGGGTGTTGCGCAGGGCGGGCCAGAACAGCGGGTAGTCCTGGAAGACGTACGCCCAGTTCTCCAGCCCCCGGAACTCCGGGACGCCGAAGCCGTCGTACTTCATCAGCGAGAAGTACACGGTGGACACCAGCGGGTAGGCGAAGAAGACGCCGAACCCGACGAGCCACGGCGACATGAAGGCCGCCGTCCGAAGCGCCGAGGAACGGCGCTTCGCGCGGAGCGTGTTGGTGGTCATGGACCGCTACTTCGTCTGCTCGATGTCGCGGTCGATCTGCTCGGCGGTCTTCTTCAGACCGGCCTCGAGGTCCTTCACCTTGCCCGACTCGTACTGGTAGCCGAAGTCCTGGAGCGTCAGCTGGTACGTGGCGCCGTTGACGGAGGCCGGCGGGGAGTTCGACTCGGGGTGCTGGGCGATGTCCAGGAAGGTCTCGAACGCCGGGTCGGTCCTCAGGTCGGGCGACTTGAGGGCCGGGAAGGTGGAGGGCACGTTGCGGATGGCGTTGGCGAAGGCGACGACGGCCTCGGTGTCGGTCGTCATGTACTTCACCAGCTCCCACGCCGCGTTCTGCTTCTTGCTCTGCGGGGCGATGCCCATGACGGTCCCGGAGAGGAAGCCCTTGCCGTACTCGTCCGCCTCGTCGTCGGCGACGGGCATCGGCGCGGTACCGATCTCGAAGTCCACGCCCGCGTCCTTCGCCATGCCGAGCCGCCACTCGCCGTCCAGCTGCATGGCCACCTGGCCGGTGTGGAAGGGGTGTTTGGCGCCCCACTCGTCGCCGAAGGTGTTGCGGTACTTCTCCAGCTTCTCGAAGCCGCCGAGGTCGTCGACGAGCTTCTTCTGGTACCTGAACATCTCGGCGAACGCCGGGTCCTTGGCGACGCCGGACTTGCCTTCCTCGTCGAAGTAGGCGTGGTCCCACTGGGACATGTAGTGGTCGACGACGGTCTCGTAGCCGTGGTAGTTCGGCATGAAGCCGAGCTGCTCGTACCCGTCGCCCTTGGTCTTCGTCAGCTTCTTCGCCACCTGGGCGAACTCCGACCAGGTCTTGGGCGGCGCCTTGATCCCGGCCGCCTCGAAGGCGTCCTTGTTGTAGTAGAGGCCGTAGGCGTCGCCGAGCAGGGGCAGGGCGCAGCGCGTGCCCTCGAACTGCGTGTACTCCAGCATCGGCTTCGGAATGAGCGCGTCCAGGTCGAGCTTGGACTTCTCGACGAACGGCTTCAGGTCGAGGAAGGCGCCCGAGGAGCAGAACTTGCCGATGTTGGACGTGGTGAACGAGGACACCACGTCGGGACCGTTCGAACCGCCCGCGCGCAGGGCCTGGTTGAGCTTGTCGTCGTTGATGTTGCCGACGACCTTCACCTTGATGTTGGGGTGCGCCTTCTCGAACCGGTCGACGTTCGCCTGGACCGCCTTCACCTCGGCGGGCGCGCTCCAGCCGTGCCAGAAGGTGATGGTGGTCTCGGCGTTCGGGTCGTCGGAGGCACCGGATTCCGACTGGCCGGTGCAGGCGGTGGCGAGCAGGGCGAGGGAGGCGGAGGCGGCGACCGCGAGAGCCGCTTTTCTGGATATTCCGGGCATGGCGAAGCTCCCAGGGGCAGGGCGGGGACAGGTGGGTGGAGCGAGTGGGGGCGGTACGGGGGTTCAGCGCGAGGTGTCGAAGACCTCGTCGCGGGTGGTCGCGAGCGCGCTCTCCAGCGCGCCGCGCAGGACGGGGTGCTCGGTCACGTCACCGACGGCGAGCCGGGGCCGGGAGGCGGCCAGCTCCTCCAGCTCGTCCCGGACCAGGTCGCGCAGCGCCTCGCCGCCGGCGGTGAGGGAGGTGCCGCTCAGGACCACCAGCTCGGGGTCCAGTACCGAGACGAGGGAGGCGAGGCCGGTGGCCAGGCGGGTGGCGTAGGTCTGGAGCAGCCGGCGGTGCGGGCCGTCGTCGGGGCCGGCCTGCGCGGCGCGGGCGACCAGGGCGGCGGCGACCTCGGTGTACGGCCCCGAGGGCACGTCCGTCACGCCCGACTCCCGGGCCAGTCCCGCCAGCGCCTGGGAGCCGGCCAGCTCCTGGAAGCCGCCGCTGCCGGTACGGCTGACCTTGCGGACCAGCGGGGCACCGGGCACCGGCAGGAACCCGACCTCGCCGGCGCCGCCGGTCCAGCCGCGGTGCAGCCGGCCGCCGAGGACCAGGGCGGCGCCCAGGCCCTCCTGGTTCCACAGCAGGACGAAGTCCTCGTGCCCCCGGGCCGCGCCGAGACGCTGCTCGGCCACGGCGGCGAGGTTCACGTCGTTCTCGTACTCGACCGGCATCGGCAGCGCGGCGGCGAGCTCGTCCAGGAGGGTGGGGGAGTGCCAGCCGGGCAGGTGGGAGGCGTAACGCAGCCGCCCGGTGCCCGGGTCGAAGGCGCCCGGGGTGCCGATCACCAGCCGGTGCACGTCGCTCCGGTCCAGCCCCGCCGCCTTCACCGCGCCGTCGAGGGCGTCGGTGACCTGCTGGACGACGGGGACGGCGGGGCGCCGGCCCGGGGTGGGCAGCTCGAACCGCCCGACCGTGCGCCCGGTGACGTCGGAGACGGCGGCCAGGATGCGGCCCGGGGTGACGTCGAGCCCGGCGGCGTAGGCGGCGGCGGGGTTCACCTCGTAGAGCTGGGCGCCGGGCCCCGGGCGCCCCTCGGTCGTGCCCCCGGCCAGGACCAGCCCCGCCGCCTCCAGCCGGGCCAGCAACTGCGAGGCCGTCGGCTTCGACAGCCCGGTCAGCTTGCCTATCCGGGTCCGGGACAGCGGCCCGTGCTCCAGCAGGAGGTCGAGTGCGGCCCGGTCGTTCATGGCGCGCAGGACGCGCGGGGTGCCCGGCGTACCGGCGGTTCCTGCCATGCGTCTTCACACCTGCCTCTCGACCGCTCAGCCTTTCAGGGGCGGTGGGACAAGTCCACCGCGTGCCTCACGGGAAACGACCTGACCGTGAGCCTGTTCGCGTCTGTTAGGAAAGTTTCCTGTTGGACCGAGAAGGTAGGCCCGCCCGCCGGGAGCCGTCAAGAGACCGCCCCCGGGGCAACGCAGTCGTTACCCGGGGGCGGGGAGAGTGGTCGACCTCGCGCTGCCCGATCTGGCCGGGCTGCCGCGCGAGGAGGTCGGGCGGGCCCTGGTGACCCACTTCCTCGCCCGGTGGGAGGAGGACGAGGTGCTCACGGCGCTGCTGCGGGTCGGGGTCACCAACCAGGCCGGCGCCGAGCGCACGCAGGGCATCTTCCGCGACCGGTTCCTGGCGGTCGCCCGGCGTGGGTGCCCGGACCCCGAGCAGGCCCCCGCGCGGGCCGCGCTCGTCGCGACGCAGGTGCTCGGCATGGCCCTCACCCGGTACGTGCTGCGCATCCCGCCGGCCGTGGCGCTCCACCGCGAGGAGGCGGTGGCCTGGCTGGCGCCCACGCTCCAGCGCTACCTGACGACGCCGAACCCCTGACGGCCGCGCGGATCCCTGACCGGTGCGCGATGCCTCCCGGTCGCCCGAACGCCTCACGGTCGCGCGAACGCCGAAGGGCGCCGCCCCTGCCGGCGTACGGCTGACGCGCGTACGTGCGGCGGGGGCGGCGCCCTCGGTCGAGCGGGGTGGCGGGGAGGTCAGGCCTTGGCGCCGGCCTTGACCTTGGCCTTGGTCTTCGTGGCGGGCGTCTTCACCAGGTGGTCCGGGTGAGACCGGTCCAGGACCATGACCAGGCCCGCGATGATCGCGAACAGCGCGAGCGGGGCCAGGACGTAGAGGCCCAGCGTCTCGACGACGCTCAGGCCGGTGCCGGGGTCGTCGCCGGCGTCGCGCGTCAGCGCGAGCGCGGGGGACGACATGAGCAGCATCATCAGCGTCGTACCGGCTGCCAGGGCGCCGGCGCGCAGGGCGTTCTTCTTGTCCACGGTGCAAAGTTAGCGAACGCTCGCGGCGGCCGCGCGCCCGGGGTGCCCGTACGAGGCCCCGGGCGTCCCCGCTCAGTCGCCCCGGACGGCGCCGCGCCCTCGTCCGGCATCGAGCACGGCATCCCGTACGGCATCGCGTACGACGTCGATCAGGGCGTGCAGCCGGGGCGAGGCGGCCAGGTCCTCCAGGGTCACCGGGCGGCCCTCGGCGTCGGCGACGGGCAGCCGCCAGTTCGGGTACTGGTCCCAGGTGCCGGGGAGGTTCTGCGGGCGGCGGTCGCCGACGGCGTCCGGGAGCCAGATGCCGGCCAGGCGGGCGGGGGTGCGCAGCAGGAACCGGTGCACGGCCTGGATCTCCGCCTCCTCGGCGGGCGTTCCGGTGTCGCCGCCGGTGCCGCGCAGCAGCCCGAGCCCGGACAGGACCTCCAGCCACTCGGCGGTGTCCGCGGCGGCCTCGGCGCGTTCCTCCTCCAGCGGGCGGGTGAGCAGGCCGAGGCGGTCGCGGAGTTCGACGTGTGCGCCGGTGAGGCGGGCGGCGGTGGACGGCAGGTCGTGGGTGGTGGCGGTGGCCAGGCAGTCGGCGCGCCACCGCTCGGGCGGCAGGGGGCGGCCGTCGCCGGTCCAGTCCCGTTCGAACCAGAGCACCGAGGTGCCCAGCACCCCGCGCTCGCGCAGCGCCTCGCGCACCCCGGGCTCCACGGTCCCCAGGTCCTCGCCGATGACGAGGGCACCGGCCCGGTCGGCCTCCAGGACCAGGACGGCGAGCATGGCCTCGGCGTCGTAGTGGACGTAGGTGCCCTCGGTGGGCGGGCGGCCCTCGGGGACCCACCAGAGCCGGAACAGGCCCATGACGTGGTCGACGCGCAGCGCCCCGGCGTACCGGAGCAGGCCGCGCAGCAGCTCCCGGAAGGGCGCGTATCCGGACTCGGCGAGGCGGTCGGGGCGCCAGGGCGGCAGCCCCCAGTCCTGGCCGCGGGAGTTGAAGGCGTCCGGCGGCGCTCCCACCGACATGCCGGCGGCGAAGTACCGCTGCTGGGCCCAGGAGTCGGCGCCGCGCGGGTGCACGCCGACGGCGAGGTCGTGGACGATCCCGACCGGCATGCCGGCCTCGCGGGCGGTGCGCTGGGCGGCGGTCAGCTGGGTGTCGGTGAGCCAGGTGAGGCGGGAGTGGAAGTCGACGCGGTCCATCAGCTCGCGGCGGGCGCGGTCGGTGGCGGCCGAGCGGGGGTCGCGCAGGCCTTCCGGCCACCGGTGCCAGTCGGAGCCGTGGATCTCGGCGAGGGCGCACCAGGTGGCGTGGTCCTCGAGGGCGGTGCCCCGGGCGGCGAGGTAGTCGCAGTAGGCGGCGCGACGGCCGGGTCCGAGGGGAACCCGGTGGAGCAGCTCCAGGGCGTCGCGCTTCAGCTCCCACACGGCGTCCCGGTCGATGAGGGCGTCCTTCTCCAGCACGCCCTCGCGCAGCCGCCCGGCCCGTTCCCGCAGCGCCCGGGCGCGTTCGGGGTCGGGGACGTACGCGAACTCGGGCACGTCCTCGATCCGCAGGTGCACCGGGTCGGGGAAGCGGCGCGAGGAGGGCCGGTACGGGGAGGGGTCGGTGGGGGCACCGGGTACGGCCGCGTGCAGCGGGTTGACCTGGACGAATCCGGCGCCGAGGGCGCGTCCGGCCCAGGCGGCGAGTTCGCCGAGGTCGCCGAGGTCGCCCATGCCCCAGGAGCGGCGGGAGAGGAGGGAGTAGAGCTGGACGAGGAGGCCGTAGGAGCGCGCGGCGGGGACGGGCAGCCGGGCGGGCGCGACGATCAGGTGCGCCTCGGCGGTGCGTCCGTCGGGTGCGGTGGCGGTCAGCCGGTGGACGCCGGACGGCAGCCGCTCGACGCCGTCGTGCCGCTCGCCCTGCTCGGTGTCGACGCGCAGCCGGGTGCCGGCGGGCAGGTCGGTCAGCGCGTCCGGGGTGCCGCCGCCCTCCCAGCGGACGACGGTGGGCGGCAGCAGCCGTTCGCGCAGCTCGGTCTCTCGGGCGGTGAGCGCGGCCCGTACGGCCCCGGGGGTGTCCGCGTTGATGCCGAGGGCGGCCAGCGCGAGGGTGACGGCGGTGGCCGGGGCCTGGACGGTGCGGTCCGGGGAGGGGCGGTAGGAGGTGGCGACGCCGTGCAGGGCGGCGAGCCTGGTCAGTTCCTCGGGAAGATCCTCGGCGGGAGGCTCGGCCGGCTGCGCTGCGGGCATCTGCTTCCTCTACGACCTCGTGGGTTCCGGGACGGGGACGGCGAAGGAGGGGCCGCCCTGCTCCGGCACGTCGGCCGTGAGTTCGGGCGAGGACTCGCTGGTCAGCGGTACGGCGTCGGCGAACGGCGACTCGCTGGTGAGGGGTTCCGCGTCGGGCAGCGGCGGTTCACTGGTCAGCGGGGTCTCGGCGCAGCTGCCGGTGGCGCCGAAGACGCAGTAGTGCGGGGTCTCGGAGGCGGCGGAGGGCTCTGCCCAGGGGGTGGACGGCTCCGCCACGGGTTTCGAGGGGGCCGGCAGCAGAAGGGGCGCCAGTGCAGCCACGGGGGTCTCCTTTGGATCAGGCTCTGGGTCGGACGGTGGAACGGGCCCGTCGTCGGGCCCCGGGTCGGGCGTTGGGTCGAGCACGCTTGTGGCGAGTTATGGCAGCCCCTACCCAGTCCGCGCGAGGACAGGCGCCCCAATACCGCCAACGTGGCCCTGGTCACATTCTCTCTCTTCCGAATTACCGCAGAACCGGCCAAAAAATTCACCTAACCCGAGCGCGGATCGCCCAAACCGGTCACGCACGCACGCCGCTCCCCACCAGATCCCCTTCAGCTATTCACTCAGTACATGTACTCAGTGAATACTGATCCTCATGAGCACCCGTCACATCCTCCTGGGGCTGCTCGCTTCGGGGCCGAGCCACGGCTATGACCTCAAGCGGCGGCACGACGAACGCTTCCCCCAGGCCCGCCCGCTGGCGTACGGGCAGGTCTACACGACGCTGCAGCGCCTGGTGCGGGACGGACTCGCCGAGGTCGACGGCACCGCGTCGGACGGCGGCCCGGAGCGGACCGCGTACCGCGCCACGGACGAGGGAGCGCGCGAACTGGAGCGCTGGGCGGGCGAGATCGCAGCGCCCGCACCCTTCGTGACGAACGAGATCTTCGCCAAGGTCGTCGTCTCGATCCTCACCGGCGGCGACGCGGGCGCCTACCTGCTGGCCCAGCGTGCCGCGCACATGGGCCGGATGCGGGAGCTCACGGCACTCAAGACGGCCCCGGGCGCGGATCTCACCACCGTGCTCTCGGCCGACTACGCCCTCAGCCACCTCGACGCCGACCTCCGTTGGATGACGACCACGGCGGCCCGGCTCACCACTCTCACCACGGAGGTCCGTACCGCATGACACACGGGGACACGGCCACGGCCACGCACGGCACCGCGGCGCCGCCGCTGCTCACGGCCCGCGACCTGGTGAAGGCGCACGGCAGGACCGAGGCCCTGCGCGGCGCCTGCCTCGACCTGCGGGCCGGGGAGATCCTGGCCGTCACCGGGGCCAGCGGCAGCGGGAAGTCGACGCTGCTGCACTGTCTGGCCGGGATCGTGCGGCCGGACGCCGGTTCGGTGACGTACGGCGGCCTGCGGCTGGAGGAACTGCCGGAGAAGCGGCTGAGCGAGCTGCGCCGCACCGACTTCGGCGTGGTCTTCCAGTTCGGGCAGCTGATCCCGGAGCTGACGGCACTGGACAACGTGGCACTGCCCCTGCTGCTGGCCGGCACCCCCCGCGCCGAGGCCCGGGCGCGGGCCGGGGAGTGGCTGGAGCGGTTCGGGGTGCGCGGGCAGGAGGAGTTGCGGCCGGGTGAGATGAGCGGCGGGCAGGCCCAGCGGGCGGCGCTGGCCCGCGCGCTGGTCACCGGGCCGAAGGCGGTGTTCGCGGACGAGCCGACCGGCGCGCTGGACTCGCTGGCGACCGAGCGGGTGATGACGGCGCTGGCGCACACGGCCCGGGATTCGGGTACGGCGGTGCTGCTGGTCACGCACGACGCCCAGGTGGCCGCGTACGCGGACCGCGAGGTCCGGCTGCGGGACGGTGCCGTGTCGCCGCTGGAGGTGACGGCGTGACCACGCTGACCACGGACGTCCGGCTGGCCCGGCAGCTCGTGCACGGCTCGGACCGCCGGGAGTGGTGGCGGATCGCGCTGACGGCGGCCGGGGCGGCGGCGGCGACGGGCTTCGCGCTGGCGGCGGTCGCGCTGGCGTCGGTCCCCTCCGGCTACACCGTCTCCCACCTCCACGGACTGCTGACCGGCTCCGGCACCCGTGGCGGGGTCATCGGCGGCCTGCTCCTGCTGCTGGTCCCGGTGCTGGCCTTCCTGGGCCAGTGCACCCGGATCGGCGCGGTGCACCGCGACCGACGGCTGGCCGGGCTGCGGCTGGCCGGGGCGACGCCGTGGCAGGTGCGCCGGATCGCCGCGCTGGAGACCGGACTCGCCTGCCTGCTGGGCTCGGCGGTGGCCACGGTCTTCTCCGTCCTGTCCGTCCTGCGCCTGTGGAGCGGACCCACGGCCGCGACCTGGGTGGGCTTCGCCTTGGTCGCCGTCGGCGTGCCGGCGCTGGGTGCGGTGGCAGGCGCGGTGGCGCTGCGCCGGGTGGTGGCCTCGCCGCTGGGGCAGGTGCGCCGGGCCGTGCGGCGGACCGGGCGCGGACCGGGCCTGTTGTTCCTGAGCGGGCTGGCGGTACTGGTCGCGGTGGCGCCCCTGGCCATGAACAGGGGCCATGTCGCGGGCAACCGCTTCGACTGGCGCACCCCGCTGACCGTCTTCTGCCTCGTCGTCGCGCTGGGCGCGGGTGCGGTGTGGCTGGCCGGGGCCACGGCCCGGCTCACCGGCCGCCTGCTCGCCGAGCGGGCCCGTACGGCGGCGCCCCTGATCGCGGCGGAGCGCCTGCGCGACGACCCGTGGGCCCCCGCCCGCACCCATGCCGCGGTCCTGCTGGTGACGGTCGCCGGTACGGCGTTCCTGTGCGTCCGGCACGCCCTCCTCGCCGACCTGCACGCCACGGATCCGGACCACCTCGCCGCCGACCTGGCGTACTACACGACGGGCCTGAACCTGACCGGCGCGGCCGTACTCGTCGCCCTGGCGATCACCCTGTCCGGCCTGGCCGTGGGTACCGCCGAGTCCCTGACCACCCGCCGCCGCGCCCTGGCCGCCCAGGTCGCCGCCGGCGTCCCCCACCCGGTCCTGGGCCGCGCCCTCCTCCTGGAAACCGCCCTCCCCCTGGCCCCCGCCCTGCTGCTGGCCGGCGCCGGAGGCATGGCGATCGGCGCCTGGTACGCGGCCCTCACCAGCGACGGCTCCCTCCCGTGGACGGCCCTCCTGGTGGCCCCGGCGGTGTACACGTCCTGCCTGCTCGCCTCGGCAACGGCCCTGCCGCTGCTGAACCGCTCGGTGCGGCCGGGGGAGCTGCGGTACGTATGAGGTTCCCGGCGTGAGCATTCGGCGGGCGACCGTCATCGGGTGCTCACGTTCCTCGCGACGAGGGCGCCGGGGCCAGGACACAGGACGGACCTCACAAGGAAGCGCATGACGTCACTGCCCCACCGGATCCTCCAGGCGCTCGACCGGTTCAACGCCGCTCACCCCTGGGACCACAACGCCCATTACCACCGCTGGATCCTGCGGCAGCTCCCCCGCCGGTTCGGCAGCGCGCTGGACGTCGGTTGCGGCACCGGCGACCTGGCCCGTCTGCTCGCCACCCGCGCCGACGAGGTCCACGGCGTCGACTCCGACCCCGTGATCGTCTCGCGGGCCCGCAGGCCGACCCCGGAGGCGACGGCGGCGTCCTTCACCGTCGCGGACGTTCCGACGGAACTCCCCGCCGGACCCCACGACGTCATCACCTGCGTCGCCACCCTCCACCACCTGCCGTTCACCGAGGCCCTCGACACCTTCCGCAGGCATCTCGCTCCGGCCGGCACCCTGATCGTCGTCGGCCTCTACCGGCCGCAGACCGCAACGGACCACCTGCTCGCCGCGGCCGCGGTCCCCCTGAACGCCGCCACCGGTTGGCTCAAGAACGAGGGCCGGAGCACCGCCCCGCCCACCTCCATGACCGCCCGGACCCGACCGGCCGACATGCCGTTCTCCGACATCACCGAAGCGGCCCGCACGGTCCTGCCCGGCGCCCGACTGCGCCGCCGCCTCTTCTGGCGCTACACCCTCACCTGGCGCCGCCCTGACCGGCTGGCCGGCCCCAACTCCTGCACGAACCGCGCCCACGCCCGAGGCGTGAGGCGGAGTATCAGTCCATACCGCGGCGGCCGCGCCCGGCCGGACGGCGCCCTGGCCCCGGCCGAGGCCTTCGTCGGACAGGGCGAATGGGCCGACCCCGCCCCCGTCCTCATGGTCGTCGAGGTCACCTCGTACGACTCGGACACCGACCGGCGCGAGCGCGTCGACAAGCCCCGGGCCTATGCCGAGACGGGCATCCCGGTGTACCTGCTGATCGACCGGGACACCTGCGAGGTCAAGGTACACAGCCGCCCGGACGGGGGACGGTACGAGACCGTGCAGACACTGCCCTTCGGCAAGGAGGTCCCGCTGCCCGAGCCGGTCGGGATCACTCTGGACACCGAGCCGCTGAAGAACTGGGTGCGCTGGCCCACGGCGGACCGAGGCCCCCGGCGGACACAGGCCCGGAGCGTCAGGCGGAGATGCCGTCGATCCGGGCCATGGCGTCCTCCGCGCCGTACGGCTGCAAGTACGGCAACCAGCGCGGGTCCCGGTGTCCCGTGCCGATGATGCGCCAGGCCAGTCCCGTCGGCGGGGCCGGTTTGTGGCGCAGGCGCCAGCCCAGTTCGACCAGGTGGCGGTCGGCCTTGACGTGGTTGCAGCGGCGGCAGGACGCCACCACGTTGTCCCACGCGTGCAGGCCCCCGCGGCTGCGCGGGATGACGTGGTCGACGCTGGTGGCGACGGCGCCGCAGTACATGCAGCGGCCCCCGTCGCGGGCGAACAGGGCGCGGCGGGTGAGCGGGACGGGGCCCCGGTAGGGCACGCGTACGAAGCGCTTGAGCCGGACCACGCTGGGTGCGGGCACGGTGACGGTCGCGCTGTGCAGATAGGCGCCGGACTCCTCCAGGCACACGGCCTTGTTCTCCAGGACGAGGACGAGCGCGCGGCGGAGCGGTACGACGCCGAGTGGCTCGTACGACGCGTTGAGGACCAGGACATGCGGCACGGGTGCCTCCTTGGGCGTCGGCGGCGCGTGGCTCGCGCCGGGACGATCTGGTTCAGTCTCCCCTCATGGCTGGTCGTAGCGCCACCATGTCCCGGTAACGGGCTGGAAGTGTTTTCGACCACACGGGGCGCGGGACGCGAGCGTGACCAGTCCAAGAACGGTGAGCAGCGTCTCGCCCGCCGGTTTCGGGCCGAACCGGATCCTGTGCCCCGTTAGTGTGGTGCATCTGCCCGTCCGGTGACCCTTCCGTGACCTTGGACCGGACCTCGGACCGGACCGCGCAGGACGGGCCGCCGCACCAGGAGGTTTCCGCCGTGTCCCTGTCCGCCGCCGTCCTGCCCCTGCTGGCCGCCGGTTCGTCGTCCGCGTCGGCTGCGTCGTCGCCTTCGCCGTCTCCGACCCCGTCGGCGCCGACCGTGCCGTCGCTGCGGGAGGCCCACGAGAGCGCGACGAACGCCGCGGGCTGGGTCGAGGAGAACTGGTCGACGTGGCTCGCGATCGGGCTGCGGGTGCTGCTGATCCTGGTGATCGCGGTGGTGCTGCGCGCCGTCGTGCGGCGGGCGATCAGCAAGTTCATAGCGCGGATGAACCGGCGGACCGGGACGTCCGGCACCGCGCTGAGCGGGCTGCTGGTCAACGCCGAGCGGCGCCGGCAACGGTCGGAGGCCATCGGGTCCGTCCTGCGCTCGGTCGCGAGCTTCCTCATCCTGGGCACGGCGGCCCTGATGGTGCTGGGCACCTTCCAGATCAATCTGGCCCCGCTGCTGGCCTCCGCCGGTGTCGCGGGCGTCGCGATCGGCTTCGGCGCCCGCAACCTGGTCACCGACTTCCTGTCCGGCGTCTTCATGATCCTGGAGGACCAGTACGGCGTCGGCGACAGCATCGACGCGGGCGTGGCCTCCGGCGAGGTCGTCGAGGTCGGGCTGCGGGTGACCAAGCTGCGCGGCGCCGACGGCGAGATCTGGTACGTCCGCAACGGCGAGGTCAAGCGCATCGGCAACCTCTCCCAGGGCTGGTCCACCGCCGGAGTCGACGTGACCGTCCGCTCCGACGAGGACCTGGACAAGGTGAAGGAGACCCTCACCGCGGTCGGCGAACGGATGAGCAAGGAAGAGCCCTGGAACGAGATGCTCTGGGGCCCGATCGAGATCCTCGGTCTGGACTCCGTGCTGCTCGACTCCATGGTGGTGCGGGTCTCCGCGAAGACCATGCCCGGCAAGTCCCTCACCGTCGAGCGCGAGCTGCGCTGGCGGATCAAGCGGGCCTTCGACGCGGCCGGCATCGCGATCGTCGGCGGCGCCACCGTCCCGCTGGAGGGCGCCCCGGCCGCCGCCGACCCGGCGGCGGGCGTCGCGGCGCCGTCGGCGTACGCGAGCACCGTGTCGCCCCAGTCCATCGCGGCGTCCCCCATTCCGCCGCCCAGCACCAGCAAGTAACCCCTCGCCTCCCCGCCGCCTACCTCTCGGTACCGGCAAGGAGCTCCCGCAGCAGGTCGGCCAGTTGACCGGCTCGTTCCGGGGCGAGGGAGGACAGCGCCTCGGTCTGGGCGGCGAGGCCCGCGCCGACCGCCTCGTCGATCAGCTCCAGCCCCCGCTCCGTGAGGGTGACCTGCAGTCCCCGGCGGTCGTGCGGGTCGGGGGAGCGGCGCAGCAGTCCCGCCCGTTCCAGCTTGTCCAGCCGGCCGGTCATGCCGCCGGTGGTGAGCATGAGCGTGGCCGACAGCTGCCGGGGGGAGAGCGTGTACGGCTCGCCGGAGCGGCGCAGGGTGGCCAGGGCGTCGAACTCCCCGCGCGAGATGCCGAAGCGGGCGTACGCCTGTTCCATCCGGTCGCCCATCGCCCGCGCCAGCCGGAAGACCCGGCCGAACACCTCCATGCCCGCCGTGTCCAGGTCGGGCCGCACCGCCGCCCACTGGTCGATGATCACGTCGACGGGGTCCTTGGGGTGCTCAGTCATGGGACGAGTATCGAGGCGATGCCGGTCGGCCGCAAGAAAGTAGCTTGACGGAAACTTGCTTGGAAGTAAGCTACTTTCAACCGAGCTTTCTGTGTCGGGTTCTACCGGCCGAGCTGCTTCTCCCGTCCGCCGAAGGGTGCCCTCATGGCCGCCACCCGTCCCACCGTCATCGCGCTCACCGCCCTCGCCCCCGTCTCCTGGGGCACCACCTACGCCGTGACCACCGAGTTTCTGCCGCCCGACCGGCCCCTGTTCGCCGCGCTGATGCGTGCCCTGCCCGCCGGTCTGCTGCTGCTCGCCCTCTCCCGGGTGCTGCCGCGCGGTGCCTGGTGGGTGAAGGCGGCGGTGCTGGGGGTGCTGAACATCGGGGCCTTCTTCCCGTTGCTGTTCCTCTCCGCCTACCGGATGCCGGGCGGCATGGCCGCCGTCGTCGGCTCGCTCGGACCGCTCCTCGTCGTCGGGCTCTCGACGCTCCTGCTCGGACAGCGGCCCACCGTCCGTTCCGTGCTCACCGGCACCGTCGCCGCGTTCGGCGTCAGCCTGGTGGTGCTGGAGGCGGCCGGAACACTGGACGCGCTCGGCGTGCTCGCGGCCGTCGCCGCCACCGCGTCCATGTCCGCCGGCACCGTGCTCACCCAGCGCTGGGGACGCCCCGGCGGTGTCGGCCCGCTCGCCCTCACCTCCTGGCAACTGACCGCGGGCGGCCTGCTGCTCACCCCGCTCGCCCTCCTGGTCGAGGGCGCCCCGCCCGCCCTGGACGGCCCGGCGGTCGGCGGCTACCTCTACCTGGCGCTGGCCAACACCGCGCTGGCGTACTGGCTCTGGTTCCGCGGCATCGGCCGGCTCGCGGCGACGCAGGTCACCTTCCTCGGCCCGCTCTCGCCGCTGACCGCCGCCGTCATCGGCTGGGCGGCACTCGGCCAGGCGCTCGGCCCGGTGCAGCTCGTGGGCATGGCGCTGGCGTTCGGGGCGACGCTGGCGGGGCAGCGGCAGCCGCGCGGGCAGAGGGTCGCGACCACCGAAACGTTCGGCTTCGCTTCGAAGAACGGTCGAAAAGATCCGACGGACCTGATGGGTCCGGCCCTGCGACGGTAGGCCCGCCAGGCCTCCGACCAGGAAAGGACCTTCGTGGCCACCGCCGCCCACCGGAACCGCACCAGAGCGTCACCTCCCGAGAGACCACCGCGACGCGGCCGACGGCGCCCGTCGCTCTCGGCCTCGCGCTCGCCGTCCTCGCCACCCTCGTCTGGTCCGGCGGCTTCGTCACCTCGCGGGCCCTCGGCGACAGCGTGCCGCCGGTCCAGCACGCGTTCTGGCGCTGGGTGGTGGCCCTCGCCGTCGTCGCCCCCTTCGGCGCCCGGCGGGCCTGGCGGCAGCGCCTGCTGATCCGGCGCCACCTCGGCTTCGTGGTCCTCGCCTCCCTGCTCGGCGTGACCGTCTACAACACGCTCGTCCACCAGCAGGCCGGCGTCACCACCCCCGCCGCCAACATGGGCATGATCATGGCGGCGTCCCCCGTACTCATGGCCCTCCACGAACGCGCGGGCGGCGTCCGGCTCGGCGCCCGCCGGGTCGCCGGGCTGGTCATCGCCTGCGCGGGCGTCCTGCTGCTCGTCGGCGGTGACGGGGCGTCCTTCTCGGCCGGTGACCCGTGGATGCTCGCCGCCGCCTGCTGCTTCGGGTCGTACAGCGCGCTGCTGCGCCGCAGACCCGAGGGGCTGGACGGGCGCCGGCCCCGAGCACACGCAAAGGGGGCGCCCCGTGCGAGACGGGACGCCCCCTTCTCCGTACCGACCGCCTACGCGGCCGCCGCCGCGTCCGCCGCCTGGGCCTTCAGGGCGCGCTCCACGCCGGAGCGGGACTCCGAGACCAGGCGGCGCAGGGCCGCGTTCGGCTCGGCGGAGGCCAGCCATGCGTCCGTGCGGTCCAGGGTCTCCTGGGACACCTGCACCGCCGGGTACAGGCCGACCGCGATCTGCTGGGCCATCTCGTGCGAACGGGACTCCCAGACGTCCTTCAGCGCCTCGAAGTAGCGCTCCGTGTACGACGCCAGCAGCTCGCGCTGGTCGGTCTGGACGAAGCCGGCGATGACCGCCTCCTGGACGGCGTTCGGCAGCTTGTCGGACTCCACGACCGACTCCCAGGCCTCCGCCTTGGCCGCCTCGGTCGGGCGGGCCGCCCGCGCCGTGGCCGCGTGGCGCTCACCGGCGGCGGTCTTGTCCCGCTCGTACTCGGCCGCGATCTCCGACCCGCCGAACCGGCCCACGGCCGCGAGGCGCTGCACGAACGCCCAGCGCAGCTCCGTGTCGACCGCCAGGCCCTCGATCGTCTGCGTGCCGTCCAGCAGCGCGTCCAGCAGGTCCAGCTGCTCCGGCGTCCGCGCCGTCGCCGCGAAGGCCCGCGCCCACGCCAGCTGGTGGTCACTGCCCGCCTCGGCGGCCCGCAGGTGGGCCAGCGTGGCCTCGGTCCAGCGGGTGAGCAGCGCCTCGCGGGCGGTCGGGGCGGCGTACTGGTCGATGGCCAGCTTCACCTGGCGGTGCAGGGACTGCACGACACCGATGTCGGACTCCTTGCCGATGCCGGACAGCACCAGCGACAGGTAGTCGCGGGTCGCCAGCTCCGCGTCCCGGGTCATGTCCCACGCCGACGCCCAGCACAGGGCGCGCGGCAGCGACTCGGCGAAGTCGCCGAGGTGCTCGGTGACCACGGCGAGGGACTGCTCGTCCAGGCGGACCTTCGCGTACGACAGGTCGTCGTCGTTCAGGAGCAGCACCGCCGGGCGGGGCCTGCCGACCAGCTGCGGCACGGCCGTCAGCTCGCCGTCCACGTCCAGCTCGACCCGGTCGCCGCGCACCAGCTTGCCGTCGCCGTCGAGGTCGTAGGCGCCGATGGCGATGCGGTGCGGGCGGAGGGTGGGCTCGCCCTTGGCCCCGGCGGGCAGCGCGGGGGCCTCCTGGCGGATGGCGAAGGACGTGATGACACCCGCCGCGTCGGTCTCGATCTCCGGACGCAGCACGTTGATGCCGGCCGTCTCCAGCCACGCCTTCGACCAGGTCTTCAGGTCGCGGCCGGAGGTCTCCTCCAGCGCGCCCAGCAGGTCGGACAGGCGTGTGTTGCCGAAAGCGTGCCGCTTGAAGTACGCCTGCACGCCCTGGAAGAACGCCTCTTCACCGACGTACGCCACGAGCTGCTTGAGGACGCTGGCGCCCTTGGCGTACGTGATGCCGTCGAAGTTGACGAGCACGTCGTCCAGGTCGCTGATGTCCGCCATGATCGGGTGCGTGGACGGCAGCTGGTCCTGCCGGTACGCCCAGGTCTTCATCTGGTTGGCGAACGTCGTCCACGAGTGCGGCCACTTCGAGCCCGGCGCGTCGGCCTGGCAGGCGGCCTCGGAGTAGGTGGCGAACGACTCGTTGAGCCACAGGTCGTTCCACCACTCCATGGTGACCAGGTCGCCGAACCACATGTGCGCCAGCTCGTGCAGGATCGTCGCCGCCCGCACCTCGTACGCGGCGTCGGTCACCTTCGAGCGGAACACGTACTGGTCCCGGATGGTCACCGCGCCCGCGTTCTCCATCGCGCCCGCGTTGAACTCCGGCACGAAGAGCTGGTCGTACTTCTTGAACGGGTACCGGTAGTCGAACTTCTCCTGGAACCAGTCGAAGCCCTGCCGGGTCACGTCGAAGATGGCGTCCGCGTCGAGGTGCTCGGCCAGCGAGGGACGGCAGTAGATGCCGAGCGGGACGGACTGGCCGTCCTTCTCGTACACGCTGTGCACCGAGTGGTACGGACCGACGATCAGCGCCGTGACGTACGACGAGATGCGCGGGGTCGGCTCGAACTCCCAGACGTTGTCCTTCGGTTCGGGCGTCGGCGAGTTGGAGACGACCGTCCAGCCCTCGGGGGCCCTCACGGTGAACTGGAACGTCGCCTTCAGGTCCGGCTGCTCGAAGCTGGCGAAGACCCGCCGCGCGTCCGGCACCTCGAACTGGGTGTACAGGTACGCCTGGTCGTCCACCGGGTCGACGAACCGGTGCAGGCCCTCGCCGGTGTTGGTGTACGCGCAGTCGGCGACCACGCGCAGGATGTTGCGTCCCGGCAGCAGGCCCGGCAGGGCGATGCGGGAGTCCTGGAACACCTCGGCGGCGTCGAGGGCGTCGCCGTTCAGCGTCACCTCGTGGACCGTCGGCGCGACCAGGTCGATGAAGGACTCGCCGCCGCCCTCGGCGACGTCGAAGCGCACCGTGGTCACGGACCGGTAGGTGCCGCCCTCCTGCGCGCCGGTGAGGTCGAGATCGATCTCGTACGAGTCAACGGTCAGCAGCGTCGCCCGCTGCCGCGCCTCTTCGCGAGTCAGGTTTGTGCCAGGCACGCGGTCATCTCCTCGTTATGTGTGGGTTGCGCCATCCTTCCACGTGGCCGGGACGGAGCGCGATGTCCATTTCCCGCCGGTGCCCGGCGCGCCCGCGCGCGAGCCTGGATCCCATGAACGGCCACACCGCACACCCCATCCCGCCGGGCGTCCTCGAAGAGCTCCGCGCCACCGACGACGCGGGCCGCGTCCCCGCCCCCGTGACCGACGACGAGGGCGGCGCCCCGCTGCGCTGCTGCCTGCGCCACAGTCGCGCCGGTGAGCACATCGCGCTCGTCTCCTACGCCCCGCTGCGCCGCCGGGCGGCGGCCACGGGGGCCGACCCGGGCCCGTACGACGAGCAGGGGCCGGTCTTCGTCCACGCCGAGGAGTGCGCGGGGCCGGAGACGGACGGCCTCCCCTTCACCAACTCGCACCGGGTCCTGCGCCGCTACTCCGCCCACGGGCACATCCTGGGCGGGCGGCTGATCGGTGACCCCGGTGCCTTCGCGTACGCCCTCCGGGAAGCGTTCGACGACCCGGCCGTGGCGTTCGTCCACGTCCGGGCCGTCGAGTACGGCTGCTTCCTCTACGAGGTCACCAGGGGCTAGGGGGTGCGGCGTCAGCCCTTCAGCTCCGCCGCCACCAGCTCCGCGATCTGCACCGCGTTCAGGGCCGCGCCCTTGCGCAGGTTGTCGTTGGAGACGAACAGGGCCAGGCCGTTGTCCACGGTCTCGTCCCGACGGATCCGGCCCACGTACGACGGGTCCTGACCGGCCGCCTGGAGCGGGGTCGGCACCTCGGTGAGCGTCACGCCGGGCGCGCCGGCCAGCAGCTCCTTGGCGCGCTCCACGCTGATCGGGCGGGCGAAACGGGCGTTGATCTGCAGGGAGTGGCCGCTGAAGACGGGCACGCGCACGCAGGTGCCGGACACCTTCAGCTCCGGGATCTCCAGGATCTTGCGGGACTCGTTGCGGAGCTTGTGCTCCTCGTCCGTCTCGTGCAGACCGTCCTCCACGATGGAGCCGGCCAGCGGCAGCACGTTGTACGCGATCGGCGCCACGTACTTCTCCGGCTTCGGGAACTCGGCGGCCGAACCGTCGTGGGTCAGCTTCGGGGCGTCCGCGCCGACCTTCTGCACCTGCTCGAACAGCTCGTCCACGCCGGCCAGGCCGGAGCCGGACACCGCCTGGTAGGTGGCGACGACGAGGGCTTCGAGGCCCGCCTCCGCGTGCAGCGGACGCAGCACCGGCATCGCGGCCATGGTGGTGCAGTTCGGGTTGGCGATGATGCCCTTGGGACGGTCGGCGATCGCGTGCGGGTTCACCTCGGACACCACGAGCGGAACCTCGGGGTCGCGGCGCCAGGCGGAGGAGTTGTCGATCACGACCGGGCCCTGCGAGGCGACCTTCTCGGCCAGTGCCTTGGAGGTGGCGCCGCCCGCCGAGAACAGCACGATGTCCAGGCCGGAGTAGTCGGCGGTGGCCGCGTCCTCCACCGTCACGCCGTCCAGCTCCTTGCCGGCGCTGCGTGCCGAGGCGAACAGGCGCAGTTCGGTGACCGGGAAGTCGCGCTCCGTGAGGATCCTGCGCATGACCGTGCCCACCTGACCGGTGGCTCCGACGATTCCGACCCTCACGGTGACTCCTTCTCCGTTTGTGCGCGTGTCTTCACGCGCGCTTTGCTCGGCCGAGACTTTTCCATCATGGGGCGAAGCCCGGCCCGCCTGTCCAGTCCATTGCGCGGTGTGCCCGCGCACTGGGACGCGGCGGCTCGGACATGGGGTGTGGTCCTTGCGCACGAATCCCGGCTGAGCTGCAGAAATTCCGTCGCCCCGCCCCGGCGCAGCAAGCTGTGCTGTTCCGCCCCTGCCCACCCCCTCCCGCCTCACACGGCGATGTGACGTACACCTCTCGCCGAAAGGCGGCCGCCGGGGCGAACGTTTCGGGCTCCGCGCGCGTCGTAGGGGAAACGTGGCCGGGGGAGGAGTGGCTTTGCTGCGCAGGAGGGCCCGCCGCGGCCAGGGGGACGACGTACGCGACGACCCCCTGGACGCGGCTCAGGAACGCCGGGTGCGGGCGGTGCTCGCGCTGGGCGGGGTGCCGCAGGCGGACCTGCCGGACGGGGTGCAGCAGGTCCGCCTGCGGCTGCTGGAGCGGACGGCCGGCGGCCGCGAGGCGCCGCGCGACGTGTCCGCCTGGGCAGCGGTCGTCGCCTCCAACCTGGCCATGGACTGGCACCGGGCCAGGCGCCGCCAGGACCGGCTCGGGGAACGCCTGGCCGCGCTGCGCCAGACGGAGCACCCACGCGACGAGGACACCAGCGTCCTGTCCCTCGCCGTCGCCCAGGGCCTGGACGAGTTGCCGGACGCCCAGCGCCAGGTCCTCGTCCTGCGCTTCTACGCCGATCTGCCGGTGCGCGGCATCGCCGAGGAGCTGGGCATCCCCGAGGGCACGGTCAAGAGCAGGCTGCACACGGCGGTACGGGCCCTGCGCGCCCGCCTGCACGAGGACGAGGTGGTGTGAGATGGCCGCCGAACAGCACCCCGGTGGGTACGACGCGCTGATGGCCGCGATCACGGGCGAGCCGCTGCCGCCGCCGGACGCGGGGGCGGACGCCCGCGGCGAGCACCGGTCGGCGACGGCCGACGTGGCGCTGCTGCGGGAGCAGCTGCACCTGCTCGGCGACGCCCTGGGCGAGCCCGTCGTACGAGAGCGCCCGAAACCGGCGGCGGCACCACCGCCCCGGCGCCGCCCCTTCCGTCCAGCCCTGGGCGTCCTCGCGGCCGCCTGCGCGGGGGTCGTGGTCACGGGGCTGGGCTGGCTGGTGGTGCAGAGCGGCAGCGGTGCCTCGCAGGACGCGGCGAGCGGCAGCGCGGCCGACAAGTCCGCGGTGCGGCCGTCGAGCCCGGCCGCGGGCCAGGAGGCCGCCGCGGTCTTCGGCACCCCCCGCTACCTGGCCTGCGCCCGTCTCGTCGCCGAGGGCACGGTGACCGCCGCCGATCCGGTGCCGGGCGCCGCACGGCACCGGATCACGCTCCGCGTGACGCACACCTACGCACCCGAGGAGAGCACCGGGACGGCGACGACGTTCGTCCTGGACGACACCCTCGCCCGCCTCGCCCCCGGCGACCGGGTCCTCGCCGGCGTCCTGAGGGACCGCCCCACCGCCGACACGGTGCTCACCGGCGACCGGAACATCGCCACCGCCCGCGCCCGGGTCACCGCCTCCCTCCCCGAGTCCCGCACCCTCACCTGCGACTGACCCGGCCGGGGGCCGGCGAAGGGGCGGGCGCCGGGCAACGGCGCACCCGCCCCCTGGGGCCTGCCACCACCTTCCGCGTGCCCGGCGGCGCCCGGCACGCACGCTCGCCGCGCTGCCGAACCACCCACGTGGCTCCTCACCCACTGCCTGGAACGGCCGCTCGCCCTCACCTTCGACGGCGACTGGTCGGGCGACAGCGAGGCGGTGATCGGGGCGGAGTTCCGCGGCGACTGACGGCCGAGCGGCCGCCCCGGTAGTTCCGCGCCCACGGGACTACCGGGGCAGCACCACGACGTACGCGGCGGGCTCCCGGTCCCCGGCCGCCATCAGGGCGGTGCGCACGACGGCCGCCTGGTGCTCCGGACACTCCCGCAGCTTGCGCGGGGTGAGGTGCACGACCGTGATGCCGAGCCGTTCCAGGTGCTCGCGCTTGCGGGCGTGCTCCGCCCAGGCGGCGTCGTCCTCCCGCGCCTGGTGCCCCCGTGTGTCCAGCTCCAGCGCCACCGCCTGCTCGGGCCAGAAGGCGTCCACACCGCCCAGGTGGGGGCCGCCGGGCAGGCGCAGGTCGACGTTCCAGACCGGCTCCGGCAGACCGTGCTCGCGCACCATCCGGTACAGGCGCTGCTCGGCCAGCGCCCGCCCCTCGGCGACCAGCGAGTCCACGGCGTCCACCACGTGCGGGCGGCTGAGCAGCCGGGCCCGGTTCAGCTCCCGCACCACCGCGGCCGGTTCGCAGTGCCCGCCGCGCACCGCCTCCGTCAGCAGCCGGCGCACGGTGCCCGGATCGGTCAGCTCCGCCACCGCGTCCGCCAGCGCCCGCGCCACCGGCGCCACCGGAACCCCGGTCAGCTCCACGGCGGTCGGCAGCGCCGCGGTGCGTACGACCCGCGCGCAGCCCGTCGTACGCAGCCGGCGCAGCCGCGGGACCAGGACGTCGATGAGGTCGAGGGACGGCAGCGGGGGAGTGGACGAGAACCCGTGCAGCGTCAGCGCGGCCAGACCCGTGATCATCGCCTCCGCGTAGGCCGGCACGGGCGGCTGCTCCCCACCCGGCTGGACCGGCACCGAGACGGACACCCCGGGCGCCGCGGCGGAAGCCGTGCCCGAGCCGCGGTCCCGCGCCGCGTAGAGCAGCACCGCGTGCAGGCGCTCCTCGCTGGTCGGCGGGCCCGGGTGCAGCAGGACGACGTTCGGCAGGAGCTGTTGCCAGGGCCCGCCCGGCCGGCACTGCTCGTTGGTCTCGGCGGCGGAGACACCGTGCGCCCGGAGCTGGGCGGCCGTCATCAGCGGACGGCGGCCGTCGGCCAGGTCGTGCAGCGGGCGGGGGCGGGGGGAGAGCGGGGTGTTGTGCGTCATGACCGGCAACTTCCCGCGCCCGATCGGCCCCTTAACCGCTGTTACACGCCCATCGCCGAACCGGGACAAGGCCGGACTAAAGGACGCCTGTTCGGATGCCGAAAACCCCTGGTCCGCCACAGTGCGGCCCAGGGGTTACGGCTGCTATTGCCCGAATTCCGTAACGACGACGGAACGCCAATTCTTTGGCCAAAGCTACGGCGCTCCTGCCACGCCGGGCAGGGCAACGCCCCAAGGGGCGCGGGGCTGCGTCGATGTGCGGTTCCGCCGCGTGGGCGCGATCAACCACGACGCACCCGCACTCGACGACCACCAGAACTTCCCTACGCTCCCCCGTCGCAAGCCTGCGCCCGCAGCCCTCGCGCCAGATCGTCCCGTGCCTCCAGCACCAGCCTCCGCAGCGCCGGCGCCGCCCCCTCGTGCGCAAACAGCCACGCGTCGGTCGCCTCCAGCGTGTCCCGGGAGTCCCGCAGCGACGGGAACAGGCCCCGGACCACGTCCATCCCGATCTGGATGGACCGCTCGGCCCACACCCGCTCGATCGCCGCGAAGTACTTCTCGGTGTACGGCGCGAGCAGCTCCCGCTGCGAGGGCTGCGCGAAGCCGGCGATGGTCGCCTCCACCAGGGCGTTGGAGAGCGCGTCGGACTCCACCACCTGCGCCCAGGCCTGCGCCTTCACCGCCTCCGAGGGCCGCGAGGCCAGGCAGCGCACCTGGTGCCGCTTGCCGGAGGCCGTGTCGTCGCGGGCCAGTTCGGCGGCCAGGACGCCCTCGTCGGCGGCGCCGTGGGCCGCGAGCGGGGCGAGGAACGTCCAGCGCAGCTCCTGGTCCACGTCCAGCCCGTCGATCTTCTCCGTGCCCTCCAGCAGGCCCCGGAGCAGCGCCAGGTCCGCCTCCTCGGCCGCCACCGACGCGAAGAAGCGCGCCCACGCCAGCTGGTGCTCGCTGCCCGGTGCCGCGTCCCGCAGCTCGCGCAGCGCGCCCTCTGCGAGCAGCCGGCCGCCCGGCTCCCGCCAGTCGGGGGCGGCGTAGTGCACCAGAGCCGAGCCGGTCCAGGCGTGCAGCATCTGCAGCACACCGATGTCGGACTCGCGCCCCGCGAACCGCAGCACCAGCGCCGCGAAGTCCCGCGCCGGCAGCAGCGCGTCCCGCGTCATGTTCCACAGTGCCGACCAGCACAGGGCGCGGGCCAGCGGGTCGGTCACGGCGCCCAGATGCTCGCGCAGCGTCGCCAGCGACGTGTCGTCGAAGCGCGTCTTGCAGTACGTGAGGTCGTCGTCGTTGACCAGGACCAGCTCCGGCGCCTCGGCACCGGCCAACTCGGCGACCACCGTGCGCGGACCCTCGACGTCCACCTCGGCGCGCGCGTAGCGCTCCAGCGCGCCCTCGGCCGTACGCCGGTACAGGCCCACCGCGACGCGGTGCGGGCGCAGTTCGGGGTGGGACTCCGCCGCCTCCTGCACCACCGCCAGCTCGTCGACCGTGCCCGCCCCGCTCAGCAGCACCTGCGGCGTGAGCGAGTTGACGCCGGCCGTCTGGAGCCAGGAGCGCGACCAGGCCGCCATGTCCCGCCCGCTGGTCTCCTCCAGGACCGACAGCAGGTCACCGAGGCGCGTGTTGCCGTACGCGTGCCGCTTGAAGTAGCGCCGTGCGCCCTCCAGGAACGCGTCCTGCCCGACGTACGCCACCAGCTGCTTGAGCACGGAGGCGCCCTTGGCGTAGGTGATGCCGTCGAAGTTCAGCTTGGCGTCCTCCAGGTCACGGATGTCGGCCGTGATCGGATGCGTGGAGGGGAGCTGGTCGGCGCGGTAGGCCCACGCCTTGCGGCGGTTGGCGAAGGTGATCCAGGCGTCCTTGAAGCGGGTCGCGTTGACGTTGGCGAACGCGCCCATGAAGTCGGCGAAGGACTCCTTCAGCCACAGGTCGTCCCACCACTCCATGGTGACCAGGTCGCCGAACCACATGTGCGCCATCTCGTGCAGGATCGTGTTGGCGCGGCCCTCGTACGACGCCCGCGTCACCTTCCCGCGGAAGATGTACTCCTCCCGGAAGGTCACCATCCCCGGGTTCTCCATCGCGCCGAGGTTGTACTCCGGCACGAACGCCTGGTCGTACTTCCCGAAGGGGTACGGGTAGTCGAAGTGGTCGTGGAAGAAGTCCAGGCCCTGCTTCGTGATCAGGAAGACGTCGTCGGCGTCGAAATGCGGGGCGAGCCCCTTGCGGCACAGGGCGCCGAGCGGGATCTCCAGCCGGGTGCCGTCCTCGAGGACGCGCTCGTAGGAATCCGTCACGTAGTGGTAGGGGCCGGCCACGACACACGTGATGTACGTCGAGATCGGCTTCGTCTCCGCGAACCGCCACACCCCGCCCGCCCGTCGCCCACCACCACCCTTCTGCGGAAGCGCTGCGCGCCCTTCTTCCCTGCGCTCGCCCGCGCCGTTGGACCACACCGTCCACTCCTCGGGCGCGCGCACCTCGAAGCGGAAGGGGGCCTTGAGGTCCGGCTGCTCGAAGCCCGCGAAGACCCGGCGGGAGTCGGCCGGCTCGTACTGGGTGTACAGGTACACCTCGCCGTCCTCGGGGTCGACGAAGCGGTGCATTCCCTCGCCGGTGCGGGAGTAGGCGCACTGGGCGTCGACCACCAGCTCGTTGTCGGCGGCCAGGTCCTCCAGGGCGATCCGGGAGCCGTCGAAGACCTCGCTCGGGTCGAGGTCGCGGCCGTTCAGCCAGACGGCGGTGACGCTCGGTGCGACCAGGTCGGCGAAGCTGCTCGCGCCGGGCTCGTTGCAGCGGAAGCGGATCGTGGTGACGGACCGGAACGTGCGCGGGCCCTCGCCCTGCGCGTCACCGACGGCCGAGCGCACGTCGAGGGACACCTCGTACCCGTCGACGGACAGCAGTGCGGCCCGCTCCCGGGCCTCGTCGCGGGACAGATTCTCACCGGGCACGGGCGGCACTCCTCGGATGGTGTTCGGTACACGGCTTCGGTATACGACTGGTGTTCCGTGGTGTTCAGTATGCGGACAGCACTGATCCTGCCATGTGCCCCTGACACCCGGCAGCCGGGAATGGGCGGGCGGGCGGGCCGGTTGCCCCGGGAAAGGCATACTCGCGCGCCTCATGAGGAGAGACATGTCGGAGAAGACGCCTGTCGACTTCTGGTTCGACCCGCTGTGCCCCTGGGCCTGGATGACCTCCCGCTGGGTCCTGGAAGTGGAGAAGGTCAGGGACATCGAGGTCCGCTGGCACGTCATGAGCCTCGCCGTCCTCAACGAGGACAAGCTCGACGAGCTGCCCGCGGAGTACCGCGAGATGCTCGAGGTCAAGGCGTGGGGCCCGGTGCGCGTCGTCGCCGCGGCCCAGGAGGAGCACGGTGCGCAGGTGCTCGGCGACCTCTACACGGCGCTCGGCACCCGCATCCACAACCAGGAGCAGGGCCCGGGCAAGGAGACGGTCGCCGCCGCACTGAAGGACGTCGGTCTGCCCGAGTCCCTCATGGACCACTGGGACGGCACCCCGTACGAGCCCCAGCTGCGCGCCTCCCACAAGGAGGGCATCGACAAGGTCGGCCAGGAGGTCGGCACCCCGGTGATCGCCGTACCCGGCGCCGACGGCGAGCAGCTCGCCTTCTTCGGCCCGGTCGTCACCCCCGCCCCCAAGGGCGAGGACGCCGCCAAGCTCTGGGACGGCACCCTCGCCGTGGCCTCCGTGCCGGGCTTCTACGAGATCAAGCGGACCCGCACCAAGGGCCCGGACTTCAGCAACCTGTAGGTCCCCGGCGCACAGGAAGCCCCCGCGAGTCACGTCCTCGCGGGGGCTTCCCTCATTCCGCCTGCCCGGTGAAGGCTGAGAAGACGATCACGAGGCAGGACGATCGGGCGCGGCCGGCTCTCAGGGAGCCAGCAGCAGCGCGTCGGTGCGGGACTTGGCGGCCTCGTAGCGCCTGGCCACGTCCTGCCAGTCGACGACGGCCCACATGGCGTCGATGAAGTCGACCTTCTGGTTCTTGTACTGCAGGTAGAAGGCGTGCTCCCAGGCGTCGAAGACCAGGATCGGGGTGGAGCCCTGGCCGACGTTGCCCTGGTGGTCGTAGACCTGCTCGACGATCAGCCGGCCGCTCAGCGGCTCGTAGGCGAGGACGCCCCAGCCGGAGCCCTGGGTGGTCGCCGCGGCCTTGGTGAGCTGGGCCTTGAAACCGGCGAAGGAGCCGAAGGACTCGGCGATCGCGTCGGCGAGGTCGCCCACGCCGTCCGCCGCCAGCGGCTCGCCGCCGCCGTCACCGGTCATGTTGTGCCAGTAGATCGAGTGCAGGATGTGGCCGGAGAGGTGGAAGGCCAGGTTCTTCTCCAGGCCGTTGATCGAGCCCCACGTCTCCTTGTCCCGCGCCTCGGCGAGCTGCTCCAGCGTGTCGTTGGCGCCCTTGACGTACGCCGCGTGGTGCTTGTCGTGGTGCAGCTCGATGATCTCGGGACTGATCACGGGAGCCAGCGCGGCGTAGTCGTACGGCAGTTCGGGAAGCGTGTAGACGGACATGGCGGATCCCCTCCGACCTTCTTATTGCAAAAGGCTTGCAAGTGCACGCTAGCAGCAAGAGGCGGGGGAGGCGCGGGGGCGTGCCGCGGGCACACGAAAGGGCCCCCGCACGCGAGCGTGCGGAGGCCCTCGGAGGAAAACGGGCGCCTCGCGTCAGCCGAGGCGCGCCCGCCGCCGCTGCCGGGCGTACCCGACGGCCGCCAGGAACAGCGTCATCCCGCCCGTCGAGTACAGCTGCACCCGCGTGTCCGGCTCGCGGGCCATCAGGACGAACACCGCGGCCATGCCGGCCAGCGCCACCCAGGTCAGCCACGGGAAGCCCCACATGCGCACGACCAGCTTCTCGGGCGCCTCCCGCGCCAGGCGGCGGCGCAGCCGCAGCTGCGAGGCGGCGATGAAGATCCAGACGACCAGGATGACCGCGCCGATCATGTTCAGCAGCCAGGAGAAGACGTCGTCCGGCCGCCAGTAGCTGAGCAGCACGCAGCCGAAGCCGAACAGGGAGGAGACCAGCACCGCGATTCGCGGCACCCCGCCCGACACCCGGCCCAGCACCTTCGGCCCCTGGCCCCGCTCGACCAGCGAGTAGCTGATGCGGGAGGCGCCGTAGATGTTGGCGTTCATGGCGCTGAGCAGCGCGACCAGGACCACGACGTTCATGAGCTGCCCCGCGCCCGGGATGCCCAGCTCGTCGAGGGCGGCGACGTAGGGGCCCTTCTCGACCACCTCGGGCGCGTCCCACGGGACCAGGGTCACGATGACCGCCATCGAGCCGATGTAGAACAGCGCGATCCGCCACATCGCCGTCCGTACGGCGCTCGCCACGCCCTTGACCGGGTTCTCCGACTCGGCCGCCGCGATGGTCACCGTCTCCAGGCCGCCGTAGGCGAACACCGAGGCGAGCAGACCGATGATCAGGCCGTTGCCGCCGCCCGGCAGGAAGTCGCCCAGGTGGGAGGCGCCGGGCGAGTCGGTGCCCGGCAGGACGCCGCAGATCGCCAGCACGCCCAGCACCAGGAACAGCGAGATCGCGCCGACCTTGAGGGCGGCGAACCAGAACTCGAACTCGCCGAAGTTCTTCACGGCGGCCAGGTTCGTCCCGCAGAACACCACCATGAACAGCGCCACCCACGCCCACTCGGGCGTGCCCGGCAGCCAGCCGTGCACGATCTGCGCCGCGCCGATGCCCTCCAGGCCGACGGCCGTGCACAGCAGCACCCAGAACGCCCAGCCCGCGGTGAACCCGGCCCACGGGCCGATCGCCCGCTCGGCATGGGCGGAGAAGGAACCGGACGACGGATACGCGGCGGACATCTCGCCGAGCATCCGCATCACCAGCATCACGAGGAGACCGGAGAGCGTGTAGGCGACGACGATCGAGGGCCCGGCGGCGGCGATGCCGGCCCCGGAGCCGACGAACAGCCCGGCGCCGATCACCCCGCCGAGCGCGATCATCGACAGGTGGCGCTGCTTGAGGCCGTGGGAGAGGGAGGCGTCCGCCGGCTGCTGCGGCGCCTTCGTGGTGGTGCTGTTGGACATGGAGCGGCTCGTCCGATGCGTGGGGGAGACGGGTGGGGGTGCCATGGGGTGCTGCGGGGAGAGTGGGGGACGTGAGCGGGGCAAAACGCCCACAGTCTCCG
Organism: Streptomyces sp. NPDC085944; assembly: GCF_040686295.1. Classification (NCBI taxonomy): domain Bacteria; kingdom Bacillati; phylum Actinomycetota; class Actinomycetes; order Kitasatosporales; family Streptomycetaceae; genus Streptomyces; species Streptomyces sp. NPDC085944. Next base: position 132,304 of record NZ_JBFBJX010000016.1, on the reverse strand, counting down.
GTCTCGCGCCACCCCGCGACAGCGGCCGCCCACGATACGGACGGGCGGGCCACGCACCGTGACCACCCGGACACGGTGGCCGTCCGCCGTGACGGCCGCCTCATCCCCTCGGTGACCGGTGTCACCCGCACGCGCGTGTATCCCGCACCCTTTGTCGGGAGCCCACCAAGCCGACGAGCGGGCCTTTGTCGAGCGCTGCTGGTGATCGGCTCCGGGCGGCTGGGATAGCGTCGCGGTGTCCCGACATGTCCACACCACCGCGGAGTCCCCATGAGCACCGCTGCCGTTTCCGCCCGCCGATCCGGGCAGGTCCTCGCCGACCTCATCCCCGCCTCCCGAGTCCGGGACGTCGCCCTCGTGGCGGGCGGCGCCGCGCTCACCGGCGTCGCGGCCCAGATCGCCGTGCCCGTGCCCGGCTCCCCGGTGCCGGTGACCGGCCAGACCTTCGCGGCCCTGCTCGTCGGCACCTCGCTCGGCGCCCGCCGCGGCCTGCTCTCGCTCGCGCTGTACGCCCTGGTCGGCATGGCGGGCGTGCCGTGGTTCGCGGAGGGCGGCTCCGGCACCGCCGCCCCGTCCCTCGGCTACGTCTTCGGCATGCTGCTCGCCGCCACGGTCGTGGGCGCCCTGGCCCGCCGCGGCGCCGACCGCTCGATGTTGCGCACGGCCGGCACGATGCTGGTCGGCGAGGCGATCATCTACGCCGTCGGCGTGCCGTACCTGGCCCTCGCCGCCGACATGTCCCTCGGCGCCGCGATCGCGGCCGGCCTCACCCCGTTCCTGATCGGCGACGCGCTCAAGGCCGCGCTGGCGATGGGCGTCCTGCCCACCGCGTGGAAGCTGGCCGACAAGCGCTAGCTGCTTTCCGGGCCCATGAAAAGAGGCTCGCCGGAGCGCGGACGGCGCCCCGGCGAGCCTCTTTCATGTGTCCGCGAAGGCCGGTCAGCCCTTCCCGGTGCCGGCGGCGGCCCGCCGCGCGATGGTCCGCTGCTTGACGAAGGCGACGGTGAGGACGACCGCGGCGACGAGCAGCGTCAGCAGGACGGTGCTGCGCCCGTCGTGCTCGGTGTCGGTCAGCATGTAGCCGAGCACGAAGACGATGACCGCGACGGCCGCCCAGGTCAGGTACGGGTAGAGCCACATCCGCACGACCAGCCTCTCCGGGGTCTCGGCCTGGATGATCCTCCGCAGGCGCAGCTGCGAGAAGCAGATGACCAGCCAGACGAGGAGGGCCACCGCGCCGGAGGAGTTGAGCAGGAAGAGGAAGACCGTGTCGGGGAACTTGTAGTTGAAGAAGACCGCGACGAAGCCGAAGACGACGGACGACAGGATCGCCGTCTGCGGCACCCCGCGCCGGGTGGTCCGGGCGAAGGCCTTCGGCGCGTCCCCGCGCTCACCGAGCGAGAACGCCATGCGCGAGGCCGTGTAGAGCCCGGAGTTCAGGCAGGACAGCACGGACGTCAGCACGATGAAGTTCATGATCTCGCCGGCGTTCGGGATGCCGAGCGAGTCCAGCGCGGCGACGTACGATCCCTCGTCGACGATCGACTGCGCGTCCCAGGGCAGCAGCGTGACCACGACGAAGATGGACCCGAGGTAGAAGACGGCGATGCGCCAGATGATGCTGTTGGTCGCCTTGGTGACGGCCCGCTGCGGGTCCTCGGACTCTCCGGCGGCGAGGGTGGGGATCTCGCTGCCCATGAAGGAGAAGACGACGAGCAGGACGCCGGTCAGGACGGCCCCCGGCCCGTGCGGCAGGAATCCGCCGTGCTCGGTCAGGTTGCCGAGTCCCGCCTGGTCGCTGTCCACGCCCGGCAGCAGCCCGAAGAGGGCCAGCCCGCCGACGACGATGAACGCGGCGATGGCGACGACCTTGATCCCGGCGAACCAGAACTCGAACTCGCCGTAGGAGCCGACCGAGGCGAGGTTGGTGGCGGTCAGCACCACCATCACGATCAGTGCCCACCCCCACTGCGGTACGGCGGGTATCCACCCCTCCAGGATCTTGGCCCCGGCCGTGGCCTCCACGGCCAGCACCACGACCCAGAAGAACCAGTAGAGCCAGCCGATGGAGAATCCGGCCCAGGGCCCGAGGGCCCGGTCGGCGTGGGCGGAGAACGACCCGGAGGTCGGATTGGCGGCCGACATCTCCCCGAGCATCCGCATCACCAGCACCACGAGCGTGCCGACGAGGGCGTACGAGAGAAGGATGCCGGGGCCCGCGGTGGCGATCCCGGAACTGGAGCCCACGAACAGGCCGGCTCCGATGACGCCGCCGATGGCGATCATCGTGAGATGGCGGTTCTTGAGCCCGGCCTGAAGTCCGGATCGGGACTGGGAGGGGTCTGCGGACCCGTCCTCGGGTTCGGTCGTCAAGGTCGGCTGCGAAGTCATGGGGAGGGTTTTCCTTTGCGCCGGTCGAGCACTGTCCCGTACGAGCGGCGTACGAGCCGGACCAGTGAAACGGAGGCGAACGAATTCAGGAACCTTTGAATCCGGATCGTTACTTGAGCTTTCCCTGAGCTTTTAAAGCTTTACATCTCTTTTTCCCAGTCGGCACCCGAGGAGTCCGTGTCCCGGCCCGCGTGTCACACTCGACCCATGCGCGTGTATCTCGGCTCGGACCATGCGGGCTTCGAACTCAAGAACCACCTCGTCGAATGGCTCAAGGCGGCGGGGCACGAGCCCGTCGACTGCGGCCCGCACGTCTACGACGCCCAGGACGACTACCCGCCCTTCTGCCTGCGCGCCGCCGAGCGCACGGCCGCGGACCAGGACGCCCTCGGCATCGTGATCGGCGGCTCCGGCAACGGCGAGCAGATCGCGGCGAACAAGGTGAAGGGCGTGCGCGCGGCGCTGGCCTGGAGCGAGGAGACGGCGTCGCTGGGCCGCCAGCACAACAACGCCAACGTCGTCGCGGTCGGCGCCCGCATGCACACGCAGGACGAGGCGACGAAGTTCGTGGAGACCTTCCTCGCCACCCCGTTCTCCGGCGACGAGCGCCACATCCGCCGCATCGACATGCTCACGTCCTACGAGACGACGGGCGACCTCCCGCCGATCCCGGCCCACCACCCGCAGCAGTAGCAGACCTCCGCCGCCCTGCCGCCCCGCCGCACGCCCGCCGGGGGCGGCACGGTCCGGCGGGAACGGGGCACTGGAAAGGACACCGCACGTGCCAGAGGGGCACACGATCCACCGGCTGGCACAGGACTACGTCGCCGCCTTCGCCCGCACGGCGGTCCGCGTCACCAGCCCCCAGGGCAAGTTCGCCGACTCCGCCGCCCTCCTCGACGGCACCGTCCTGACCACCGCCGACGCCCACGGCAAACACCTCTTCCTCGGCTTCGAGGACCTCCACTGGGTCCACATCCACCTCGGCCTCTTCGGCAAGGTCACCTTCGGACCCACCCCCGCGCCCCCGCCCACGGACACCGTCCGCCTCCGCCTGGCGAACGCCGCCGCCCACGTCGACCTGCGCGGCCCCACCACCTGCGCCCTGATCACGGAACCCGAGAAGCAGGCGATACACGACCGCCTCGGCCCCGACCCCCTGCGCCCGGACGCCGATCCCGCGGCGGCGTACCGCCGGATCTCCCGCAGCCGCACCACCGTCGCCGCGCTGCTCATGGACCAGAAGATCGTCGCCGGCGTCGGCAACGTCTACCGCGCCGAGGTCCTCTTCCGCCACGGCATCGACCCGTACCGCGCCGGCCGGGACCTCACCCCCGCCGAGTGGGACGCGATCTGGCAGGACCTCACCGAGCTCATGCGCGAGGGCGTGCGGAACAACCGCATCGACACCGTCCGCCCCGAGCACACCCCCGAGGCCATGGGCCGCCCGCCCCGTGTCGACGACCACGGGGGCGAGGTCTACGTCTACCGCCGGGCCAACCAGCCCTGCCACCTGTGCGGCGGCCCGGTCGCCACCGCCGACCTCGCCGCCCGCAACCTCTTCTGGTGCCCGACCTGCCAGAAACGGTAGGAGCTTTCGCTCAGAATCCGTGCGGCAGCCACGGCGCCACGTCCGACCCGAACCCCACCGACGCCGCCGCCAGCGCCCCGGACCGCACCTCGCGCACCCGCCCGGCCGCGCCGAGCGAACCAAGGCTCACCCCGCCGAGGTACGCGGCCGCCAACTCCCGTACGGACAGCACGAGATCCGCCGCGTCCGCCGTACGCTCGCAGGACGCCCCCTTCGCGTCGCCGCTCAGCCGCCAACGCCCCGCGTTCCAGGGGCAGAAGGCGTCCTCGACCTCGAACACCACGTCCACCGGCGCCTGGTAGGTCCGCGCCGCGAGCGCCGCCCCCACGTCCACCAGCCGTACGTACAAGGCGTCCCGCAGCGCCGGCCGGCACCGCCGGACGTCCGACACCTGGTGCTGCCACGCCTCGTCGACCGGCCGCCCCCGCACCGTCAGCGTGGAGGTCAGGTCGATGTCGTACAGGAAGCGCCACAACGCCGCCTCGGTCGCCGGGTCCAGGCCGGCCAGGGCGTCCAGGACCACCGTGCCCCTGGGCCCCTCCGGCCCCCAGCCCGGCCGTACCCGGAACCGCGCGAACCCGGTGACCTCGCCGCCCCGCCGCGCGAGCACGCACTGCAGGGGCGAAGCACCGTCCCGCCTGCTCTCCGGGTCCAGCACTCCCAGCCGCTCCCAGCCGGGCCGCCGGGCCAGCATCCCGGGCCGCGCCGGCACCAGCCGCGCGTACACCGCCTCGCACGCGTCCAGCACGTCGGCGGGCGCCGCGTACCGCAGCCGTACGTCATCCGTGCCGGGCGGCACCGACAGCCGGACCCGGCTCGTGTCGATCTCCGCGCCGAGCTCGAAGGTCGCGGCGCCGTAGCCGAACCGGCCGTAGATCGCCGGCTCGGAGGCCGTCAGCACGGCCAGCGGCTCGCCCCAGGACCGTACGTCGTCCAGCTGCCGCCGCATCATCGACGTCAGCACACCCCGGCGCCGGTGCGTGGCGGCGACGCTCACCATCGTCACGCCCGCGGTGGGCACCTGAGCGCCGCCCGGCACGGTCATCCGGAAGGCGAACGCCCCCGCCGTCCCGACGCACTCCTCGCCCGTCCCGGCGCCCTCCCACACGCCGATCGACCGGTCGACCTGCGTCAGCTCCCGGAACAGCGCCAACTCCTCGGCCGGCCCCGCGATCCCGCCGAAGGCACGGATCAGCGTCCCGTACCACGTGTCCCACTCCTCGCGCCGCAGCGCCCGTGGCTCCGCAGCCGCCGTCGTCACACCGTCACCGCCGTCATCACCCGTGAACCGTCCCATGCAGCATGCGTACCAGGACCGCACGAGACGGGCGAGACAATTTCCGCAGGGTTGCGGCGCGGAAGCCGTTCGTGAAGTTCACTGTGAAGTCCGGCCCCGGACGGGGGACAAGTGGGACCTCCCGTGCCAAGCGGCCGGTCCGATGGATAGGGTCCCGAACTAATGGCAGCAGGACGACAGCGGCGCGCGGAGGCCGAGACGTTCACGGCCCGGTGGAAGAAGCAGTGGCACCGGGCCCGCGTCGGCGTGCGCCGGGCCGCCGTCGACTACTTCCGCGGCGACGGATCGGACTGGATCGCCCTCGCCGGACTGCTGCTGACCATCCCCGTCATCGCGGCCACCACGATGGCCAACTCCGTGTGGTGCTCGCCCTCCGCGCTGGTCATCCCGATCGTCGCGGGCGGCCTGCTGCTGCGCCCGGCGAGCCTGCTCGGCCTGTACGCCGCGGCGGCCACCGCGCTGATCGTGGAGTCCGTGCAGCTCGGCCCGTACACCGAGGGACCCTCCCGCGTCACCCCCGGCGTGGTCCTGGTGGTCGCGGCCTGCGGCTTCTTCGGGCTGCTCGTCGCCCAGTTCCGCAGCCGGGTCGGCGTGCCCTGGCGGCGCGGCGGCACCATGCTCTTCGACCTGCGCGAACGCATCCGCGTCCAGAGCAAGCTGCCCGGGCTGCCCAAGGGCTGGCACCGCGAGATGGCGCTGCGCCCGGCCGGCGGCCAGTCCTTCTCCGGCGACTTCGTCGTCGCGGCCCGCACGAACGGCGGCCGGACCCTGGAGGTCGTCCTCACCGACGTCTCCGGCAAGGGCATGGACGCGGCCTCGCGCGCCCTGCTGCTGTCGGGCGCCTTCGGCGGACTGCTGGGCAGCCTGCCGCCGCACGCCTTCCTGCCGGCCGCCAACGGCTACCTGCTGCGCCAGGACTGGGACGAGGGCTTCGCCACCTCCATCCACCTCGTCCTGGATCTCGACTCCGGCGACTACGAGTTGTACTCCGCCGGCCATCCGCCGGGCCTCCAGCTCAGCGCGGGCACCGGCCGCTGGGAGGAGAAGTCGGCCGAGGGGCCGCTGCTCGGCGTGTACGACGGTGCGCAGTTCGACCAGGTGAAGGGCACCCTGCGGCCCGGCGACGTGCTGATGCTGTTCACGGACGGCCTGGTGGAGACCTCCGACCGGGACATCGCCGAGGGCATCGACCGCCTCACCGGCGAGGCCGACCGCTATGTCGCGGGCGGCTTCCACGGCGCGGCCTGGCACCTGATCGAGGCGGTGGCCAAGGACGTCAACGACGACCGGGCCCTGCTGCTGATCTGCCGGGAGGGAGCCACGGCCCAGTCCACGACGGCGACGGACCGAAGGCCCGCGACGGCGACGGACCGAAGGCCCGCGACGGCGACGGACTGAAAGCGCGCGACGGCGACGGACCGAAGGCCCGCGACGGCGACGGACTGAAAGCGCGCGACGGCGACGGACCGAAAGCGCGCGCCGGCGCGCCGACATACTGGGCCCATGCCCCACGACTCCCGTTCCCCCGCCCCCGCGCCGCTCACCCTGGCCGAGGTCGAGGCCACCGCCCGCACCGCCCACGCCGGACAGACCGACAAGGCGGGCCGGCCGTACGCCGAACACCTGCGAGCCGTCGCCGAGGGGGTACGGCAACGCGGCGGCGACGACGAGCAGATCGCCGCCGCCTGGCTCCACGACGCCGTCGAGGACGATGCGCTGACCGAGCGATGGCTGGACGAGGCGCCGCTGAGCCGCCGTACCAAGGACATCGTCCTGGCCCTCACCAAGCGGCCGGGAGAGCCGCCCGAGGCGTACGCCGCGCGGATCCTCGCCACGCCCGGCGCGCCGCTGGTCAAGGAGGCGGACCTGGCGCACAACGCCGACCTCGCGCGGCTCGCCGTCCTCGACGAGGCCACCCGCACACGACTGACCGAGAAGTACACGCGGATGCGCGCACTTCTCGGTCGGGTGGGCGGGGGGTGAGCGACGGGCGCCGCGTCGGCGGGCGGAGCCGGCCGGAGAACTGGACGGAGAGCTAGACGGAGACCTTCTCGCCGCTGCCGTTCGGCGCGGTGGCCTCCGCGGACGCCTCGCGCACGCCGCTGCCGTCCTTGCCCCGCTTCTCCCGGCCCCGGGCGGCGTCGCCGCCGTCCCGCTCGAAGGCCCAGTCCATCCGCGGCTCGACCACGTACCGCATGACCCGCTGGACGGGCTTGGTGCACAACAGGGTGATGACGGTGGCACCGAGGACGGTGAGCCCGATCTCGCCGAGCGGGGTGTCCAGGAAGGAGTGCTGGAACCAGCCGGTGTAGCTGCCCTCCTTCACCAGGAAGCCGTGCAGCAGGTAGCCGTAGATCGTGCCGGCGCCGAGCGCGGTGAACCACATGCGCCGGCCGGGCACCCAGGCGAAGAAGCACGCGGACAGCACCACGGAGCAGCCGAAGATCGCCAGCGTCAGCACCGGCCCGGACCACCAGGGGCCGCCCGTGTCCTGCACGGCGGCGTTGCGGTAGAACCAGCCGGTCTCCATGCGCGGCACCGACCACCAGCCGACCACCAACGCCGCCGCGACCACCGGCACGGACCAGATCCGCGCCGCGCGGCGCCGCACCAGCTGGAAGTGCTCGGGGCGCAGCAGCAGACCCAGCACGAAGCACGGCAGGAACTGCAGCACGCGCTGCATGTTCAGGTCGTTGTCGACGGTGGGCGTCACGGAGGCCAACGCGGCGATGCCCAGGGCGATCGGGAGCGGCCAACGGACCGTCTGCCAGATGGGGGTGGTCAGCCGCCAGACGAACAGCGCGCACAGGAACCACAGGAGGTACGTCGGGTCCAGCAGGCTGAAGTCGCTCTGCGGGTCCTCGCTGACGCGGCGGTGCAGCGTGTAGGCGACCTCGAAGACGAGGTACGGGACGGCGACGCCGGTGATCAGCCGTTTGACGCGCTTGGGGCTCAGGTCGAAACTGCGAGAGAAGTAGCCGGAGATGATGATGAACGCCGGCATGTGGAACGTGTACAGGACCCGGTAGAGGGCCTCCACGGTCCGGTTCCCGTCCAGGATCTGTCCCCAGGCGTGCCCCACACCGACCAGCACGATCGCCAGGTACTTGGCGTTGTCGAAGAACGCGTCGCGCTGCCGGCTCGGCTGGGCGCGTTGGGACGGCGACTTCCGGCCGCCGTCGGATCGCAGCGAGCTAGTCATGCCACCCCCCGCCGAAAACCGGCGAGTAGTCACAGGACCTCGCTGCTCTGGAGGGGGACGAGGCAGCGTAGAACATCTGAGGCACCCTAGCGTTCTCCGTGTGATTCCGTAAAACCCTCGACGTCATTCCTGCATTTCGGGTCCTGAGTACGGTGTGAGTACCGTGCGAGTACCCCCGTATTTCGGGAACACGGCCTCTTCGGGTGCGTGACGGCCCCCACATCGTCTGCTGCCGTGGCGGGCCGAAGCGCCGTCCGGAGCCCTCTACTTGTGGCGACAAGTCCTGACTAAGCACCGCATAAGACCGGCGGGCGACTCCGCTGGAATGTCCGCTTCAATACGCTTACGGGGGTGGTGGGTGATGCTGTGTTCTCCCTGTGAAGACCCTGTCGGTGAACTTGTCGATGCCTCTGCCGAGACCACTGCCGATGTGTCCCCCGCGACAATTCGAATTACCTGCGAACGCGTTGTGTGGGCATGGAAACGAAGCGGTCGGAATTCCTCGTACGGGCGCCCTCTCGAAATCATGTACGGAAAGGTGGAGCCCAGTGCGCCCGCGTGCGCGGGGGAGTGTGCCGTCGGCGGAACCGGCCGGACGATGTGTCAGCCGCCGCATGACGGGGCCCGGTTGGTGGCACGATGGTTCTGGCGGGGGTGTGCGGTTCCGCACCTCCGGGCCGGGAGAGCGGACCGACCGAGGGTGTGATCAGTTGTGGCCATTTCGCTGTCAGTGGTGCTGCTGTTGGCGATCATCCTGGTGGTGCTGCTGCGGGGAGGGTCCATCAAGGCGGGGCCGGCGATCGTCGCGGTCCTCTTCGGCTTCTTCCTGGCCTCGACCGGCATGGCCGACGACATCCAGCGCTTCCTGGACTCGATAGCCGACATGGTCAACTCGATCCAGTTCTAGGCCGCCGGGCCGCCTCCGGAGCGCACGAAGGCCTCCGGCCCGATCCCTGGGGGACCGGGCCGGAGGCCTCTCGGAGCGGGCGACGGGAATCGAACCCGCGTAGCCAGTTTGGAAGACTGGGGCTCTACCATTGAGCTACGCCCGCACAGCGCGCGCCGCAGGTCGGTGACCGCGGCACTGCACGCATCGTAGCGGGTCGACGCGGTTCACCGCACACCCCTTCCGGTCCGCGCCGGACCTTCACGAACGCCCGGGAAACTCTGCGGCCCCCGGTGCCCGGCGGCATGTACCCTCTGTGTCGCACCAGACGGGGTGTGGCGCAGCTTGGTAGCGCGTCCGCTTTGGGAGCGGAAGGCCGTGGGTTCAAATCCCGCCACCCCGACCACCGCCCGATCACCGGGTGATCGCCTTTTGGGCCGTGTAGTCGCTGCCGTTACTATGCAAGCTGCACGCCCGTGTGTCTCAGCGTCTGAAGTCTCCGGGCGGCGAAATTTGCCGGACACTCCGGTTCCGGCAGAACCCAAGAAGTCAGCCACCAAGGAGACCGAACCGTGAAGAGCGCCGTGGAGACCCTGAACCCGACCCGGGTTCGGCTCACTGTCGAGGTGCCCTTCGAGGAGCTCAAGGACAGCCTCGACGCGGCGTACAAGAAGATCAACCAGCAGGTCACGGTGAAGGGCTTCCGCAAGGGCAAGATCCCGGCCCGGGTCATCGACCAGCGGTTCGGCCGCGGTGCGGTGCTGGAGGAGGCGGTCAACGACGCGCTTCCCAAGTTCTACACCGACGCGGTCAACGAGGCCGAGCTGAACCCGCTCGGCCAGCCCGAGGTCGACATCACGGAGCTGAAGGACGGCGAGACGCTGAACTTCACCGCCGAGGTCGACATCCGCCCCTCCATCGAGATCCCGGAGTACTCCGGCATCGAGGTCGAGGTCGACGCCGTCGAGGTCACCGACGAGGACGTCGAGAAGTCGGTGGAGCAGCTGCGCGAGCGCTTCGCCTCCACCTCCCCGGTCGAGCGCGCCGCCGCCGAGGGCGACGTGCTCACCCTCGACCTGCAGGCCAAGGTCGACGGCGAGGTCCTGGAGGACGGCGTCGCCGACGGTGTGTCCTACACCATCGGCTCCGGCGAGCTGCTGGACGGCATCGACGACGCCGTGAAGGGCCTGGAGGCCGGTGGCGAGGCCACCTTCACCTCCGAGCTCAAGGGCGGCTCGGCGGCCGGCAAGGAGGCCGAGGTCACCGTCAAGGTCACCCAGGTCGCCGCGCGCGAGCTGCCCGAGCTGGACGACGACTTCGCGCAGCTCGCGTCGGAGTTCGACACGCTGGACGAGCTCAAGGCCGACAGCCGCAAGCGCCTCGAGAACATGAAGCAGTACGACCAGGCCACCCAGGCCCAGGAGCGCGTGCTGGACAAGCTGCTCGAGCTGGTCGAGGTCCCGGTCCCCGAGAAGCTCCTCGAGGACGAGATCAACACCCGTAAGCACAACCTCGAGCACCACCAGCTCGGCCAGATGGGTCTCGACCTGGAGAAGTACCTGGAGCTCCAGGGCAAGACCGCCGAGGAGTTCGAGACCGAGACCCGCGAGGCCGCGGTCAAGGGCATCAAGACCCAGTTCGTCCTCGACGAGCTGGTCAAGCAGGAGAAGCACAACGTCAGCCAGGAAGAGCTGACCGAGCACCTCATGCGCCGCGCCGCCTCCTCCGGCATGTCCCCCGACCAGTTCGCCCAGGCCGTCGTCGAGCAGGGCCAGGTCCCGCTCCTCGTCGGTGAGGTCGCCCGCGGCAAGGCCCTGGCCTCCGTGGTCGAGAAGGCCACGGTCAAGGACACCAACGGCGAGATCGTCGACCTGGACGACGAGGAGGACGAGGAGACGGAGGCCACCGAGGCCGCCGCCGAGTCCACCGACGCCGAGAAGGCCGACGACAAGGCCGAGGAGAAGACCGAGGGCTGATTCCTCGCGCGTCTCCCCAGACGGACGCAGAACGGGCCCCGGACACATCAGTGCCGGGGCCCGTTCCGCATAGGGCGGGACAGCCCGCCCGAGGGGCACGGGGCCGTATCGATGTGCGGCTCCGCCGTGTGGGCGCGATCAACCACGACGGACCCGCACCCGGCGACGAGGGCGCACCCCGACGGCGCGACCCCGCATCCGCACCCGCACCCCGCGTACCGCTACGCCCGAGGCGAACACCCGCAGAACCGGGATGGCACCGGAGGGTCACCGCGTTAGGGTCCATGAATACGAGGGCAGGGGAGTCCCCGAAAGCGGCTCCAGCCCCGCAGGGAAACGTGAGACGGCCCGGCGCCGTCGTAAGACGAGCAGGTGGATACGTGACGAATCTGATGCCCTCAGCCGCCGGCGAGCCCTCCATCGGTGGCGGCCTCGGCGACCAGGTCTACAACCGACTGCTCGGCGAGCGGATCATCTTCCTCGGCCAGCCGGTCGACGACGACATCGCCAACAAGATCACCGCACAGCTGCTGCTCCTTGCCGCCGACCCGGACAAGGACATCTTCCTGTACATCAACAGCCCGGGCGGTTCGATCACGGCCGGTATGGCGATCTACGACACCATGCAGTTCATCAAGAACGACGTGGTGACGATCGCGATGGGTCTCGCGGCCTCCATGGGACAGTTCCTGCTCAGCGCGGGCACCCCGGGCAAGCGCTTCGCGCTGCCGAACGCCGAGATCCTCATCCACCAGCCCTCCGCCGGTCTCGCCGGTTCGGCCTCGGACATCAAGATCCACGCCGAGCGGCTGCTGCACACCAAGAAGCGCATGGCCGAGCTGACCTCTCAGCACACCGGCCAGACGGTCGAGCAGATCACCCGCGACTCGGACCGCGACCGCTGGTTCGACGCGTTCGAGGCCAAGGAGTACGGCCTCATCGACGACGTCATCCCCACGGCCGCCGGCATGCCGGGCGGCGGTGGCACGGGCGCCTGAGCCATCCCCCGCCCCGAGCCGACCGCCTCAGCCCCTTTACAGGAGACACTGTGAACGACTTCCCCGGCAGCGGCATCTACGACCGCATGCAGGCCACGCAGGACATGCGCGCCGCCGCCTCGCAGGGCCGCTACACCGGCCCCCAGGCCGAGTCCCGCTACGTCATCCCGCGCTTCGTCGAGCGCACCTCGCAGGGCGTGCGCGAGTACGACCCGTACGCGAAGCTCTTCGAGGAGCGCGTGATCTTCCTCGGCGTCCAGATCGACGACGCCTCCGCCAACGACGTCATGGCCCAGCTGCTGTGCCTGGAGTCGATGGACCCCGACCGGGACATCTCGATCTACATCAACAGCCCCGGCGGCTCCTTCACCGCGCTCACGGCCATCTACGACACGATGCAGTACGTGAAGCCGGACATCCAGACGGTCTGCATGGGCCAGGCCGCCTCCGCGGCCGCCGTCCTGCTGGCCGCCGGTACGCCGGGCAAGCGCATGGGCCTGCCGAACGCCCGTATCCTGATCCACCAGCCGTACAGTGAGACCGGCCGCGGTCAGGTCTCCGACCTGGAGATCGCCGCCAACGAGATCCTGCGGATGCGCTCGCAGCTGGAGGAGATGCTGGCCAAGCACTCCACCACGCCGGTCGAGAAGATCCGCGACGACATCGAGCGCGACAAGATCCTCACGGCCGAGGACGCGCTGAGCTACGGCCTGATCGACCAGATCATCACCACCCGGAAGATGGACAACTCCTCTCTCCGCTAGGCGGGAGGCTGTATCGTCTGCCGCTCCTTGGCACGGTTTGACGCGATCCACGTCAAAGGGAACCGTGCCAAGGGGGGCCCGGACGAGGGGCCCGGCAAGGTACCGTCGGACATAAGGCAGCACCAGGAGTCCGCCCGCCGTCGACGTGACGTCGGCGTACGGGAGTCTCCCAGGCGAAGGGGAAGCACACCGTGGCACGCATCGGTGACGGCGGCGATCTGCTCAAGTGCTCGTTCTGCGGAAAGAGTCAGAAGCAGGTCAAGAAGCTCATCGCAGGGCCCGGTGTGTACATCTGCGACGAGTGCATCGACCTCTGCAACGAGATCATCGAGGAGGAGCTGGCCGAGACCAGCGAGGTGCGCTGGGAGGAACTCCCCAAGCCCCGCGAGATCTACGAGTTCCTCGAGAGCTACGTGGTCGGCCAGGAGGCGGCCAAGAAGGCCCTCTCCGTCGCGGTGTACAACCACTACAAGCGGGTCCAGGCCGGCGAGAACGGCGGCGCCCAGGGCCGCGAGGACGCCATCGAGCTGGCGAAGTCCAACATCCTCCTGCTGGGCCCCACGGGCTCCGGCAAGACCCTCCTCGCCCAGACCCTCGCCCGCATGCTGAACGTCCCGTTCGCGATCGCCGACGCCACGGCGCTCACCGAGGCGGGGTACGTCGGCGAGGACGTCGAGAACATCCTGCTGAAGCTGATCCAGGCCGCGGACTACGACGTCAAGAAGGCCGAGACCGGGATCATCTACATCGACGAGATCGACAAGGTCGCGCGGAAGAGTGAGAACCCCTCCATCACGCGCGACGTGTCCGGCGAGGGCGTCCAGCAGGCCCTGCTGAAGATCCTGGAGGGCACCACGGCCTCCGTCCCGCCGCAGGGCGGCCGCAAGCACCCGCACCAGGAGTTCATCCAGATCGACACGACGAACGTCCTGTTCATCGTGGGCGGTGCCTTCGCGGGCCTGGAGAAGATCATCGAGGGCCGGGCCGGCGCCAAGGGCATCGGCTTCGGCGCGCAGATCCGCTCCAAGCGGGAGATCGAGTCCAAGGACCAGTTCGAGCAGGTCATGCCGGAGGACCTGGTCAAGTTCGGCATGATCCCCGAGTTCATCGGCCGACTGCCCGTCATCACCTCGGTCCACAACCTCGACCGCGAGGCCCTGCTCCAGATCCTGGTCGAGCCGCGCAACGCGCTGGTCAAGCAGTACGAGCGCCTCTTCGAACTCGACGGCGTCGAGCTGGACTTCGAGCGCGGAGCCCTGGAGGCCATCGCCGACCAGGCCATCCTCCGCCAGACCGGAGCCCGCGGCCTGCGCGCCATCATGGAGGAGGTCCTCCAGGGCGTGATGTACGAGGTCCCGTCCCGCAAGGACGTCGCCCGCGTCGTCATCACCGCCGACGTGGTCCTCTCCAACGTCAACCCGACGCTGATTCCGCGGGAGTCGAGGGGACGCGGCTCGGGCGAGCAGAAGACGGCGTAAGCAGCGGAACGTCGGAAGGGGCCCGGTCGACCGACCGGGCCCCTTCCGTGTGCTCGCGCCGGCATCAGAGCTTGACGCGAACCTCCTTGCGGAGCTTGGCGGCGGTCTCGGCCGCCTCGTTCGGGTCGGCCTTCTTGCCGGCCGCGATGTCCAGGAAGCTCATCGGCATCACGAAGCCGAGCGTGCTGTGGTCACCCCACACGCAGTACGTCATGGTCATCGACTTCGGCTCGTTCGCTCCGCCGTCCGAGTTGTCGACCTTGGCGTCCTGGCACTTGATGATGGCGCCCTCGAGCGAGTCGGGCTTGTACTGCTTCGGCTCGCCCTGCAGCGTCACGTCCTCGTCGCTGCCGCCCTCCTGGCTCTCCTTCTTCATGTTGGCGAAGAACGCGTCGACGGCCTTCTCCGGGTCGTCGATCGTGCCGTACACGCCGCCGAACATGAGCTGCTTTTCGGCGAGCGGGTTCTCCTCGTTCTTCGCCGCGTAGGAGGCGCTCACGTCCTTGGGGTCCTTGATCCCCCACGACTCGGCGTCCTTCAGGTCGGCGGCGTCCATGGAGCCGCTGTCGCCCTCGCTCTTCGCGTACTCCCCGAGCACCTTCGCCGGAGTCGTCAGCTTGTGCGGCCCGTCGTCGGCGATGTCCGAGCCGCCGCCGCTCCCGCTGCCGCCGAACACGAAGTACGCGCCCACGCCGATCGCCGCCACGACGGCGACCGCGCCGATGATCAGGCCGGTCTTCTTCTTGCCGCCGCCCGGCGCCGGGGGCTGCGGCATGCCGTAGGGCTGCTGGCCGTAGGGCGGCTGCTGGCCGTAGCCGGGCTGCTGGCCGTACGGCGGAGTCTGCGGCGGGACGCCGCCCTGCTGGGGCTGCTGCGGGTAGCCGTAGCCCGGCTGCTGCGGGGGTGCCTGCTGGGGGTAGCCGTAGCCGGGCTGGGGGGCCTGCGGCGGCTGCTGGCCGTACGGTCCCGGCTGGCCGTACGGTCCTGGCTGCTGGGGCTGCCCGCCGTACGGGCCCGGCTGGTTGTGACTCATTCCTGGGTTCCCCCTCAGATGCTTTACGTGGTGCTGACATCCTGACTCAAGCCTGGCGTGCGCAGGTCACCGGGGGCCGCACCGTTACACAGGAAACGCGTTTCGGGACAGGGCCGTGACGCCCGTAAACTGACCCCCGTGACCGAGAACTCTCAGCAGCCGCAGCCCGCGCCCACCACCGAACTGCCGACCCAGTACACGCCGGCCGAGGTAGAGGGGCAGCTGTACGAGCGCTGGGTGGAACGGGGTTACTTCGAGGCCGACGCGAAGAGCGACAAGCCGCCGTACACCGTCGTCATCCCGCCGCCGAACGTCACGGGCAGCCTGCACCTCGGGCACGCCTTCGAGCACACGCTCATCGACGCCCTGACCCGCCGCAAGCGCATGCAGGGCCACGAGACGCTGTGGCAGCCCGGCATGGACCACGCCGGCATCGCCACGCAGAACGTCGTCGAGCGCGAGCTGGGCAAGGAGGGCAAGTCCCGGCACGACCTGGGCCGGGAGGCCTTCGTCGAGCGCGTCTGGCAGTGGAAGGGCGAGTCCGGCGGCCAGATCAGCGGCCAGATGCGCCGCCTGGGAGACGGTGTCGCGTGGTCGCGTGAGCGGTTCACGATGGACGAGGGCCTGTCCCAGGCCGTCCAGACCATCTTCAAGCGGCTCCACGACGACGAGCTGATCTACCGCGCCGAGCGCATCATCAACTGGTGCCCGCGCTGCCTGACCGCGATCTCCGACATCGAGGTCGAGTACCAGGACGACGACGGCGAGCTGGTCTCCATGACGTACGGGGACGGGGACGAGACCATCGTCGTCGCCACCACCCGTGCCGAGACGATGCTCGGCGACACCGCCGTCGCCGTCCACCCCGAGGACGAGCGGTACAAGCACCTGGTCGGCAAGCAGATCAAGCTGCCGCTGACCGACCGCTCCATCCCGGTCGTCGCCGACGAGCACGTCGACCCCGAGTTCGGCACCGGCGCCGTCAAGGTGACGCCGGCCCACGACCCGAACGACTTCGAGATCGGCCAGCGGCACGGCCTGCCCGCCATCGCCGTGATGGACGAGCACGCCGTCATCACCGCCCACGGTCCCTTCCAGGGCCTGGACCGGCTCGAGGCCCGCTCCGCCATCGTCGCCGCGCTGCGCGCCGAGGGCCGGATCGTCGCCGAGAAGCGGCCCTACGTCCACTCCGTCGGCCACTGCTCGCGCTGCAAGACGACCATCGAGCCGCGCCTGTCCATGCAGTGGTGGGTCAAGGTCGGCCCGCTGGCCAAGGCCGCCGGTGACGCGGTCCGCGACGGCAAGGTCAAGATCCACCCGCAGGAGATGGAGAAGCGGTACTTCGACTGGGTCGACAACCTCCACGACTGGTGCATCTCGCGCCAGCTGTGGTGGGGCCACCGCATCCCCGTCTGGTACGGCCCCGAGGGCGAGGTCGTCTGCGTCGGCCCCGACGAGGAGCCGCCGAGCGGCGAGGGCTGGCGGCAGGACCCGGACGTCCTGGACACCTGGTTCTCCTCCGGCCTGTGGCCCTTCTCCACCCTCGGCTGGCCCGAGCAGACCGAGTCGCTCGCGAAGTTCTACCCGAACTCCGTCCTGGTCACCGGCTACGACATCCTCTTCTTCTGGGTCGCCCGGATGATGATGTTCGGCCTCTACGCGATGGACGGCACCCCGCCGTTCCACACCATCGCCCTGCACGGCATGGTCCGTGACCAGAACGGCAAGAAGATGTCCAAGTCCTTCGGGAACGTGGTCAACCCGCTGGACTGGATGGACAAGTACGGCTCCGACGCCCTCCGCTTCACCCTCGCACGCGGCGCCAACCCGGGCGTCGACGTGCCGATCGGCGAGGACTGGGTCCAGGGTTCGCGGAACTTCGCCAACAAGATCTGGAACGCCACCCGCTTCGCGCTGATGAACGGCGCGACGGTCGAGGGCCCGCTGCCGGACGCGTCGAGGATGTCGTCGACCGACCGCTGGATCCTCTCCCGGCTGAACTCGGTCGTCGCCGAGGTCGACGCGTACTACGAGGACTACCAGTTCGCGAAGCTCTCCGACGCGCTGTTCCACTTCGCCTGGGACGAGGTCTTCGACTGGTACGTCGAGCTGTCCAAGACCACCTTCCAGGCGGGCGGCGAGGCGGCCGAGGTCAGCAAGCGCGTCCTGGGCGAGGTCCTCGACGTGACGCTGCGTCTCCTCCACCCGGTCGTCCCCTTCGTCACCGAGACGCTGTGGACGACGCTCACGGGTGGCGAGTCGGTCGTCATCGCCGACTGGCCGTCGGACTCCGGCTTCCGGGACGCGGACGCCGAGCGGGAGATCGAGACCGTCCAGTCCGTCATCACCGAGGTCCGGCGCTTCCGTGCCGACCAGGGGCTGCAGCCCGGCCAGCGGGTCCCGGCCCGGCTGACCCTGGCGGGCAGCGCGCTCGCGGCCCACGAGGCGGCGGTCCGGCAGCTGTTGCGGCTCCAGCCGGAGGGTGACGGTTTCGCCGCGACGGCGACGCTGCCGGTCGCGGGGGTCGAGGTCGCCCTCGACCTCTCCGGGGTCATCGACTTCGCCGCCGAGCGCAAGCGGCTGGCGAAGGACCTCGCCGCGGCGGAGAAGGAGAAGGCCCAGGCGAACGCCAAGCTCGGCAACGAGGCGTTCCTCGCCAAGGCGCCGGACCACGTCGTGGACAAGATCCGGGGCCGCCTGACCAAGGCGGACGAGGACATCGCCCGCATCACCACCCAGCTGGAGAAGCTGCCGGAGGCGTAGCCCGCCGGGGACGCGAGTGAAGGCACCCGGGGCCCTTGCAGGCGCCGGGTGCCTTCGCGTAACCAGGGGCGCGGGGCTGTATCGATGTGCGGCTCCGCCGCGTGGGCGCGACCGGCCACAATGGCGCCGCACGTGCCCCAAGACCCAAGCCAGCCCCTCCGCCGGCGCCCCGCAGGGAATCGCGCAGCCCGGCGCTGACGGGGTGCCGCCGCGCCCACCCGTGCCGCCCCAGCGGCACGACTGCCCGCAGCTGGGCCGCAGGGCGACTGCCCGCAGCTGGGCGCCACGGTGGCTGCCCGTGGTTACGGGGCACCGGGTACGTAGACTGGCCCCGTGAGCGACAACCCCGGCCAGAACGACCAGCCCGACCCCTCCGCCCCCCTCGACTCCTTCGACGAGATCATCGACGCGGAGACCACCCGCGACCCCGACCTCGCCGTCATCGAGGCCGGCAGCCGCACCCTGCGCACCCAGGGCGGCCCCCCGCAGGCCGACATCCCCGGGCGCCCGGAGGACCCCGAGGTGGACGCGGCGCTGCGCGAGGTCGAGACGGAGCTGGCGACCCGCTGGGGCGAGACCAAGCTGGAGCCGTCCGTCAGCAGGATCGCCGCGCTGATGGACGTGCTGGGCGAGCCGCAGCGCTCGTACCCTTCCATCCACATCACCGGGACCAACGGCAAGACCTCCACCGCCCGCATGATCGAGGCGCTGCTCGGCGCCTTCGAGCTGCGCACCGGTCGGTACACCTCGCCGCACGTGCAGTCGATCACCGAGCGGATCAGCCTGGACGGCGCGCCGATCTCCGCCGAGCGGTTCGTCGAGACGTACCAGGACGTCAAGCCGTACGTCGAGATGGTCGACGCGCAGCAGGAGTACCGGCTGTCGTTCTTCGAGGTGCTGACCGGCATGGCGTACGCCGCCTTCGCCGACGCGCCCGTGGACGTGGCCGTCGTCGAGGTCGGGATGGGCGGCTCCTGGGACGCCACCAACGTCATCGACGGGGACGTCGCCGTCGTCACCCCCATCGACCTGGACCACACCGACCGGCTCGGCGGGACGCCCGGCGAGATCGCGGTCGAGAAGTCCGGGATCATCAAGCAGGACGCGACCGTGATCCTGGCCCAGCAGCCGGTGGACGCGGCGCAGGTGATGCTCAAGAAGGCCGTGGACGTCAACGCCACCGTGGCCCGTGAGGGGCTGGAGTTCGGCGTCGTCGCCCGCGAGGTCGCCGTCGGCGGGCAGCAGGTGACGCTGCGCGGGCTCGGCGGCGAGTACACCGACGTCTACCTGCCGCTGCACGGCGCCCACCAGGCGCACAACGCGGCGGTCGCGCTGGCCGCCGTCGAGGCGTTCTTCGGCGTCGGTGCGCAGCGTCCCGAGCCGCTGGACGTCGACACCGTGCGCCAGGCCTTCGCCTCCGTCGCCTCGCCGGGGCGGATGGAGGTGGTGCGGCGCTCGCCGACCGTGGTGCTGGACGCCGCGCACAACCCGGCCGGCGCCCGGGTCACCGCCGAGGCGGTGGGGGAGGCCTTCCAGTTCAGCCGCCTCATCGGCGTGGTCGGTGCCAGCGCCGACAAGAACGTGCGGGGGCTGCTGGAAGCCTTCGAGCCGGTCTTCGCCGAGGTCGTCGTCACCCAGAACTCCAGCCATCGCGCGATGGACGCCGACGAGCTGGCCGCGGTCGCCGTCGAGGTGTTCGGCGACGACCGAGTCCAGGTCGAGCCGCGGCTGCCGGACGCCCTGGAGGCCGCGATCACGCTGGCCGAGGAGGAGGGCGAGTTCGCGGGCGGCGGCGTGCTCGTCACCGGTTCCGTCATCACCGTCGGCGAGGCCCGACTGCTCCTGAGGAGGGGCTGAGAAACCGTGCGTACGCTCTGTGCTTCGACACTGATCGGTGAGTTCTTCGTGATCGGCTTCGCCGGCCTGGTCGCCATGAAGGACCCGGACCTGTCGATGGGGACGGTGTGGGCGGTCAGCGGTGTCGCGATGTTCCTGTGCGTCGCGCTGTGCGGGGTCATCACCCGCCCCGGCGGCGTCGTTCTCGGCTGGGCGCTGCAGGTCGCGCTGATCGCCTCCGGCCTCGTCGTGCCGACCATGTACTTCCTGGGCGCGATCTTCGCCGCCCTGTGGTGGGCCTCCGTGCACTACGGGCGGAAGATCGACGAGGCGAAGGCGAGGTTCGCCGCCCAGGCCGAGGCCTCCGCGCCCGACCCCGCCTGAGGGTGCCGGAGCCCGGCGGACGTGGTGGACGAGGCGGCCGGGCCCGGTTTTCCTGACGCTGCGTGACAGGCGTCGCGACACGCCCGGTAACCTCAGTCATCACCCGCACGACCGCACATCTCGAACCTTTTCAAGGGAGCCCTCGTGACCCAGCGCAGCCTCGTCCTCCTCAAGCCCGACGCCGTCCGTCGTGGCCTGACCGGCGAGATCATCAGCCGTATCGAGCGCAAGGCCGGCTGGCAGATCACCGCGCTGGAACTGCGCACCCTGGACACCGAGACGCTGGAAGCCCACTACGGCGAGCACAAGGGCAAGCCTTTCTACGAGCCGCTGGTGGAGTTCATGGCGTCCGGCCCGGTCGTCGCGATGGTCGTCGAGGGCGAGCGGGTCGTCGAGGGCGTGCGCGCGCTGGCCGGTCCGACCGACCCGATCGCCGCCGCGCCCGGCTCCATCCGGGGCGACTACGGCGTGATCGTCCGCGAGAACCTGATCCACGCCTCCGACTCCGAGGAGTCCGCCGAGCGCGAGCTGAAGATCTTCTTCCCGGACCGGGGCTGATCCTCCTTCGGGACACGCCGGGAGCGCCTTTTTTCTGACGTCACGTCAGCCGAATGGGCCGGGCGGAGCCGGGGCGGTCGCGTAGAAGCGACCGCCCCGTGGCATATGCGCGCCTGTTCGGGGGAACGGATGCCACCGTTGGACCGTCTCCACGAGCGAGGCGGCGCGCCATCTGCTGACAATGACGAAGACCCTCGCGCAGTGTTCGCGAAAGCGCGTCTACGATGGAAGCCTCCACGCGTCACTGCACCCACTTCGCCTACCTGAAAAGCCCTCAAAAGCTCCTGGGAAGGCCAGTCGAATCCTGATGGGGAACTCAATGTCGTTCATCGGCCGTGACATGGCTGTCGACCTCGGGACCGCCAACACGCTGGTGTACGTCAGGGGTCGCGGGATCGTACTCAACGAGCCGTCCGTCGTCGCGATCAACACCAACACCGGTGGCATCCTCGCGGTCGGCGCCGAAGCGAAGAAGATGATCGGGCGCACGCCCGGCAACATCGTTGCCGTGCGTCCGCTGAAGGACGGCGTCATCGCCGACTTCGAGATCACCGAGCGGATGCTGCGCTACTTCATCCTGAAGATCCACAAGCGGCGGTATCTGGCTCGGCCGCGGGTCGTCGTCTGTGTGCCCTCGGGCATCACCGGCGTCGAGCGCCGCGCCGTCATCGAGGCGTCGTCCCAGGCCGGCGCCCGACAGGTGCACATCATCGAAGAGCCCATGGCCGCGGCCATCGGCTCCGGCCTGCCGGTCCACGAGGCCACGGGCAACATGGTGGTGGACATCGGCGGCGGCACCACGGAGGTCGCGGTCATCTCGCTCGGCGGCATCGTCACCGCCCAGTCCATCCGCGTCGCGGGTGACGAGCTGGACAACGCGATCATCCAGCACGTGAAGAAGGAGTACAGCCTTCTGCTGGGTGAGCGCACGGCCGAACAGATCAAGATCACGATCGGTTCGGCGTACGACCTCGACTCCGACGAGCACACCGAAATCCGCGGCCGGGACCTCGTCTCCGGGCTGCCCAAGACCGTCGTCATCTCCGCCGCCGAAGTGCGCAAGGCGATCGAGGAGCCGGTCAACGCCATCGTCGACGCCGTCAAGACGACCCTCGACAAGTGTCCGCCGGAGCTGTCCGGCGACATCATGGACCGGGGCATCGTCCTGACCGGCGGCGGTGCGCTGCTGCGCGGGCTCGACGAACGGCTGCGCCGGGAGACCGGAATGCCGATCCACATCGCCGAGGACCCGCTCGACAGCGTCGCGCTCGGCAGCGGCAAGTGCGTCGAGGAGTTCGAGGCACTCCAGCAGGTGCTGGACGCCTCGCCCCGCAGATGACGTAACACTTCGGTTCCGCCGTACGAGACGATCTCCTCTCGTACGGCGGATCGTTGATATAGAGGGTTGCGGCAGTGGACGTGCGTGAACGGCCCGATGCGCCGCACAGCCCGAAGGGCCGAATCGCCCAATTCCCGAACACCGCCACGTACATTCCGAGATTCCCGAATTCCGACGAGGAAGGCACGGCCGCCGCACGTGAGGGACACGAAAGAGAGCCGGCTGCTCCTGGTACTGCTGATCGCCATCGCGTTCGCACTGATCACGGTGGACATCCGCGGTGGGGAGGACTCGCCGGTCGACGGTGCCCGGCAGGCCGCGGCCAACGTCTTCGGTCCGATCGAGAACGGCGTGTCGTCCGCGGTCGACCCGGTCGGCAACGCCGTCTCCGCGATCCGCGACTCCGGCGACCGGCACGACCGGCTCGCGCGACTGGAGACGGAGAACGCGGCCCTGAAGGCGAAGCTCGGCAGCGACGAGCGCGGCCGCAGTCGGCTCAAGCAGTTCGACAAGATGCTCGGACTCGCCGGAGCCGGGCAGTACGGCATCAAGGGCGCCCAGGTCATCGCCATAGGAGCGGCCCAGGGCTTCTCCTGGACCGTCACCATCGACGTCGGCGCGAACGACGGCATCGAGCGCGACATGACCGTCCTCAACGGCGACGGCCTCGTCGGACGCGTCACCACCGTCGGCCCGAACACCTCCACCGTGCTGCTCGCCAACGACCCGGACTTCACCGTCGGCACCCGGATGGAGTCCGGCGACGAACTCGGCTTCGCATCCGGCCAGGGCAGCCGCCCCCTGCGCGTCGAACTCCTCAACGGCAAGGCCGACGTCAAGAAGGGCGACCGCCTCGTCACCTTCGGCTCCCAGGCCGACAAGCCGTTCGTGCCCGGCGTGCCCGTCGGCACCATCACCCGCATCGACCCCAACGGCGGCGACCTCACCCGCATCCTCGACGTCACGCCGTTCGTCAGCTTCACCAAGCTCGACATCGTCGGCGTCGTCGTCCAGGCCCCGGCGAAGGACCCGCGCGACGCGGTGCTCCCGGACAAGCCGAAGCCGGAGCCCACGCCGACCGTCACGGTGACCGTGACCCCGGGGGCCGACCCCGAGGGCCAGAACCGGGACGGCGAGACCGACGCCACCGGTCAGAACGACGCCACCGGTCAGAACGACGCCACCGGTCAGAACGGCCAGACCGACCAGCAGAACGAGCAGACCGAACCGTAGGAGCCCTCACCCCATGCGCGTCAACCGGATCCTGCTGTCCGTCGCCCTGGTCGTCGTCGCCCTGGTGATCCAGGTGAGCGTCCTCGCCCGCCTCCACCTGCCCGGCGCCGTCCCCGACCTGATGCTGCTCACCGTCCTCGGCCTCGCCCTGGTCTACGGCCACGTCGGCGGCGCCCTCGTCGGCTTCGGCGCCGGACTCCTCGCCGACCTCGCCCCGCCCGCCGACCACGCCGCCGGCCGCTACGCCCTCGTGCTCTGCGTCGTCGGCTACCTCGCCGGCCTCGCCAAGCCCGACAACGGACGGCTCCGCTCGGCCACCGGCCCCATGGTCGTCGTGGTCGCCGCCGCCGTCGGCACCACCCTGCTCTACGCGGGCGTCGGCGCCCTCGTCGGCGACACCGCCGCCCGCCACGTCGGCCTGCCCAGCCTGCTGTTCACGTCCGCCCTGTACGACCTGCTGCTCGCGCCCTTCGTCGTCCCCGGCGTCATGGCACTCGCCCGCCGGGCCGACAACGACCCGCTGGCCGACACCAACTCCGCTGCCCAGAGCCCCGACATCTCCTCCGGCTGGCTCTCCGGCGGCACCGGCCTGCGCATCGGCAGACAGCGCAACGCGCTGCGGGTGAAGACGGCCCGCGCCCGCGTCGCCCGGGCCGGCCGCATCAAGGGGGTCAAGCGCCTGTGACGACACGGCAGCACACCAGCAGCACAGCCATCGTGAGGGGGAGCCAGAACCAGTGACCGCCCACTCGTCGCCCACCGCCACCCTCGACCGGACGGGCTGCGCCCCATGACCAACATCCCCGAGACCGGCCGCAGCACCCGCGTCCAGACCCGCCTCGTCGTCATCCAGATCCTCGTCCTCTCCCTCCTCGCCACCCTGGGCGGCCGCCTCTGGTACCTCCAGATCCGCCAGGGCGACGAGTACGCCGCCGAGGCCTCCGGCAACCACGTCCAGCAGGTCGTCCAGCCCGCCACCCGCGGCTCGATCCTGGACGCCCGCGGCGTCGCCCTCGCCGACAACGAGACCCGGCTCGTCGTCTCCGCCTCCCGCACCGACCTGCTGAAGATGAAGGACGACGGCAAGGCCGTCCTCACCAAGCTGGCCGGCGTCCTCGGCATGAAGCCGCAGGAGGTCATCGACAAGGTCAGGCTCTGCGACGCCGAGACCCCCCAGCCCTGCTGGAACGGCTCGCCCTACCAGCCGATCCCCGTCACCGACGAGGCCACCGTCAAGCAGGCCCTGCAGATCCGCGAGCGCGCCGAGGACTTCCCCGGCATCACCGCCGAACCCATGGCCGTACGCCGCTACGCCGCACCCGGCGGCTCCAACACCGCCCAGGTCCTCGGCTACCTCTCGCCGGTCACCGACGAGGAGCTGAAGAAGGCCGAGGACACCGACTCGCCCTACCTGCGCTCCGACCAGGTCGGCCGCTCCGGCCTGGAACGCCAGTACGACAAGGCGCTGCGCGGCAAGGCCGGCGTCACCCGCTACGAGGTCGACAACCTCGGCCGCGTCATCGGCAAGGCCGAGTCCGACCCCGGCACCCCCGGCGCCAACCTCGTCACCAGCATCGACGCCCGCGTCCAGCGCGTCGCCGAGTACGAGCTGAACGAGGCGATGAAGGCCGCCCGCAAGGAGATGGACCGCAACACCAACCGGCTCTACGAGGCCGACGCCGGCGCGGTCGTGGTGATGGAGGCCAAGACCGGCCGCGTCGTCGCCATGGCCTCCAACCCCGACTACGACCCCAACGCCTGGGTGGGCGGCATCTCCGCCAAGGACTACAAGAAGCTCACCGGCAAGGAGTCCAACTACCCGCTGCTCAACCGCGCCATCCAGGGGCAGGCGGCCCCCGGCTCCATCTTCAAGGTCGTCTCCTCGTCCGCCGCGGTCGAGGCGGGCTACGAGTTCGACGGCAAGTACGACTGCTCCAGCGCCTACGACGTCGGCGGCCAGGTCTTCAAGAACTTCGAGTCGGCCAGCTACGGCCCGATCACCCTCGGCCGCGCCCTGGAGCTCTCCTGCGACACCGTCTTCTACCGCCTGGCCCACCAGGAGTGGAAGAAGGACGGCGGGATGAACCCCAAGGACCCCAACGACTACTTCTACAAGGCCGCCCACCAGTTCGGCCTCGGCGCCAGGACCGGCATCGACCTCCCCAACGAGGTCTCCGGCCGCGTCCCCGACCGCCAGTGGAAGCAGGACTACTGGGAGGCCAACAAGGACGCCTGGTGCAAGTCCGGCAAGAAGGACGGCTCCTACGTCGAGAAGATCGCGTACGAGAACTGCCGCAGCGGCAACAAGATGCGTGCCGGTGACTCCATCAACTACTCCATCGGCCAGGGCGACACCCTCGTCACCCCCATCCAGATGGCCACCATCTACGCGGCCATCTCCAACGGCGGCACCATGTACGACCCGACCATCGGCAAGGCCGTCGTCAGCCCCGACGGCAAGAGCGTCCGCGAGATCGAGCCCACCGCGCACGGCAGGCTGCCCATAAGCAAGGCCACGCTCGCCAAGATGGACGAGGCCCTCGCCGGCGTCGCCAGCCGCGGCACCGCCGCCTGGCGGTTCGCCCAGGTCGGCTGGCCGCAGGACAAGATCCCGATGCACGCCAAGACCGGTACCGCCGAGGTCTACGGCAAGCAGACCACCTCGTGGTTCGCGACGTACACCAAGGACTACTCGATCGTCATGACGATCTCCCAGGGCGGCACCGGCTCCGGCGCCTCGGGACCCGCCGTCCGCAACATCTACGACGCGCTGTACGGCGTCTCCGACGACGGCGACATCGACCCGAAGAAGGCCCTGCTGCCCAAGCCGCAGGCGAGCCTGCCGAAGATCAAGGCGGACGGGACGATCCTCTCCCCGAAGATGCCCAAGGACGTCGTCAAGGAACTCCAGCCCGACGAGAAGGCCTCCCCGGACGAGGAGTACGCCCCCGTCGAGGAAGGGACCCAGCCGGCCACCACCCCCAACCAGAACGGGGAGAACCGCGACACCCGCCGCCACCGACGGCGAGGCGGCGCGGGCGGCGCACGGCGCGGCACCCGGCGCCGCGGCATCGGAAGAGGCCGGAGGGCACGCGCATGACCGGCAACAGCTTCCAGGTCTCCGGATACGGCCCCGACAAGGCCGGCTGGACCCGCCTCTTCGCCCGGGACTCGATGGCCCGGCGCCTCGACTGGCCGATACTGCTGGCCGCGGTCGCCCTGTCCCTGATGGGCTCGCTGCTCGTCTACTCCGCGACCCGCAACCGCACCGAGCTCAACCAGGGCGACCAGTACTACTTCCTCACCCGGCACCTGCTGAACACCGGCATCGGGCTCGCCCTGATGGTCGCCACCGTCTGGCTCGGCCACCGCGCCCTGCGCACCGCCGTACCGGTCCTCTACGGCGCGTCCGTGGCCCTGATCCTGCTGGTGCTCACCCCGCTCGGCTCGACCATCAACGGCGCCCACTCCTGGATCAAACTCCCCGGCGGCTTCTCCCTGCAGCCCTCCGAGTTCGTGAAGCTCACGATCATCCTGGGCATGGCGCTGCTGCTGGCCGCCCGCGTCGACGCCGGGGACCGGCCCCACCCCGACCACCGCACCGTGCTGCAGGCCCTGGGCCTGGCCACCGTGCCGATGCTCATCGTGATGCTCATGCCCGACCTCGGGTCGGTCATGGTCATGGTCATCATCGTGCTCGGCATCCTGCTCGCCTCCGGCGCCAGCAACCGCTGGATCTTCGGACTGCTCGGCGCCGGCACCGCCGGGGCGCTCGCCGTGTGGCAGCTCGGCATCCTGGACGACTACCAGATCGCCCGCTTCGCCGCCTTCGCCAACCCCGCCCTCGACCCCGCGGGCGTCGGCTACAACACCAACCAGGCCCGCATCGCCATCGGCTCCGGCGGGCTCACCGGCTCCGGCCTCTTCCACGGCTCGCAGACCACCGGCCGGTTCGTCCCCGAGCAGCAGACCGACTTCGTCTTCACCGTCGCCGGCGAGGAACTGGGCTTCCTCGGCGCGGGCCTCATCATCGCCCTGCTCGGCGTGGTCCTCTGGCGCGCCTGCCGCATCGCCCGCGGCACCCCGGACCTGTACGGGACCGTCGTCGCCGCCGGGATCGTCGCCTGGTTCGCCTTCCAGACCTTCGAGAACGTCGGCATGACCCTCGGCATCATGCCGGTCACCGGCCTGCCCCTGCCCTTCGTGTCCTACGGCGGCTCCTCCATGTTCGCCGTGTGGATAGCGGTCGGCCTGCTCCAGTCGATCGCCGTGCAACGGCCGATGTCGGCGTAGAGGGGGCGCCCGAGAGGTGAGCGGTAAGGGGGACCGTCCCAGCCGGGTTAGGCTGGATGGTCCCCCTTGTCAGCACACAAAGGTCCCGTGAGATGCCTGCCGAAGCCTCCCCGGCCGCCGAGTCCGTGTTTTCGCAGCTCGAAGCCCTGCTGCCGCATGTGCAGAAGCCGATCCAGTACGTCGGCGGAGAGCTGAACTCCACGGTCAAGGAGTGGGAGTCCTGCGACGTCCGCTGGGCCCTGATGTACCCCGACGCCTACGAGGTCGGCCTGCCCAACCAGGGCGTCATGATCCTCTACGAGGTGCTCAACGAACAGCAGGGCGTCCTCGCCGAACGCACCTACAGCGTCTGGCCGGACCTCGAGGAGCTGATGCGGGAGCACTCCGTCCCGCAGTTCACGGTCGACAGCCACCGCCCGGTCGGCGCCTTCGACGTCTTCGGCCTCTCCTTCTCCACGGAGCTGGGCTACACCAACATGCTCACCGCCCTCGACCTCGCGGGCATCCCGCTGGAGGCCAAGGACCGCGGCATCGACGACCCGATCGTCCTGGCCGGCGGCCACGCGGCCTTCAACCCCGAGCCGATCGCGGACTTCATCGACTGCGCGGTCATCGGCGACGGCGAGCAGGCCGTCCTGGAGGTCACCGCGATCATCCGCGCCTGGAAGGCCGAGGGCCGCCCCGGCGGCCGCGAGGAGCTCCTGCTCCGCCTGTCCAAGACCGGCGGCGTCTACGTCCCCGCCTTCTACGACGTCGAGTACCTCCCCGACGGCCGTATCGCCCGCGTCGTACCCAACCGCTCCGGCGTCCCGTGGCGGGTCTCGAAGCACACCGTCATGGACCTCGACGAGTGGCCCTACCCCAAGCAGCCCCTGGTCCCGCTCGCCGAGACCGTCCACGAGCGCATGTCCGTGGAGATCTTCCGCGGCTGCACCCGGGGCTGCCGCTTCTGCCAGGCCGGCATGATCACCCGCCCGGTGCGCGAGCGCTCCATCACCGGCATCGGCGAGATGGTCGACAAGGGCCTCAAGGCCACCGGCTTCGAAGAGGTGGGACTCCTGTCCCTCTCCTCCGCGGACCACACGGAGATCGCCGACGTCGCCAAGGGCCTCGCCGACCGGTACGAGGAGGACAAGATCGGCCTGTCCCTCCCCTCCACCCGCGTGGACGCCTTCAACATCGACCTGGCCAACGAGCTGACCCGCAACGGCCGCCGTTCCGGCCTCACCTTCGCCCCCGAGGGCGGCTCCGAGCGCATCCGCAAGGTCATCAACAAGATGGTCTCGGAGGAGGACCTCATCCGGACCGTCGCCACGGCCTACGGCAACGGCTGGCGCCAGGTGAAGCTGTACTTCATGTGCGGCCTGCCCACCGAGACCGACGACGACGTCCTCCAGATCGCCGACATGGCCACCCGCGTCATCGCCAAGGGCCGTGAGGTCTCCGGCTCCGGCGACATCCGCTGCACGGTCTCCATCGGCGGCTTCGTCCCCAAGCCCCACACCCCGTTCCAGTGGGCCCCGCAGCTGTCGGCGGAGGAGACGGACGCCCGCCTCCAGAAGCTCCGCGACAAGATCCGCGGCGACAAGAAGTACGGCCGCTCCATCGGCTTCCGCTACCACGACGGCAAGCCCGGCATCGTCGAGGGCCTCCTCTCCCGCGGCGACCGCCGCCTGGGCGCCGTCATCCGCGCCGTCTACGACGACGGCGGCCGCTTCGACGGCTGGCGCGAGCACTTCTCCTACGACCGCTGGATGGCCTGCGCCGCCAAGGCCCTGGAGCCGACCGGCGTCGACGTCGACTGGTACACCACCCGTGAGCGCGGCTACGAGGAGGTCCTGCCCTGGGACCACCTGGACTCCGGCCTCGACAAGGAGTGGCTCTGGGAGGACTGGCAGGACGCCCTCGACGAGACCGAGGTCGACGACTGCCGCTGGACGCCCTGCTTCGACTGCGGAGTGTGCCCGGCCATGGACACGTCAATTCAGGTCGGCCCGACCGGCAAGAAGCTGCTGCCGCTGACCGTGGTCAAGTAGGGACACTCGGCGCGACGCCGCGGGATCCGGAAGGGGTTCCGCGGCGTCTTCGTGTTCATGGTGGATCTGGAGAAGGCGCCCGCGGCGCGGCCGCAGGGGGAACCGGTGCGCCGGCCGGACGCCGAGGGGTGTCTGGCCGTGGCGGTCCGGGTTCCGGTGCGGATCGTCGTGCTGGTGCTGGTCGTGCCGGTGCGCATGGTGTGGGACGCGCTGGTCGTCGTGGGGCGGTTCCTGCGGGACACGGTGCTGCGTCCCGTCGGGCGGGCGCTGGCGTGGCTCGGGCGAGCGGTCTTCGTGTGGCCGCTGGTCGCGTTGTGGCGGTATGGCGTCGTGCCGCTCGCCAAGGGCGTGGCCCGGCTGGGGAGCGTGCTCCTCGTCGGGCCGGCGGTCTGGCTGTACCGGTGGGTGCTGACGCCGGCCGGGCACGCGCTCGCCCGGTTCTTCACGCGGGTGGGTGCGGTGCTCGCGGCGGTCGGGCGCGGGCTGTACGCCGGTCTCGCTCGGCTCGGGCGGTACCTGGTCGTCGTGCCGGGGGAGTGGTGGTACCGGTGGGTGCTGACCCCGGTGGGGCATGTACTCGCCCGGTGCGGCAGGGGGCTGGTCCGGTGCGCCGGGCAGGTCGCGCGGGGCGTGGGGCTCGTAGTCAACGGGGCCGGGTTCGTTCTGTACTGGGTCGTCCGGGTGATGCTGGTGCTGCCGGCCCTCGCGGTGTGGCGGTGGGTGCTCGCTCCCGTCGGCCGGGCCCTCGCCGTCGTCGGACGGGAGGTGTGGGACGCCCTCGGACACGCCTGGCGGATCGCCGGGTACGTCTCGCGTGCCGTCGGGCGGTTCCTCGGCGCGCTCCTGCGGTGGACCGTGGTGGAGCCGGTGCGGTGGGTGTACCGGAGCGTGCTGACCCCGGTGGGGCACGCCGTGCGGGACGCCGTGCTGCGTCCCCTCGCAGAGGCCGGGCGCAGCGCCGGGCGGGCGGCCCGGCAGGCGCTGGCCTCGGCCCGGCGCTCCGCCCGGCAGGCGCGTGCCGACGTGCGCCGGATGCTCTTCGGTGAGCCCGCCGGGCGGCAGCCGGTGGACCGGCGGGAACTGCTGGACGCGCAAACGCGTACTCTAGAAAAGAGGACCGGGCGCGAACCCTCCCCGCCGACGCGGGGATGATCCCGACTGCACCACACCGGGAAGGCGTCAGCCGGAGTGCTCCCCGCCACCGCGGGGATGCGTCCCGGTCCCGACCGCCGTACACAAGGAGAAGTCCCCTGGGCAAGCGACAGCCCGTAGGCCCGCCGCCCGTTCCCGCGGTGCAGCGCATTCGACTGCGTTACACCAAGCGCGGCCGCCTCCGGTTCACCAGCCACCGTGACTTCCAGCGCGCCTTCGAGCGTGCGCTGCGCCGCGCCGAGGTGCCGATGGCGTACTCGGCGGGGTTCACACCGCACCCGAAGGTGTCGTACGCCAATGCCGCACCCACCGGCACGGGCAGTGAGGCGGAGTATCTGGAGATCGCGCTCACCGAGGCGCGCGACCCGGAGCGGCTGCGGCTGCTCCTCGACGAGTCGCTGCCCGCCGGGCTCGACGTCGTCGACGCGGTCGAGGCCCGGACCTCCGGGCTCGCCGACCGGCTGACGGCCTCCGTGTGGGAGCTGCGGCTGGACGGGGTGGAGCCCGCCGAGGCCGAAGCCGCCGTCGCGGCGTTCACCGCGGCCCCGGCGGTGGAGGTGCAGCGCCGTACGAAGAACGGCGTCCGCACCTTCGACACCCGCTCCGCCGTCGCGCATCTGGAGAG
Organism: Streptomyces sp. NPDC085944; assembly: GCF_040686295.1. Lineage (NCBI taxonomy): Bacteria > Bacillati > Actinomycetota > Actinomycetes > Kitasatosporales > Streptomycetaceae > Streptomyces > Streptomyces sp. NPDC085944. Next base: position 100,469 of record NZ_JBFBJX010000016.1, on the reverse strand, counting down.
CGTCACCACGCACGGCTCACCGGCTGATAGGCCGAGCGACCGGCCCTGTGCGATACTGCGGCTGGTTGTTCGGCACGTGACGCCTGCCGTACGACCCGACGACGTCCTGTCCGGTCTTCGCGCCGTGGCCGACCTGGCGCCGCCGGTCCCCGCAGCGGTGACCAGGCTGGCGCAGGGGCTGTTCGATGAAGAGACCGGTGCGGTGACCGACCCGCTCGCGCCCGACCGCGAGGCGAAAGCGCCCGAGCCGCAACCGGCCGCCGCTTCCGCCGCCGCGAAGGCGTCGGCGTAAGGAAGGTTCCGCGTAGGGACGGACGTCGTAGCGCCGCCCTCGAACTCGGGAGCCACCTGGGTCGGGCAGCGCACCGACCACAAGACTTTCGCCAGGCCGTGCACGACAAGGGGTACGGAACCGGCGAGACAAGACACGGATGAGCTTCCGAGCGGCGCCCGCGCCCCGGACGGCGGCGACCGCGCACCGCGCGAGCCGCGGACGTCACCGGCGGTCGACATGTCGATGCCGGACCGGGCGCGGCGCCCGGGAGCCTGACGGGAGAAACCCCCGCATGCTCGAACCGACCGAACCCACCGGGTCCGCGACCAGCTCGACGGACACCGAGTCGAACACCCCCAGCGACACCCTGCCGCCGCGCCGTCGGCGCAGGGCCGCGTCCCGCCCGGCGGGTCCGCCGTCCGGTGCCTCCGAGGCGCCGGCGGAGACCGTCGCGCCGGCCGAGTCGGCCCCCGCGGAGCCCGCAGAGGCCTCCGAGCCGGCCCCGGAGCCGGCCGCCCCCGCCCGGCCGCGGCGCCGTGCGGTGCGCCGTGCCTCCGCGCCCGCCGGGGCTCCCGCGTCGGCGGAGGCGGCCGAGACCGTCGTGCCCGCGGCCCCCGCCGCCGAGACGCCGACGCCCGCCGAAGAGGCGGAGGAGGCGGAAGAGGCAGCGCAGACCACCGAGACCGTCGCGGCCCCCGCCGAGAGCGCCGCGCCCAAGGGGCGTACCCGGCGTCGTGCCACGCGCAGCGTGACCTCGGCCGCTGAGCCCGCCGCCGAGCCAGCCACCGCCGTGGCCCCGGAGCCGGTCGAGGCGCCCGCGCCCGCCGTGGAGGAGACCCGGGGCGAGGCCGACAGCGCCGCGCCCAAGGGCCGGACCCGGCGTCGTGCCACGCGCCGCGTCTCCGCCCCGGCCGAGGCGCCGGTCGAGGCCGCCGAAGCGGGCGAGACCGAGGCCGCCGCCGCGGCCCCCGAGCCCGCGAAGTCCGCGAAGTCCGCGAAGTCCGCGGAGCCCGCCGCCCCCGCCGCCGCGCCGGCCGAGAGCGCCGAGTCCGGCGAGGACGCCGCGCCGCGTCGTGCGCGCCGCCGCTCCACCCGTAAGGCCGCCTCCGGTTTCGCCGCCCCGGCGCAGTCCGCCGCCGCGGCGTCCGACGAGGCGGACGCCCCCAAGCGCCCCTCGCGTCCGGCGGTCGCCGTGTTCCAGGCGCCCGTGTTCGCCGAGCCCCAGTTCCAGACGCCCGAGCGGGCCGCGGCCGAGGCCGCCGCCGAAGCGGCCGGTGCCGAGTCGGCGAAGCCGGCCGAGGAGAGCGCGGAGGCCCCCGAGGAGCAGCCCGCCGGCTCGCGTCGCCGCCGCAAGCGCCGGGGCGCCGCCGCCGAGGAGGCCGCCGAGGAGCGGGTCACCGCCGCCGTCACCCGGGACGAGCCCGAGGCCGACGCCGACGCGAAGACCGACGACGAGGCCGAGTCCGACGCGTCGGGCGACGACCACGACGACGCCGAGGGCTATGAGGAGTCCGGTTCGCGCCGCCGTCGCCGCCGTGGCGGCCGTCGCCGTCGCCGGGGTGACGCCGCGGACGGCGACCTGACGGACGGCGAGGTCGACCAGGCCGCCGCCGACCGGGCCGATCAGGACGCTGCGGACGCCGCCGAGCAGGCGGAGGAGGACGCCGAGGACAACGGCGAGGAGGCCGCCGGCGACAGCGGTGGCTCCAGCAGCCGTCGTCGCCGTCGTCGCCGCCGCCGGGCCGGGGACGGCTCGGGCGAGGCCGAGTCCTCCACCGACGACCCCGAGCGCACCGTCGTCAAGGTCCGCGAGCCCCGCCCGAAGCCCGAGCCGTCCGACGAGGTGCAGTCCATCAAGGGCTCCACCCGTCTGGAGGCCAAGAAGCAGCGCCGCCGTGAGGGCCGCGAGCAGGGCCGCCGCCGGGTGCCGATCATCACCGAGGCCGAGTTCCTGGCCCGCCGCGAGGCCGTCGAGCGCGTCATGGTCGTCCGCCAGCACGGCGAGCGCACCCAGATCGGCGTCCTGGAGGACGGGGTGCTCGTCGAGCACTACGTCAACAAGGAGCAGGCCACCTCGTACGTCGGCAACGTCTACCTCGGCAAGGTGCAGAACGTGCTGCCGTCGATGGAGGCCGCCTTCATCGACATCGGCAAGGGCCGCAACGCCGTCCTGTACGCCGGTGAGGTCAACTTCGAGGCGCTGGGCATGGCCAATGGGCCGCGCCGCATCGAGTCCGCCCTCAAGTCCGGCCAGTCGGTCCTCGTGCAGGTCACCAAGGACCCGATCGGCCACAAGGGCGCCCGCCTGACCAGCCAGGTCTCGCTGCCCGGCCGCTACCTGGTCTACGTGCCCGAGGGCTCGATGACCGGCATCAGCCGCAAGCTGCCCGACACCGAGCGCTCCCGCCTCAAGACGATCCTGAAGAAGATCGTCCCCGAGGACGCGGGCGTCATCGTGCGCACCGCCGCCGAGGGCGCCAGCGAGGACGAGCTGCGCCGCGACGTCGAGCGGCTCCAGGCGCAGTGGGAGGACATCCAGAAGAAGGCCAAGGGCGGCAGCTCCAGCGCCCCGACGCTGCTGTACGGCGAGCCGGACATGACCGTCCGGGTCGTGCGCGACATCTTCAACGAGGACTTCTCCAAGGTCGTCGTCAGCGGCGACGACGCCTGGCAGACCATCCACGGCTACGTGTCCCACGTGGCACCGGACCTCGCCGAGCGGCTGTCCAAGTGGACCAGCGAGGTCGACGTCTTCGCCACGTACCGGATCGACGAGCAGCTCGCCAAGGCGCTGGACCGCAAGGTCTGGCTGCCCAGTGGCGGTTCGCTGGTGATCGACCGGACCGAGGCGATGGTCGTCATCGACGTCAACACCGGCAAGTTCACCGGTCAGGGCGGCAACCTCGAGGAGACGGTCACCAGGAACAACCTGGAGGCGGCCGAGGAGATCGTGCGCCAGCTGAGGCTGCGCGACCTCGGCGGCATCATCGTCATCGACTTCATCGACATGGTGCTGGAGTCCAACCGGGACCTGGTGCTGCGGCGGCTGCTGGAGTGCCTGGGCCGGGACCGGACCAAGCACCAGGTGGCCGAGGTGACCTCGCTGGGCCTGGTCCAGATGACCCGCAAGCGGGTCGGCCAGGGCCTGCTGGAGTCGTTCTCGGAGACCTGCGTCCACTGCAACGGCCGCGGTGTCATCGTCCACCTCGACCAGCCGTCCGCGGCCGGTGGCGGCGGCGGCGGTGGCAAGCGCCGCAAGCGGGCGCGGGCCGGGGCCGACCAGCCGCACGAGCACGAGGCCGTCGCCGGGGTCGAGACCGGCCCGACGGCGGAGCAGGAGGCGGACACCGAGTCCGAGGCCGAGGTCGCCGCCGAGGTGGCCGAGCCGGTCGCCCTCCCGGCGCCCGACTTCAGCGCGGACGAGGAGCTGTACAGCAGCGCCGCCGAGGCCGAGGCCGCCGCCACGCGCGGTCGTGGCCGGCGTCGCGCGAGCCGTCGGGCGTCCGCCCCGGCGGGCGCGCCCAAGGCCGCGAAGAGCGGTACGCAGACCGGTACGGCGAAGGCCGAGGAGGTCGCGCAGGCCGAGGCCGCGCCCGCCGAGGCGCCGACCGCGCAGGACGTCACGGTGCGGGAGGAGGTCGAGCGTCCCGTGCGGCGCGAGCCCGCCGCCGAGGTGCTGGCCGAGCCCGCCGCCGTCGAGGACGCCGTTTCCGGCGCCCCCGCCCCGGCCCCGGCCGAGTCCCCGGCGCCCGCGTCGGACGAGGCCGCGCCCAAGGGCCGTACCCGCCGCAGGGCGACCCGGAAGGTGTCCGCACCGGCCGGTTCGCCCGAGGGTGCCGAGGCCGCGGTCCTGACGGTCCCGGAGACGGCCGGCACGGTGGCCCCGGTGGCCGAGCAGCCCGCCGAGCCCGAGCAGGCGCCGCAGGCCCCGGCCGTCGGCGAGGCGGCCGAGAGCGCGGCCCCGGCCCGTCCGCGGCGCCGGGCGGTGCGCAAGCCCACCACCGCCACCGCGTCCGAGGAGGCGGCCGTCACGGTCGTCCCGTCGGCCACGGCGGAGGAAGCCCCCGAGGCACAGCCCGAGGCCGACGAGGCTGCTCCGGCCAAGAAGGCGGCGGCCCGCAAGACGGCCAAGAAGGCGACGGCGAAGAAGGCCGCCACCAAGAAGACGGCGGCCAAGAAGACGACGACCGCCAAGAAGGCCACCGCCAAGAAGGCGGCCAAGACGACGACCGCCAAGAAGGCCACGGCCAAGAAGACGGCGTCGAAGAAGACCGCGGCGGCCGCCCAGCAGGCACCGTCCTCGGTCACGGCCGCCACCGACGAGGGCTGATCCTGCGCCCGCCTGATCCGGCACCTGTCGCAAAACGTGTGGCCCCGTCCGTTCGGATTCCGTTCGGACGGGGCCGCACGTTTCCCCGGACGTTCCCGGGCGCATCATCAACGACAGGCCCCGCCCCCGAGGAGAGAAGATCCCGTGCCGGTACTGACGAGGCTCATCCCCTCGCCGCTCGTCGTGGACGTCCGGCCGGGCGCCCTGGCCGACCTGGCGAGCGTCCTCGCGGACCAGCGGATCTCGCAGTCCGGGACGCTGGCCGTGGCGATCAGCGACGGCTCGGGGGCGCGGCTGCGCAGAAGGCTGGAGCCGTCCCTGCCCGGCGCCGACTGGTTCGAGGTCGGCGGCGGCACGATCGACGACGCGGTGCGGCTGGCCGACGGGATGAAGTCGGGGCGCTACGACGCGGTGGTCGGCCTCGGCGGCGGCAAGGTCATCGACTGCGCCAAGTTCGCCGCGGCCCGGGTGGGCCTGCCCATGGTCGCGGTGGCCACCAACCTGTCCCACGACGGCATCTGCTCGCCGGTCTCCATCCTCGACAACGACGCGGGCCGCGGTTCGTACGGCGTGCCGACGCCCATCGCGCTCGTCGTGGACCTCGCGGTGATCCGGGAGGCGCCGATCCGGTTCGTGCGCTCCGGCATCGGCGACGCCGTCTCCAACGTCTCCGCCGTCGCCGACTGGGAGCTGGCCCACCGGGTGAACGGCGAGAAGGTCGACGGCCTCGCCGCCGCCCTCGCCCGGCAGGCCGGTGAGGCCGTGCTGCGCCATCCCGGCGGCTGCGGCGACGACGGGTTCCTGACCGTGCTGACCGAGGGCCTGGTGCTGTCCGGCATCGCCATGACCATCGCCGGGCACACCCGACCCTCGTCCGGGGCCTGCCACGAGATCAGCCACGCCCTCGACCTGCTGTACCCCGGGCGCGCGGCCAGCCACGGCGAGCAGGTGGGCATCGGCGCCGCCTTCGCGACGTATCTGCGCGGCGACCGGGAGGGCTCCCTGCTGATGGCGGACACGCTGCGCCGGCACGGGCTGCCGGTGACGGCCCGGGAGATCGGGTTCGGCGACGAGGAGTTCGTGCGGGCCGTGGGGTTCGCGCCGCAGACCCGGCCCGGCCGGTACACCATCCTGGAGCACCTCGACCTGTCGCCCGCGCGGGCGACGGAGGCGTACGCCGAGTACGTCGCGGCGGTCTCCGGCTGATCCCCGGCGGCCCTGGTGGCGGGCTCCGGGGGCCCGGTTTGACCCCTGTCGTGCGGCCCCGTAATCTTGACCGTCGGCGTGTCGACTGACGCGTCACATCCCCGTAAACCTCTTTCCTTCCGGGTGTGCCCTCGCGGGCTGTGGCCGGGAGAGGCCGTCCGTGTGTCACCGGGCGGCTGGACTGCGGGGGTGCCGTTCCGAGCGAGAGAGTGAGATCCGCGTGTACGCCATCGTGCGCAGCGGTGGTCGCCAGCACAAGGTTGCTGTCGGCGACATCGTTGAGGTTGACAAGATTTCCACCGCCCAGGTCGGCGACACGGTCGAGCTCTCGACCCTGCTCGTCGTCGACGGCGACGCTGTGACCAGCGACCCGTGGGTGCTGGCCGGCATCAAGGTCCAGGCCGAGGTCGTGGACCACCACAAGGGCCAGAAGATCGACATTCTGCGCTACAAGAACAAGACCGGCTACCGCCGTCGTCAGGGCCACCGCCAGCAGTACACGGCGATCAAGGTCACTGAGATCCCCGCGGCTGCGAAGTAAGGGACTGAGGAGACATGGCACACAAGAAGGGCGCATCGTCCACCCGGAACGGTCGCGACTCGAATGCCCAGCGGCTCGGCGTGAAGCGCTTCGGCGGTCAGGCCGTCAACGCGGGTGAGATCCTGGTCCGCCAGCGTGGCACCCACTTCCACCCGGGCGCCGGCGTCGGCCGTGGCGGCGACGACACGCTGTTCGCCCTGCAGGCCGGTGCGGTGCAGTTCGGCACCCACCGCGGCCGCAAGGTCGTGAACATCGTCCCGGTCGCCTGACCGGACACTTTCGCGAGGCGGGCCTCACTTCCCCGAGGGGAAGCGGGTCCGCCTTTCGCGTGTTGACCAAGAGACATTCCCGCAGTAGGCAGTAACTGGAGGCACATCCCATGACCACCTTCGTGGACCGCGTCGAACTGCACGTCGCCGCGGGTAACGGAGGCCACGGCTGTGCCTCCGTCCACCGTGAGAAGTTCAAGCCGCTCGGCGGCCCGGACGGCGGCAACGGCGGCCGGGGCGGCGACGTGATCCTCACCGTGGACCAGTCGGTGACCACGCTCCTCGACTACCACCACTCCCCGCACCGCAAGGCCACCAACGGCAAGCCCGGCGAGGGCGGCAACCGCTCCGGCAAGGACGGCCAGGACCTGGTCCTGCCCGTGCCCGACGGCACCGTCGTCCTCGACAAGGCGGGCAACGTGCTCGCCGACCTCGTCGGCCACGGCACCTCCTACGTCGCCGCACAGGGCGGCCGGGGCGGCCTCGGCAACGCGGCGCTGGCCTCCGCACGCCGCAAGGCCCCCGGCTTCGCGCTGCTCGGCGAGCCCGGCGACCTCCAGGACGTCCAGCTGGAGCTGAAGACCGTCGCCGACGTGGCGCTGGTCGGCTACCCGAGCGCCGGCAAGTCCTCGCTGATCTCCGTGCTGAGCGCGGCCAAGCCGAAGATCGCCGACTACCCCTTCACGACGCTCGTCCCGAACCTGGGCGTGGTGACGGCCGGCGAGACCGTCTACACCATCGCCGACGTCCCCGGTCTCATCCCGGGGGCCAGCCAGGGCAAGGGCCTCGGTCTGGAGTTCCTGCGGCACGTGGAGCGGTGCAGCGTGCTGGTGCACGTGCTGGACACGGCGACGCTGGAGTCCGAGCGCGACCCGCTGTCCGACCTGGACGTCATCGAGGCCGAACTGCGCGAGTACGGCGGCCTGGACAACCGGCCCCGGATCGTCGTCCTCAACAAGATCGACGTGCCCGACGGCAGGGACCTGGCCGAGATGGTCCGGCCGGACCTGGAGGCGCGCGGCTACCGGGTCTTCGAGGTGTCCGCGGTGGCCCACATGGGCCTCAGGGAGCTGTCCTTCGCGCTGGCGGAACTGGTCGCCAAGGCGCGTGCCGCCCGCCCGAAGGAGGAGGCGACGCGTATCGTCATCCGGCCCAAGGCCGTGGACGACGCGGGCTTCACCGTCACCCGTGAGGAGGACGGTCTGTTCCGGGTGCGCGGCGAGAAGCCCGAACGCTGGGTGCGCCAGACCGACTTCAACAACGACGAGGCCGTCGGCTACCTCGCCGACCGGCTCAACCGCCTCGGTGTCGAGGAGCGGTTGATGAAGGCGGGCGCCCGCAGCGGCGACGGCGTCGCCATCGGCCCCGAGGACAACGCGGTCGTCTTCGACTGGGAGCCCTCGATGTCGGCCGGGGCCGAGATGCTCGGCCGCCGCGGCGAGGACCACCGCTTCGAGGAGCCGCGTCCCGCCGCTCAGCGGCGCCGGGACCGGGAGGCCGAACGGGACGAGGTCCAGCAGGAGTTCGACGGCTTCGAGCCGTTCTGATCCCTCCGTGACAGCCCCGCGCGGCGCCGTCCGGCCGCAGGGGTGACGACGCGCACAGCCGCCCGTGGAACCTCTGTCCCGCGGGCGGCATCTTGCTGTGCACAGGGTTACACAGGTGTGTCGGGGTCGTGACCCGCCGCCGGGCAGCCGTGTGTAGTTTGTGAGGAGCATGTGGCCACACGTACGACCAGGGGCGGGGGACCGCTGGTGGCCAGCCGGTTCCGGGAGCAGAGGGAAGCCGAAAAGTGAAGATCGCATTTCTCGTTCGGGATCTGTGCCACATGGGGGGCGTGGTCAGCGCCACGCAGAACCTCGCCGGGGCCCTGGCCGAGCGGCACGACGTCGAGATCGTGGCGCTGCGCAAGGTCCGCGACGAGTCGTACTTCCCGCTGGACCCGCGGGTGAAGGTCCGGGCGCTCACCGACATGCGGCCGCACTCCCCGGTGTCCGACGTGGACAACCCGCTGTCGGACAAGTTCCCGCTGATCTACCCGCTCAACGTCGGTGCCAAGACGCCGGTGGTGAGCCGGCTCGCGGAGCTGCGGCTGCTGGAGTACCTCGACACCACCGACGCCGACGTCGTCGTCAGCTCCAGCCCGCGCAACACGATCATGCTGGCGCAGGCCCCCGGTGACTACCTGAAGGTCACCCAGGAGCACTCGATGCCCGCCATCTACGCCACGGACATCAAGCAGCGCCTCTTCCCGGCCTACCGGCACCTGGACGCCCTCACCGCGCTCACCCCGGAGGAGGTCGCGGCGCTCGCCCGGCAGGTGCCCGCGGTGCGCAACCGCCTGGCGGTGATGCCCAACTGCGTACCGGCGTCCACGATCCGCTCCAGCGGCACCAACAAGGTGATCGTCTCCGCCGGTCACCTCACCGACAACAAGAACCACGCCCTGCTCGTCGAGGCCTTCGCCAGGGTCCACGCCGAGGCACCGGAGTGGACCCTGCGCATCTACGGCCACGGCGCCGAGAAGAAGAAGCTGCGGGCCCGCATCGAGGAACTGGGACTGTCCAACAGCATCCTCCTCATGGGCCAGACCTCGCCGGTCACCCCGGAGTTCGGCAAGGCGTCGATCTTCGTCCTGCCCTCCAAGCGGGAGGCCTTCGGCAACGTCCTGGTCGAGGCGATGGCCGCCGGACTGCCCGTCGTCGCCACGGACGCCGACCACGGGCCGCGCAACGTCCTCACCGACGGCGAGGACGGGCTGATCGTCCCAGGCGGCGACGTGGCGGCGATGGCCGACGCGATCCGGCGCCTGGTCAAGGACGACGAACTGCGCCTGAAGATGGCCGCCGCCGGTATCCGCAACGCCGAGCGCTTCCACGAGCGGGCCAGCCGCGAGCGCTTCGAGGCCATCCTCAAGGAGGCCTTCGCCCGCAAGGAGCTGCCCCGCCACGCCACCGCCCGCGTCGACCGCGAGGGCTCGGTCCACGTCGCCGTGGGCACGCTGCCGCCGAGCGCCGGGCAGGCCGACCTCGTCGTGCGCAGGGGCGGTGCCGGTGCCGCGGAGCACCGCTTCCCCTTCTCCGCCGGGGGCGACGCCGTCGTGCCCTGGGACGCCGGGCTCGCACACGGCACCTGGGAGCTGGCCCTGGCCACCCGCGAGGGCGAACGCGAGGTGGCGCTCACCACCGACGGCTACGGCTGCGACACCCGGGACCTGCTCGCCGTACGGCTGCCGCGCACGCAAGGGCCGTCCCTGGCGCTGATGCTGCCGCACCGGCACGAGGACGGCGGGCTGCGGCTGCGCAGCGCGCTGCGCGAGGTGCACGCCGAGGTCGGCCCGGTCAAGGTGGACGAGCGGACCGTCGCCGTACGCGCCGAGCTGTGGGGCGCGCGGCCGACCGCGGGCGCCGTCGTCGAGGCCGTGCACCGGCGGGACAAGGAGCGGGTGCTGACCTTCCCGCTGCGCGACGAGGGCGACGGCTGGGTGGCCGTGGACGTCGACTGCGCCACCCTGGTGCGGGAGCACACCGACGAGGACGAGAAGGAAGTCATCTGGGACCTGTCGCTGCGCACCGCGCCCGACGCGCCCCGGGTGCCGCTGGCCAAGCTGGCGACCGACGTACTCCAGCCGATCAACGTGTTCACCTTCCCCCGCCCGGTGCTCAGCGAGACCGTGGCGGCGGGGCCGACCGTGCTGACCCGTGCCGTGCGCAAGTCCCGCCGGGCGCTGGGCCAGACGCCCGCTCCGCTGCCGCCCACCCGCCGGCGCACCGAGCTGCGGCCCTACTTCACGGCCGCGTGCCAGCTCTCGGTGAAGACCGTCCGGCTCTGAGCCGGCCGCACGCGAAAGGGGCGGGGCCCGGAGGATCACGATCCTCCGGGCCCCGCCCCTTTGCCTTGGCGGCAGCGGGTCAGCCCTCGCGGGCCTGCTCGATCATCCGGTCGACGACCCGCGCGGACGCGTTGCCGTCGTCCAGGTCGCAGAACAGGTGGTGGAAGCGGTCGAACCGCTCCTGGTACTCCGCCCGCACCTGGTCGATGTCCCGGATCGCGTCGACCAGCTCCTTGGAGTTGTCGATCAGCGGACCGGGCGAGTCCTGCTCGAAGTCGAAGTAGAACCCGCGCAGCGTGTCCCGGTAGTGCTCCAGGTCGTACGTGAAGAACAGCATCGGCCGCTTCAGGTGCGCGTAGTCGAACATCACCGACGAGTAGTCCGTGATCATGATGTCCGCCGCGATGTAGAGGTCGACGATGTCCGGGTACTCCGAGGCGTCCCACACGAAGCCGTTGCCCGCACCCGGCACCGCGTCCACCACGTTGGAGTGGCGGCGGATCAGCAGCACGTGGTCGTCGCCGAGGCGGCGCTGGGCGTCCTCGAGGTCGATGCGCAGGTCGAACAGGTACTGACCGGCGCTGTGCGACTGGTCGTCGCGCCAGGTCGGCGCGTACAGCACGACCTTCTTGCCCTCGGGCAGGCCGAGTGCCTTCCTCACCCGCGCCGTGATCGCGTCCCGGTCGGCGGTGTACAGGTAGTCGTTGCGGGGGTAGCCCGCCTCCTGGATCTCACCGTCGTAGGAGAACGCCCGCTTCAGGATCGGCGTGCTGAAGCGGTTGGAGGACACCAGCAGGCTCCACTGCTTGGCCTCCAGCGCCAGCTTCTCCTGGTAGCGCCGGTCGAAGTGCAGGGTGTCGATGTCGTGCCCGATCTTCTTCAGCATCGTGCCGTGCCAGGTCTGCACGATCGACTGCCCCGGGCGGCGCACGATCCAGTCGGGAAGGTGGCCGTTGGTGACGATGTAGCGGCTGGAGGCCAGCGCCTCGTACCACTCCGTGCCCCACATGCGAACCTTCTCGATCCCGTCCGGCAGGTTGACCTGGCCGTCACGGACCGCCCACAGGTGCTTCAGGTCCGAACCGCGCCGCACCAGCTCCTCGTACATCGCACGCGGGCTGTCCGAGAACTGCTTGCCGTTGTAGCTCAGGTAGAAGACCTGGTCCTTGAGCGGCTGCTGGAACAGCCGCTCGTACACCGTGCGGCGCAGCTCCCTCTGGCGGTACGGGCCACGCTCCAGGTCGCTCAGCTCGGAACGGGCGTTGAGCTGCGGGAAGTCGCCCCAGCGGTTCTCCAGCCAGTAGCGGCGGCCGTTCAGTTCGGCCTGGACCGGGAAGGAGTCCGAGGCCAGCCGGTCGGTCACGAAGGCGACGTCGGGCACGCCCTCCTCGTCGGGCCGCAGGAAGAGGTTCCAGCGGCCGGCCCGCAGCGGGACGTCGCCCGCGCCGCCGAGGCGGCTCGGGTCGAAGGACACCTCGAAGCGTCCGCCGTCCAGCCACCGGGTCTCGACGAAGCGCTCCTCGTAGCGGTTGCGCGGCTTGAGCAGGAAGCGGGAGCCGGACAGCCGCGGGTCGGCGTGGCCGGTCAGAGCGATCTTTCCGTCGCGCACCGCGGCCGAGTCGAGCACGGCGCGGCGGGTGCGCCCGGAGAACTTCAGGAACCCGGTGTGGCCCGCCACGACGGCCAGCTCCACCAGGTGCGACTGGGTGCCGAGGGACTCGGGCAGCGGGAACTCCGCGTCGGCCAGACCCTCTCGCATCACGGTGCCGAAGCGGCGCTCCTTGCCGTGGGCGTCGGTCGCGACCAGCACCGTGGACCAGGTCCGCTTCTCCGGCTGCGCCTTCTCGTCGACGCCCTCGTGGAAGATCAGCGCCACGTCGGCGACCGGCACCTCGACCGAGAAGGCCTGCTCGGCGCCCGAGCGCTCCACGGCGACCGGGTATTCGAAGGTCTCGGCGCCCTTCTGGTTCTTGACCCGCAGGACCACCTGCTCGTCCGCCGCGAGGGGCTCGCGGATCTCACCGGTGACCTTGATCCGGTCGCCCTCGAGGGTGCGGCCGGTGATCAGGGCGCGGACCTTCTCGATCCGCAGCTTCAGCGCCCCGCGCTCCACGGCGGGCAGCATCCGGAAGTCCGGGCTCAGCCAGTGGTACGGCGGGAAGTTGCAGGCCGCGCCGCCGCTGGAGTGGACCGCGTGACGCCGCACCAGACCGGAGGCGAAGATGCCGAGGCCCACGTGCCACACGGCCTCCTGCCACTCGCCGCCCTTGCGGAGCCTGGCGGGGTCGATGGTGACCTCCCAGCCGGCCCACTCGTAGTTGTAGCGGTCCTGGCCGGAGTCGGTGGTGACCTCGGGGCGGGGCAGGTTGCGGGCCGGCAGCAGGATGCGGCGGCGGGAGCGGTCCTTGCGCAGCTGGAGCACCTTGACCGAGGCCTTGCGCGTGGGCAGGTCGATCTTGTCGATCCAGGCGTTGCCGGACAGCACGAGCTTGCCGCCGGACCAGCTCACCTCCTGCAGCGGGGCGCGCATGTTCAGGTGCTGGTCGATACGGAGCGCGCCCTTGGGCAGGTGCAGATCCGCGCCCTCCAGGGAGGGGAACGAGGCGTACTTGCGGACCAGGCCGCTGACCTCGGGCGTCTCCTTGCGGCGCTGGCCGGCCAGCAGGGCGATCAGCTCCTCCATCTGGTGCTTGCGCACCAGCAGCCACTGCACGCGCAGCTCGGCCGGGAGGTCCATGACGACCTTGGGGTCGATGCTGTCGAGGAAGCGGTTGGCCGAACGCAGGAACTCCGCCCGGTACTCCGCGTCGCCGTCCGGCACCACGTTGAGGAAGAGCCGCAGGTCGTCGCGGAGGACACGGGTGTCGTACTCGCGCTTGAGGCGGGCGTAGGTCTCGCCGGGCTGGTCGGCGAGGAAGGCGCTGATCTCCATCACGGAGGTGACCCGGTCGCGCACACCCGCCGGGTCGGTGCGCCGCTGCGTGATCGACGGGGCGGACTCGCCCTCGCGCAGCCGCCAGTAGTAGCAGGGCTCCGAGATGACGTCGACGCTCTCGGCCAGGTAGTGGGCCCGCATGGTGACGGGGGTGTCCTCGTACAGCCGGCCCTCGGGGAACGCGAAGCCGTGCTTCTCCCAGAAGGTGCGCCGGAAGACCTTGTTGCAGGCGATGCGGTCGGCGACGAGCTTGGCGTAGCGGGATATGTGGGTGCCCAGCCGCGCCTCCCCGGCCAGCATCCGCATCAGCGGCACCTGCCAGGACTTCTCGCCCCTGAGGTGGTAGACGTTGCCGGTCGCGAAGTCCGAGCCGCTCTCGTCCAGGCTGCCGACCATCAGCCGGTAGGCGTCCGGCGGGATCAGGTCGTCGCTGTCGACGAAGGTCAGGAACTCCGACTCGGGCGCCAGGTGCGTCATGCCCGTGTTGCGGGCCGCGCCCAGGCCGCCGTTCTCCTTGCGTATCAGCTTGAAGCGCGAGTCGCGGGAGGCGTACTCCTCGGCGATGGCGGCGGAGCCGTCGGGCGAACCGTCGTCCACCATCAGGACCTCGAAGTCACGGAAGGTCTGTGCCGCGAGCGAGTCCAGACAGGCGGGGAGGTAACGCTCCACGTCGTAGATGGGGACGATGACACTGAGCCGAGGGGCCATGGCTTGGTGGTCTCCTTTCGGGGTCAGGCCCGCTCGACCAGTTCGAGCGCCTGGGCGGGGGTCGGGGCGTGGTGGCGTTCGTCGAACGGGACGATGGGCGGCAGGCTCTCTTCACCGAGGAAGACGCGTCGCACGACCCGTTCGGCTGCGTGTCCGTCGTCGAATTCGCAGAAACGCCGGCGGAAGGCGTCCCGCCGCTTCGCGGTCTCCGGGCTGTCGTACGCGCCGGAGGAAAGCAGCTTCAGCAGCTCCGCCTGCGTCGTGGCCACCGCGCCGGGCGGTTCCTGGAGCAGGTCGAAGTAGGTGCCGCGCACCGCCGAGTAGACGTCCCAGTCGGGGACGTAGCTGATGATCGGGCGGTCCAGCACGGCGTAGTCGAACATCGCCGAGGAGTAGTCCGTGATCAGCGCGTCGGCGGCGAGGTACAGCTCCTCCACCCGGGCGTGGCCGGAGACGTCGACGACGCGGCCGGTGCGGCGCAGCTCGTCGACGTGCGGGGAGTTGCCGTAGAAGTAGTGGCCGCGCACCAGCAGGGTCGCGTCGGGACCGAGTTCGCGGGCGAACCGGCCCAGGTCCAGGGGCGGGGTGAAGCCCGGCTGGTACTCGCGGTGCGTCGGCATGTACAGGAAGGCCTTGGCACCGTCGGCCAGGCCGAGCGCGGCGCGGGCCGCGCGCACCTCCTCGGCGCCGGCGTTGACCAGCACGTCGTTGCGCGGGTAGCCGGTCTCCAGCGTGGTGTACGAGCAGGGGTAGACCCGCTCCCAGACCACGGTCGAGAACTGGTTGGCGCTGATGCTGTAGTCCCAGCGGTCACACCGCTCCAGCAGCTTCTCGAAGTCCATGTCGGTGGAGGCCGGGTACTTCTGCTGGTCCAGGCCCATCGTCTTGAGCGGCGTGCCGTGATGGGTCTGCACGTGGATCTGGCCCGCGCGCTTGACCACGGAGTCCGCGAAGTTCACGTTGTTCACGAGGTACTTGGCGCGGGCCACGGCCGCCCAGTAGTCGCGCGAGCCCACGCGGACGACGTTCACACCCTTGGGCACCCGGCCCGCGTCGTCCGCGCGGACCGCCCAGACCCGGCGCATGTGCGGGGCCAGGCGGGCCAGTTCGGCGTCGATCGCGGCGGGGTTGCAGGAGACGCTGCGGTTCCAGTAGGCGGAGAACAGCACCAGGTTGTCGTCCAGCGGCAGCCTGAGCTGCGACTGGTAGAAGGCGCCCATGGCGCCGCGCTTGGAGCGGTTGAGCGCGGTGCGGGTGCCGGTCCTGACCCGCTGGCGCAGCTTCACCGCCGCCAGGGCGCTCATCATGGTCGCGTAGGCGTCGCGCTCCAGCATTCCGTACTTGTGGCCGCGGCCGCCGCCCGGGCGGGTGAAGCCCTTCGGCACCCGGGCGCGGTAGTCGGCCGAGGCCCGGTGGAAGAACTCGGCCCGCGCGTCCTGCGGCAGGCGGCCCGGCCGCTCCAGGACGGTCAGGTAGTGGTCGACCATCTTGCGGAACAACGGCGCACGCCACTGGGCGAGTTCCTCGTGCGCGTCGAGGTAGTCGAAGACCCGCTGGTACTGGTCGAAGACGTCGAAGTGCTTGCGGCTGACCGTCTTGAGGATGTTGCCGCCCTCGCGCCGCTGCCGGTAGTACACGCAGACCCGGTCCAGGACGGCGATCCGCTCGGTGCTGATCAGCGAGCAGAACGTCCAGGGGGCGTCCTCGTAGTAGCCGGGCGGGAAGGTGAGCCCGGTGCGGGTGACGAAGTCGCGGCGGTAGGCCTTGTTCCACACGATCTGGAGCAGGTCGAGCAGTTGGGGGCGCTCGGCGAGGGAGAAGGTGTCCGGGCCTTCTTCCCCGAGCAGGTCGGCCCGCAGGTTCGGGCGGACGCGGCCGTCCCAGTAGGTACGCGCGTAGTCGAAGATCAGGATCTCGGGATCGCCCGTGGCCTCGATCCGGTCCCGAATGGCCGACAACGCACCGTCCGACAACGTGTCGTCACTGTCCAGGAACAACACGTAATCGCCGGTGGCCTTTTCCAGCCCGGCGTTGCGTGCGCGACCCAGTCCCACGTTTTCCGTGAGGTGGATCACATGAATTCGGTCGTCGCGTTTCGCGTACTCGTCGAGAATGGCCCCTGACCCGTCGGGCGAGCAGTCGTCGACCGCGATGATCTCGAAGTCCGTGCAGTCCTGCCCGAGTATGGAATCAAGGCACTCGGGCAGATAGCCCTGCACCTTGTACACGGGGACAACGAGAGAGAGTTTGGGCATCCTTACAACCTGTTCCGAGAACTGACCACGGGACCGCGGGCTGGGACCGGAACGCGCTCCGGGCACTGCTCGGGCCTGGGGCGCGCCGCCGCATCAGCGTAAAGGATTCACGCGGAGTTTCCGCGGGCACGGTAGTCGGACACCCTGTGCCCCGCCGCAGCGGAAAATGGCCGCACCGGCCGCCCGAATGGGCCGCGTCGAAGCGGCCGGAGAACTTCCTCACATTCGACCCCCCTGACCTCTTTATAGGCTTGCGCCGCTTTTCACCCCATGTGTCCGATTCGATTTCCGCGGTCCGTGGGCGAGTCCTCACCCGGTGCGGATGGGCGGCGGACAGGGGAACGAGCTGGCTGGTCACGGGCGGAGCCGGGTGCGGCGGGGCGCACGGGGCCCGCGCTCGGGCCGGTACGGCGACGGTCCGGGCGGGACGGCACGCCTCGTCCTCGACGTGCCCACCGGCGGCACGGTCGTGCGCGGGGGAGTGCCGTCGGCGGCGGGGGACGGGCGGACCGCCCCGGCCGGAGGGCGTGTTTCGTGACCATGCTGTGACAGGAGCGGTGCCCGCCGAAGCGGGAGAGAGGGGGGCAGGGAGGCGCTACTGGACGCGGCCGTGCGGCTCCGGGGCCGCGGAGGGGGCGGACGGCCCGACCGGTTCGTGGCGCGGGCCGGGCACGGGGAGGTCCGCGGCGAGCCGCTCCGCCCTCCTGGCCCGGTGCCGCACCGCCGCGGCGCACAGCTCCCGCACCGCACCGGCGAAACGCTCCCGGGACGGCGGTTCGGCCGGGCCCAGCAGGCGCTGCGCCAACGCGGCGCGCTCCCCGGCGAGTTCGTCGAGCTCCGGATGCCGCACCGACGCCAGCAGCGCCGGCACCCCGGACGCGTCCGGCGCCAGCACGGTCGCCGCGGCCACCGTCGGGTACGACTTGCGGAACACGTCCTCGGCCAGCCCGCTGGTGTTGGCGACCGCGTACGGCTTGCCGCTCGCCAGGAAGTCGCTGACCACGCTCGACACGTCGCTGATCAGCAGGTCGGCCCGGTTGAAGCAGGCGTACAGCGGCGGGCGGACGTCCGTGACGACCTGGTGCTCCCACTCGGGCAGCGACGCCCAGTACGCCTCCTCCCACGCGGCCTCGGTCCGCCGTACGGCCGCCGCCCGCCCGGCCTCCGGCGCCGGCTGCCGCAGCATCCGCTCCGCCTGGTCCGCCGCCGACCGGAAACCGGCCGCGGCGAGTCGGTCCAGCTCCGCCGCCCGCCGGGCCAGGACACCGGCCGCGGAGGCGTCCGGGCGGGGCCCGCCCCGTCCCCGGTTCGCCGTCCGCACCAGCTCCCGGATGCGCAGATCGGCGGCGCGGGCCCGCGGATCCACGGAGCCCGTCAGGGGGTGCGGCTTGTACAGCAGCCGGACGTCCGGGTCCGCGAGCAGCGCCCGCACCAGGTTCTCCCCGGCCTCGATCACCGACGTGTTGCCGGGGTTGCCGTCCCAGCCCTCCCAGGTCGGCGCGTAGAGCACGGTCGTGAACGCCCCGGGCGCGGGCGGCCCCGCGTACGGCCGTACGGCGTCCAGCTGCGGGCGGCCGATCTCCACCACGTCCTTGTCCTCGACGCCGACCTCCGCCAGCGCGTACCGCTCGCGCGCTGCGGGGCCCGCCACCCACACCTCGTCGTACGCCTTCGCGTACGGGTTGCACGAGGACAGCTTGTCGCTCTCCCCGTGGTTCACGAAGGCGTGCTTGATGGTCGGGATGCGCAGGACCTGCGAGGTCTTGCCGGAGTTGGACGGGTGGAGCAGGACCCGGAGCGTCGAGTGCTCCAGGCGCATCAGCGTGGACACCTTCGGCAGGCACACCACCGGGATGTCCGTCGCCGCGATCCGCTGCACCATGTGCCGCTCCCGCAGCACGATCACCGGCCGCCCGTCCAGGCCGGCCAGCGGCTCCAGCCACATGTTCGCCTGGTACGCCGAGGAGGCCCCGCCCGAGAAGTAGAGGCCGACGGTGGGCCGGTACCGCGCCAGCCACGCGTCGAACCAGTCGAGCACCTCCTGCTCCCCGGCGGGCCGGCGGCCCGGCAGCAGCCGCAGCAGCAGCGCGCCCAGGCCGGTCAGCGCCAGCGCCAGGGACAGTGCGAGCCCGGCCGCCCCGTACTCCGGCGCGTCGGTCGCCGCCGTGGCCAGCAGTCCGGCCGTCGCGGGCAGCCCGAAGGCGGCCAGCCGGTGCCCGGGGCGGCGCAGCAGCGCCGGGGGCGCCGGGGTCAGCCGCAGCGCCGAGGCGTCGATGTTCCGGGTCACCACGGGCAGCGTGCGGGTGCGCCGGACCAGGACGGACACCGCCTGGATCGCCCAGTGCAGCGCGTAGAAGACGAGCAGCCCGGCGACGAGCGGGGCGTACACCCCCTCGCGGTGCTGCTCGCCGAGGCGCAGCAGGCCCACCACGAGCAGCAGGTCCCGCAGGACGTGGCGGACGGTGACATCGGCGTGCGACTTGGCGAACAACGACACCATGCCCCGCTGCCACCGGTACAGCGCCCCCTCGGCGGCCAGCGAGGCGGCGCTCGCGGCCAGCAGCAGCGGCACGTGCGGCAGCAGCGCGCCCAGGGCCTGCGCGGCGAAGGCGGCCGCCAGCACACCCAGGACCAGCAGCTTCACTGCGGCCCGCCGCCCGGGCAGGCGGAGGCGGGGAC
Source organism: Streptomyces sp. NPDC085944 (assembly GCF_040686295.1). Lineage (NCBI taxonomy): Bacteria > Bacillati > Actinomycetota > Actinomycetes > Kitasatosporales > Streptomycetaceae > Streptomyces > Streptomyces sp. NPDC085944. The sequence goes on along the minus strand of NZ_JBFBJX010000016.1, from coordinate 81,440 downwards.
CACGGGGCCGCCCGGAGGACCGGAGCGGGCGGCGGAGACGGCGGCGGGGCAGGTGGGGCGGGGATAGGGGCACTGCGGTCGCTCCAGGCTCGTCGCGCATCGGACAACCGGGTTAACGCCCGGTGACCGCCCGACGACACGCGCGTGTTGACGCCGGGCCTTGACGGGCCGGGACGCCGCAGGCAGGAGCGGGGTCCGCACGCGCGGGCGAGAGGGGGTGTGCGGGTGTGGGCGCTGGCGGGGTCGTGGACGTGGCGCGGTACGCGCGCGGGTGCGGTGTGATGCGGGGGCGGGCGGGGTGTGGGGCGGGTCTGTATGGGTGAGCGAGGGGGCGTGTGAGGCGTGGACGCTGCCGGAAGCGGGGCCGTGGACGTGGCGCGGCACGCGCGCGGGTGCGGCGGGGTGCAGGGCTGGGGTGGGGTGCGGCGCGGTGCGAGGTCTGCATGGTGGGCGAGAGGGTGCGGGTGTGGACGCTGCCGGAAGCGCGGGTCGTGGACGTGGCGCGGCACGCGCGCGGGTGCGGTGGGACGGAGGGCGGCGCGAGGGTGTGGTGGGGATGCGGACCGGTGCGGGTGCGGCGGGTCCGGGCGGGGACGCGACGGGTCGGGTGCGGAGGTGGCAGGCGCGGTCGAGGCGGCTTCGTCGCCCCCTGTCCGCAGCGTGAACTCTGGTGCGGCGCGTGTTCGCCTTCGCGTAGATTGCCCGGCGAGCGCAGGGATCGGCGCGTGTCGACGGGAGAGGCGGACGGGCCGTGGCAGGGGCAAGGCCGGGGACAGGGCCGGGTGCGAGGCAGGCCGTGGGCGAGGCCCGCAGGATCGTCGTCAAGGTCGGGTCCTCCTCGCTGACCACCGCCGCGGGAGGCCTGGACGCGGACCGGGTCGACGCGCTCGTCGACGTGCTGGCCAAGGTGCGCGGGACGGACAAGGAGATCGTCCTCGTCTCCTCCGGCGCCATCGCCGCCGGCCTCGCCCCACTGGGCCTGCGCCGCCGCCCGCGCGACCTGGCCCGCCAGCAGGCCGCCGCCAGCGTCGGCCAGGGGCTGCTGGTCGCCCGCTACACCGCCTCCTTCGCCCGTTACGGCGTCCGCGTCGGCCAGGTGCTGCTGACCAGCGACGACATGAGCCGCCGCGCCCACCACCGCAACGCCTCCCGCACCCTGGACAAGCTGCTGGCGATGGGCGCCTTCCCGATCGTCAACGAGAACGACACCGTCGCCACCGACGAGATCCGCTTCGGCGACAACGACCGCCTCGCCGCCCTCGTCGCCCACCTGGTCCACGCCGACCTGCTGGTGCTGCTGTCCGACGTGGACGGCGTGTACGACGGCGACCCGAGCCGGCCGGGCACCTCGCGGCTGGCCGAGGTGCGGGACACGGCCGACCTCGCGGGCGTCGACATCGGCAGCGCGGGCAAGGCCGGCGTCGGCACCGGCGGCATGGTCACCAAGGTCGAGGCGGCCCGCGTCGCCGCCGCCGCCGGCATCCCCGTGGTGCTGACCAGCGCGGTCCACGCCGCCGACGCCCTGGTCGGCGGCGACACCGGCACGTACTTCCACGCCACCGGCCGCCGCTCCGCCGACCGGCTGCTGTGGCTGCAGCACGCCTCCGCCCCGCAGGGGGCGCTCGTCCTCGACGACGGCGCCGTGCGGGCGGTCGTCGAGGGCCGCAAGTCGCTGCTGCCGGCCGGCATCGCGGGCGTCGAGGGGGACTTCGCCGCGGGCGACCCCGTCGAGCTGCGGGACGGCGCCGGCCGGGCGGTGGCCCGGGGACTGGTCAACTTCGACGCCAAGGAGATGCCCCGGCTGGTCGGCCGCTCCACCCGGGAACTGGCGCGCGAACTCGGACCCGCGTACGAACGCGAGGTCGTACACAGGGACGATCTGGTGATCCTGCACCCGTAATGGGTCGAAACGTCCCCGAATCGACGGTGGACGTTCCGCAAAATCGCCCCGCGAGCCCGCGCGGCCTGCTCAACTTTCCTCAGGGACAAGCCCGGCCGACCACCGGGCCGAGCCGTGTGTGAAGGAGGCCGTCGTGAGCGGAGTACGCCCTGGGCCGCCGACGCCTCGCGGTGGTACCGCCTCCCGGGGCGGCACGGGCGCACACGGCGGCACCGGCGCACGCCCCGGCGGCGCCCGGAGCGCGAACCGGGCGCCCGGCGAGGAGCGGGCGCCTGCTGAGAAGCGTGCGCCCGGCGAGAAGCGTGCGCCTGCTGAGAAGCGTGCGCTCACCAGCGTCGCCGCCGGTGACCGGTTCCGCGGCGAGGAGCCCGAGGACACCCCGCGCCTGTGGCACGTCACCCTCAGCGTCTCCGGCGCCCGCGCCCCGCTCACCGAGGTGCGCCGGGCGCTCGAACAGCTCGCGCACGACCACCCCTTCCTGCTGACCAGCCGCTACGCCGACGACCACGCCGAGATCCGGTACTGGGAGGAGGCCCGCGACCTGCACGACGCCGCGGCCGTCGCCCTGCGCCTGTGGGGCGAGCACCGGCAGACCGCGGGGCTGCCGCCCTGGGAGATCGTCGGCTTGGAGGTCATCGACCGGGCCACCTACCACCAGCGCATCGCCGCCGGGTACGGGCCCGCGCCCGCGACCCCCGTCGGCGTGCACCCGTTTTGACCCCCTCTGGCGGCCTATCTCGCGGGATGGGACGGCAGGCGACCGCCCCGAACGCGCGCATTACCCTTCCCTCCATGACCACGCTCTCGCCGTACGACTCGATGTCACCCGTCACCCGGGCCGCCTACCGGGCCAAGTCCGCCGCGGCCGACCTCGCGCCGCTGCCGCGGGCCGCCAAGGACGACGCGCTGCTCGCCGTCGCGGACGCGCTCGAGGTCCGCACGAGCGAGATCGTCGAGGCCAACGCCCAGGACGTGGCCAAGGCCCGCGCCGCCGGGACCAGCGAGGCCATCATCGACCGGCTCACCCTCACCCCGGAGCGGATCCGCGCCATCGCCTCCGACGTCCGCGACGTCGTCGCGCTGCCCGACCCGGTCGGCCAGGTCGTGCGCGGCAACACCCTCCCCAACGGCATCGACCTGCGCCAGGTCCGGGTGCCGCTCGGCGTGGTCGGCATCATCTACGAGGGCCGGCCCAACGTCACCGTCGACGCCGCCGCCCTCTGCCTGAAGTCCGGCAACGCGGTACTGCTGCGCGGTTCCTCCTCCGCCTACCAGTCCAACACCGCCCTGGTCCGGGTGGTCCGCGACGCCGTGGGCGGGGCCGGGCTGCCCGCCGACGCCGTGCAGCTGGTGCCCGGCGAGAGCCGCGACAGCGTGCGCGAGCTGATGCGGGCCCGCGGCCTGGTCGACGTGCTCATCCCGCGCGGCGGAGCCTCGCTGATCAGCACCGTCGTCCAGGAGTCCACCGTCCCCGTCATCGAGACCGGCACCGGCAACTGCCACGTCTACGTCGACGCGCAGGCCGACCTCGACATGGCCGTCGACATCCTGATCAACTCCAAGGCCCAGCGCGTCAGCGTCTGCAACGCCGCCGAGACTCTCCTGGTCCATCAGGACGTCGCCGCCGACTTCCTGCCCCGCGCGCTGGACGCCCTCGCCGAGGCCGGGGTCACCGTGCACGCCGACGAGCGCGTGATGGCGTACGCGAAGGACTCCAGGGCGACCGTCGTCGAGGCGACTCCCGAGGACTGGGAGACCGAGTACCTGTCGTACGACATCGCCGCGGCCGTCGTCGACTCCCTGGACCGCGCCGTCGAGCACATCCGGCTGTGGACCTCCGGGCACACCGAGGCCATCGTCACCACCTCGCAGCAGGCCGCCCGGCGCTTCACCCAACTGGTCGACTCCACCACCGTCGCGGTGAACGCCTCCACCCGCTTCACCGACGGCGGCCAGTTCGGCTTCGGCGCCGAGATCGGCATCTCCACACAGAAGTTGCACGCCAGGGGCCCGATGGGGCTGCCGGAGCTGACCAGCACCAAGTACATCGTCACCGGCGACGGACACGTCCGCCGCTGACCGCCGGACGGCGGGGACACCGTTCGGTGCGTCTCACCCACCGGGAGAATTCCCCCGCCGTCTGCCCAAAACGACCCCCCAGGTCTAGGCTGGACCCGTGCCGGAGGACGTGGGGGGCACGCCGTTCCCGGACGGCAGGGAGCCCGACGACGACCACGACCGCGGGGTGTCGGACGAAGAGTTCGCCTCCGTGGTCTTCGACGAGGCCTTCGTACAGGCGGCCGCGGTGCACGAGCCGACCGCCGTCGAACGCCTCCTGGCCGCCGCGGAGGCCAGAGCCGAGGCCACCGAGGCCGAGGCGGCCCGCCGCGGCCGCAGCAGAGCCGAGCGCTACGACGACGGGTACGGCGATTTCGGCCATGATCCCGACCTCGACGACCCGGACGACGACCGCGACCCCCTCGACCGCCCCTACGGCGCTCCGGCGGCCTACGGCAAGCAGGTCCGCTGGCACCGCCCCGTCGCCTGGCTGCTCGCCCTCGCGATGGGCATCGGCATGGTCGCGCTGGCCTTCGTGGCCGTCTACCGGGGCGCCTCCTCGGGCGGCGGCCCGCAACAGGTGCCGCCGCCCGCCTCCACCGGCCCCGAACAGGGCGGCACCGTGACGCCCTCGGCCTCCGCCGACTACTCCCGGCCGGCCGTCTCCGTACTTCCGCGCAGCCCCTGACCTGCCCGCCTACGGCCGCCAAGCTGTCCCAACTTGACCTGCACCGGCGCGTTTACGCGACCTTCCCGAGACCCACTCTGAAGGTATGGCAGGGCTTGGCGGTCCGCCCGGAGGGACGCCCGAGGGCGGCCCCGGAGGCGGAGAGGACGAATACCGATCCGTCGTCTTCGACGAATCGTTCGTGCGCGCTGCCCGGCTCCAGGAGTTCTCCGCCCAGGAGCGCATCACCGACCACGCGCCCGCCGTACGCCGTCGCCCGCCGCTGCGCCGGGCCGGACTGTCCCGGCAGGCGCTGATCCTCGTCGTCCTGATCGCCGTCGCCTTCGGCACCGCCATCTACATGGGCGTACGGCACCCGTACCAGAGCTCCGCCGGAGGGCGGGCCGTCGAACCGGTGCGGATGACCGTCGTCCCGCTCGCCCCGCGGGAGAGGGTGCCCGGCGCCGACGACGCCGCGGTGCTGTTCGCGCACAGCCCCGCCGCGCACTTCAGGACCGCCGCCGAGGGCGTCCCGCTGCCGGGGGCCCGGCGCACGGCGCACTTCTCCGAGGACCAGGTGGTGAACGCGCTCACCACCGCCAAGAACTACATCGTCCGCTCGGCGCTCGACCCGGACGTGCTCGGCGGCGGCCAGGTCCGCTCGGTGCGGGTGCTGCTGGACCCGGACCAGCTCCGGCAGTTCGACGAGAGCATCACGAGTCCCGCCGCGGACGGCCGGCACGCGCCCACCGGATGGCTGATCCGCTTCGACCCCGCCCACGCCGAGCTGGCCGACCCCGAGATCCGGGTGGACGGCAGCCTGCGGGTCGTGGAGAGCGACGCGTCGACTCTGGACGTCACCGCCGACCACACCATGGTGTACGCGCTGCGGCCCGCCGGTGACGCCCGGGCCGAGGAGTCGCTGTTCACCGTCCGGCGCGAGCTGCACTTCCGCTTCGACCGCGACGACCTGCGCCTCCACCAGACCCGGCTCGTCGCCTCCTACGTCCAGGCCGGGCCGCTGTCCTGCGCCGACGACTCGGCGAACCACCTCCGCCCGCTGCTCGCCGGCCAGCAGGCCGGGGTCGGCGCCCCGCGCGGCACCGATCCGTTCACCTCGGACGACGCCCCCGCCCTGTGCGGCACCCTCGCCGAGGGCGCCCAGCCGAAGGGGTGAGCGGGGCGGGGCGTCAGGCGCCGTCCCGCGGCGACCGGGGACCCTCGCCGTCGGACCCGGTACCGCCCTCGGGTCCCTCGGACCCTTCGGGTCCCTGCGCCGGGCCGCCGCCGTCCTCGGGCGGCCGCGGCTGGGAGCCCCCGAAGCCGCCGAAGCCGCGCCGCATCCGGTCGCCGAGGTCGCCGGCGCCGCCCGCGATGTCGTTGACCAGCTTCATCAGCGGGTCCTTGGAATTGCGCACGTGCGTGGCGTAGTGGGACGCCGACTCCCGGAAGGAGTCCCGCACCGAGGCGTCCTTGTCCTCGTCGCGCCGCGCGTAGTGGCCGTCCATGGTCCGCTGGTACTCCCGGGAGGCCGCCCACTTCTTCAGCTCGGCGGCCCGGACCGTGGTGAACGGGTGCGAGCGGGGCAGCACGTTGAGGATCTTCAGCACGGAGTCGCGCAGGTCGCCGCCGGCCTCGTACTCGTCGGCCTGCTCCAGGAACGCGTCCACGTTCATCTCGTGCAGATGGTTGCCGCCCGCGATCTTCATCAGGCCCCGCATGGAGGCCTGCAGGTCCTGGCCCACCAGCAGTCCCGCGCGGTCGGCGGACAACTCCGACTTGCGGAACCACTCGCGCAGCGCGGTCACGATCGTCATGATCGCCACGTTGCCCAGCGGGATCCAGGCGACCCGGACGGCCAGCGAGGTCAGGAAGAGCAGTATCGTCCGGTAGACCGCGTGCCCGGACAGGGCGTGCCCGACCTCGTGACCGACGACCGCCCGCATCTCCTCCTGGTCGAGGAGCTCCACCAGGCCCGTGGTGACGACGATGATCGGCTCGTCCAGGCCGATGCACATCGCGTTCGGAGCCGGGTCCTGCTTGACGTACATCGCGGGGACCTTCTCCAGGTCCAGGATGTAGCAGGCGTCGCGCAGCATGACGTTCAGATGGGCGAACTGCCGGTCCGAGACGCGCACCGAGTCGGACAGGAACAGCAGCCTCAGACTCCGCTCGGGCAGCAGGCCGCTGAGCGCCTTGAAGACCGTGTCGAAGCCGCTCAGCTTGCGCAGCGCCACCAGCGCGCTGCGGTCGGCCGGATGCTCGTAGGCGCGCGAGGAGATCCCGGGGAAGCGCCTGCGCTGCCTGCTCGGCATCTTCTCGTGCCCGTTGTCGTGGCCGTCGGACATCTCTTCCCCCATGCACGTGTGAGACCTGTACGCAGGTCTGGCCTTTACGAACCCTTGTGCGGGCCTTTGCGCCCCCGGAGCCGGGCCCAGCCTAGGCGGAGATACCGTGGACGGGCAGTACGTCGAAGGAGTCCACACCATGCAGCACATCCCCCACGCCGACTGGCTCGCCGGGGCCGCGACCGCCGCCGAGCAGCAGGGGCCGGGGAATCTGCTCCGGATCGTCCTGATCGTGATGGTGGTGGGCTGTGCGCTGACCGCGTGGTTCCTGCTGCGGGGGTACAGGCAGAAGGACGACTGAGAAGATCCGAAGGTTCCCCCGGACCCGTCACGGCCGGTCGTCGCCCCGTCCCCAACGGCGGAGTCGGCGTGATCGCCCGCGGGACGCCCGCATACGATGAGCGGACGTCCAGTCCCGCCCACACCGGATAGGTCCTGCCGACAATGAGCCTTCCCCTCAGTGCCGCCCAGTTCGTCACCCTCGCCGCAGAGGGCGGCGAGGAGCACGGCGGCAATCACGAGAGCCTCAGCCCCTACGTCACCGGCTTCGGTGCGCTCATCATCCTGCTGCTCCTGCTGTGGATCACCACCCGGTTCAACCGCGACCGCTGAGCACGCGGCCGAGTGGGCGCGACCGGTTCGTTCCGGACGGGCCGGTAGGGTCTGCTCGCATGGGAGAGCACGACACGCCTACCGGCCCGGCGCACGCGCCGGCGCGCGGCACGCAGAACGCGGTGCCCGCCCGCGCCACCGGCCCGGTCAGGGGTCCGGGCGACGGACCGCCGCCGGGCAAGCGACGCCTGGGCGTCATGGGCGGGACCTTCGACCCGATCCACCACGGCCACCTGGTGGCCGCCAGTGAGGTCGCGGCGCAGTTCCAGCTCGACGAGGTGGTGTTCGTGCCGACCGGGCAGCCGTGGCAGAAGAGCCACCGCGAGGTCTCGGCGGCCGAGGACCGCTATCTCATGACGGTCGTAGCAACCGTCGAGAACCCGCAGTTCTCCGTCAGCCGCATCGACATCGACCGCGGGGGCCCCACCTACACCGTCGACACCCTGCGCGACCTGCGCGCCCTCAACCCGGACGCGGACCTGTTCTTCATCACCGGGGCCGACGCCCTCGCCCAGATCCTCACCTGGCGCGACAGCGAGGAGCTGTTCTCCCTCGCCCACTTCATCGGCGTCACCCGGCCGGGACACACCCTCACGGACGCCGGACTGCCCAAGGGCGGTGTCTCGCTCGTCGAGGTCCCCGCCCTCGCCATCTCCTCCACGGACTGCCGCGCGCGAGTCGCCCAGGGCGATCCCGTCTGGTATCTGGTGCCGGACGGAGTCGTGCGCTATATCGACAAACGCCACCTGTACCGCGGCGAGTGAGCCGAGAGGGGCCCCGGTGAACGACGGATACGACGCGGGACACGGCGACGACCAGTACGAACTCGTCGGCTACGACGAGTACGGCCGCCCCGTGTACCGCCAGGCCCAGGGCCACCCCCAGGGTCAGGTGCCGGGCCGGCCCGGCGGGCAGCAGCCGTACGACCCGTACGGCCGGCAGCAGGACCAGTACGGCCGGCAGCAGGACCAGTACGGGCAGCAGCAGGACCAGTACGGGCAGCAGCAGTACGGACAGCAGCAGGGCTACGGCTACGACCCGTACGCCACGGGCACCCAGCCGCCCGTCCAGCAGCCCTACGACCCCTACGGCTCCCAGGGCGGCTACGACACCGGCCGGCAGCCCCCGCAACAGCCCGCGCCCGGCTACGACGCCTACGGCGGCCACCCCGGCGCCCCGCACGGCGGCGGCCCGGTCCCGCAGCAGCCGTACGACCCCTACGGCCGGGCCGCGAGCAGCGGTCCGCAGCCGCGGGTCGCCGAGCAGACCGCCCGCATCCCGCAGCAGGCGGCCCCGCCCGAGCAGCGGGAGCGGGCGGACCCCGACGAGCCCTCCACCGCCGGCGGTGACTACCGCACCGAGCAGTTCGCCTTCGTCGAGGAGCCGACCGGCGACTCCGAGGACGTCATCGACTGGATGAAGTTCACGGAGAACCGCACCGAACGCCGGGAGGAGGCCCGCCGGCGCGCACGCACGCGTGTCGTCGCCCTGGTCGTCGTCCTGGCACTGGTCGCGGTCGGCGGCGTCGGCTACCTCTGGTACGCCGGGAAGCTGCCCGGAACGTCCTCCTCCGACGACAAGACCGGCGGCACCACGGCGGCGGGCGCCCAGAAGCGCGACGTGATCGCCGTCCACCTGCACGACACCAAGGGCGGCGGCACCTCCACCGCGCTGCTGGTGAACAACACCACCACCAAGCAGGGCACCGCCGTGCTGGTGCCCAACGCGCTCGCCCTGACCGGCGACGACGGCAGCACCACCACGCTCGCCAAGTCCGTCGACGACGAAGGCCCCGACGCGACGAGGACCTCCCTCGACTCGGCCCTCGGCACCGACATCGAGGGCACCTGGCGCCTGGACACGCCCTACCTCCAGATCCTCGTCGACCTGGTCGGCAACATCGAGGTCGACACCGACGCCGACGTCCCCGACCCCGAGTCCAAGGACAACGGCGCCGCGCCCCTCGTGCACAAGGGCGAGGGCCAGACCCTCAGCGGCAAGACGGCCGTCGCCTACGCCACCTACCGGGGCAAGGGCGAGGAGGCCAACGCCCAGCTGCAGCGCTTCGGGCAGGTCATGCAGGGCGTCCTGCGCAAGATGTCCTCCGACCCGCAGGCCGCGACGACCACCGTCCAGACCCTCGGGATGATCCTCGACCCGCCGCTGACCGAGAACGACCTCGGCACCTTCCTCGCAGGGCTCTCCGACCGCGCCAAGGGCGGCGACTTCAAGACCGCGCTGCTGCCCGTCCAGGACGACGGCCGGCTCAGCGCCGAGGCCAGTGACAGCGTCGTCAAGGACGTCCTCGGCGGCACCGCCAAGAGCCCCGACGAGGACGCCGCGGTCAGCGTCTCGGTCCGCAACGCCACCGGCGACGAGGACCGCACCGGCAAGGCGCGCGTCGTCCTCCTCAACGGCGGCTTCACCTTCGTGTCCGGCGGAACCGCCTCCGGCACCGAGGCCACCTCGAAGGTCGTCTACGCGGACGCCGCCGACCGGGAGAACGCCGTCCAGGTCGCCAAGACCCTGGGCCTGCCCACCGGCTCCGTCTCGAAGGGGAAGGTCTCCGCGAACGCACGGGTGTCGGTCGTACTCGGCCAGGACTACAAGCCGGCGTCGTAGGGGCGGGAGGGGCGGACGGTTTTTTCACGTGGGCCCGTGTCGGCGGTCGTGAGACCCTTGAGGTCAACCGACCGCCGACCCGAAAGCCAGGCAGTGACCGCGACCGACCGCTCCATCGAACTCATCAACGCCGCCGCGCAGGCGGCGGCCGACAAGCTCGCGCACGACATCATCGCCTACGACGTCAGCGACGTGCTGTCGATCACGGACGCCTTCCTGCTGGCCTCCGCGCCCAACGACCGCCAGGTCAAGTCCATCGTCGACGAGATCGAGGAACGGCTGAACAAGGAGCTGGGCGCCAAGCCGGTGCGCCGCGAGGGCGACCGCGAGGCCCGCTGGGTCCTGCTCGACTACGTCGACATCGTCGTCCACGTCCAGCACAGCGAGGAGCGCGTCTTCTACGCCCTGGAGCGGCTGTGGAAGGACTGCCCCGAGCTGGACCTGCCCGCCGACGCCAAGGAGACCCGCGGCAAGGCGGAGGAGCACGCCAAGCTCCAGGCCGCCGAGGAGGCGACGCACTCCGACGAGGACTGGCGATGAGCGCCACCGGCGAGGTGACGGCCGGGAAGCCGGGCCGCGGCCGGCGCGTCATCCTGTGGCGGCACGGCCAGACCGCGTGGAACGTGGAGCGCCGCTTCCAGGGCAGCACGGACGTCGAGCTGACCGAGACCGGCGTCGCCCAGGCCCGCCGCGCGGCCGGGCTCCTCGTGCACCTGAGGCCCGACGCGATCGTCGCCTCCGACCTCTCGCGCGCCGCCGCCACGGCGGCCGAGCTGTCCGTGCTCACCGGCCTCGCGGTGACCCTGGAGGAGGGCCTGCGGGAGACCTACGCGGGCGTCTGGCAGGGCCTGACCCACGAGGAGATCATCGCCAGGTACGGCGACGAGTACGCGGCCTGGAAGCGCGGCGAGCCCGTGCGCCGCGGCGGCGGCGAGCTGGAGACCGAGGTCGCCGACCGCGCCGCCCCCGTGGTGCTCCGGCACGCCGAGAAGCTGCCCGAGGACGGGACCCTCGTCGTGGTCAGCCACGGCGGCACGATCCGCACCACCATCGGCCGCCTGCTCGGTCTGGAACCGCACAGCTGGGAGAGCCTGGGCGGCCTGACCAACTGCTGCTGGTCCGTCCTCGGCGAGGGCGCCCGCGGCTGGCGGCTGCTGGAGCACAACGCCGGCACGCTGCCGGAACCGGTCCTCGGCGACGACGTCTGAGCCGGTGCCCGGTCCCTGGCCGGTGGGCCAGGGACCCGGATTTCACTTTCCGGCAGGTCGCAGGCTAAAGTTCTTCTTGTTCGCCCCGCCGAGCGGAGCGGACGAAGAGAAGGACCATGCGGCCCCGGTCGCGTGGCACCAGGGGCTATAGCTCAGTTGGTAGAGCGCCTGCATGGCATGCAGGAGGTCAGGAGTTCAATTCTCCTTAGCTCCACAGCCCACGGACGAATCCCGTCCCCTTCGGGGGGCGGGATTTTTCGTCTCCGCCCGCTTGAGCAACACGCGTCCCACAGGCGTATACGTCGGTGGGTCTCCGTGTCCGGACCGGTACTGAGGCGTCGCTGACCGGGTCGGCCCGGCCGTGGCAGAATCAAACGGCCGGAAGGGGACCGCGGCCCGACGGGAGGGAGTGGCGATGCCTGGGAGCATCCTCGAGGAGGTCGGTCACCTCCTCGGCGGAGCGGTGGCGAGGAACACACTCACCCGTCTCAGCTGCCCTTCCTGCGGTTCCCGGCACGTGGCCCAAGTCCTCGGCGACAACGGCGGAATCTCTTACGTGTGCACGGCCTGCGGCCACAGCTGGAGCTGAACGATGGGTGCACACAGGCGGAAGTGCGACTGGTGCGGCAGCGGCACGCCCATCGTGCGCGACATGGAGCCACTCAACCCCGACTACCAGTACTGGTGCGAGGAATGCGCGCGGGCGCTGATCATAAAGGGCGACCCCATCGAGACGTACCGGGAACTCGAGGGCGAGCCGATCTACGGCCGGCTCCTGGAAGAACACTGCACACTCAAGCGCTTCTACTCCTTCGTGACGGCCTGACGGCCGGCCGTCTGCCGGGTCGCCGAGCCGGCAAGAGGGTAAAACGGGCAAACGGGAAACGATTTGGTGTTGTGCCCGGTCGACCGTGTAATGTTGGCGTCGCCGCCGGGGAAGCCGGGCGGCACGAAACAAGGGGCTATAGCTCAGTTGGTAGAGCGCCTGCATGGCATGCAGGAGGTCAGGAGTTCAATTCTCCTTAGCTCCACACTTCACAGGGAAACCCCCGGATCCTCGATCCGGGGGTTTCCTCGTTCCCTGCCTCAGCGGCCGAGCGCCCGGCGGCCGCGCCCCTGGGACAGCACCGGCAGGTTGGTGCGCGAGGACGGAGGCTGCGTGCGCGTGTCCTCCTCGATGCGCAGCGCCAGCGCCGGGCAGCGGCGCACCGCTCGCACCGCCTTGGCCTCCGCGAAACGCGGCACCTCGGCCTGCGCCACGGTCGGGAAGCCGTCGGCGCCGAGCTGGAAGACCTCCGGCAGGATGTCCGCGCACAGCCCGTGGCCCCGGCACAGCGTCCAGTCGACGAAGATCTTCTGGCGGCTGGGGCCGTTCTCCTCACCGCCGCCGCCCGGGATGCCGGTCGGGGTCCTGCCTCCCTCGAAGAGCGGCAGGACACCCTCCACGGGCCGTCCGCAGCCGTTGCCGAGGACATGGGCGGCCAGGTCGTCCGTGAACGCCTTGACGGTCGACTCCAGGAACATCGCCGAGCCGTCCGGGTGCGAGCAGGCGCCGCGCCGCTTCACGTTCTTCGCGACCTGCTTGACCGCCTCGAGCGCGGCCGGGCCGCCGCCGTTCAGGATGTCCTCCAGGCCCCGAGCGGCGGCCGGCAGCCCCAGGTAGCAGGGGCCGCACTGGCCCGCGCTCTCCTCGGCCAGCCACTGCGCCACCCGCAGCGACTCGCCCAGGGGGCAGGTGTCCTGACTGATCGGCAGGATCGCGCCCGCCCCGAGCGAGCCGCCCACCTGCTGCAGCGAGTTGCGCGAGACGATCGCCTCGTCGACGGTCGCCGCGTCGATCCACTTTCCGTGGTAGCCGCCGGTGAGCACGCCCTGCGGCACCGGCGGGGCGCCGGCCAGCTGCAGGACGTAGCGCAGCGGCACGCCCGTCGGGGCCTCGATCACCATCGGGCGGGCCACCGCGCCGGAGACCGTGAGCATCACGGTGCCCGGCTCGTCGTACAGGCCGGTGTTGCCGTAGCGCTCCGGGCCGATGCGGGCGGCGATCGCCAGCTGGGCGAAGGTCTCGGCGTTGGACAGCAGGGTCGGCGCGCCGCCGACGCCGCTGCGGGAGGCGCTCACCTTGCGGCCGGGCGGGATCGCCGGGCCGCCGTCTATGGAGCGGATCAGCGAGGCCGCGGCGCCGGTGACCATGCGCACCGGATTGCGCTGCACGCGCGCGCGGAGCGCGGACCGTCGGCCGTTGCTCAGGCCGCGCTCGGCCAGAGCGGCCTCCATGGAGCGCTGCGTGGACTCCCGGGTGACCCCGATGACCAGCGTGCGGGCGCCCATGGCCTCCGCGCACAGCAGCGCGCCGTCCAGGATCAGGTGCGGGGCGCGGTTGATCAGCACCGTGTCCTTGCGGCAGGCCGGCTCGTCCTCGCTGCCGTTGACGACCACGACCGGGCGTACGCCGCGCTTGATCGCCGCCTCGGCGACCGAGCGCAGCTTCTTGTGGAAGGGGAAGCCCGCGCCGCCGCGGCCCTTCAGGTTGATGCGTTCGGAGAGCTGCGCGAGCTGCTCCCCGCCCATCGGTTCGAGCGGACCGTGCACCTTGAGGTGCATTGGCAGATCAAGCCGCTCGACAAGGTCGAAGCCCGACGTGAGCTGGGGAAGCCCGACCACGCGGACCTCGGGGACGTCGGGCAGGGCCTCGTTCAATTCGAGCCTCCGGAAGGCGTGTTCCAAGGTTCACCGGAACCCGGTGCGTCGAAGTCGCGGGACTGCGACGGCGCACCGGGGGTTGGTTCAGGGGTGGGACCGCTGTTGTACGTGTCGTCCGGGTAATACGTGTCGTACACCGCGTTCGTCTCACGGGTGTCGTACACGTCACTCGATCCGTAGCCCGAGGCGTACGGCGACGCGTACGTCGCGGAGTGGTCCGCGCCGGGGGCCGTCGCGTCCGTACCGCCGTGGACCGGGATGGTGTGTCCCGTGTCGTTGAGCGGGTCGTAGTGCGACGGAGGGGCCTCGCCGACCGGGGGCGGCGACGGTATGGGCCAGCTGCCCGAGGTGCTGCCGCCGTCCACGACGGGCATCGCCTCGGTGGGTCGCAGGTCGGACGGCAGCGGGGCGGCAGAAGCGGCCGGGTCGGCCGTCAGCGGCGGCCGGCGTGCGCCCGAGGGCGCGGACACCGCGCGGTAGGCCGCCGCGAAGCCGTCCGCGGGCTCCGGCGGAGTGAGGCGCTCCGCGGTCTCGTACAGCGGGGCGGACGGGGCCGCGCCGCGTGACCGGGAGGCCCCGGCGCGCTCGTGGCCCGGCAGGGCGGCGGCGTCCCTCGGCCGGCTCTCCGCCGCATCCTCGCGCTCCTCGCGGATGGGCCGCCCCCCGGTCCCGAGGAGGGCGGCGATCCGGTCGGCGACCTTGCGCCTGACCGGGCGGGGCGCCGCGCGCAGCGCCAGGGCCGCCATGACGCCGACCACGGACAGGGCGTACAGGACCAGGAAGACCGGTTTCGCCGCTCGACCCGCGTAGAGCCCGTGCAGCAGGGCCAGGCACCAGGCCGGGTAGGCCAGCATGTGCATCGCCCGCCAGCGGGCCGCCACGGGGGCCGGGGACGCGAAGCGGTTGCGCAGGGCTCCGGTGACTCCCACGAAGATCATGAGCATGCTGGCCAGGGTGCCGAAGCCGATGAGGACGGCCCGGCCGCCGAACGCCTCGTCGTCCGTGGCCAGAAGCCCGAAGGGGAGGACCGCGGCGACCCAGGTGGTGTGGTCGAGCACGAGTTTGACCACGATGTGCACCAGAAGGAACACGACCGAGGCGACGGCGGTGGTCCGGTGCACCGCCTGGGCCAGGATCCGCTGCCGGGTGTCGAGGACGATCCGGTCCTGGGCGAGCAGACCCCAGATCACCGAGCAGCTGAGGAAGACGAGGGAGAGGACGCCGGCGCCGAAGTTGAGGAACTGGGCGAACGTGTCGTCCACCGTGCTGTCGTTCGTCACCACGGCCGGCCTCCCCACGTCGGGGACGTGAGGGGAGGCCGCGAACTGGTGTCGCGCGGACGGATCGGGGGAGGGTTCATGGGGGCAACTCCGGAGCGGTTCGGGAAAGCGGTCCCGCTGCCGCACTCTAAGTGGCGCCATACCCGTGGGTAGGGGGTTTGAGTTATTGCGTTGTTATCAAATGACCGCGCGCTCGTACTGGTGTCCCTTAGTGGTCGTTACGCGAAGTAACCTTTGACCTTGGTTCAGGCCGGGCTCCGGTTTCCGGACCCCGGCCACCGGATTCCGGCCGCGGCACGTGGGCCGGAAGCGCCTCGCGGCCCGCGCCGCGACTGCGGTACCCTGACGCCATGCGTGCCGTACGCCTTCTGCTTAGCGAGCCGCGCTGATCAGTCCCGACCCCGGTCGAAGTCCGGTGGCCGGAATCGGCGCGGCGTCCCCTCCTGTGCGAGGGGATTTTTCATTTCCCGGCCTTCGCAGCCGCTGGTCATGAAGGTCGCAGCCGCTGGCAGAGACGATCGATGGAGCTTTGAGGATCATGAGCGAGACGAACCCCGCGGCGACCGCCCCTGTGTCGGCGGACGCCGCGCCGCACCGCTACACGGCCGCCATGGCCGCCGAGATCGAGGCACGCTGGCAGGACTTCTGGGACGCCGAGGGCACGTACGCCGCACCGAACCCCAAGGGCGACCTGGCGGGCGACCCCGAGCTGGTCGCCCGGCCCAAGAAGTTCATCATGGACATGTTCCCGTACCCGTCCGGTGCGGGCCTGCACGTCGGCCATCCCCTGGGGTACATCGCCACCGACGTCTTCGCCCGCTTCCAGCGGATGACCGGCCACAACGTCCTGCACACCCTGGGCTTCGACGCCTTCGGCCTGCCCGCCGAGCAGTACGCGGTGCAGACCGGCACGCACCCGCGCGTGTCGACCGAGGCCAACATGGAGAACATGAGGTCCCAGCTGCGCCGGCTGGGCCTGGGCCACGACAAGCGCAGGTCGTTCGCCACGATCGACCCCGAGTACTACAAGTGGACCCAGTGGATCTTCCTGCAGATCTTCGACTCCTGGTACGACGACGAGGCGAAGAAGGCCCGCCCGATCGCCGAGCTGGTCGCGCAGTTCGAGGCCGGTGAGCGGGCGGTGCCCGGCGGGCGCACCTGGAGCGCGCTGACGGAGGCCGAGCGTGCCGACGTCCTGGGCGAGTACCGCCTGGCCTACGCCTCCGACGCGCCGGTCAACTGGTGCCCCGGCCTGGGCACCGTGCTGGCCAACGAGGAGGTCACCGCCGACGGCCGCTCCGAGCGCGGCAACTTCCCCGTCTTCAAGTCCAAGCTGCGCCAGTGGAACATGCGCATCACGGCCTACGCGGACCGGCTGCTGGACGACCTGGACCAGCTGGACTGGCCCGAGGCGATCAAGCTGCAGCAGCGCAACTGGATCGGCCGCTCCGAGGGCGCCCGGGTCGACTTCCCCATCGACGGCGAGCGCATCACCGTCTTCACCACCCGCCCCGACACCCTGTTCGGCGCGACCTACATGGTGCTGGCACCCGAGCACCCGCTGGTCGAGAAGTTCACCCCGGACGCCTGGCCCGAGGGCACCCGCGACGCGTGGACCGGCGGCCACGCCACCCCGGCGGAGGCCGTCGCCGCGTACCGCGCGCAGGCCGCCTCGAAGTCCGACGTGGAGCGGCAGGCCGAGGCCAAGGACAAGACCGGCGTGTTCATCGGCGCGTACGCCACCAACCCGGTCAACGGCGAGCGGGTCCCGGTCTTCATCGCCGACTACGTCCTGATGGGCTACGGCACCGGCGCGATCATGGCCGTCCCCGCCGGCGACCAGCGCGACTTCGAGTTCGCCCGCGCCTTCGAACTGCCCATCCGCTGCATCGTCGAACCGACCGACGGCCGCGGCACGGACACGTCGACGTGGGAAGACGCCTTCGCCTCCCACGACGCGAAGATCATCAACTCGGCCAACGACGCGGTCAGCCTGGACGGCCTGCCCGTCGTCGAGGCCAAGGAGCGCATCACCGAGTGGCTGGAGCGCACCGGCGCCGGTGAGGGCACCGTCAACTTCCGCCTGCGCGACTGGCTGTTCAGCCGCCAGCGCTACTGGGGCGAGCCCTTCCCGATCGTCTACGACGAGGACGGCATCGCCCACCCCCTGCCCGCGTCGATGCTGCCGCTGGAGCTGCCCGAGGTCGAGGACTACTCCCCGCGCACCTTCGACCCCGACGACGCGGACACGCGGCCGGAGACCCCGCTGTCCCGCAACGCGGACTGGGTCAACGTCACCCTGGACCTGGGCGACGGGCCGAAGAAGTACCGCCGCGAGACCAACACCATGCCCAACTGGGCCGGCTCCTGCTGGTACGAGCTGCGTTACCTGGACCCGCACAACAGCGAGCGCCTGGTCGACCCCGAGATCGAGCAGTACTGGATGGGCCCGCGCGAGGGCCTGCCGCACGGCGGCGTCGACCTGTACGTCGGCGGCGCCGAGCACGCCGTCCTGCACCTGCTGTACGCGCGCTTCTGGTCCAAGGTCCTGTTCGACCTGGGGCACGTCTCCTCGGCCGAGCCGTTCCACAAGCTGTTCAACCAGGGCATGATCCAGGCCTACGTCTACCGGGACAGCCGCGGCATCGCCGTACCGGCCGCCGAGGTGGAGGAGCGCGACGGCGCCTACTACCACCAGGGCGAGAAGGTCTCCCGGCTGCTGGGCAAGATGGGCAAGTCCCTGAAGAACGCGGTCACCCCCGACGAGATCTGCGCCGAGTACGGCGCCGACACGCTGCGCCTGTACGAGATGGCGATGGGCCCCCTGGACGTGTCCCGGCCGTGGGACACGCGCGCGGTGGTGGGCCAGTTCCGGCTGCTGCAGCGGCTGTGGCGCAACGTCGTCGACGAGAACACCGGTGAGCTGTCGGTGGTCGACGTCGCGGAGGCCGACATCGACGCCGACACCCTGCGCGCCCTGCACAAGGCCGTCGACGGCGTACGGCAGGACCTGGAGGGCATGCGGTTCAACACCGCCATCGCCAAGGTCACCGAGCTGAACAACCACCTGACCAAGGCCGGGGGTCCGGTCCCGCGGTCGGTCGCCGAGCGCCTGGTGCTGCTGGTCGCGCCGCTGGCCCCGCATGTCGCCGAGGAGCTGTGGCGCAAGCTGGGGCACCAGTCCTCCGTCGTCCACGAGGACTTCCCGGTCGCCGACCCGGCCCACGTCGTCGACGAGACCGTGACCTGCGTCGTCCAGATCAAGGGCAAGGTCAAGGCACGGCTGGAGGTCGCCCCCTCCATCTCCGACGACGACCTGGAGAAGGCCGCGCTGGCCGACGAGAAGGTCGTGGCCGCACTGGGCGGGGCCGGGATCCGGAAGGTGATCGTGCGGGCACCGAAGCTGGTGAACATCGTCCCGGCATAGCCGGTGACCGGGGCGCCCCGGGCGTCCCCTACGGGTCGGGTGCGGGCAGGTTCGGGGTTCTCGCGGAACCCTGGGCCTGCCCGCTGCGTTTACCGTGGAAGAGCGGCGCGACCGGCGTCGTGGACCGCCGGTGTGCGGACCGGACGTCCCAAGGAGGAGCCTCGTGGAAGCAGCGCTCACCGTGTTCGCCCTGCTCTTCCTGCTCGCCGTGGTGCTGGGCGTCTACGCCACGGTGAAGGCCGTCGGCGCTGCCAAGCGCAGCGTGGACCGCGGCATCACCCAGGCCCGCCGCACCGTCGAGGACCACACCCTGCGGGC
Source organism: Streptomyces sp. NPDC085944 (assembly GCF_040686295.1). Lineage (NCBI taxonomy): Bacteria > Bacillati > Actinomycetota > Actinomycetes > Kitasatosporales > Streptomycetaceae > Streptomyces > Streptomyces sp. NPDC085944. Next base: position 62,297 of record NZ_JBFBJX010000016.1, on the reverse strand, counting down.
CAAGTCCCTCGTCCAGGTGGGCCCCGCGGCCGAGCTGGCTCAGCTGCGGCTGACGCTGCGCACCTCCATGCGGGCCACCCAGGACGCGCTGCACGCGCGCGTGGCCGAGGACGCGTCCCTCAAGGAGTCCCTCGCCCTCTTCGAGCGGCTCAGCGCGCACGGCTTCGAGCTGGACGGCGAGCTGCGGCGGCTGGAGTCCGAGCCGGACCGCGCCACCCTGGCCGAGCGCCTCCCCGAGCTGCGCGAGCGGACCGAGCGCGTCACCCGGTCGGCGGACGCCCTGCGCTGGGCGGCCCGCGACCGCGCCCGCCGCTTCGCGGACGACGACCTGGACTCGCTGAGCGCCCAGATCGACGTGGAGGCCGGCGCGCTGCGGCACTGGACGCAGACCAGGACGCAGGCGGAGACGGCGGCAGGGACCGGCCCGGGGGAGGGCCCGCCCACCACGCCGCCGTCCTGGCCCGAGGCACCCTCCGCCGACGCCCCGTCCACCCGGCAGACCTGGCCGGACTCCTCGGCACAGGGTCCGGCGGAGGGCGACCGCGCCCGCCCGGCCATCACCCCGCCCGCCGCGAGCCCGGTGTACCCGTGGCAGAAGAAGGCCCGCCCGGAGAGCACGACCTGAACCCGGTCAAGGTCCTGTGAACGCCCGGTGGTCGGGGCCGGACTGCCGTACGGGCACTACGCCAGGTAACCTCCAGCTCATGTCCCGCCATGTCGCTATCGTCACGGATTCAACGGCCTACCTCCCGGCCGAGACGATGGAGCGGCACGGCATCACCGCGGTACCCCTGACCGTGGTCCTGGGTGACCGTGCCCTGGAGGAGGGGACGGAGATCTCCACCCGCTCCCTGGCCCAGGCCCTGCAGAAACGCCGGCCGGTCACCACCTCCCGCCCCGGCCCCGAACTCTTCGCCGAGACCTACCGCCGGATCGCCGAGTCCGGCGCCGACGGCATCGTCTCCCTGCACCTTTCCGCCGAACTCTCCGGCACCCACGACGCGGCCGTCGTCGCGGCGCGTGACGCCGCCGTCCCGGTCCGGGTCGTGGACACCGGGATGATCGCGATGGCCCTCGGATTCTGCGCCCTCGCCGCCGCGGAGACGGCGGAGGCGGGCGGCACGGTGGACGAGGCCGTCACGGCCGCCGAGAAGCGCGCCGCGGGCACCTCCGCCTACTTCTACGTCGACACCCTCGACTATCTGCGCCGCGGCGGCCGGATCGGGGCGGCCCAGGCGCTGTTCGGCTCCGCGCTCGCCGTGAAACCGCTGCTGCGGCTGGAGGGCGGACGCATCGAACCCCTGGAGAAGGTCCGGACGGCGTCCAGGGCGATCGCCCGGCTCGAGGAGATCGCCGCCGACCGGGCGGGCAGCGCGCCCGTCGACGTCGCCGTCCACCATCTCGCCGCCCCGGACCGGGCTTCGGCCCTGGCGGACCGGCTGCGGGAACGGGTGCCCGGACTGTCGGACCTGCATGTGAGCGAGGTCGGTGCGGTGATCGGCGCGCATACGGGGCCGGGGCTGCTGGGGGTTGTGGTCTCGTCGCGGTGAGGGCGCGGGCGGTGGACGGCGGGTGGTGGGCGCCGCGGTGAGCCGTTCCTGTCACGCGTGAGAGGGGCGGAGTTTTCCACAACCCGTGGGTAGTCCCCGGCAATTGACCATGATCATCGCGAGGGTGTCGAGGTGCCCGATCCTCGTCGCATGGCTCTTCGATCACGCTCACGCACCGCGTCCGCGACCAGCGGCCCGGGCCGCGCCCCGGCCTCCGACGGCCGCCTCGCCCACCGCCGTGCACCCGGCTCACGCGCCCACGCCCGCCCCCGCTCCCACACCCGGCACGGCCGTCGGCAGGCGCCGCCGGAGGAGCTGCGGCGGCGGGCGGAGGCGTTGTTCGGGGAGCGCGCCGAGCACGCCGGGCACGAGGAGGCGCGGGGCGAGTCGGGCAAGGGGCCGCCCTTGCCCCGCCCTGATGCCCCCGGCGACACCGACACCGACACCGACGCCGGCACCGGTGACGGTGGCGGCCCCGGTGGCGGTGGCGGGGCCACGACGACCTGGCGGGAGCGGACCGGGCCGGCGCTGCAGGAGCGTATGCCGCTGTGGCTGCAGACACGGTGCGGGCTGGAGCGGCGCAGCGTGGTGGCGCTCTCGGTGCTGCTGGTCGTCGCGGCGGTCTTCGCGGTGCAGCACTTCTGGTCCGGCCGCACCCAGCCGGTGGCGGCCCCCGAGGTGGTGCGGGAGGCGGCGGCGTACGGAGCTGCGACACCGGGTCCGGCGACCGAGGACCGCACCACGGCCGACGAGCCCGAGCCGGGTGCCGCGCCCACGACCGGGGCGGGGGCCGAGATCGTGGTGGACGTCGACGGCAAGGTCCGCGAACCCGGCGTTCACAGCCTCCCGGCGGGTTCCCGCGTCGAGGACGCCCTCAGAGCCGCCGGGGGCGTGAAGCCCGGCACGAAGACCGACGGACTGAACCGGGCACGCTTCCTGGTGGACGGCGAGCAGGTGATCGTCGGAGCGTCCGCGCCCGCGCCCGGATCGGGGACTGCGCCCGGCGGGCAAGCGGGAGCGGGGCCCACAGCGCCGGTCTCCCTCAACACGGCGACCGCCGACCGACTCGACACCCTCCCGGGCGTCGGCCCGGTCCTCGCCCAGCACATCATCGACTACCGCACCCAGCACGGCGGCTTCCGCTCGGTGGACGAACTGCGCGAGGTCAACGGCATCGGCGAACGCCGCTTCGCCGACCTGCGGGACCTGGTCCGTCCATGAACACGGACGCGGTGCGAGTGGAGCGAGTGGACCGGCCGGCGGCGGCACCAGGACCGCAGGAGCCACTCACGAGGCCCCCGCGCGCCGCCGTGCACGCCGCCTCCGGCCACCGGCTGGGCGCGGCCCATCCCCGGCAGGAGGGTCCGGCGGACCTTCGCCTGGTGCCACCTGCCCTGGCGGCATGGGCGACGGCGGCGCTGGTGCTGGACGTGCCGGCCGGCTGGGCGACGGGTGTGGTGACGGGCGCCCTGCTCCTGGCCGGGGCGCTGCTTCTGGGGCCGGCGCGCGGACGGGCCCGCACACTCGTAGCCGCCGCCTTGTTCCTCTGCGTCGCCGCGTCCGCCGCCTCGGCCGCGCTGCACGGCGCGGACCTGCGCAGGGGCCCCGTGCCTGAGCTGGCGCGGCGGTACGCCACCGTCACCGCGGAGGTGGAGGTCACGGCCGATCCCCGCCTCACCCGGCCGCGCGTCCGGGGCAACCGCGCGGTGCCGCCCACCGTGCTGATCGAGGCAGACGTGCGACGGGTGAGCGCGAGCGGCAGGACGACGGCGTCGACCCGGACGCCGGTCCTCGTACTGGTGGACGCAGGCGGGGAGGGAGGGAAGGGCGGGGAAGGCCGGGAGGGTGGGGACGACGGGGAAGGCGGGCGGTCCCGCACGCGGCCCGCCGCACCCGCCCGCTGGCTGAACCTGCTGCCGACCACCCGGCTTCGTGTCACCGCCCGCCTGTCGCCCCCGAGGACGCGCGGCGACCGGATCGCCGCGGTGCTGCGCGTGCGGGCCGGCGGGCAGGCACCGGAGGTGGCGTCGGGGCCTTCGACGGCGCAACGGCTCGCGGGCCGGTTGCGGACCGGCCTGCGCGAGGCGACCGAGGACCTGCCGGCGGACGCGAGGGCGTTGCTGCCGGGCCTGGTCGTCGGCGACACCTCACGCGTCACGCCGGAGTTGGAGGAGGCGTTCAAGGAGACCGACCTGGCGCACACGCTGGCCGTGTCCGGCGCCAACTTCACGATCGTGCTCGCGCTGCTCCTGGGACCGCCGGCCCTGGCCCCACGCAGCGAGCGCCGAGGCCTGGCCCCCCGCCTCGGCCTGAGCCTGCGCACGACCGCGCTGCTCGGCGGACTGCTCGCGCTCGTCTTCGTCGTCGTGTGCCGGCCCGACCCGAGCGTGCTGCGCGCGGCCGCCTGCGGCTCCGTAGCCCTGCTAGCCCTGGCCACCGGACGCCGCAGATCCCTGCTCCCGGCCCTGGCGACGGCGGTACTGCTCCTGGTGCTCTACGACCCCTGGCTGGCCCGCAGCTACGGCTTCCTGCTCTCCGTGCTGGCCACGGGCGCACTGCTCACGATCGCTCCCCGGTGGAGCGCGGCGTTGCGCAGGCGCGGAGTGCCGGCCCGGCTCGCGGAGGCGCTGGCCGCCGCGGGAGCCGCACAGGCCCTGTGCGCACCGGTCGTCGCGGTGCTGTCGGCGCGGGTCAGCCTGGTGGGGGTGCCGTGCAACCTGCTGGCGGAGTTCGCGGTGGCCCCGGCCACGGTCCTGGGCTTCGCGGCGCTGGCGACGGCGCCGGTGGCGATGTCGCTGGCCAGGACTCTGGCCTGGTGCGGAGGCTGGCCGGCCGAGTGGATCGCGGGGATCGCGCGCACCGGGGCCGCGCTGCCCGGCGCGGGTGTGGACTGGCCGGGCAGCTGGGCCGGGGCGGCGCTGCTCGCCCTCGTCACGGGGGCCGCGCTGCCGGCAGGCAGACGACTGCTGCGGCACCCCTGGTGGTGCGGCGTCTGCGCGCTGCTCCTGATCCTCGTCGTGGTGCAACCGCCCCCACTGGCTCGGGTGATCAAGGGCTGGCCCCCACCCGGTTGGCGGATGGTGATGTGCGACGTGGGCCAGGGCGACGCGCTGGTCCTCGCCGCGGGAGAGGGGACGGCCGTGGTCGTGGACGCGGGACCCGACCCCGCCCTGGTCGACCACTGCCTGCGCTCCCTCGGCATCACCCGCGTCCCCCTCGTGCTGCTGACCCACTTCCACGCCGACCACGTGGCCGGGCTCCCCGGGGTGCTGCGGGGCCGCTCGGTGGGCGCCATCGAGACGACCGCCCTGGAAGAGCCCCCGGAGCAGGCCGGGTTCGTCCGCAGACAGGCGGACTCCCGGGACATCCCCGTGCGGCACGCCACCGCTGGGGAACAGCGCCGCTCCGGCCCGCTGTCCTGGCAGGTGGTGTGGCCCCCGCCGAGCCCGCCGACCACCACGGCACCGGGCACGGAGGGCGGCCCCAACGACGCCAGCGTCACCCTCCTGGTCCGGACGGCGGGCCTGCGCCTGCTCCTCCTCGGCGACCTGGAGCCCCCGGCTCAGCGGGAGCTGGCCCGCTCCCCGGCGGCAGCGGCGTTGAAGGGCGTCGACGTGCTGAAGGTGGCCCACCACGGCTCGGCGCACCAGGACTTCGCGTTCCTCCGCCGCGTCGCCCCGCGTCTGGCCCTCATCAGCTGCGGAGAGGACAACACCTACGGCCACCCGGCCCCCGGCATGGTCGCCGCCCTGCGCGCCCAGGGAGCGACGGTGCTCCGCACGGACCGGGACGGGGCGTTGGCGGTCGCCGGTACGGGGAGGGAGCTGCGGGTGGCGGGGGACTGAGCCCCCGGGTCGCTACTCGGTCACCTCCGCGGACTCGTAGGCGGCGGAGCCCGGGGACACGCAGGCGAACCAGTTCGCCGTGGGGAAGCCGCGGACGGACCGGAAACACCTGAAGGAGTCCATGAGCCGGCGCAACCGTTGCCTCAGTACACGGACTTCACCGAGACCCTCCCCCTGGCCGGGCGTTCCGGCAGCGTTCCCGTGCGCCGTCGGAGGAGTAGGCCGGGTGGGCACCGGGAATCCCAAGTCCAGGACGGAAGCGGAAATTTCCGACCCGGCACGGAAGAAGGCGCGAAAGGCGCACGTACCGTACAGCCGCCGACTTGCCCGGTCACGACCGTCCCCCCACCCTCACTTCCATCCCCATCCCCATCCCCACCCCCCACCCCCCACCCGCATCCCACGACCGCGAAAGCCGTGTGAGCGGCGCCCACTTCACTGCAACGGGCTCGTCGACGGAGGCCCGACCGACCTGTAGAAGGAGAGTCCCATGCCCCAAACCCCCATGCAGGGGCACACCGTTGTGCACCGGCCCGGCGAGGGCGACCGGCAGGCCGCCCGGCCGTCGTCGGAGCGTGGCTGATGGCGAATCCCATGACCGCGGGCAGCTTCCTCAAGGCGCTCAAGGCGGAGGGCCTCACCGTCGTCGAAGTGGGCGACTGGAGGAGCCACAACCGCAACCACAAGGGGCCGTGGGGCCCCGTCAACGGTGTGATGATCCACCACACCGTGACCCGGGGCAGCGCCTCCACCGTGGAGATCTGCCGCAAGGGCTACGCGAGCCTGCCCGGTCCGCTGTGCCACGGCGTCATCACCAAGGACGGCCGCGTGCACCTGGTCGGCTATGGCCGCGCCAACCACGCCGGCCTGGGCGACGACGACGTCCTGCGTGCCGTCGTCGCGGAGAAGCCGCTGCCCCGGGACAACGAGGCCAACACCGACGGCAACCGCCACTTCTACGGCTTCGAGTGCGAGAACCTCGGCGACGGCAAGGACCCGTGGCCCGCCGCGCAACTGGACGCGATCGAGCGGGCCGCCGCGGCCGTGTGCCGCCACCACGGCTGGAACGAGCGGTCCGTCATCGGCCACCTGGAGTGGCAGCCCGGAAAGATCGACCCGCGCGGGTTCACGATGGCGTCGATGCGCGCCCGGGTCGAAGAACGCCTCAACCACCCTGCCGGCTGGACGCCCGGCGATTTCGAGGAGGACGACATGCCGCGAGCGATCAGCCGGTCCGAGAGCGACGACCAGGAGATCACGCCCCGGAAGTGGACGACGCTCACCGTGGACGGCAGGGACCTGCTGACCGGCGCGACGCACTACCAGGCCACGGCCTACGTCCGGGCGGTCGTACCCGCCGGATCCACGCTCCAGGGCCGCTTCTACCACCTGCGTCCGGACGGAACCCGATGGACCGGTCCGATCGTCGAGCGCCTGGGCACCGACGGCAGCAGCTTCCCGGACTTCGGCAACAGCGGCTCGATCGTCGCCAACGAGCGACTGCGCTTCGAGTTCGTCTACTACCCGCCCGACTCCGGCGACGAGGCCCCGGTCACCGTCACGAGCGTGAAGGTCCGCGGCCTGTACTGGGACAGGTGACACGCACCCGGCCCGGCCGGCCGTCGGCGCGACCTGTGTCCCCGCTGTGAGAAATCCCTACCGGTGCGGGGAAACCGGCGCACACGGGGCCACTCCCGCGCACACCCAGCACATGCGACGGTTTCCCGTGATGTGGCCCCGTGTTGCCCCGAAAGCCACATCGGTGATCGAATGTTTCTCCGTCAACTAGTTTTTCGATGTCGTGCAGAGGGTGTCGCCCATGATCGGCCGCTTGCTGGGAAGCCGAACGAAGCGGATGCAACGGACGGGACCCCTGGCCGCGGTGCACACCCCGCCGGACGCGGGAGCGCTGAGCTGTCGCGTTCTCGACCCCGTCAACGCCCCGGTGCCGCACGCGGAGTTCACGGTCAGCGACACCACGGGGCGCAAGGTGGTCGGCGGAGGCACGGACCCCTTCGGGTCGTTCGTCGCGACGGTGCCCGCGGGGGAGTACCGGCTCGCCGTGTCCGCCGAGGGCTACACCCCGTACCGTGCCTCCGCGACGGTCGTCGAGGACACGCTGGCCTCGCTGGGCGACGTGACGCTCCAGGTGGCCCAGCCGCCGGAGCTGCCCGCGGCGGGCGACTGGGAGATCGAGCCGGCGCACTCCTCGATCGCGTTCACCGCGCGGCACATCGGGCTGGCCCGGATCCACGGCCGGTTCAACTCCTTCGCGGGCGCGGTGCGGATCGCCGACGACATGGAGCAGTCGGCGATGCACGTCGTGATCGACGCGGCGTCCATCGACACCAACGTGAAGATGCGCGACGACCATCTGCGGTCGGCCGACTTCCTGGACGTGGAGCGGTTTCCGACCCTGGAGTTCTACAGCGACAGGTTCACCCACCGCGGCGGCAACCGCTGGGCCGTCACCGGTGCGCTGTCCCTGCACGGCGTGACGCGCACGGTCACGCTGGACACGGAGTACCTAGGTCTCGGCAACGGCATGGAGGGCGAGACGCGCGCCGCCTGCCGCGCCACCACCGAGCTGCACCGTGACGACTTCACGGTGAGCTGGCAGACGATGCTGGCCCGCGGAATCGCCGTGGTCGGCCCCAGCATCCGCATCGACCTCGACGTGCAGACCGTGCCCAAGGGCTGACCGTCCCCCAAGGGCCGGCCGTCCCCGAAGGCCGACCGTGCCCGGGGGCTGACCGACAATGGCTCCCGTGAGCGACGTGAGACATGTACTGGTACTGCCCGACCGGGACGCCGCGGAGGAAGCGGCCCAGGCGCTCGGGGAGCGGTTCGGCATCGACGAGGAGCCCCGGATCCTCCGGGACGCCCTGGCCGGTGAGGACGACGCCGAGGACGCCCAGTGGCTCGTCGTCCTGCGCGACGACCGGGAGGCGCTGGACCCTGGCGAGCTGGACGCGTTCGCGGGGGAGTGGGAGGGCTGGCGCGAGGAGCCGTAGGGCCCGCCCGAGCGCGCACCCGTAGGCCCCGCCGGAGCCGTGCGCCCGACAGCGTCCGTCCGGCGCTGTCAGTGGTGCGTGCGATGCTTGTCGCGATGGCCAGGAAGACTGCGAACGACGACCCTCTCGCCCCGGTGACCCTTGCCGTGGGCCAGGAGGACCTCCTGCTCGACCGTGCCGTGCAGGAGGTGGTGGCCGCCGCCAAGGCCGCCGACGCCGACACGGACGTACGCGACCTCACCCCCGACCAGCTGCAGCCCGGCACCCTCGCCGAGCTCACCAGCCCCTCGCTCTTCGCCGAGCGCAAAGTCGTGGTCGTCCGCAATGCGCAGGACCTGTCCGCCGACACCGTCAAGGATGTCAAGGCGTACATCGCCGCCCCCGTCGAGGAGATCACCCTCGTTCTGCTGCACGCGGGCGGCGCCAAGGGCAAGGGGGTGCTCGACGCCGGCCGCAAGGCGGGCGCCCGCGAGGTGGCGTGCGCGAAGATGACCAAGCCCGCCGACCGGCTGGCCTTCGTGCGCTCGGAGTTCCGTACGGCCGGGCGGTCGGCCACGCCCGAGGCGTGCCAGGCCCTGGTCGACGCGATCGGCAGCGACCTCAGGGAGCTGGCCTCGGCGGTGTCCCAGCTGACCGCCGACATCGAGGGGACCATCGACGAGGCGGTCGTCGGGCGGTACTACACCGGACGGGCGGAGGCCTCCAGCTTCACGGTCGCCGACCGGGCGGTCGAGGGACGGGCCGCGGAGGCGCTGGAGGCGCTGCGCTGGTCGCTGGCGACCGGAGTGGCACCGGTGCTGATCACCAGTGCCCTGGCCCAGGGCGTGCGGGCGATCGGCAAGCTGTCCTCCGCCCGCGGTGGACGCCCCGCCGACCTCGCCCGCGAGCTGGGGATGCCGCCCTGGAAGGTCGACCGCGTCCGGCAGCAGATGCGCGGCTGGACCCCGGACGCCGTCTCCGTGGCCCTGCGAGCGGTGGCCGAGGCGGACGCGGGCGTCAAGGGCGGCAGCGACGACCCCGAGTACGCCCTGGAGAAGGCCGTGGTGACCATCGCCCGAGCGGCGCGTTCCCGGGGACGGTCGTAGGCCCACCGCGCTCGGCCCCGCACTCGGAACACACCGAAGGCCCCGGCGTCCGTCCTGGGGAAGGACGGTCACCGGGGCCTTCGGATCAAGCTCGCGGATCCATGCCCGCGTGGCGAACGCAGGCCGCGCATGGATCCTTGGTGCCGGACGGGAGCGGATGAGAGAGGGCCCGCTCTGGGTCCCTCCGGCGATCAGACCAGATGAAACCAGCTGAACCGGATGAATCCGGCCAAGGGGGAGTTCAGCCCTTGAGCGCGCCGACCTTCTGCGCCAGCGCCGACTTCTTGTTGGCGGCCTGGTTCTTGTGGATGACGCCCTTGGAGACGGCCTTGTCGAGCTCGCGCGAAGCGACGCGCTGGTACTCGGTGGCCTTCTCGACGTCACCCGCGGCGGCGGCCTCGCGGGCCTTGCGGATCGCGGTCTTCAGAGAGGACTTGACCGACTTGTTGCGCAGCCGGGCCTTCTCGTTGGTCTTGTTCCGCTTGATCTGGGACTTGATGTTCGCCACGAATGAGCCTTTGCAGGTTCAGGCACGAGGCCGCGAGGGTCCCGTGCCGGTGATTTCTTGAAGGAGTGCCTCACGCTGAGAGGGCAAGAGACACAGCCCCCCACACTACCAGCGGGTCGTCGAGGGTCCCAAACCCATCCCGGGTCCCCACCCGTGGGACCATGGAGGCTACGTATCGATCCGACCCGAGACCCGAGACCGCAGACACTGCGGACGCCTCAAGAATCAGGACCCTGCGTGCCCGCGATCCCCAGCCATGTGCCCGAGCCGAGCCGTACCGACCCGGCGCTGATCCGCAACTTCTGCATCATCGCGCACATCGACCACGGCAAGTCCACGCTCGCCGACCGGATGCTCCAGCTGACCGGTGTGGTCGAGCAGCGGCAGATGCGCGCCCAGTACCTCGACCGCATGGACATCGAGCGCGAGCGCGGCATCACGATCAAGTCCCAGGCGGTGCGGTTGCCGTGGGCCCCGTCCGACGACAAGGGCACCACGCACATCCTCAACATGATCGACACCCCGGGCCACGTCGACTTCACCTACGAGGTGTCGCGCTCGCTGGCGGCGTGCGAGGGCACCATCCTCCTCGTCGACGCCGCCCAGGGCATCGAGGCCCAGACCCTCGCCAACCTCTACCTGGCGATGGAGAACGACCTCACGATCATCCCCGTGCTGAACAAGATCGACCTGCCGGCCGCGCAGCCCGAGAAGTTCGCCGAGGAGCTGGCCAACCTGGTCGGCTGCGACCCCGACGACGTGCTCAAGGTCTCCGCCAAGACCGGCCTCGGCGTCGACGCGCTGCTGGACAGGGTCGTCGCCGAGGTCCCGGCGCCGGTCGGCGTCAAGGACGCCCCCGCCCGCGCGATGATCTTCGACTCCGTCTACGACTCCTACCGCGGTGTCGTGACGTACGTCCGTGTCATCGACGGCCAGCTCAACAAGCGCGAGCGCATCCGGATGATGTCCACCGGCGCCACCCACGAGCTGCTGGAGATCGGCACCAACTCGCCCGAGATGCTCTCCGCCGACGGCCTCGGCGTCGGCGAGGTGGGCTACCTGATCACCGGCGTGAAGGACGTCCGCCAGTCCAAGGTCGGTGACACCGTCACCAGTCAGCACAAGGGCGCCGAGGAGGCGCTCGGCGGCTACAAGGACCCGAGGCCCATGGTCTTCTCCGGCCTGTATCCGCTGGACGGCTCCGACTACCCGCTGCTGCGCGAGGCCCTGGACAAGCTCCAGCTCAACGACGCCGCCCTGGTCTACGAGCCGGAGACCTCCGCCGCCCTCGGCTTCGGCTTCCGCGTCGGCTTCCTCGGCCTGCTCCACCTCGACGTGGTCCGGGAGCGGCTGGAGCGCGAGTTCAACCTCGACCTCATCGCCACCGCGCCCAATGTGGTCTACCGCGTGATCATGGAGGACGGCACCGAGCACACCGTCACCAACCCGAGCGAGTTCCCCGAGGGCAAGATCAACGAGGTCTACGAGCCGGTCGTGCGCGCCACGATCCTGGCGCCGACCGAGTTCATCGGCGCGATCATGGAGCTGTGCCAGACCCGGCGCGGCACCCTGCTCGGCATGGACTACCTCTCCGAGGACCGGGTGGAGATCCGCTACACCCTTCCCCTCGCGGAGATCGTCTTCGACTTCTTCGACCAGCTGAAGTCCAAGACGCGCGGCTACGCCTCCCTCGACTACGAGCCCACCGGCGAGCAGACCTCCAGCCTGGTCAAGGTCGACATCCTGCTGCACGGCGACAAGGTGGACGCGTTCTCCGCGATCACCCACAAGGACCAGGCGTACGCGTACGGCGTGCGGCTCGTCGCCAAGCTCAAGGAGCTGATCCCGCGGCAGGCCTTCGAGGTGCCGGTCCAGGCCGCCATCGGCTCCCGGGTGATCGCCCGCGAGACCATCCGCGCCATCCGCAAGGACGTCCTCGCCAAGTGCTACGGCGGTGACATCTCCCGCAAGCGGAAGCTGCTGGAGAAGCAGAAGGAAGGCAAGAAGCGGATGAAGATGGTGGGTTCCGTGGAGGTTCCGCAGGAGGCCTTCATCGCCGTCCTGTCCAGCGACGACAGCGCGGGGTCGGGCAAGGGCAAGAAGTAACCGCCGCACCGCACGCCGAGTCCGGGCGAAACGGACACCGAGGGGCCCGTCGCACGAAAGTGCGGCGGGTCCCGTCGCATGTCACGGGCGCGCATCTGTAGGAAGTGACAGGGCGCGGGCTCTTACGCGGGGGCCGGTCGCCCTCTACTCTGATGCCTGCCCCGTAGTTACTCGTGAGTTAAACAAGTGATCGGGCAACAGTCCGACGCGCCGCTTGACCACGGTCCGAACAACCGTCCGAGAGTGAACCGGCCACACCTGAGCCAGCCGCAACGAGCCAGCCGCACCGTCGCGGGCCCGGAGGATGTCGTGAGCGACACACAGACACTGATCGAGAACCGTCCGCCCTCCGTGGCGGGACTCTTCCTGGAGCGGGTGGCCGCCACGCCGGACGCCGAGGCGTACCGCTACCCGGTGCCGCCGGCCTCGGGCGAGGGCCCCGACGACTGGAAGTCGCTGACCTGGGGACAGGCCGCCGAGCGGGTGTACGCGATCGCGGCCGGCCTGATCGAACTGGGCGTGCTGCCCGAGCAGCGCGTGGCGCTGGCCTCCTCCACCCGCCTGGAGTGGATCCTCGCCGACCTCGGCATCATGTGCGCGGGCGCGGCGACGACCACCGTCTATCCGCAGACCAACGCTGACGAATCGGCGTACATCCTCTCCGACTCCGAGAGCCGGGTGCTGATCGCGGAGGACGCCGCGCAGCTGGCCAAGGCGAGGGAGAAGAAGGCGGAGCTGCCCGACCTCACCCACGTGGTCGTGGTCGACGCGACCGGCGCGGACACCTCCGAGGAGTGGGTCCTCACCCTCGACGAGCTGGAGCGCCGGGGCGCGGCCCGCCTGGAGACGGACCCGCAGCTGATCAAGGAGCGGGTCGGCGCGCTCACCGGGGACCAGCTCGCCACCCTCATCTACACCTCCGGCACCACGGGCCGGCCCAAGGGCGTCCGCCTCCCGCACGACAACTGGTCGTACATGGCGAAGGCGATCGCGGCGACCGGCCTGGTCACCAAGGACGACATCCAGTACCTGTGGCTGCCGCTCGCGCACGTCTTCGGCAAGGTGCTGACCTCCGGCCAGATCGAGGCCGGTCACGTCACCGCCGTCGACGGCCGGGTCGACAAGATCATCGAGAACCTGCCGGTCGTCCAGCCGACCTACATGGCGGCCGTGCCCCGCATCTTCGAGAAGGTCTACAACGGCGTCGCGGCCAAGGCCCGCGCGGGCGGCGGGGCCAAGTACAAGATCTTCCAGTGGGCCGCCGGCATCGCCCGCGAGTACGCCAAGGTCACCCAGGACAACTTCAAGCGCACCGGCACCGCGAGCGCCCCCGCCGGCCTGCGCACCAAGCACGCCGTCGCCGACAAGCTCGTCTACGCCAAGATCCGCGAGGCCTTCGGCGGCCGGCTGCGCGCCTGCGTCTCGGGCTCGGCCGCCCTCGCTCCCGAGATCGGCTACTTCTTCGCCGGCGCCGGCATCCACATCCTGGAGGGCTACGGCCTCACCGAGTCCTCCGCCGCCTCCTTCGTCAACCCCGGCGAGGCCTACCGCACCGGCACCGTCGGCAAGCCGCTGCCCGGCACCGAGGTGCGCGTCGCCGACGACGGCGAGATCCTGCTGCGCGGCCCCGGCATCATGGAGGGCTACCACAAGCTGCCCGAGAAGACCGCCGAGGTGCTGGAGTCCGACGGGTGGTTCCACACCGGCGACATCGGCGAACTGTCGCCCGACGGCTACCTGCGCATCACCGACCGCAAGAAGGACCTCATCAAGACCTCCGGCGGCAAGTACATCGCGCCCGCCGAGGTCGAGGGTCAGTTCAAGGCGGTCTGCCCCTACGTCTCCAACATCCTGGTCCACGGTGCCGACCGGAACTTCTGCACCGCGCTCATCGCCCTCGACGAGATCGCGATCACCGAGTGGGCCAAGGAGAACGGCCTGGAGGGCAGGCCGTACGCGGAGATCGTCGCGGCGCCCGCGACCGTCGAGATGGTCGACGGCTACGTCCAGCAGCTCAACGAGGGCCTGCAGCGCTGGCAGACCATCAAGAAGTTCCGCCTGCTGCCCCGCGACCTCGACGTCGAGCACGGCGAGATCACCCCCAGCCTCAAGCTGAAGCGCCCGGTGGTGGAGCGGGAGTACAAGAACCTGATCGAGGAGATGTACGAGGGCTCGCGCGAGGCGTAGCGCCCGCTGGGCGCGGCAGATGTTCGAAGACGGCCGGTTTCCGTTCGGATTCCGGCCGTCTTCGAACGTTCGCCCAGCACGGTTCTCACCCATCGCGGCCCACTTCGGTAACTCGGCGCTTATGGGCGGGACCGGTCTGTCACTCTGTCGGCATCGAGTGTGAGGAATTCGCACGAACTGCCCGGGGAGATGTCCATGTCGGCCATTCCGAGGCAGCGGGAGACCGCCTCCCGCGCCGGCGCGGCGGACGCGCGCGCCGCTGAGGCATCCGCCGGGGGCTCTGACGGCTCCTCGGGCGAGGGTTTCGGGGAGCGCTTCGAGGAGGAGTGCGCGCGGGCGCGCGTGACCCTGCTGGGCAGCTCCCTGGCGCCGGGCGCCGCCCGCGCGATGGCGCGCGCCGCGCTCGCCGACTGGGCCGCGCTCGGACTGCCCGGCACGGAGCACCTGACCGAGCACCTCACCGCCGACGTCCTGGTCGTCGTCAGTGAGCTCGTCACCAACGCCGTCGTGCACGCCGGCACCGACGTCGAGGTGGTCCTCCGGGTGGAGGGGGCGGGCACCCTCGTCGTCGAGGTCGCGGACCGGCACCCCTCCCGTGCCCCGAGCGGCGGCGGCGACCACGAGACACCGCACGACCCCGCCGAGTACGGGCGCGGCCTGCGGCTCGTCGCCGCGCTCGCGGAGGCCTGGGGCATCACCTATCGCCCGGGCTCCAAGACGGTGTGGGCGCGGCTGCCGGCCGGCGGCGCGGAGCCCGTGGCCGGCGCCGGTCTCGCCGAGGCCACGGCGGCCGGGTCGGGCGTCGAGGGCGTCGGGCCGTCCGGGGCTATGGAGCGAACCGGGACGTACGCCGGGGGCGCTCACGGCACGACGCCCGCGGGCGCGGCGGCGCCGGCAGGCCCCGACGGCCCGCACGGCGCGTCCGGCGTGCCCGCGCGGCCCGGCCGGCGCCGCTCCTGCGACCGCGAGTGGCTGGGCCGTGGCGCGCTGTCCTTCCTCGCCGAGGCCAGCGACCTCCTGGCCGGACAGCTCGACGAGGACCTCGTCGCCTCCCTCGCCGGCCAGCTGATCGTGCCCCGGCTGGCCGACTGGTGCGGGGTGTGGCTGGAGGACGAGACCCTGGGCCGGGGCGCCTGGAGCGACGACTCCGGGGCGTGCGTCGGAGCCCGGCTGGCCCGCGTGTGGCACGCCGGCGAGGGTCACCTCGACGAGCTGCGCGCGGCCCTGGAGAAGGAGCCGCCCCGCCCGCGCGACCCGTGGCGCTCCGGTCCCGTCGGCCACCCCTGGCCCGCCGAGGCGCTCGGCACGCACGGCACGGCGCTCGCCTACCGCCTGGTCGCCGGCGGACGCCCCCTGGGCACCCTGGTCATCGGCCGGGCCGGCCCACCGGACCGGACCCCGGACCCCCGGACGCCCCCGACACCGCCGGCCACCTGGGTTCTCCCGGCTTCCCCGACGAGATCACCGGCCTGGTCGAGGACCTCAGCCGCCGGGTGGCGCTCGCCATCGGCGCCGCCCGCCAGTACGCCCGGCAGGCCACCATCAGCGCCGTCCTCCAGCGCGGCCTGCTGCCCGGCGCCGTGGCCGAGATCCCCGGTGTGCGCAGCGCCCTGGTCTACGAACCGCGCGACAAGGGCGGCCCCAGCGGCGACTTCTACGACCTCTTCCCGGCCGGCGACGGGCGCTGGTGCTTCGCCGTGGGCGACGTCCAGGGCAAGGGCCCCGAGGCCGCCGTCGTCATCGGGCTGGCCCGGCCCTGGCTGCGGCTGCTGGCCCGCGAGCAGTACGGCGTCCCCGACGTCCTGGACCGCCTCAACCAGCTCCTCCTGGACGACGCCACCGAGGCCGCCGACGCCGCCGCCCGCGCACTGGTCGCCGCCGGAGGCCCACCGGTTGCCCCGGGCGACGGACCGCAGACCCGTTTCCTCTCCCTCCTCTACGGCGAGCTGGTCCCCTTCGAGGGCGGCGTCCGCTGCACCCTCGCGTCCGCCGGACACCCGCTGCCGCTGCTCCTTCGCCCCGACGGCACGGTGAGCGCCGTCGCGTGCCCGCAGACCCTGCTCGGCGTCGTCGAGGACGCGACGTACGTCAGCGAGAGCTTCGAGCTGCGCTCCGGCGACACCCTGCTGTGCGTCACGGACGGGGTCACGGAGCGGCGCAGCGGCTCCCGCCAGTTCGACGACGACGACGGGCTCGCCGAGGCGCTGGCCGGCTGCACGGGCCTGGACGCCGAGCTGGTCGCCGAGCGCATCAGGCGACTGGTGCACGAGTTCGGGCCCAGGCCGCCGGAGGACGACCTGGCGCTGCTGGTGCTCCAGGCCGAGTGAAGCGGCGGGCAGGGGGATGCTCGTGGGTGCGGGACAATGGAACGCATGCCCTCCGCACTCCCCGACGGCGAACCCGTCCCCGCCGACGGTGCCCTGCCCGCGTCCGCGCTCGCCGGGGCCGCCGACCGCCCCCTCGGCTTCTACCTGCACGTGCCGTACTGCGCGACCCGCTGCGGCTACTGCGACTTCAACACCTACACCGCGACCGAGCTGCGCGGCACCGGCGGTGTCCTCGCCTCCCGCGACAACTACGCCGACACGCTCGTCGACGAGGTCCGCCTGGCCCGCAAGGTGCTCGGCGACGACCCCCGCGAGGTCCGCACGGTCTTCGTCGGCGGCGGTACGCCCACCCTGCTGGCCGCCGGTGACCTGGTGCGGATGCTGGGTGCGATCCGCGACGAGTTCGGCCTGGCGCCGGACGCCGAGATCACCACGGAGGCCAATCCGGAGTCGGTCGACCCGGCGTACCTCGCCACCCTCCGCGAGGGCGGCTTCAACCGCATCTCCTTCGGCATGCAGAGCGCCAGGCAGCACGTCCTGAAGATCCTGGACCGCACCCACACCCCCGGCCGCCCCGAGGCCTGCGTCGCCGAGGCCCGCGCGGCCGGCTTCGCCCACGTCAACCTCGACCTGATCTACGGCACCCCCGGCGAGTCCGACGACGACTGGCGCGCCTCCCTGGACGCCGCGCTCGGCGCCGGACCCGACCACGTCTCGGCGTACGCCCTGATCGTCGAGGAGGGCACCCAGCTGGCCCGGCGCATCCGGCGCGGCGAGGTCCCCATGACCGACGACGACGTCCACGCCGACCGGTACCTGATCGCAGAGGAGACCTTCGCCGCGGCGGGCTTCGACTGGTACGAGGTGTCGAACTGGGCCACCTCCGACGCCGGGCGCTGCCTGCACAACGAGCTGTACTGGCGGGGCGCCGACTGGTGGGGCGCGGGGCCGGGCGCGCACTCCCACGTGGGGGGCGTGCGGTGGTGGAACGTGAAGCATCCCGGGGCGTACGCGGGCGCACTGGCGGCGGGGAAGTCGCCGGGCGCGGGGCGCGAGGTCCTCACGGACGAGGACCGGCGGGTGGAGCGCATCCTGCTGGAGCTGCGGCTGCGGGAGGGCGTGCCGCTGGCGCTGCTGCGGGAGGCGGGGCTCGCGGCGGCTCGGCGGGCGCTGTCGGAGGGGTTGCTGGAGGAGGGGCCCTACGAGCAGGGGCAGGCCGTGCTCACGCTGCGCGGGCGGCTGCTGGCGGACGCGGTGGTGCGGGACCTGGTGGACTGACGGGTCATCCCCGCTTCCGCGGGGAGCAGGGACGGCTCGGCCGTGTGGACGAACTGATCGACGGACCATCTCCGCGACGGCGGAGAGCAGGCCACCAGGCCCGGTCTGCCAGCGACCGGACCACGTTCAAGACACGGTTACATGATCAATGAGTCGTTCCACACTGCCCAGCAGCTCCGGCTCCAGGTCCTTGTACGAGTTCACCCGGGCCAGGATCGCCTGCCACACCGCGCCCGTGTTCTCCGACGGCCAGCCCAGGGCCCGGCACACCCCGGTCTTCCAGTCCTGACCGCGAGGCACCCTGGGCCAGCCCTCGATCCCCACCGACGACGGCTTCACGGCCTCCCAGATGTCGATGTACGGGTGGCCCACCACCAGCGCGTGCTCGCTGGTCACCGACTCCGCGATGCGCCACTCCTTCGAACCCGGCACCAGGTGGTCCACCAGGACGCCCAGCCGTGCGTCCGGGCCGGGGGCGAAGTCGGCGACGATCGACGGGAGGTCGTCCACGCCGCCCAGGTACTCCACGACGACGCCCTCGATGCGCAGGTCGTCGCCCCAGACCTGCTCGACCAGCTCGGCGTCGTGCCGCCCCTCGACGTAGATGCGCCCGGCGCGCGCCACCCGCGCCCGTGCGCCGGGGACGGCGACCGAACCGGACGCCGTACGGGAGGGCCGTACCGGGCCGGAGGACGACGACGGCCGCACCAGCGTCACCACCCGGCCCTCCAGCAGGAACCCGCGTGGTTCCAGCGGGAAGACGCGGTGCTTGCCGAAGCGGTCCTCCAGGGTCACCGTGCCCGCCTCGCAGCGGATCACCGCGCCGCAGAACCCGGTGCCGGGCTCCTCGACCACCAGACCGGGGTCGGCCGGCACCTCGGGAACGGGCTGCGGTTTCTTCCACGGAGGGGTCAGGTCGGCGGAGTACTGGCGCATTCTGCCGACGATACGAGGAACGCCCGCCCGGTGGTCAGCGCGACACGCCGAACCGGACGGCCAGCGCGTCCCGTTGGGCCCGCACGAACGCCGCGTCCACCACCGCTCCGTGACCCGGCACGTACAGCGCGTCGTCGCCGCCCAGGTCGAGCAGCCGGTCCAGGGCCGCCGGCCAGCCGGACGGCACGGCGTCGGGGCCCGCCTGCGGCTCGCCCGACTCCTCGACCAGGTCGCCGCAGAAGACGACGGCCGGGGAGCCGGGCACCAGCACCGCCAGATCGTGCGACGTGTGCCCCGGGCCCACGTCGGCCAGCAGGACCTGACGGCCACCGCCCAGGTCGAGCCGCTGCTCGCCGCGGACATCCTGCCGGACAGGGACGAGCGCGTCGGCCGCCTCCCGCGCCGCCCGCGCGTCCAGCCCCTCCGCCACCGCGTCCGCGCGCAACGCCTCCCGCCCCTGTCCGCCCGGCGCGAACAGCGCGCCCGTACCCGTCGCGCCGTACGCGCCGTACGCCTCCGCACCCTCGAACGCCGCCGCGCCGAAGACGTGGTCGAAGTGCGGGTGGGTCAGCGCGAGATGTGTCACACGGTGGCCGGCGAGCCGCCGCGCCGCCTCGTGCAACCGGGCGCCCTCCGCCAGGCTCGACCCCGCGTCCACCATCAGCGCCCCGCCCGCGCCGAGCACCAGGCCCGCCGTGCAGTCCCAGCCCGGCAGCCGGCACCGCCCCACCCCGTCCGCCAGCCGCTCCCAGCGCAGCTCTTCCCAAGTCACCGTCACGGCGACGACGCTAACGGCATCGTCACGGCCTTGCCGGGGGCGTACCCCACGGCCGTACACTGGGCCGGGGAAGTCTGGCACTCGCGAGTCGTGAGTGCCAGGGCAGACAGGTCAACGCAGGCCAGACAGGCCGAAACGGGCGGACGACAGCTGGAGGTGCGCGCCGATGCTCAGTGAACGCAGGCTCCAGGTGCTGCGCGCCATCGTCCAGGACTACGTCGGCACCGAGGAGCCGGTCGGTTCCAAGGCCCTCACCGAGCGGCACAACCTCGGCGTCTCCCCGGCCACCGTGCGCAACGACATGGCGGCCCTGGAGGACGAGGGGTTCATCGCCCAGCCGCACACCAGCGCCGGGCGGATCCCGACCGACAAGGGCTACCGGCTCTTCGTCGACAAGCTGGCCGGCGTCAAGCCGATGACCGCGCCCGAGCGGCGTGCCATCCAGAACTTCCTGGAGGGCGCCGTCGACCTCGACGACGTGGTGGCCCGCACGGTGCGGCTGCTCGCGCAGCTCACCCGGCAGGTCGCCGTCGTGCAGTACCCCTCGCTGACCCGCTCGACGGTGCGGCACGTGGAGCTGCTCTCGCTGGCGCCCGCGCGCCTGATGCTGGTGCTGATCACGGACACCGGCCGGGTCGAGCAGCGGATGGTCGACTGCCCGGCGCCGTTCGGCGAGGCCTCGCTGGCCGATCTGCGGGCCCGGCTCAACAGCCGGGTCGCGGGACGCCGTTTCACGGATGTCCCGTCTCTGGTGGAAGATCTTGCGGAGCCCTTCGAGGCCGAGGATCGCGGTACGGTCTCCACCGTGCTCTCCACTCTCCTGGAGACGCTGGTCGAGGAGAACGAGGAGCGGCTGATGATCGGCGGCACCGCCAATCTGACCCGCTTCGGGCACGACTTCCCCTTGGTGATCCGGCCGGTGCTGGAGGCACTGGAGGAGCAGGTCGTGCTCCTCAAGCTGCTCGGCGAGGCGAAGGATCCGGGCGTGACCGTACGGATCGGTCATGAGAACGCCCACGAGGGACTCAACTCAACGTCCGTCGTGTCGGTCGGCTACGGTTCGGGCGGCGAGGCGGTTGCCAAGCTCGGCGTGGTCGGACCGACCCGCATGGACTACCCGGGAACGATGGGAGCGGTACGCGCAGTGGCACGGTACGTCGGACAGATCCTGGCGGAGTCGTAGGTGGCCACGGACTACTACGCCGTACTCGGCGTGCGCCGCGACGCTTCACAGGACGAGATCAAGAAGGCGTTCCGGAGGCTCGCCCGCGAGCTGCACCCGGACGTCAACCCCGATCCGAAGACCCAGGAGCGGTTCAAGGAGATCAACGCCGCCTACGAGGTGCTGTCGGACCCGCAGAAGAAGCAGGTCTACGACCTCGGCGGCGACCCGCTCTCCCAGGCCGGGGGCGGCGGTGGCGCCGGCGGCTTCGGCGCGGGCGGCTTCGGGAACTTCTCGGACATCATGGACGCGTTCTTCGGTACGGCGTCGCAGCGCGGGCCGCGCTCGCGCACCCGCCGGGGCCAGGACGCGATGATCCGGATCGAGGTGGAGCTGGACGAGGCCGCCTTCGGCACGACCAAGGACATCCAGGTCGACACGGCGGTCGTCTGCAACACCTGCAACGGCGAGGGAGCGGCGCCCGGCACCTCGGCCCAGACGTGCGACATGTGCCGCGGCCGAGGCGAGGTCTCGCAGGTCACCCGGTCCTTCCTGGGCCAGGTCATGACATCCCGCCCCTGCCCGCAGTGCCAGGGCTTCGGCACCGTGGTCCCGACCCCGTGCCCGGAGTGCGCGGGCGACGGCCGGGTCCGCTCCCGGCGCACCCTGACCGTGAAGATCCCGGCCGGTGTCGACAACGGCACCCGGATCCAGCTCGCGGGCGAGGGCGAGGTCGGCCCCGGCGGCGGCCCCGCCGGCGACCTGTACGTCGAGATCCACGAGCTGGCGCACTCGACCTTCCAGCGGCGCGGCGACGACCTGCACTGCACGGTCACCATCCCGATGACGGCGGCGGCCCTCGGCACCAAGGTGCCGTTGGAGACCCTCGACGGCATGGAGGAGGTCGACATCCGGCCGGGCACCCAGTCCGGCCAGTCGATCCCGAAGCACGGCCGGGGCGTCACCCACCTGCGCGGCGGCGGCCGCGGCGACCTCATCGTCCACGTCGAGGTCACCACCCCGGGCAAGCTCGACCCCGAGCAGGAACGCCTCCTGCGCGAGCTGGCCAAGCTGCGGGGAGAGGAACGCCCGCAGGGGCAGTTCCAGCCTGGGCAGCAAGGCTTGTTCTCGCGGCTGAAGGACGCGTTCAACGGGCGGTGACGGGCCCTCCGGGGATGCGGATGCTCCTGGCGTATGCCAACGGAAGCCCGGATTCGGACTTGTGCGGAGGACGTGACAACATGCCGTCATGTCCTCCGCACTGACCGATCTCTTCCCCTACCCGATCGTGCAGGCACCCATGGCGGGCGGCGTCTCCGTGCCCCAGCTCGCGGCCGCGGTGTCCGAGGCGGGCGGGCTGGGCTTCCTGGCCGCCGGGTACAAGACCGCGGACGGGATGTACCAGGAGATCAAGCACCTGCGGGGACTGACGAGCCGGCCCTTCGGCGTCAACCTCTTCCTCCCGCAGCCGGAGGCGGCCGACCCCGCCGCCGTCGACGTCTACGCCCACCAGTTGGCCGGAGAGGCCGCCTGGTACGAGACGGAGCTGGGCGACCCCGACAGCGGCCGGGACGACGGCTACGACACCAAACTCGCCGTACTCCTCGACAACCCCGTGCCGGTGCTGTCCTTCCACTTCGGCGTCCCGAGCCGTGAGGTCGTCGACTCCCTGCACCGCGTGGGCACCTTCGCCCTGGTCAGCGCGACGACCGCGGACGAGGCCCGGGCCGTCGAGGAGTCCGGCGCCGACGCGGTGATCGCGCAGGGCGCGGAGGCCGGCGGCCACCAGGGCACTCACCGGGACAACCCGGAGACCGGAGGTGCGGGCACCGGGCTGCTGTCGCTGGTCGCCCAGGTCAGGGAGACGGTGAGCCTGCCGATCGTCGCCGCGGGCGGCATCATGCGCGGCGCCCAGATCGCCGCGGTCCTGGCGGCCGGCGCGAGCGCGGCCCAACTCGGCACCGCCTTCCTCGCCACCCCCGAGTCCGGCGCCCACGACCTGCACAAGCAGGCGCTGACCAACCCGCTGTTCGTGCGCACCGAACTCACCCGCGCCTTCTCCGGCCGCCCCGCCCGCGCGCTGGTCAACCGCTTCCTGCGCGAGCACGGCCCCTACGCCCCCGCCGCCTACCCCGAGGTGCACCACCTCACCTCGCCGGTCCGCAAGGCGGCGGCGAAGGCGGGGGACGCGCAGGGCATGGCGCTGTGGGCGGGACAGGGCCACCGGATGGCCCGGGAACTGCCCGCCGGACGGCTCGTGGAGGTGCTGGTGGCCGAACTCGCCGCCGCCGGGACAGCGTTGTCGGGCTATGCGACGGGAGGCGGCGGCCGATGACCGCACCGGTGTTCGTGGTCGACTCCCTGCGGCCGGAGGACCTGCCCGCGGGCGAGTACGTCCTCGACGGACCCGAGGGACGGCACGCCGTCTCCGTGAAGCGGCTGCGCGCGGGCGAGGAGGTGGTCCTCACCGACGGGCGCGGTCGCTGGGCCGAGGGCGTGGTCGAGGCGGCCGAGGGCAAGGACCGCCTCGTCGTCGCCGTCCCGGACGGCGTGCGCGAGGAGCCCGCCGAACAGCCGCGCGTCACCGTCGTCCAGGCCCTGCCCAAGGGCGACCGCGGCGAGCTGGCCGTCGAGACGATGACCGAGGTCGGCGTGGACGCGATCGTGCCCTGGGCGGCGTCCCGGTGCATCACGCAGTGGAAGGGCGAGCGCGGTCTGAAGGCGCTCGGCAAGTGGCGGGCGACGGCCCGGGAGGCCGGCAAGCAGTCCCGCCGGGTCCGCTTCCCCGACGTCGCGGACGCGGCGACGAGCAAGCAGGTTGCCTCACTTCTGGCCGAGGCCGACTTCGCCGCCGTACTCCACGAGAGCGGCGACGCGCCCCTGTCCGTCGCCGAACTCCCCGCCGCCGGCCACATCGTGCTGGTCGTCGGCCCGGAAGGCGGCGTGTCCCCGGAGGAGTTGGCGCTCTTCGCCGAGGTCGGTGCCCACCCCTACCGCCTGGGCCGCAGCGTCCTGCGCACCTCCACCGCGGGCACCGCCGCGACCGCCGTACTCCTGGCCCGCACCGGCCGCTGGTCCTGACGGCGCCCGGCGCCGGACCCCGTGCCGGTTCCGGTCAGTCGTCGTCGGCGGCGACCACGGCGGGGAACAGCTGCCAGCCGTCCAGCTCCACCGGCCGACCCCCGGGCCCGGGCAACGGCGCCCGCCGCCCGGCCTCCTCGACCAGCGCCCGTACGGCTCCGGGTTCGCGCAGGTTGAGCAGGTTGCCGCGATCGTCGCCCACGCAGCCCTCGTACCAGTGGCCGCCCTCCGTGGTCCAGTGGCCGGAGTCGGGAGCGCCCGCGCGAAAGACGAACCGGACCCGGGCCCCGTCCCGGTGGAGCGTCAGCGCGTCCCGCCGGACGCCGTCGCACCCCCGCTTCTGCCGGTGACTCCACAGCCAGGTGGTGCCTGCGTCCACGACGAGCCTGCGCTGCCTGCGGTCGTCACCCATGGCGCCCGCGGTAGTGAGGAGTGGCCGTATGCGCCCTACCGTCGGCTCCCGGGCGGTGGCAGGATGCCCTCCATGGGGGCATTGAGGCGGATTTGGCGCATGGCTCCGGTGGTCGTCGGCTCGGCCGTCGTCGTCGGTGGGGTCGTCGCGTGCGAACCGGGCGGACTCGGCACCGCGACCGTGGCGTACACGACCGACCAGACCGTGACCCGCGAACTGGAGCGGCAGAAGGCGGAGGTGCGCTGGCTCACCTGCACCGCCTCCTACGGCGACAAGGGCACCACGGCCTCGGCGTCCGATGACGCGGTCGCCTCCGTCCACTGCGAGGGCAGGACCGACGCCGGCCAGGACATCACCGTCGACGGCAAGGTCACCAAGGTCGTCAACGGCGCCTGCGTGCGCGGGAACCTGACCGCGAAGGTGGACGGCAAGCAGTGGTTCCGGGTCAAGGGCCTGGGCAACTGCGACGCCACCGGGGCGCCGCCCGCCGACCGGCCCTCCCAGGACCGGCCCTCCCAGGACCGGCCCGGGCCCACCGTGACCGTCACCCGGACCGTCTGGTGTCCCAAGGACCCGCACTGCGGCCCGGTCGAGGGCAAGTGACCGGACGGCGGCCATGGCCGGGAAGTGATCCAAACCTCTGTCGGCGGGCCGCGCCCCTGCATAGGGTATGGACGTGACTCAGCCCGCAGCGCCTGCCTACCTCCGCTTTCCGCACCCGCACGGCGAGTTGGTCGCCTTCACCGCCGAGGACGACGTGTGGCTCGCCCCGCTCGACGGCGGCCGAGCCTGGCGGGTCAGCGCCGACAACGTACCGGTGAACCACCCGCGCATCTCGCCCGACGGCACCACGGTCGCCTGGACCTCCACTCGCGACGGCGCCCCCGAGGTGCACGTCGCCCCCGTCGAGGGCGGCCCCGCCAAGCGCCTCACCCACTGGGGCAGCAGCCGGACCCAGGTACGCGGCTGGACCGCCGACGGCCGCGTCCTCGCCCTGAGCACCTACGGCGAGGCCAGCCTGCGCCGCAGCTGGGCCCGCGCCGTCCCGCTCGACGGCGGGCCGGCCACCACCCTGCCGTACGGCCCCGTCGGCGACGTCGCACAGGGCCCGCACACCGTGCTGCTCTCCGCACCGATGGGCCGCGAGGCCGCCTGGTGGAAGCGCTACCGGGGCGGCACGGCGGGCAAGCTGTGGATCGACCGCGAGGACGACGGCGAGTTCGTGCGCCTGCACGCCGACCTCGACGGCAACATCGAGTACCCGTTCTGGGTCGGCGACCGCATCGCATTCCTCTCCGACCACGAGGGCACCGGCGCCCTCTACTCCTCCCTCGCCGACGGCTCCGACCTGCGCCGGCACACACCGATCGACGGCTTCTACGCCCGCCACGCGGCCACCGACGGCACCCGTGTCGTCTACTCCTGCGCCGGTGAGCTGTGGACCCTCGACGACCTGGACGGCGCCGAACCGCGCCGCCTGGACGTCCGGCTCGGCGGCGCCCGCGTCGACCTCCAGTCGTACCCGGTCAACGCCGCCCGCTGGTTCGGCTCCGCGTCCCCCGACCACACCGCGCGCGGCAGCGCCGTCGCCGTACGCGGCGGCGTGCACTGGGTCACCCACCGCTCCGGCCCCGCCCGCGCGCTCGCGGTCACACCCGGCGTGCGCAACCGGCTGCCGCGCACCTTCCGCGCCGAGGGCGAGGAGTGGGTGGTGTGGGTGACGGACGCCGAGGGTGACGACGCCCTGGAGTTCGCGCCCGCCACCGGACTCGCCCCCGGCGCCACCGCACGGCGCTTGGCGGCCGGGCAGCTCGGCCGGGTGCTGCACCTCGCCGTCGCCCCCGACGGCAGCCGCGTCGCCGTCGCCTCGCACGACGGGCGGGTCCTGCTCGTCGAACGCGAGACCGGCGAGGTCCGCGAGGTCGACCGCAGCGAGGACGGCGACGCCTCCGGCCTCGTCTTCTCGCCCGACTCCGCCTGGCTCGCCTGGTCCCACCCGGGTCCGGAGCCGCTGCGCCAGCTCAAGCTGGCCAACACCACCGACCTGTCGGTGAGCGAGGCGACGCCGCTGCGCTTCAACGACTACTCGCCCGCCTTCACCCTGGACGGCAAGCACCTGGCCTTCCTCTCCACCCGCTCCTTCGACCCGGTCTACGACGAACACGTCTTCGACCTCGCCTTCGTCGAGGGCGCCCGCCCCTACCTGATCACCCTCGCCGCGACCACCCCCTCGCCCTTCGGCCCGCAGCGTCACGGCCGCCCCTTCGAGACCCCGGACCGCGAGGAGACCCCCGACAGCGAGGGCACCCCCACCACCCGCATCGACATCGAGGGCCTCGCCGACCGCATCGTGCCCTTCCCGGTCGAGGCCGCCCGCTACTCCCGGCTGCGCGCCGCCAAGGACGGCGTCCTGTGGCTGCGCCACCCGCTCACCGGTGTCCTCGGTGCCTCCCGCGCCAACCCGGAGGACCCCGACCCCAACACCGAGCTGGAGCGGTACGACCTCGCCCAGCAGCGCGTCGAGCACCTCGGCGGCGACGCCGACCACTACGAGGTCAGCGGCGACGGCAAGCGGGTGCTGCTGTGGACCGACGGACGGCTCAAGGTGGTACCCAGCGACCGGCGGGCCTCCGGCGACGAGGACAGCGACACCAACATCACCGTCGACCTGGCCCGGGTCCGCCAGACCGTCGAACCGGCCGCCGAGTGGCGGCAGATGTTCGACGAGACCGGCCGCATCATGCGGGACCACTTCTGGCGGGCCGACATGAACGGTGTCGACTGGGACGGTGTCCTGGACCGCTACCGGCCCGTCCTGGACCGCGTCGCCACCCACGACGACCTGGTCGACCTGCTGTGGGAGGTGCACGGCGAACTCGGCACCTCGCACGCCTACGTCACCCCGCGCGGCGGCCACGGCTCCGGTGCCCGGCAGGGCCTGCTCGGCGCCGATCTCTCCCGCCACGAGGACGGCACCTGGCGCATCGACCGCGTGCTGCCCTCCGAGACCTCCGATCCCAACGCCCGTTCCCCGCTCGCCGCGCCCGGTGTCGCCGTGCGTGCCGGGGACGCGATCGTCGCGGTCGCGGGACAGGCCGTGGACCCGGTCACCGGGCCCGGACCGCTGCTCGTCGGCACGGCGGGCAAGCCGGTCGAGCTGACCATCTCGCCGTCCGGCGGCGGGGAGGTGCGGCATGCCGTCGTCGTCCCGCTCGCCGACGAGGAGCCGCTGCGCTACCACGCCTGGGTCGCCGACCGGCGCGCCTACGTCCACGAGAAGTCCGGTGGGCGGCTCGGCTACCTGCACGTCCCGGACATGCAGGCCCCCGGCTGGGCCCAGATCCACCGGGACCTGCGCGTGGAGGTCGCCCGGGAGGGCCTGGTCGTCGACGTCCGCGAGAACCGCGGCGGGCACACCTCCCAGCTGGTGGTGGAGAAGCTGGCCCGGCGCATCGTCGGCTGGGACCTGCCGCGCGGGATGCGGCCGTCCAGCTATCCGCTGGACGCGCCCCGCGGGCCGGTGGTCGCGGTCGCCAACGAGTTCTCCGGCTCGGACGGCGACATCGTCAACGCGGCGATCAAGGCGCTGGGGATCGGGCCGGTCGTCGGCGTCCGCACCTGGGGCGGCGTCATCGGCATCGACAGCCGCTACCGGCTGGTGGACGGGACACTGATCACGCAGCCGAAGTACGCGTTCTGGCTGGAGGGGTACGGCTGGGGCGTGGAGAACCACGGCGTCGACCCCGACGTCGAGGTCCCCCAGCGCCCGCAGGACCACGCGGCGGGCCGCGACCCCCAACTGGACGAGGCGATCACGCTCGCGCTGGCGGCCCTGGAGGAAACCCCGGCGAAGACACCGCCGAGCCTGCCCTAGCCTGCGGCGCCCGTGACCAAGGCTGCGGGCAGTCGCCACGCCCCCCAGCTGCGGGCAGTCGTGCCGCTGGGGCGGCACGGGTGGGCGCAGCGGCACCCGGCAAGCGCCGGCGAGCGCACCCACCCGAGGCCCACCACGGCGCGCGGTGCACGTGCCGGCTCGGGCGGGGAGCGCGGCCCGGCGGAACGGGGTGCCGCCCGCGCCCACCCGTGCCGCCCCAAGCGGCACGACTGCCCGCAGCTGGAGGGACGGCGGCACGACTGCCCACAGTTGCGGCGGTGGCCGATACGATGCCTCCAGAAGATCACCGGCGTGAGGAGAGCCAAGTGGCTGGCGAACCACAGGACGACTGTCTGTTCTGCAAGATCGTCGCAGGGCAGATTCCCGCGACGATCGTCCGCGAGACGGACACCACCGTCGCGTTCCGGGACATCAACCCCCAGGCCCCCACCCACGTCCTCGTGATCCCCAAGGCCCACCACCAGGACGCCGCCGCCCTCGCCGCCGAGGCCCCGCAGCTCGCCGCCGACGTCCTGCGCGAGACCCAGGCCGTCGCCGGCGACGAGAAGCTGGACAGCTACCGCATCGTCTTCAACACCGGCAGCGGCGCCGGCCAGACCGTCTGGCACGCGCACGCCCACGTGCTCGGCGGCCGCGGCCTAGAGTGGCCCCCCGGATAGTCCGAGGCGGCAGACACCGTGTCCGTACGCGAACTCGTCGTCCTCGGCACCGCCAGCCAGGTCCCGACCCGGCACCGCAACCACAACGGCTACCTGCTCCGCTGGGACGGCGAGGGCATCCTGTTCGACCCGGGCGAGGGCACGCAGCGCCAGATGCTGCGCGCCGGGGTCGCCGCCCACGACCTGAACCGGATCTGCGTCACCCACTTCCACGGCGACCACAGCCTCGGCCTCGCCGGCGTGATCCAGCGCATCAACCTCGACCAGGTCCCGCACGAGATCACCGCCCACTACCCGCGCTCCGGGCAGCGCTTCTTCGAGCGGCTGCGGTACGCCACCGCCTACCGCGAGACCGTCGTCCTCACCGAGGCCCCGGTCGCCGACGACGGCCCGCTCGCCCTCACCCCCGCCTACACCCTGGACGCCCGCAGGCTCTCCCACCCCGTCGAGTCGTACGGCTACCGGCTCACCGAGCCCGACGGCCGCCGTATGCTGCCCGACCGCCTCGCCGCGCACGGCATCAAGGGGCCCGACGTCGGCCGCATCCAGCGCGAGGGCTCGCTGAACGGCGTACCCCTCGACGCGGTCAGCGAGGTCCGCCGCGGCCAGCGGTTCGCGTTCGTCATGGACACCCGGCTCTGCGCGGGCGTGCACGCGCTCGCCGAGGGCTGCGACCTGCTGGTCATCGAGTCGACCTTCCTCGACGAGGACGAGGCGCTCGCCACCGACCACGGCCACCTCACCGCCGGGCAGGCCGCCCGGGTGGCCCGGGACGCGGGCGTACGGCACCTGGTGCTCACCCACTTCAGCCAGCGCTACTCCGACCCAGAGGAGTTCGAGCGGCAGGCGCGCGCCGCCGGTTACGAGGGGGAGCTGACGGTGGCCAGGGACCTCACCCGCGTCCCGGTTCCGAAACGCCGGTAGAACGGTCGTACGATGCTCTGATGCCCCTGCCCAAAGCTGAACTGCACCTGCACATCGAAGGCACCCTGGAGCCGGAGCTGGCCTTCGCACTGGCCGCCCGCAACGGGGTCGCGCTGCCGTACGCGGACGAGGACGCCCTGCGCGAGGCGTACCGCTTCGAGGACCTCCAGTCCTTCCTGAACCTGTACTACGAGCTGATGGCCGTCCTGCGCAGCGAGCGGGACTTCGAGGACCTGGCCAACGCCTACCTCGCCCGCGCCGCCGCGCAGGGTGTCCGGCACGCGGAGATCTTCTTCGACCCGCAGGCCCACCTCGCCCGGGGCGTGGAGATGGGCACGGTCGTCGAGGGGCTGTGGCGGGCGCTGGGCGCCAGTCGAGAGAACCACGGCGTCTCCACCCGGCTGATCCTCTGCTTCCTGCGCGACGAGTCCGCCGAGTCGGCGATGGCGACGCTGGACGCCGCGAGGCCGTACCTCGACCGCATCACCGGTGTCGGCCTGGACTCCGCCGAGGTCGGCCATCCGCCGGTGAAGTTCCGCGAGGTGTACGAGGCCGCCGCCGCCCTCGGGCTGCGCCGGGTCGCGCACGCGGGCGAGGAGGGGCCGCCCGCGTACGTCGTCGAGGCCCTCGACGTCCTCGGCGTGGAGCGGATCGACCACGGGCTGCGCTCGGTGGAGGACCCGGCGCTGGTCGAGCGGCTGGTGCGCGAGCGCGTCCCGCTCACCCTGTGCCCGCTGTCCAACGTGCGGCTGCGCACGGTCGACACGCTCGCCGACCACCCGCTGCCCGCGATGCTCGACGCGGGCCTCATGTGCACGGTGAACTCCGACGACCCGGCCTACTTCGGCGGTTACGCGGGCGACAACTTCGACGCGGTGCGCGAGGCCCTCGGCCTCACCGGGGAGCGGCTGCGGGAGCTGGCCCGCAACTCGTTCCTCGCCTCCTTCCTGGAGGACGACGAGGAGTTGCGGGCGCGCTGTCTCGCGGAGGTCGAGGCGTACGAGTTCCCCGCCGCGTAGCGGTTCCCGCGCGCGTGGTCTCAGCCCGTCCCGGACCCCGGCGCGGCCGCCGCCTGCCGGGGTCCCGCCGTGTCGTAGGCGCCCTGGACGGCCACCGCCGGGGCCTCCACGTCGATCTCCACCACCGGCTGCTCCACGGCGCCGACCTCCGGCACCGCACCGCTCGGCGTGCCCGTGGCGGCGGCGACCAGCGCGGCCGGGGTGCCGCCGCGGCGGCGGATCGCGCCGGGCAGCAGCGGGCGTCCGCCGGTGTGCAGGGCGACGGCGGTCATCGGCGCGGCGACCAGCAGCAGTCCCGCGCCGAGCACCAGGCCCATGCCGGCGTACCCGGCGTGCGCGGCCAGCGTGGTGCCGGTCAGCGGACCGGCCGCCGTGCCCAGCGAGGACGCCGAACCGACGAGGACCGCCCACCGGCCGCGCGGGTCGAGCGAGGCGGCGAGGCCGATCAGGTACGACAGGACGACCGGGTACAGCGTGTTCCAGGCGATCTGGCCGGTCGCGAAGGTCGCGGGGGCGGTCGCGGACGCGGTCAGCGCGATGCACACCGCGATCAGTGCGGTGCCCCCGCCTATCGGCATCGCCCGCCCCAGCCGCGGCCCGAGGGCCCCGGCCGCCAGCACGCCGACCAGCCCCGCGCACAGTGCGGCGGCCAGGACGGCTCCGAGTGCGGCGTCGCCCAGCTTCGCCTGCGTCAGTCCGATGCGGCTGCTGACACCCCACAGCGAGTTCTGCGCGAGCGACCAGAGCAGGACGGTGGCGGCGAGGGCCAGTCCCGAACGGCGGTGGGGGAGCGGGGCGGTGCTTGCGGTGCCGGGCCCGCCCGCCGACGTGGCCGCGGCGCCCGGCAGCCGGTCGGTCAGCGGCCAGACCACGAGCGCGGTCAGCGCGATCGCGGCCAGCGGCAGGCCGTGCGACCGGCCGAAGTGCGGGATCGTCAGGTACACCGCGCCGGCCAGCGCCGACACGCTCAGCAGGCCCGCGGTCGAGGCGCGGTGCGGCTGGTGCTCGGCGGCGATCCGGCCGGCGGCGACCGTGCTGGCCGTCCCCGAACCGAAACCGCCCACGACCGCGCCGACGACGACGGCAGGGACGGCGGTGGTGCACGCGGCGGCGCCGTAGCCGAGGACGGCCAGCGCGAGCCCGAAGCGGGCCAGTGTCCGGGCGCCGAGCTGCTGGATGCGGGAGGCCAGCAGGAAGCCCGCGGTCGCCGAACTCAGCAGCAGCGCGCTGCCGACGGCGCCCGCCTGCGTGGTGGACAGCGGAAGGCTGGTGTCGAGTCTGCCGACGGTGGTGGGCAGCAGATACGGAGGCAGATACCCGGCCGTGAAAAGGGCGACGAGGGGCCAAGGAGTGGTGCGGGGGGCGAACACGGGCGTTCCCAGGGCATGCGAAAGGGACGGTGTGAAGGGAGGGGGCGACGACCCGTCGACCGAGAGGGGCGCGCGGGCAATTTGTATCAAGCGCGGGGTGGCGTGAAACAGGTGGGCAGGTGTGATCTAGGTCACATAGTTGTTTGTGAGGCTGAGGGCTGGGTAACAGAGGCGGCTTGCATCAGTGGAGCGAGCCGGTTCCGGCAGCGACCGACCTGCGGACTCCTGCTGCGCGCGGACGAGTCATTGACGCCGCGCATTCACTTACATAGCGTTCATTCGCATACATGGACGAAGGAAAGGGTGCCCCTGTGTCCGCCGACCTCACCGTCACGGCCGTCCGCCTCACGCCGATCCTCGTCGCGGACCCGCCGCTGCTCAACACCCAGGGCGTGCACCAGCCGTACACCCCCCGGCTGATCGTCGAGGTCGAGACCGCCGGCGGGATCACCGGCGTCGGCGAGACCTACGGCGACGCCAAGTACCTGGACCTCGCCCGCCCGTTCGCCGACCGGCTGGTGGGCCGCCGGGTCAGCGATCTGAACAGTCTGTTCGCCCTCGCCGACGAGGTCGCCGTGGACGACTCCCGGGTCTCCGGACAGGTCGACGTCGGCGGGCTGCGCGGCGTCCAGACCGCCGACAAGCTACGCCTTTCCGTCGTCTCCGGCTTCGAGGTCGCCTGCCTCGACGCCCTCGGCAAGTCGCTCGGCCTGCCCGTGCACGCCCTGCTCGGCGGCAAGGTCCGCGACGCCGTCGAGTACAGCGCCTACCTCTTCTACAAGTGGGCCGACCATCCCGAGGGCGTCGCCTGCGAGAAGGACGACTGGGGGGCCGCCGTCGACCCGGCGGGCGTGGTCGAGCAGGCCCGCGCCTTCACCGAGCGGTACGGCTTCACCTCGTTCAAGCTCAAGGGCGGCGTCTTTCCGCCCGACGAGGAGATCGCCGCCGTCAAGGCCCTCGCCGCGGCCTTCCCCGGCCACCCGCTGCGCCTGGACCCCAACGGCGCCTGGTCCGTGGAGACCTCGCTCAGGGTCGCGGCGGAACTCGGGGACGTCCTGGAGTACCTGGAGGACCCCGCGCTCGGCACCCCGGCGATGGCCGAGGTCGCCGCGCGGACCGGCGTGCCGCTCGCGACCAACATGTGCGTGACGACGTTCGCGGAGATACCGGAGGCGTTCACCAAGGGCGCCGTCCAGGTCGTGCTCTCCGACCACCACTACTGGGGCGGGCTGCGCAACACCCGGCAACTCGCCGCCGTCTGCCGCACCTTCGGCGTCGGGGTCTCCATGCACTCCAACACCCACCTCGGCATCAGCCTCGCCGCCATGACCCACGTGGCGGCCACCGTGCCCGACCTCCGCCACGCCTGCGACTCCCACTACCCCTGGCAGTCCGAGGACGTGCTCACCGAACGGCTCACCTTCGAGGCCGGCAAGGTCGCCGTCTCCGACGCACCCGGCCTCGGTGTCCAACTCGACCGCGACAAGCTGGCGTTCCTCCACCGCCGCTGGCTCGACGACGACGGCACCCTCCGCGACCGCGACGACGCGGCGGCGATGCGGGTCGCCGACCCCACGTGGGTCACCCCGTCCGTGCCGCGCTGGTGAGGGGCCGTCCCGCTTCCTGCGCCGGGTTGTCGGCGGTGTGGTGCACACTGGCCTGAACCGCACCATGCCAGGGAGCGCACCGTGACAGCCTCCTCCGTGTCCACTGTGTTCGTGTCCACCGCCCCGGAGCCCGCCGTGCCGGCCGAGCCCGCCGTGCCGGCCGAGCCCGCCGTGCCGGCCGAGCCCGCCGTGCCGGCCGAGCACGCCGTGCCGGCCGAGCACGCCGTGCCGGCCGACGGGCGGACGCACCGCCACACCCAGGGCGAGGGAGCGCACCGACGGCGCGAGGCCGATCCTCTCGCCGCTCTGCGCACCCCGCAGGACCCGCCCTGGGACGTGTACCTGACGGGCACCGTCTTCCTCGACGTGATCTTCACCGGGCTCGACTCCGCACCGGTGCGCGGGACCGAGTCCTGGGCCCGGGGGATGGGGTCGAGCCCGGGCGGCATCGCCAACATGGCGACCGCGCTGGCCCGCCTCGGCCTGCGCACCTCGCTGGCCGCCGCGTTCGGCGACGACCACTACGGCGACTACTGCTGGGACGCGCTCGCCCGGGGCGAGGGCATCGACCTGTCCTGGTCCCGCACCGTGCCCGGCTGGCACTCGCCGGTGACGGTCTCGATGGCGTACGACGGGGAGCGCACGATGGTCTCCCACGGTCACGAGCCGCCCCCCGAGGAACCGTCCCCGGACTGCCCGCCCGGCGCCCGTGCCGCCGTCGCCTCCCTCACGCCCGGCGTCAGCTCCCCCTGGATCGCCCAGGCCGCCGCCCGCGGCACCCGGGTCTTCGCCGACGTCGGCTGGGACGACACCGGCGCCTGGGACCTGGCCGCGCTGCCCGACCTCGCGCACTGCGAGGCCTTCCTGCCCAACGCGGAGGAGGCCATGCGCTACACCGGCGCCGGCTGCCCCCGCGCCGCCGCGCACGCCCTGACCGAGCACGTGCCGCTCGCCGTGGTCACCCTCGGCGCGGACGGCGCCTACGCGGTGGACCGACGCACGGGGGAGAGCGCCGAGGTCCCCGCCATCGAGGTGGAGGCCCTGGACCCGACCGGCGCCGGGGACGTCTTCGTGGCCGGCTTCGTCACCGGCACCCTGGCCGGCTGGCCGCTGGCCGACCGCCTGGCCTTCGCGGGCCTGACCGCCGCGCTGTCCGTGCAGGAGTTCGGCGGCTCGCTGTCGGCACCCGGCTGGTGCGAGATCGCCACCTGGTGGCGCAAGGTCCAGTCGGTCGAGGGCCAGGACCCGACGGCCCTCAGCCGCTACGCGTTCCTGGCCGGTCTGGTCCCCGACGTCCCACCGGGTTCCTGGCCACTGCGCCGCGCGGTCCCGACCATCGGCTTCCGTCCCCCGGCCTGACGCTCGCCCGGTCGGCGCCGTGGCGGGGGCGTGCCCTCCCCAGCGGCTGCCGGCGCGGGCCGGCACCTGCACCGGAAGCCGACCCCGACCCCGGCTGCGTGCTGCTCCGAGGCGCCCCTTTCACCCGGCCGCCGTGCCGCTGCGAAGGCCGTCGCCCGTGCTTCTCGGACCGAGCCGGGTCCGTCCCGGTCCGAACTCGCCGGATCGCCCGAGGAACCCGCACGACGACCCTTTCACGCCCTTTTCTGGCGGGAGCGACGGGGGCGTCGCGGATTCGACAATCCTGTGATTGATCGATGTGCGATCTGTGGTGTTTCTGTGACGCTGACGGAGGGGCGGGTCGGCATGAGGGATACACCCGAGCGCGGAAGCGTCTGGTGTCCCGTGGTCACGGTGTTCACGCTGGTCGGGCTCATGACGGTCGCGGCACCGGACAGCCCGGCTTCGGCGGTGGCCGCCTGCGGGGCGGGTGGAGTCGATGCGGACTTCAACGGCGACGGTGTGCGTGACGTGGTCGTTGCCGACCCGGAGGCGACCGTCGGCGGCAAGCAGCGCGCCGGTGCCGTGACCGTCGTCTACGGCGGTACGGGACTGGGGCCCGAGCGCTTTGACCAGGACAGTGACGAGGTGCGGGGCAGTGCTCAGGAGGGGGCCGAGTTCGGCCTCAGCCTGGCGCAGGCGGACCTGAACGGCGACGGATGCAGCGACCTCGTCGTCGGCGCGCCCTACACGGACGTGGTGGACGCGCAGGACGCGGGAGCCGTGCACGTTCTCTTGGCTGTCGAAGCCCTTTACGCCAGCAGGAAAAGGCAAAGTCGTTGACGCCAATAAGCAGAAATATGGGGTGCCTACCTGCGAAATATGTGGCAAGGAAGTGACTCGCCCAGCGAAATCCCAACGCGGGGTGACGCCCCCTAAGGATGAATGGCAGATAGACCACGTCGTGCCTAAGTCGCGTGGCGGATCGGGGGATCCCTCCAACGGGCAGCTACTGTGTCGGGTATGCAACAGGGCCAAGTCGGACAATTGACAAGAGGGTCAGTGATGAGTGAACAACCTCATGTAAACGCGAACGCAATCCAATCGAAAATTCGCGAGGACATTGCGAGGGAGGGGTGGAGTTGGATTTGGGTATTCGATCCGGACGGGAAGTTGTCACCCTTCGCGTACACTATCGGGTTTGCGGCTACTTTCGGCCATCCGGAGATTGTCGTTGCGGGCCTTCCCGAGGGGGCCTCTGAAGGCGTGTTGAGCTCCGCTCACGCGGAACTCGAAAGTGGGGCAATATTCAGCGACGGAAGTGTCTCGGACGGTGTTCTCGAGGCGTTCGCCGTGCGTTTCCGGTCGGTGTCGGTAAGCGCGCAGCCCGATGTTCTCGTGCAAGCCACTGAGTTCTATGGTGGTCGAGAGTTTGAGGTGCTTCAGCTGTGTTGGCCAGATAAGGATGGGAATTTTCCAGGCGATCCGGGTGCGTCCGCATGGCTGAATGCTCGGCAGTCCCTGAAGTAGCGGGCGTCGTTCTCGGCCTCAACCAGCCAGGACGGGCGGCCAGGAACCTATTGGGTACCGGATCATGCCAGAGACTTCGTGCCGACCCCGAGAGCGGCGAGCTCTGGATTGATTGGCTGCTTGAGATTCGGGACGTTGTCGGGTGAGACCGTCAGCCCACCGGCTTGTACGCTTGCCGGGCACGCGGCCGACGGCCCTGCCCGCCCTGCTCAGTCGGTAGGCCGGAAGGTCAGAATCAGAACCCGAGGCGCCGCAGCTGCTTCGGGTCGCGCTGCCAGTCCTTGGCGACCTTCACGTGCAGGTCCAGGAAGACAGGCGTACCGAGGAGCGCCTCGATCTGCTTGCGGGACTTGATGCCGACGTCCTTGAGGCGCTTGCCCTTGGGGCCGATGATGATGCCCTTCTGGCTGGGGCGCTCGATGAAGACGTTGGCGTGGATGTCCAGCAGCGGCTTGTCGGCGGGGCGGTCCTCGCGCGGGAGCATCTCCTCGACGACCACCGCGATGGAGTGCGGCAGCTCGTCCCGGACGCCC
Organism: Streptomyces sp. NPDC085944; assembly: GCF_040686295.1. Classification (NCBI taxonomy): domain Bacteria; kingdom Bacillati; phylum Actinomycetota; class Actinomycetes; order Kitasatosporales; family Streptomycetaceae; genus Streptomyces; species Streptomyces sp. NPDC085944. The sequence goes on along the minus strand of NZ_JBFBJX010000016.1, from coordinate 25,153 downwards.
TCCAGCGCGGCCTCCCGGATCAGCTCCGCGACCATGACCTGCTCGGGCTCGTCGGTCAGGTCGCCCTCGGGGTAGAGCGCGGGGCCCTCGGGCAGCATCGGGGTGAGGAGGTCGGCGAGCAGGTCCACCTGCTGGTTGGCCGTTGCGGACACCGGGACGATCTCCGCCCAGGTGATGCCCAGCTCCTTGCCGAGCTGGTCGACGGCGATCAGCTGCTCGGCCAGGGTCTTGGAGTCCACCAGGTCGGTCTTGGTGACGATCGCGATCTTCGGGGTCTTCCTGATCCCCGCCAGTTCCTTCGCGATGAAGCGGTCACCCGGGCCCAGCTTCTCGTCGGCGGGCAGGCAGAAGCCGATCACGTCCACCTCGGCCCACGTGGTGCGCACCACGTCGTTGAGCCGCTCGCCCAGCAGCGTGCGCGGCTTGTGCAGCCCCGGGGTGTCCACCAGGATCAGCTGGGCGTCCTCGCGGTGCACGATGCCCCGCACCGTGTGCCGGGTGGTCTGCGGGCGGTTGGACGTGATCGCCACCTTCTGCCCGACCAGAGCGTTCGTGAGGGTGGACTTGCCCGCGTTGGGGCGGCCCACGAAGCAGGCGAAGCCGGCCCGGTGAACAGCCTCGGCCGGTTCTTCGGATGACTGGGTACGAACGCTCATGGCGCCCATTGTCCCTGATCCCCGAAGCCCCGCCGTACCACGGTCGCCCGCCGGGCCCGCGAGCGTCAGCCCGCGCTGACCGTCTCCCGCACCGTCCCGTCGGGCGAAGCCACCAGCACCGGCGTCTGTGGGCCGCCCAGGTCGCGTACCGCCGCCCGGTCATCCGCCGACGCCGACTCCGCCTCCGTCACCACGGCCGCCGCCTCCAGGGACTGAGCGCCGGACGCCACCGCCATCGCCACCGCCGTGCGCAGGGCGCTGAGCTGCAAGGAGTCCAGGGCGACCGTACCGGCGACGTACGTGCGGCCCGTCTCGTCGCGTACGGCGGCGCCCTCGGGCACGCCGTTGCGGGCGCGGGCCGAGCGGGCCAGGGTGACGATCTTGCGGTCCTCGGGGTCGAGGCCGGGGGTCTCGGTGGTCATGGGGTGAGCATACGTAGCCCCGCCGGGCGCCGGTCCGCTCACCCCGGCACCGGTCCGCTCCCGCCCGCGCACCGGCCCGTTCTCACCCCGCCACCGGGTACATCGCCCCGCGGCGCCCCTCCGGCGAGGCCAGCCACTCCAGCTTCGCCGCCGTGTTCGCCTCGTCCAGCGGCGTGTGCAGCACGATGGTCAGATCGGGGCGGGCCGGGACCTGCAGCGCCGTCGACTCCAGGCTGAGCAGGCCGACCAGCGGGTGGTCCAGCTCCTTGCGGATCTGCCCGGCGTCCTCGATGTCCCGCTCCTCCCACAGCGTGGCGAACTCGGTGCTGGCCGCCGGTTCCTTCGCGCCCCGCGTCATCGGCCGCTTCGGCGCGCGGCGCACCCTCGTCGGCGCGCTCGCCGGGCAGGGGACCCTCGGCCTGTCCCTGCTGGCCCTGGGGGAGGGCGGCTGGTCGGTGCTCCTGGCCACCGCCGCCGTCTCCCTGGCCAGCATGTGCCACCTGGGCGCGATCATCGCCTACGGCCTGACCGTCACCTCCGGCGTCCCCGACGAGGAGCAGGGCCTGGCGACCGGCCTGGTCACCTCCACCCAGCAGGTCGGCATCACCGTCGGCATCCCGCTGCTCGGCGTGCTCGCCACCACCGCGACCGACCTGCGGTCCGGCGTCCACACGGTGCTGGTCCTGGACGCGGTGATCGCGCTGGTGGCGGCCGTACTGGTCGCGGTGTGGCTGCGCGGCAGCCGGGCGGCGGGCTCAGGGACGGTCGAGGCGGAGCCGGTCGGCGCGCGGTAGACCGGCGACGACCAGGTCGTACGAGTCCTCCACCAGCTCCCGGACCACGCGGTCCGGGAGCCTTGCTCCGTCCGGCCCGGCGCCCACGGTCACCGTGTTCCAGTGCCGCTTGTTCATGTGCCAGCCGGGCACGATCAGGCCCGGGTGCTCGCGGCGCAGCCGGAGCGCGTCGTCCGGGTCGCACTTGAGGTTGACGGTGAGCGGGTCTCCGTCCAGCGAGGTGAGCGCGAACATCTTCCCCAGCACCTTGAAGACCGAGGTCTCCGGGTTGAAGGGGAAGTCCTCCACCGCGGCGTTGAAGGACAGGCAGAAGTCGCGCAGCTCCCCGGGGGTCATTCGGACCCGGCCTCCTCGGCCGTAGCCGGCTTCTGTGCGGCGACCGGCTCCACCAGCACCGTCACGATCTTGTTCCGGCGGCCCGCGGCGGCCTCCGCCGTCAGCCGCAGCTCCCGGCCGTCCGGAAGCTCCACGATCGAGGACGCCCCGGCGATCGGGACGCGGCCCAGCGCCTTCGCCAGCAGACCGCCGACCGTCTCCACGTCCTCGTCGTCGTACTCGTCCAGGCCGTACAGCTCGCCCAGGTCGCCGATGTCCAGGCGCGCGGTGACCCGGAACCGGTCCTCGCCCAGCTCCTCCACCGGCGGCAGCTCCCGGTCGTACTCGTCGGTGATCTCGCCGACGATCTCCTCCAGGATGTCCTCGATGGTGACGATGCCGGCCGTGCCGCCGTACTCGTCGATGACGACGGCGACGTGGTTGCGCTCCTTCTGCATCTCGCGCAGCAGGTCACCGGCGTTCTTGGTGTCGGGCACGAAGGACGCCGGGCGCATCGCGGTGGAGACCAGGTCGCTCTCCGCGTCCCGGCTGATGTGCGTCCTGCGGACCAGATCCTTCAGGTACACGATGCCGACGACGTCGTCCTCGCTGTCGCCGGTCACCGGTATCCGGGAGAAACCGGAGCGCAGGGCGAGGGTGAGAGCCTGCCGGATGGTCTTGTAGCGCTCGATGACGACGAGGTCGGTGCGCGGCACCATGACCTCTCGCACCAGCGTGTCGCCCAGCTCGAACACCGAGTGCACCATGCGGCGCTCCTCGGCCTCGATCAGCGACTCCGCCTCCGCGTAGTCCACCAGCGCCCGCAGCTCCGCCTCCGAGGCGAAGGGGCCCCGGCGGAAGCCCTTGCCGGGGGTGAGCGCGTTGCCGATGAGGATGAGCAGCGAGGGGATCGGGCCCATGATGCGGGCCAGCGGCAGCAGCACGTACGCCGCCGCGGTCGCCGTGTTCAGCGGGTGCTGGCGCCCGATGGTGCGCGGGGAGACCCCGACGGCGACGTAGGAGAGCAGCACCATCACCGCGATGGCGACGATCAGCGCCTCGCCGGTGCCGTCGAACTGTCTCAGGCAGGCGTAGGTGACCAGCGCGGCGGCCGCCATCTCGCAGGCGACGCGGACCAGCAGCGCCACGTTGAGGTAGCGCGTCGGGTCGGCGGCGACCTGGGCGAGCTTCTCGCCGCCCCGGCGCCCGGAGCGCACCGCCTCCTCGGCGCGGAAGCTGGAGACCCTGGCGAGCCCCGCCTCGGCGCACGCGGCCAGCCAGGCGACCACCACCAGGGCGACGGCGCCGGCGACGAGCGGGAGACTCATGAGACCGTCGGGGCCGGGGACGGACCGGTCAGGCCGCGCTCCGCACGCCAGCCGTCCACGATGGCGGCCTGCAGACCGAACATCTCGGCCTTCTCGTCGGGCTCCTCGTGGTCGTACCCGAGCAGGTGCAGCACCCCGTGGACGGTCAGGAGCTGGAGCTCCTCGTCCATGGAGTGCTGCGTCGGCGCCTCCGCGCCCTGCTTGGTGGCGACCTCCGGGCAGAGCACGATGTCGCCGAGCAGACCCTGCGGCGGCTCCTCCTCGTCCTTGGACGGCGGGCGCAGCTCGTCCATCGGGAAGGACATCACGTCGGTGGGACCCGGCAGGTCCATCCACTGGATGTGCAGCTGCTCCATGGCGTCGGCGTCCACGACGATCACCGAGAGCTCGGAGAGCGGGTGGATGCGCATCCGCGCGAGCGCGTAGCGGGCGATGTCGAGGATCGCCTGCTCGTCGACCTCGGTTCCGGACTCGTTGTTGACGTCGATCGACATGGTCGTGCTGGTCTACTTCCCCTTGGCCTTGGCACCGTGTCTCGGTGTCCGGCCGCCGTTGTGGCCGCCGTTCTCGGTGCCGTTCCTGCTGTCGTACTGTTCGTAGGCGTCGACGATACGGCCCACCAGCTTGTGCCGGACGACGTCGTGCGACGTGAGCCGGGAGAAGTGGACGTCCTCGACGCCCTCCAGGATGTCCTGCACCTGCCGCAGACCCGACTTCGTGCCGCCGGGCAGGTCGACCTGGGTCACGTCACCCGTGATCACGATCTTCGAGTCGAAGCCGAGCCGGGTCAGGAACATCTTCATCTGCTCGGGGCTGGTGTTCTGCGCCTCGTCCAGGATGATGAAAGCGTCATTGAGAGTTCTGCCCCGCATGTACGCCAGCGGTGCGACCTCGATCGTCCCGGCCGCCATCAGCCGCGGGATCGAGTCCGGGTCGAGCATGTCGTGCAGCGCGTCGTACAGCGGGCGCAGATACGGGTCGATCTTCTCGTACAGCGTGCCCGGCAGGAAGCCGAGCCGCTCGCCGGCCTCGACCGCCGGGCGGGTCAGGATGATGCGGTTGACCTGCTTGGACTGCAGGGCCTGCACCGCCTTGGCCATCGCCAGGTAGGTCTTGCCGGTGCCCGCGGGGCCGATGCCGAAGACGATGGTGTGCTTGTCGATCGCGTCGACGTACCGCTTCTGGTTCAGCGTCTTGGGGCGGATCGTGCGGCCGCGCGAGGACAGGATGTTCTGCGTGAGCACCTCGGCCGGGGTCTCCCGGCCGTCGCTCTCCCCGTCCTCGCTCGCCTTGAGCATGGCGATCGAGCGTTCCACTGCGTCCTCCGTCATCGGCTGCCCGGTGCGCAGCACCAGCATCATCTCGTCGAACACGCGCTGTACGAGGGCGACCTCATGCGTGTCACCGACGGCGCTGATCTCATTGCCCCGGACGTGGATGTCGGCCGCCGGGAAGGCCTTCTCGATCACGCGCAGGAGGGAGTCTCCGGAGCCCAGTACGGTCACCATCGGGTGCTGGGCGGGGACGGAGATCTGTGCTTTCGCCTGCCCCTGCGCGGGGGTGCGAGCTGAGGGTGTCTGAGTCATGGGCCGGCGCTCTAGGCCTGCTCGTCCTCCTCTGCGGCGTGCGCCGCGTGACGGGTGTGTCTGCTGTCTCCAGCGTACGACTCCCCGTCCACAGGGCCGAGCCGTTTATCCGACCGGTACCCGCCGCTGCTCGGCGAGCAGATCCCGGAACCAGCCGTACGACGCCTTGGGCGTGCGCTCGAGCGTCTCGAAGTCCACGTGGACCAGTCCGAAGCGGCGGGCGTACCCCTCGGCCCACTCGAAGTTGTCCAGGAGCGACCACACGAAGTAACCGCGCACGTCCACGCCCGCCTCCACCGCCCGGTGCAGGGCGCGCACGTGCCCGTCGAGGTAGGCGATGCGGTCGCGGTCGTCGAGGCCCTCGTAGGAGCAGCCGTTCTCCGTGATCACGACCGGCGGGAGGCGGTCGCCGTAGCGCTCGCGGAAGCCGGTGAGCAGCTCCGTCAGCCCCTCCGGGACCACGGGCCAGCCGAAGTCCGTCAGCGGCCGGCCTTCGATCTCATGCACCGAGAAGGGCAGTTCGGCCGGGAGCGTCACCCCGCCGAACTCGATCTCGGCACCCTGCGGGGCGCCCACCCGCGTCGGCGCGTAGTAGTTCACGCCGTACCAGTCCAGGGGCTCGGCGATGATCTCCAGGTCGGCCGCCGCATCACCCGGCATGAGGTCGCCGATGCCCTCCGGATACCGCCCGGTGAGGAGCGGGTCGGCGAACATCCGGTTCAGCAGGAGGTCGTAGAACTCCGCCGCCTCCCGGTCCGCCGGGTCGTCCGAGGCGGGCCAGGTCGGGCCGTGCGAGTTGGCGATGCCGACGTCCGCGGCCCCGGCCGCGCGCAGGGCCCGGACCGCGAGCCCGTGTGCGAGCAGCTGGTGGTGGGCGGCCGGCAGCGCGTCGAACAGCAGCTTCCGGCCGGGGGCGTGGGTGCCCAGGGCGTGGCCGAGCAGGGTGTGCTCGGCGGGCTCGTTGAGGGTGATCCACTTGCCGACCCGGTCGCCGAGGCGCCCCGCGACGACCGACACGTACTCGGCGAACCGGGCCGCCGTGTCCCGCTCCAGCCAGTCGAGGCCGGCCGGCAGGTCCCAGTGGAAGAGGGTCGGCACCGGCCGCACGCCCGCCGCGCACAGCTCGTCCACCAGGCGGTCGTAGAAGTCGAGGCCGCCGGGGGAGTCCACCCGGGGCCAGGAGACCGAGAAGCGGTAGGCGTCCACGCCGAGGTCCGCGAGCAGGGCCACGTCCTCGCGGTAGCGGTGGTAGTGGTCGCAGGCCACGGCCGCCGTCGAGCCGTCCTTCACCCGCCCGGGCCCGGCCGTGAAGGCGTCCCACACGGACGGCCCCCGCAGCCCGGCCGCACCCTCGATCTGGTGCGCGGACGTGGACACGCCCCACAGGAAGCCGTCCGGGAACCGCGGCATCGGCTGCGCCGACATCGCGTCGTCAGTCGCCATGCGCGGATCATCCGTACCCGCGGTGAGCGAAGTCAACGCCCGTGCACGCGGGCGGCGTTACGCGCCCTCCTTCAGCACTCGCGAGATCAGGGCCCGCTGCTCGTCGGTGAGCCGGGGATCGGCGGCGTACACCGTCCGCCCGTCCACGGTGAGCTGGTAGCTGAACCCGTCCGGCACCCCGACCGGTGGAGTGCTCCGGCCGTCGGCGACCGCCCGCTCGGCCAGGGCGTGCCACTCGCCCGCGTCGGGGCGTCCCGCCGTGTCGACCTCCGCGTGGCGTTCGATGCCCGCGAAGCCTCCTGTGCGCCTCACCTGAATCCGCATGGACCCGTGTCTAGTACGGAACTACAGCGTCCGCACCCCGACCTGCTCCCAGGCCTTGCGCACCGCCTCCAGCTCGTCCGCGTCGCCGTACCGCTCCCGGGCGGCCTTCAGGGTCAGCGTCGCGAAGTCCGCGAACAGCGCGTCCTGGGCCAGCTCGCCGCCGGTCAGCACGTCGTACCAGATCTGTCCGGCCCGCTCCCAGGCGTGCCCGCCGAGCGCGGTGGCGAGGAGGTAGAAGGCGTGGTTGGGGATGCCGGAGTTGATGTGCACGCCGCCGTTGTCCCGGCCGGTGCGCACGAAGTCGTCCATCGTCGCGGGCTGCGGGTCCTTGCCGAGCACGTCGTCGTCGTAGGCCGTGCCCGGCGCCTTCATGGAGCGCAGCGCCTCGCCGGTCACGCGGGGTGCGAGCAGCCCGGCGCCGATCAGCCAGTCGGCCTCGGCTGCGGTCTGGCCCTGCGCGTACTGCTTGACGAGGGAGCCGAAGACGTCCGACACCGACTCGTTGAGCGCGCCTGGCTGGCCGTAGTAGGTCAGGTTGGCGGTGTGCTGGGTGACGCCGTGGGTCAGCTCGTGGCCGATCACGTCCAGGGCCACGGTGAAGTCGAGGAAGATCTCCCCGTCCCCGTCGCCGAAGACCATCTGCTCGCCGTTCCAGAACGCGTTGTTGTACTCGCGGTCGTAGTGCACGGTCGCGTCCAGCGGCAGCCCGGCGCCGTCGATGGAGTCGCGCCGGTACACCGTGAGGTAGTGCTCGAAGGTGGCGCCCAGCCCCGCGTGGGCCCGGTTCACCGTGGCGTCCTGGCCGGGCTCGTCGCCCTCGCCGCGCACCTTGCGGCCCGGCAGGTCGGTGCCGTGCCGGGCGTCGTAGACCGTGCGCTGCGGCTTGCCGGGCTCGGCGCCGGCGAGCGGGGCCACGGAGGGGGCGCCGATGACCGTGGTCAGACCGCGGCGGGTGCGCTCCAGGGCGTCGCGCTGGAGGGTGCGCCGGGCGGGCCCGGCGAGCACGGGATCCGCGTGCTGGGCGAGCCGGTCGAGCACGTGGGGCGGCACGATGGTGCAGAAGACGGGCTGGAAGCCCCCGTATGTCGTCATGTCCGGCACTTTCGCACTGTGTGACCGAGCTGTCACCACCTGCAACCACGATTGGTGCACGACGGCGCCAAGGTGCCTCCGTGATCCGGCCACGAGTGGTATACGGCACTTTTTGTCCCGGTTCCGTCGTCGGTCCCGCATACTGATACGAACCCGCGTGACCCGCGTGACTCGGCTAAGGTGCTGGGCATCATGCGATTCGGGCTGCTTCTCCTTAGCTGCCGCGGCGAGGGCCTGTAGAGGCCGACTCCCTCCCCGCGGAGCTTGGTGGTGCCGTCGGCCGTCCTTCCGGACACGCGGACGACGCGGACACCGCCGAGATCCGCGGACATCACGAGGAGCCCACGCCATCATGGCCAACCGCCAGCAGCCCAGCCCCATGCCGACCGTCAAGTACCGCGGCTACGACCAGGTCGACATCGCCGACCGCACCTGGCCGGACCAGCGGATCACCACCGCTCCCCGCTGGCTCTCCACCGACCTGCGCGACGGCAACCAGGCCCTGATCGACCCCATGTCGCCGGTCCGCAAGCGCGCCATGTTCGACCTGCTGGTCACGATGGGCTACAAGGAGATCGAGGTCGGCTTCCCGGCCTCCGGCCAGACGGACTTCGACTTCGTACGGTCCATCATCGAGGACCCGGACGCCATCCCGGACGACGTCACCATCTCCGTACTGACCCAGGCCCGCGAGGATCTGATCGAGCGCACGGTGGAGTCCCTGAAGGGCGCCAGGCGGGCCACCGTCCACCTGTACAACGCCACCGCCCCCGTCTTCCGCCGGGTCGTCTTCCGCGGTTCCAAGGACGACATCAAGCAGATCGCGGTCGACGGCACCCGCCTGGTCATGGAGTACGCCGAGAAACTGCTGGGCCCGGAGACGGAGTTCGGCTACCAGTACAGCCCCGAGATCTTCACCGACACCGAGCTGGACTTCGCCCTGGAGGTGTGCGAGGCGGTGATGGACACCTACCAGCCCGGCCCCGGCCGCGAGATCATCCTCAACCTGCCCGCCACGGTGGAGCGTTCCACGCCGTCCACGCACGCCGACCGCTTCGAGTGGATGGGCCGCAACCTGTCCCGCCGCGAGCACGTCTGTCTGTCCGTCCACCCGCACAACGACCGCGGAACGGCCGTGGCGGCGGCCGAACTGGCGCTGATGGCCGGCGCCGACCGGATCGAGGGCTGCCTGTTCGGGCAGGGCGAGCGCACCGGCAACGTCGACCTGGTCACCCTGGGCATGAACCTGTTCTCCCAGGGCGTCGACCCGCAGATCGACTTCTCCGACATCGACGAGATCCGTCGCACGTGGGAGTACTGCAACCAGATGGAGGTCCACCCGCGCCACCCGTACGTGGGCGACCTGGTCTACACGTCCTTCTCCGGCTCCCACCAGGACGCCATCAAGAAGGGCTTCGACGCGATGGAGGCCGACGCGGCGGCTCGCGGGGTCACCGTCGACGACATCGAGTGGGCCGTCCCCTACCTGCCGATCGACCCCAAGGACGTCGGCCGCTCCTACGAGGCGGTCATCCGCGTCAACTCGCAGTCCGGCAAGGGCGGCATCGCCTACGTCCTGAAGAACGACCACAGCCTGGACCTGCCGCGCCGGATGCAGATCGAGTTCTCGAAGATCATCCAGGCCAAGACGGACGCCGAGGGCGGGGAGATCACCCCGACCGCGATCTGGGACGTCTTCCAGGACGAGTACCTGCCCAACCCGGACAACCCCTGGGGCCGCATCCAGGTCGCCAACGGGCAGACCACGACCGACCGCGACGGCGTCGACACCCTCACCGTCGACGCCACGGTCGACGGCGAGGAGACCACCCTGGTCGGCACGGGCAACGGCCCGATCTCGGCGTTCTTCCACGCGCTGCAGGGCGTCGGCATCGACGTACGGCTGCTGGACTACCAGGAGCACACGATGAGCGAGGGCGCCTCCGCGCAGGCCGCCTCCTACATCGAGTGCGCCATCGGCGACAAGGTGCTGTGGGGCATCGGAATCGACGCGAACACCACACGCGCCTCGCTGAAGGCCGTCGTCTCCGCCGTCAACCGCGCGGCGCGCTGACCAGCCCAATCGGCGGCTTGAGGTCCCGCTCGCCGGAATACGGCGGGCGGGGCCCCGTCATATACCGGCCATATATCTGTGATGGTCACGAAAAGGTCTCGTCCCGGGTACTGACTCCACGTCGGTGATGTGGCTAACATCACGCCAGCGCGACGATGCTGTCGCGCCGTTACGGAGGTGCGACGTGCTGCCTGGACGGGGACCGAACGGCCGAGCTGCCCGGCTGCCACGCATCCTGGGCACCCGCACCGCGTGGACACCCGTGGGCGACGGCGAGTTCTTCTGCCCCGGCTGCGGCGGCGACCGCAACTACACCCGGCTCACCGGCCACCGCCGCTTCACCGTGCTCGGCGTGCCCGTGCTGCCCCGAGGCGAGTCGGCGCCGGCCGTCGAGTGCGCGGCCTGCCGCCGTCACTACGGCACCGACGTCCTCGACCACCCGACCACCACCCGCTTCTCCGCGATGCTCCGCGACGCCGTCCACACCGTCGCCCTCGCGGTCCTGACCGCGGGCGGCACCTGCTCGCGCACCTCGCTGGAGACCGCCGCCGTGGCGGTGCGCGCGGCCGGCTTCGAGGACTGCACCGAGGACCGGCTGAACGCGCTCGTCGAGGCGCTGGAGGCGGACACCGGCCGGGTCCGCGGCGAACCCTGCGTGCCGGGCCTGGCGATAGAACTGCACGAGGCGCTGGACCCGCTGGCCCCGCACCTCGCCGCCGTCGGCCGCGAGTCGATCCTGCTGCAGGGTGCCCGCATCGCCCTGGCCGACGGCCCCTACACCCCCGCCGAACGCGACACCCTGGCCACCGTCGGCGCGGCCCTGACCATCTGCTCCGACGACGTCACCCGCCTCCTGGAGTCGGCGGGGACGCCGTCCTAGGGCAGGCCCTGCTCCGGCGCGAGGTCCAGCCGCATGATCTGGCGGTGCATGCCCGGTCCGAAGTAGTCCGGACGCAGCCCGCCGTCGGGTTCCTCGGGACGGAATCCCAGGGAACGGTAGAGGAAGATGGCAGCGAGGTTGGCGGGCTCCACGGTGAGGCGGACCACCTGTATGCCGTCCCGGCGCAGGCGGCTCAGGGCCTCCCGCATCAACTCTCGGCCCAGCCCGTGGCGGCGCCGGTCCATGGTGACGCACAGCCCGAGTATCCAGCTGTCCGTACCGAGCGTCCGGGTGGCGGCCAGGACGTAGCCGCGCAGCCGGCCGGTGCCGTCGTCGAGGACCAGGAAGTGCTCCTCGTACATGTCGAAGAGCTGGCGCAGCAGGAACCCGGGATAGGCGAATTCCTGGAAGACCTCCTCGTCCAGCCGACGCAGCTCCGGCAGATCGGACTCCCGCGCCGTGCGCAGTTCCAGTGCCAGGTCGTCCGGTGACGGACCGGGTCGGGTGAGCGGGTCCTGGTGGTCGAGGGAACGTTCCAGCGGTTCGGCGGTCATGCAACCCCCTGGTCTGCGTCAACTCTCGGGCATCCGTGCCGCACTCGGTCGAGTGAAGGACCCTTGTGGCGGCCTGTGTCTGCTTCTGGCTAGAGTGAGCGTCCAACTTCCGTCATGCAAGGGCGAGTTCAGGTGTGCGACCATGCGCCCGACGTGCGCCGGGCGGATGAGGATGGCGTATTCCCGTGCTGGTCCGTAGTGGCTGCGCCACTTAACGTGAACAGTGCTGGGGACGTGTCCAAAATCGAATGGAACGTGGCAGGGTGACTATGGATCGCAACGCCGACGCGCCGTGGTCGAAGTTCGATCCAGAGGTGTACGTAGACAACAACTACCGGACACCACTCGAAGTGGACCTGCTGATCGTCCGGTTGATGCGCGACTATTTCACCCGCTGTTTCGACGGCGCCTCCCCGCGCACCGCGCGCGGCATCGACGTCGGCGCCGGCGCCAATCTCTACCCCGCGCTGTCCATGCTGCCGTGGTGCGAGAAGCTGCTCCTGCTGGAGTATGCGCATCCGAACGTCGAATACCTGGAGAAGCAGGTCTCCCCGGCCGGGTACGACATCGCCTGGGACCCCTTCTGGGACGTGCTGCGCGAGGTGCCGGCCTACGCCGCCGTCGAGCCGAGACCGCTGGTGGCCGACATCGTCCGGGTCGAGCGCGGCAACCTGTTCGACCTGGAGGGCGGGGACCGGCGCTGGTCCCTGGGGACCATGTTCTTCGTCGCGGACTCGATGTCCGAGGCCCCCGAGGAGTTCCACCGGGGCGTGCGGTGTTTCATGAACGCGCTGGACCAGGGGGCGCCGTTCGCCGCCGCCTTCATGAAGGAGTCCCTCGGCTACCGCGTCGGCGAACACGACTACCCGGCCTACCGGGTGAACGAGGAGACGGTCAGGCAGAGCCTGGAGCCGTTCACCGCGGAGCTGGAGATCCACGATCTGCACCACTCGGTGCGGCCGGGGCACGAGGGAATGCTCCTCGCCCTGGGACGGCGCAATTCGCAGATTGCCGCCCCGTAGGAACGGGGACATGCACAACGGGGACATCACAACGGGGACGCTGCCGAACACAGGGCAACGAGATCTGTACGAGGGGTGCGGGGATGCAGATCAAGCCACGCCAGCACCTGCTGGACATCTGGCAGGCCATGGCCCGTCATTCGTTCGACGACGGCAAGCTCGTCCGGGGGGACACCGACGGACTGAGCAGCGTCGCGGACGCCGAACGCCTGCTCTGCCTGCTGTATCCGGCCACCGAGGTCCCCGCCTTCCGTCTCGACCAGCCGGACACCACCGAACGCGACGTGCTGCGCGCCCTGGACCGGGTCGGCAGCCGGCTGGAGATCCCGCCCAATCTGATCGCCGCGCTGTCTCAGTTCATGCGTACCCACACCGGCACGGACGACAGCCCCACCTTCTCCGGCGGACACTACTTCCGCCCCTCCGAGCCCGGCGGCACCGTCAGCCACGAACAGCGCCAGCTGGGAGTGGTCGACTCCTACTCCATGTCCGTCACGCTCTGCCTCGCCACCCTCGGTTTCCTCAAGGTCTACGAGGGCACCACGACCCGGCCCGAGGTCCTCAAGGCGATCGCCGAGCTGAGGGAGGCCACCAACGACCGGCTGACCTCCGCGATGGTCAGCCTGCTGCGCTCCTTCGCCGTGAACGTCTTCGACGCCGAGTCGGAACAGGGCAAGCGGCTCATCCAGGTCATCGGCCAGGGCGGGCAGTCCGACCGGATCGTCCTCCAGCAGTTCTCCCGCCGGTTACGCCCGCTGCGCGCCACCATCATCGAGAGCCTGTCGCGAGGCATCCAGGTCGACGAGGGCATCCGGGACGAGAGCCAGCTCTTCGAGTGCGGCTGGGCCTGGGGCATCGTCGAGGACGCCCCGAAGATCACCGACCTGAATGCCGACGTCCCCGGCCAGCCCGACGGCATCGCCGACCGGCTGCCCTACGTGTACTTCACCGTCGTCGCCCTCGACGGCATCCAGGACCTCTTCTCCGACCGCACCCTCACCCTCGGCCTGCTCGACGAGGACCAGCAGAAACTCGCCGAGATGCTGCGCCTGCGCTGGGAGCTGAGCCAGCAGTACTGGTCCGCGATCGCCCGCTTCGGCGGCGAGCGCTGGCCTCTGGAGGACCTGCCCTGGCAGACCACCGGCCTGCGCCTGGAGTCCGAGTACTTCTCGCTGACCGTCGCGGCCATCCTCGTCCACGATCTGGTCCGCCGGAAGGCGACCGACGACGACCTCACCCGCACCGTCGCCATCATGGAGCGTCTCGCCGACCGCGGTCGGGTCACCAGCCGCATGACCAAGAACGACCCGACGCTCCTGCTCCACACCCCCGGCGTCACCATGCCGCTCGCCGGGTCCGAGCGCACCGGCGGCCAACTCCTGTGGCGGATGACCGACTTCTCCGCCCAGCTGCTCAAGCGGATCATCCAGCTCGCCGAACTCTCCCGGAACATCGGCGCCCAGGACCGACTGCTCCGCCTCGCCGAGCAGTCCTTCGAGCACCTGTGGAAGCGGCGCATCGACGAGGAGGAGGGCGCTGGCCTCTGGGACAACATCCAGGCCGTCTACCCCGAGGCCCAGGACGCCGGACTGCGCATGTCCTGGAGCATCACCGAGCGCGTCACCGAGTGCCTCGTCGCCGCCCGCATCCTGTACGAGCAACAGCCCATCCGCAGCCCCGAACTTGCGGAATTGGCACGTGAGTTGTTGAGCGAAGCCACTCACCTCTTCGGTAAGGAGCAGCTGGAGGCCTCCGCCGCCCCCGACGGGAGCAGAGCCCGGGCCATGCGGAGCATCGAGAGCCGCCTCGACCACGCCCGCAGCCTGGTCGACGACCGGCCCGCGACCGCCTTCGCCCTGGCTCTGCCCGTGCTCCAGGAACTCGACACCCTGGCCCAGGCCAGGGGCGCCGCGGCTCAGGAGGTGTGAGGGTGCTGGTCTTCGCCGCCTCCGACAAGGGAGGCACGGGTCGCTCGGTCACCAGCGCCAACCTGGCCTACCAGCGTGCCCTCACCGGTGACCACGTCGCCTACGTCGACTTCGACTTCGGCTCGCCCACCGCCGCCGCCGTCTTCGACGTGCCCGGCGCCATGCGCGGCACCGAGGAACTCGGCCTGCACTCCTACCTGGAGGGCGAGACCGCCGAGCCGGTCCGCATCGACGTGTGGCGGCAGACCGAGCACCCCCTCCTGCGTACCCGCCCCAACCAGTCCGGCCGCCTGGTCCTGTTCCCCGGCGACGCGGGCGGCGGCGAGTTCGCCACCGGCGAGGAGGCCCTGGAGCGCTGCGTCGACCTGCTGCTCAAGCTCAACAACGAGTTCGACGTCACTTTCGTCGACCTCAGCGCCGGCCGCAGTTACGCCGTCGACATGGTCCTCGACGCCACCGCCCACCCCCGGATGCGCAACGTCCCCTTCCGCTGGCTGGTCTTCCACCGCTGGACCCGCCAGCACGTGATCGCCGCCTCCGGACTCGTCCATGCCGAGCACGGCATCATCGGTGGCGGCGTCGAGCGCGGTCACGACGAGGACGACCTGCGCTCCGCGATCCGCTTCGTGCGGGCCGCCGTGCCCGACCCCGAGTCGCCCCTGTGGTCGCAGGGCTCCACCGCCCAGGCCACCTGGATGCAGGCGTGCGACGAGGCGCTGCGCCGACTCGCCGCCGAGCACCGCATCGGCGACAGCGTCGTCCTCGGCATCGTGCCGCTGGAACCCATCCTCCAGTGGCAGGAGCAGCTGATCACCGAGGAGGACGTCCTCTCCACCCAGATAGCGAACAAGGAGACCCTGGAGGCACTGGAGGAGATCGCCCGGCGCCTGACGGACGACACCCACTGGGGGCGGCTGTGACCGAGCCCGTGTTCCGCGAGACCGCCGCCGAGCCGCGCACCCAGTCCGTGCCACTGGCCCATCTCTCCGTGGAGCTCGGCCACCTCTACATGGAGGACTTCGAGGCCGGCCCGGAGCGGCTGCGCGCACACTTCGCCGAAGTACGGCCCTGGGTGGAGGCGGCCCGTACCGCCGCCACCGCCCGGTCCGGCGGCAAGCGGCCCCGGATCAGCACCTGCTTCCTCATCGACGACTACTTCACCCGTTTCTCCACCCCCGCCGAGGTCGTCCCCATGCTGCTCGCGGAGGCCGAGCGGGCCGGACTGACCGTCGACTACCTGGCCCGCGAGTCCGGCTGCGCCGTCACCGGCAAGGTCCCCGTCGCCGAGGCGGTGGCCGCCCGCATCGTCGAGTCCCCGCCGCCCGGCAGCTACGGCCTGCGTCCGCCCGCCGCGCAGACCGGCTGGCTCGCCAACGGCGAACGCAGCCCCGTCGCCCGCGCCCCGCAGGCCATGAAACGGGCCGTGCCCTGGCAGCCCCCGCACGAGACCGCCGCCCGCCGCCACTCCGTCTTCCTCGACGTGGAGCTGTGGAGCGACGACGCCGACGGACAGCGCCTGTGGTCCTGCCCCTTCCTCGCCGCCGTCTGGCAGCTCGCCCGCCTCGGACTCCTGCGCAACGAGGGCGAGGCCGTCCTCGCCCCTCAGCCGCACATCCCCGGCGGCTTCCCCGACCGGTGGGACGATCTGCCCACCCTGCTGAAGCTCCACGACCGCGCGGACCCCTTCGCCGCCTACCGCACCTGTTCCGTCCTGCCCAGCCGGTTCCTCCCCGTCGAGCACGCCGTCCGCGTGATCCTCGACCAGGTCGAGGTCGACCCGGGGGCACTGGCGCAGGTCGCCGACCGCTCCGGGAAGGAACGCATGCCCGTCCCCGACTCGGTCGCCGACCGCCTCTCCTACGTGTACTACTCGGGGCCCTGAAATGGCGCCGCGGCAGAGCACCCCGCCCGCCGTCCTCGCCTGCGGCGAGATCCGCACCTGCCTGCTGCCCGCCCGGCAGGCCCTCGACATCCGATCCGCCGCCCAGCTCCTCGGCCTGCGCGCCGGCGAACGCGTCCTGCTCTCCGAACGCCCCGGCCTCTACGCGCGTTCCCCCGACACCCTCACCGGCGTCGACTGCCCCCTGCCCAGCGCCAACGGCGCCCGCGTCCGCGCCGTCGGCACCGTCACCGCCCACGCCGCGCTCACCGAGGGCCGCGTCCTGCAGACCTCCGCGCACTGCCGCCTGCCCGGCACCGGACCCGACCAGCGGCGGCCCTGGGGCGAGTACCTGGTGCGGCCCGGCGTCGTCGAACCGCTCGGCAGACTCCCGCACGAGGCGGTCGCCCAGGGCGTCCTCGGCGGCCCCCGCCACGGCGACCTCGACGTCGGACTCATCGCCGACGGCCTGCTCACCCGCGTACTGCGCCACCCCCTGCTCGACCAGCGCCCGCCCTTCCGCTCCCGTCCCAGCCGGCTGCGCTGGGCGGCGCTGCCCGCTCCACCCGGCGAGGGCCCCTCCCTGGAACGGTTCACCCTGGCCGAGGACGAACTGCGCACCGTGCGCCTGCGCGTGCCGGAAGGTACCTCCGGCACCGAACTGGCCGCGCTCTGCGACGACCTCGCCCTGCACGACTGGCTGCTCACCACCGTCGTCCGCATGCTCGACGGCCTCCGGCTCGGCGCCGGAGCCGCCCAGGACGCCGACACCGTCGTACGGACGCTGCGCCCGGCCGTCGACCACCTGCTGCACCTGTGGATGCCCGGCGCCCGGGTAGGCCGCGAACTGGCCGCGCTGTGGGACCCGCTGGAGGAGCGCCCCGGCTTCACCCGGCAGTGGCAGGCCCTGGTGCAGCGCATCCGCGACCAGCTCACCCTGCACGCCATTCCCGCAGCCCACCGGGAGGTGGAGCCCGCTCCCTGACCGCGCCCCGCCACCCTGCACGCACATCCCCGCACACCCGTCCCCGCACGATCCGACGCGCATCCCAACGGGGGGAGAGCGAGATGAGCACGGCACAGTCACCCCGACCCGACGACACGCCCCGTACCACCCACCCGATCGACCCGAGGGGGGATTCCCCCTGGGCCCGCATGCTGCTGGTCGCCCTGGTCGTCGGCGGCCTCTTCTGGAGCGTCGCGGCGCTGCTGGACCCGGACGACGGCACCCTGCGCCAGTTCCTGGCCGCCGTGCTCTGCGCCGGCGCCGCCCTGGCCGTCCAGTATGTCCTCGGTCTGGCCCCGCGCCCGGGACCGCAGGTGCTGGAGAAGGACACCCCGCTGGAAGAGCACATCCGGCGGGTCGAGGACGCCCTGGCCGAGAACACCGCCGCCGTCCGCGAGGGTCTGAGCCGGTACGACACCGAGTTGAAGTCGGACCTGAGCCGGCACACCGAGGACGTCAAACAATTGGTCGAGACCCACGTCACCCAGGTCGACCACCGCCCCGCCGAGGCCGCCCGCACCCTGGACCCGGTCCGTATCGACAGCGTGCCCGACCTGGCCAAAGGCTTCGCCGACGTCCTGCTGCCCGGCCCCTCCATCCTGCACACCTTCGTCCACCTGGAGATGTCCCGGGTGGTCGGCCACATGGCCGACCTCACCAACCTGAGCGCCGAGTGCCCCGGCGAGAACCACGACTGGATGCTCACCCTCACCCGGGCCGCTGAACAGTCCATCCTTGCCACCAGCACCTCCGTCGACCGGCAGTTCTGGAACAGCGAGCCCGCCGGCCGCTACCTCGACGCCCAGCAGGCCGCCATCGACGAACAGGGCATCGCGGTACGCCGTCTGTTCCTGCTGGAGAGCGCCCGCGAACTCGACGACCGGCTGCTGCGGCTGTGCGAGGAACAGGAACTGCGCCGCATCGAGGTACGCGCGGCGGTCCTGCCCGAACTGCCCCCGCACCTCCAGCGCGGCACCACCAACGACTTCATCCTCTACGACGAGGAGGTGTCGTTCGAGATCGAACAGGACCTGCGCGACGTCAACGTCCGCACCCGGCTCACCGCGCGCCAGGAATACGTACGGGACCGGCTCAAACGCTTCAGGGAACTCTGGGACGCGGGCATGGGCCTGCGCGAACTCGAGATGCGCGTCGACGACGAGGAGGACGGCAACTGGATGGTGGACCGGGCCTGAGTGCGGCCGTCCTCATTACTCCCCGGGGAGTAACGGACGGCCCCGCGTCTCCCCGGGCAGTAGCCCGGAGTTCGCCCTCACGCCCGACGCGTCGGCACCCCGCCGCCGGAAGTCTGGAGATCTACCCAGACACCCACCGGAGGGAGGCCCGTCAGATGGGGGCCACGACGACAGGCGCGGGGCGGCGGCGGGCCGTGCCCTGGCTGGTGCTCGGACTGTGGATCGCCGTGCTGGCGATCGCCTCGCCGTTCGCGGCGAAACTCGGCGACGTGCAGCGCGACCGGGCCGTCGACTACCTGCCCGCGAGCGCCGACTCGACGCAGGTCGCCAAGATCCAGGAGCGGCTGCCGGGCGGCGAGGCCACCGAGATGGTCCTCGTCTACCACCGGGACGGCGGACTGACCGCCGCCGACAAGAAGACCGCCGCCGGGCAGGTCGCCGAGATCGCCGGCGCGCACGAACTCACCGGGCGTCCCGTCGGCATCCCGTCCAAGGACGGCACCACCCTCATGTACCCGGTGGCCTCCACCGAGCCCGGCACGGACGAGAAGGCCCGCGACGCACTCGTCAACGACGTACGGGACGTCGCGAAGGGGGGCGACGGGCTCAGCGTCGAGGTGGGCGGGGCGGGCGCGCTCGCCACCGACGCCTCCGAGGTCTACAACTCCCTGGACGGCCCGCTGCTCTACACCACCGCCGCCGTGGTCGCCCTCCTCCTGATCCTCATCTACCGCAGCCCCTTCCTGTGGCTCGTCCCGCTCGCCGTCGCCGGAATGGCCGACTACCTCTCCATGGGCGTCGCCTACGGCCTGAACCAGGTCTTCGGCACCGCCGTCTCCGGCCAGAGCAGCGGCATCATGACCATCCTCGTCTTCGGCGTCGGCACCGACTACGCGCTGCTGCTGGTCTCCCGCTACCGCGAGGAACTGCGCCGCATCGAGCGGCCGTACGACGCCATGCTCGCCGCCCTGCGCGGCTGCGGGCCCGCCGTGCTCGCCTCCTCCGGCACCGTCGCCGCCGGCCTGCTGTGCCTGCTCGCCGCCGACCTCAACTCCAGCCGGGGCATGGGCCCCCTCGGCACCGTCGGGGTGCTGTGCGCGCTGGCCGCCATGCTGACCCTGCTGCCCGCGCTGCTGGTGCTGCTCGGCCGCCGTGTCTTCTGGCCGCTGGTGCCCCGCCACGGCAGCACGCCCAAGGCCCGCCGCTCGCTGTTCGCCGCGATGGGCAGCTCCGCCGAACGCCGGCCCCGCACCGTCCTGGTGGGCGGCGCCGTCCTGCTCGGCGCCCTCGCACTCGGCACGTTCGCCCTGCCCGGCAGCATCAAGCAGGAGGACTCCTTCACCACCCGCCCCGACGCGATCGCCGCCATGGAGACCCTCGCCGACGCCTTCCCGGAGTCCGGCACCCAGCCGATCACCGTCATCAGCCCCACCGACCGCGCCGGCGCCGCGCTCGCCGAGATCCGCGCCACCGACGGAGTCGAGAGCGCCGAGGCCGGCCGCAGCGGCGACGGGTGGACCGAGCTGACCGTCCTGGCCTCCACCCCGCCCCAGTCGGCCGCCGAGACCGCCACCATCGAGGAACTGCGCGACAAGCTCGACGGCTCCTACGTCGGCGGTCCCAGCGCCCAGCAGATCGACCTGGAGGACACCAACGCGCGGGACACCGTCATCGTCGTACCGATCGTGCTGCTGTCGGTGCTGCTGATCCTCACCGTGCTGCTGCGCTCGCTGGTCGCGCCGCTGATCCTGGTCGCCGCCGTCGTCGCCGTGTGGGGCGCGGCCCTCGGCATCGGCGGCCTCGTCTTCGAGCCGCTCTTCGGCTTCGAGGGCACCGACCCCGGGCTCGGCCTGCTCTCCTTCGTCTTCCTGGTCGCCCTCGGCGTCGACTACGGCATCTTCCTGATGCACCGGATGCGCGAGGAGGCCCTGCACGGCGCCGAACCCACCGAGGCGGCCCTGTCCGCGCTGCGCACCACCGGCGGCGTCATCGCCTCGGCCGGGCTGGTCCTCGCGGCCACCTTCGCCGTGCTCACCAGCATGCCGATGGTGCAGCTGGTCGAGCTGGGTTTCGTCATCGCGGTCGGCGTCCTGCTCGACACCTTCCTCGTCCGCACCTACCTGGTCACCAGCGCCAGCGTCGCCCTGCGGCGCCGGGTGTGGTGGCCGGGGCGGCTGTCCCGGGAGCCCGGACCGTCCTCGCCGGACGGCGGCGTGCGGGAAACCGTCGGTGTCTGAGGTGCCGGACGACCGGAGCGCGCCCCTCCCCTCCCGGTGGGGCGCGCGGGTCACGGAGTATGGACGCGTGCACCCCACCACCGAGGCCGCGTCCCGCCCCCGCGTCGGCGAGCGGGTCATCGCCGCCATCAACCGCGACCCGCGCACCGCCCCGCACGGCACCCGCAACGACGCCGTGCTCGCCGCGGTCCTCCTCACCGGCGCCGTCTGCCTGGCGCTCCTCACCCACGAGGCCCAGCGCCCGGACGCCCTCGGCTGGACGCTGCTGGTCGCCGCCCACGTCCCGATCGTGTGGCGGCGGCGCCGTCCGCTGCTGGTGCTCGCGGTGTTGATGGTCCTGGTCGTGCCCTACCACGCGATGGACAACAACCACACCGCGATCGGCCCCGCCTCCTACGTGGCCCTGTACACCCTGGCCGTCACCGGCCGCCCCCTGCGCACCGTCGTGACCGGCGTCGCGGTCCTCACCGTGTCGGTCAGCATCATGCTCACCGTCAACACCCACCAGGCCCTCGAACTGCTCCGTATCTCCGGCTGGGTGATCGCCATCCTCTTCTGCGGCATCGACATCCGCTACTACCGCCAGTACGTCGCCGCCATAGTGGAGCGCGCCGAACGCGCCGAGCGCACCCGTGAGGAGGAGGCCCGGCGGCGCGTCGCCGAGGAACGCCTGCGCGTCGCCCGGGACCTGCACGACCTCCTCGCACACAGCATCACCCTCATCGGCGTGCAGACCTCCGTCGCCGCCCACGTCCTGACCGCCGACCCCGAACGCCTGGACCGCGCGGCCGTCGCCAAGGCCCTCGACGACATCGCCGAGACCTGCCGCTCGGCACGCGGCGAACTGCGCACCACCCTCGAAGTACTCAGGGCGCAGGACGCCGCCGCCGTACCCGACGCCCGCGGCCCGCTGCCCGGCCTGAGCGGCCTGTCGGACCTGGCGCGGAGCGCCCGGACGGCCGGAGCACGCGTGGACCTGTCGGTGGACGCCGACGACGTCCCGCCGGCGGTCGGTGCCGCCGTCTACCGCATCACGCAGGAGGCGCTGACCAACGTCGTACGGCACGCCGGGCCGAAACCGTCCGTCCGGGTCGAGGTGCACGCCGGGCCGGGCGCCCTGCGCCTGTCCGTCACCGACGACGGCACCGGCCCCGACCCGTCCCGAACCCCCGGCTTCGGCCTCGTCGGCATGATGGAGCGGGCCCGCAGCGTCGGGGGCACACTCGACGCCGGACCGCGCCGGGGCACCGACGGCTTCGAGGTGACGGCCGTACTGCCGACCCCCGCCACGCCCCTGACGACGACCACGACGATCACCTCGGAGAGAACCGCATGACGATTCGCGTACTGCTGGCGGACGACCAGAACCTGGTCCGGGCGGCGTTCGCCCTGCTCGTGGCGTCGGCCCCCGACATGGAGGTGGTCGGCGAGGCGGGCACCGGCCGCGAGGCCGTGGAGCTGGCCCGCGCCCAGCGCGCCGACCTGGTCGTCATGGACGTACGCATGCCCGACCTGGACGGCATCGAGGCGACCCGGCTGATCGCCGCCGACGAGGACCTGGCAGGTGTGAAGGTGCTGGTCCTCACCACCTACGACACCGACGAGAACGTCGTCGAGGCGCTGCACGCGGGCGCCTCCGGATTCCTGGTCAAGGACACCAAGCCCGCCGAACTCCTGGACGCCATCCGCACGGTGACGGCGGGCGACGCGCTCCTGTCGCCCGGCCCGACGGCCCGCCTGATCGAGCGTTTCCTGCGCAGCCCGTCGGCGCTCCACCCGTCCGGATCGGGCCCCGACTGCCTTTCGGACCGGGAACGCCAGGTCCTCACCCTGGTGGCCCGGGGCCTCAACAACACGGAGATCGCCGACGCCCTGGGCCTGAGCCCGCTCACCGCGAAGACCCACGTCAGCCGCATCATGGGCAAGCTGGAGGTGCGGGACCGGGCCCAACTGGTCATCGTGGCCTACGAGTCGGGCCTGGTGACGCCGGGCATCGGCACCGGCTGACCTGACCCTGCTAGCGGCTCAGCACCTCCCCGAGCACGTCGTCCACCGGGGTGGCGCTCACGCCGAGGATCTTCTCGGTCTCGGAGTAGTCGATGACGAACGGCCGGCCGGGCACGGTGAGTACCTCGTGCATCTCCGCCCAGAACGGCTCGGTGAACGCCAGCAGGGTCAGGTCGCGTTCGGTCAGTTCCTCCATGCGGGGTTCCGGTGCGCCCGCAAGATCGGCGAGCCGCCCGGCCAGCTCCCGCACCGACAGGGTCGAGGTGGGCACGTGCCAGGCACGGCCGTACGCCTGCTCGTTGCGGCTCGCGGCGACCAACGTGCGTGCCGTGTCGCCGATCGCCGAGTAGCTGTGCGGCACGTCGAGTTCCTGCGACACCAGGGCCAGTCTGCCGTCCAGGACTTGCCGCTGCACCATGAGGCCGAACACCGAGAAGGCGCCGGCGCCGTAGAACTGGGCGGCCCGCACCTCGGTGACCTTCACCCCCGAGGCGGCGGCCTCCTCCCAGACCCGCGCCCTGGCCCGCCCCTTGGGGCCGGTCGCCGCCAGGGGGAAGTCCGGCCTGATCGGCCCGCTCACCGGACCGTAGGCGTAGAGATTGCCGAGCATGACGTACGCGGCCCCGGTCCGCCGCGCCGCGCCGAGGAGCGACGCCGACAGGATCGGGAACTGCTCGGGCCAGCGGTGGTACGGCGGCGCGGCCGTGGTGAAGAGGGTGTCCGCCCCCTCCGCCAGCTCGGTGAGCCGATCGGTGTCGGTCGCGTCCGCGGCGACCCTCTCGACGAGCGGGTGGTCGGGCCCGCCCCCGGTCCGGCTGACCATCCGCACCCGCTCACCGTCCTCGGCGAGAAGAAGAGCGGTCTTCGACGCCGCGGCCCCACGACCCACGATCACATGAGTTTTCATGCCGACCACGGTGCCGCTCCCCGGCCTCGTGGAATAGTGGCCACAATGCCAACCATCCGGAGGTTCTGGCCATGCATCGCGTCGCCGCCGTCGTCGTGCCGCCGGTCCTGAGCTTCGACGTCTCGATCCCGCTCATGGTGTTCCACAACGCCGAGCACTACGACGTGCGTGTGTGTACGGCGCGCCCCGGCCCGACGCCGACCGTCGGTGGCCCCGACATCGTGGTGCCGGACGGCCTGGACGCGATGGCGGGCGCCGACACCGTGATCGCCGTCGGCAGCGGCGGCGAGCAGGCTCCCGCGGAGGTCCTCGACGCCCTGCGGAAAGCCGCCGCCGGCGGCGCACGCATCGCCTCCCTGTGCACGGGGGCGTTCGTCCTGGCCCAGGCCGGTTTGCTCGACGGGCGCCGCGCCACCACCCACTGGGGACTGGCCGACGACCTCGCCGCTCGCTTTCCGGCCGTCGACGTCCAGCCCGACCTCCTCTTCGTCGAGGACGGCGGCATCTTCACCTCGGCGGGCGCCGCGGCCGCGATCGACCTGTGCCTGCATCTGGTCAGGGTCGACCACGGCGCGGCGGCCGCCAACACGGCCGCGCGGCTCGCGGTCGTCCCTCCCGTACGGCCGGGCGGCCAGTCCCAGTTCATCGAGACCCCGCTGCCGCCGGAGCGCGGCACCTCACTCGCCCCCACGAGGGCCTGGGCGCTCGAACACCTCGACCGCTCGCTCACCCTGGCCGACCTGGCCGGTCACGCCAGGACCAGCGTGCGCACCCTCACCCGGCGCTTCCACGCGGAGACCGGCCTGAGCCCCCTCCAATGGCTGCTGCACCGGCGCGTCGACCGGGCCAGGGAGCTGTTGGAGACCACCGAGCTACCCATGGACCTGGTAGCGGGGAGGAGCGGTCTGGGCAGCGCGGACTCCCTGCGCAAGCACATGGTCGGCCGGGTCGGACTCACTCCCACGGCCTATCGCGCGAGCTTCAGCCGGAAGGCCGGCCACCCGGCCAGGGTCACGTGACGAACCGCTAGCGGCAGCGTACGTCGGAGGCCGGCCGCTGGCCCGTCGCCAGGAAGCGGGAGACCGTGGCGTCCCCGCAGGCGTTGCCGTTGGCCAGGTAGGAGTCGTGGCCGGTGGAGTTCACCGTCACCATGACCGCGCGCCGGCCGAGCGCCTCGCGCATCCGCAGCGCGCCGGTGAGCGAGGTGTTGACGTCCCGTTCGTTCTGGACGAGCAGCACGTTGGACGGCCCGCGGTCGGTGATCCGCACCGGTGCCTCACGCGGCGGGTACGGCCAGGCCGCGCAGAGCATCGCGTTGCGAGGCATCCCGGCGGTCAGCGGGTACTTGGCGCGGCTCTCGGCGACGTCCTTCTGGTACGCGGCCGCCGTGCGGGGCCAGGCGACGTCGTGAGGCTGATCCCTTGGAGTGGACACCCTGACAATGGATCTTGATGGTCCAGGAAGGGATGTCCAGGTGGGACGCCAGTCTCCGTACCCGGAGGA
>NZ_JBFBJX010000015.1:0-190753 GCF_040686295.1 Streptomyces sp. NPDC085944 | reverse complement strand
ACACCAGCAAGAACGAACCGGTCGGCTGGCTGAGCCACCAAGGCGCCCTGAGATCACTGCACCCGCCCCAGCACACCCCGACAGCCACCTCTCCCTCATGACACAGACGAGGAGAGGACGCAGGCCTCGCCGAGCCGCGCGCCGTGTCCTTCCGGTCGCCCGCCACCGGTCACGAGACGTGCGGGCCGCTGAGGTAGCGCCCGTCGGTGCCGAACGGCCAGGCGTTCGCGACGCATCCCTTCAGACCTTTGATCTGCTGCATCATGACCGGTGCGGGCCGACCCGCACCGGGGCAGGTCTCATGACCGTGTCCGATGCGGTGCCCCACCTCGTGGTTGATGATGAGCGCCCGATACTCCTCGATCGGTCCGTCGAACTCAGGCGAACCGAGCAGCCAACGCCGCAGATTCACCACCACAGTGCGGCCGACACTGCAGTTGACCTCACCGTGCGTGTGCAGGCCGGCCGACCCGCACAGACAGTCCACCGTGTGCGGCGTGGCGATCTTGACGACGAAATCGCGCCGCCCCGAGGCCACGAGCTGGAACGAGTTCACGCCGTCGCTGCCCCAGCCCCGCGGATCTCCCAGTACTCCGGCGATCTCCCGCGCCGCAGCGTCCGCCACGACGCCACTGCTGTCCTCGACCTGCACCTGGTAGCGCCGCAACCGCGCCCCCGTGCCGACCACCCGGCCTTCGGCGGCCGCGGTGACGAAGGTGCCGGAACCGACCACCGGCACGGCGGCCGCCCCCCGCATACTGTCCCCGGCGTGCGACGCCGCGCCGGGGGACCGAAGGCAACGGGCAACGGCTCGCACAGTCTCGCTGTGCCGCCAGTGGCCGTACGCGCTTCCGCAGCTCAGCAGCACACCACCGGCCACCAGACAAGCGAGCCACGTTCGCGTCGTACGGCTTCGGACGGCGCGCCCCTGACCGCACCCCCACCGCCGCACAGACCGTCACACCCTTCATGGTTCAGACCAGGACGTCGAGCTTAGTCGACCCCCGCGTCCTGCCCGACGGGCCCCTCGGCCGCCTCGTCCGGGACCGAGCCCAACGACGGCTACGCCTGCGGTGCCCGCCGACCGTTCAAGGCGGACAACTACCCTGCCAGAGGCAGGTCCATGGCCAGTACACACAGCAGCTACCCTCACAGCGGAGCCGGCAACCGCCGACGCCGCGCCGTCACACGGAGCCGATATGCCTGCCGAGCCTCCTGGAAAGACAGCGACGTGGGCAAAGGTGCTGGCCGCGTTCGTGCTCCTCGTACTCATGCCGCTGGTGATCTGGTTCCTGGCCAGTTTCCCGGGATCGGGCGCGTTTCCGTGGTGACCGCGACAGCCCTCACCCATGGCATGGCCACGGCCCGTGCGGTCCGGTGGAGCAGTTTTGGCGTTGCTGCTCACCGGCATGCCCTCTCGTTCCAGGTCACCCCGGTGTTCGAGACGTCGCCGAAGGTCTTGTATCCGTCGTCCTGATGGATCGCCACTCCCACGACCACGCGGGCGAGTGAGGGTGACAGGCGGTCGAGGTCGAACGTCATCTCCTCGACGAAGCCGAAACCGAAACCGAAGGCCTGACCGGTCCTGCTGCGCCGGCTCATGTTGATCGTTCCGTCCGGCGACCGCTTGTCGAACGCGACAACGTAGACCGGCCGCCCGTGCGGTGCGTCCGCGGCGAAGGTCGTGGCGATGATGGTCGTCGCGGAGGGAGACGAGGAACTTCTGACGGACGACTTCCAGCGGCGTCGGATCCACCGCCGCCGACGGTGGCGGCGTTCACCCGGAACACCTCCGGGGCCTGGGATTTCCAGGAAGTGGTGCGAGGACCTGCAAGACATGCGCATATCCCTCCTGCGATCAGGATCGCAGAAAAGATGCGCACTCCCCTTACCGCCTCGTGCACCAACGTCATCCATTCATCGCGGCATCACTTTTGTGTGCGACAGCCGTGGACCCGGGAAGAGATGTCCGACTGCACAGCGAGATGCGGATCAGCGTGCCACGCCATAGATCCGCAATCCGTAGGTGATGATTTCAGCTCCGTAGTACCCAGCTGCACCGCCGAGTGCGCAACTGCCGACTACGGCACCGCCTGCGCCCGCTCCGACCACGCAGCTCGAGACCACCCGACTACGTCGCTACCTGTGTCGAGCATGTCGGAGAAGCTGAACAGCCCACTGGGTCGCAGTTGTTGACGGGGTCGCCGTTGGTGTGGAGGCAGGGGTCGGTTTCCTGGCCGGACGGGTGGGATCGGGCGGAGCGGCCGAGGGTGGAGTCGTGCGCGGGAGACCAGTGGGTCCGTACGCGTGGGTGTGAGCGGGAGATCCCTTGACAGCAGACGGCTCCTGGGATGTGGGCCGCTGAATCCGTTGGTCTCACCCGGACACCCTGCGAACGCGACGGATGCGCGCAGTGCCGGTCGAGGCACTCGGATCCAACATGAACCTGTCAATATGTGACGCACGTCACATCCAGTTCCTGTCAGCAATCGGGGTGCTGTTCCGCTCAAGTCACCAAGAGGAACCGAACAGGCAGGAGCAACACATGAGGCACCGCATCGTCGTCCTCGGCGCCGGCTACGCCGGGTCCTACACGGCCGGGATCCTGGCCCGCCGGCTGTCCCCCGCGGACACCGAGATCACCGTGGTCAACGCCGTACCGGACTTCGTCCAGCGCATGCGGCTGCACCAGCTCGCGGCCGGCCGGGAGATCGAGGCTCCCAAGCTCGCCGACGTCTTCGCGGGCACGGGGATACGGCTGCGCCTGGCCCGTGTCACCGCCGTCGACCCCGAGAGGCGGGTCGTCGCCGTGGCCGACCCCGACGGCGGCGGTGGACTCGGCTACGACACGCTGGTCTACGCGCTCGGCAGCCACGGCGACGTCCGCGGCGTTCCCGGCGCGGCCGAGTATGCCTTCGACGTTGCGTCCCAGCCCTCCGCGCTGCGCCTGCGCGAGCGCCTGGACAGCCTGGACAAGCCCGGTGCAGACGCGAATGTGCTGGTCGTCGGGGACGGGTTGACCGGGATCGAATCCGCCACCGAGATCGCCGAGGCCAGGCCCGGCCTGTCGGTGGCACTGATCGCCCGCGGCGAGCTGGGCGCCCGGCTCTCCGCCGGCGCCCGCGGCCACCTGCGCCGGGCCTGCGACCGGCTGGGCATCGCCGTCCTGGAGCACACGAGCGTCGAAGCCGTGGAAACGGCGCGGGTGCTGTGCGCCGACGGCACCGCCCTGGCCTCCGACGCAACCGTGTGGACGGCCGGATTCGCGGTCAACCCCATCGCCGCCGCCGCCGGTCTGGAGGTCACCGAGAACGGCCGGATCGTCGTCGACCGCACCATGCAGTCGGTCTCGCACCCGGACGTCTACGCCATCGGCGACAGCGCCTACGCCGTCCGCGACAACGGCCGGCCGATGCCGATGTCGTGCGGCTCGTGCGGCGACACCGGCCGGCAGGCCGTCGAGGCGATATTGGGGCGCCTGACCGGCCGCAAGATCGCGCGCACCAAGCTGGCCTACACGCACAACTACATCACCCTCGGGCGGCGGGACGCGATCCTGCAGAAGGTGGACGACGAAGGGCAGGCGAAGCCGAAGTATGCGGGCGGCAGGAGGCCTGCGTGGATCAAGGAGCGCCTCACCAGGGGCGGGCTGCGGGGAGCCCAGCACCCCACAGCCGGCCTGCCCAGGCGCAAGCACCGTCTTGCAGCCGCGCCTGACGGCGCCGCCGCGAAGGCGCCTCGCGTGGCCGCCTAGGGTGGTCCGCGTGGACAGCGCCGCCACTGATCGCTTCGACATCAGTCGGTTCGAGGCCAGCCGGAACCGGCTGGCCTCGCTGGCCTACCGCCTCCTCGGCTCGGCCGCCGACGCCGAAGACTCCGTGCAGGATGCGTTCCTGCACTGGCAGGCCGCCGACCGGCAGCTGATCAAGCTGCCCGAGGCATGGCTGACCAAGGTCGTCACCAACCTGTGCCTGGACCGGCTCCGCTCGGCACAGGCCCGCCGCGAACGCGCCGTCGGCGCCTGGCTGCCCGAACCGCTCCTCGACGGCGATCCGATGCTCGGCCCGGCCGACACGTTCGAGCAGCGCGAGTCGGTCTCGCTGGCTGTGCTGACCCTCATGGAGCGTCTGTCACCCTTCGAGCGGGCCGTCTACGTCCTGCGCGAAGCGTTCTCCTACAGCCACGCCGAGATCGCCGAGATCCTCGACATCACCGAGTCCGCAAGCCAGCAGCACCTCCACCGGGCCCGGCGCCGCCTCCCCGCCGCACGGCGCCGCGGCGAGGAGGTCGACGCGGCGTCCGCGCGCCGGATCGCCGAGGAGTTCCTCACCGCAGCTGCCTCGGGCCGCACCGAGCGGCTGGTGGCGCTGCTCACCGACGACGCTACCGCGATCTCCGACGGCGCCGGCCTGACCGAGAAGCTGCTGCAGTTCGACACCCCACAGCGCGTCGCCGCCATCGCACGAGCCGGCTTCAAGCCCACAGCCGCGAAACGGCGCTTCGCCGGCGGAACCATGACCGTCCACTACGCCCTCGTCAACGGCGCCCCCGCCGTCCTCTTCGTGGTCGGCGGCCCGGTCGTCGGCGCCGTGACGTTCGACATCGCCCACGGCAAGATCGCAACCGTGCGCGGCATCGCCGCCCCCGCCCGCCTCGTCCGCCTCACCGAAGCCTGGCGACAGCACCCACCGGACACACCGCTCATCGCCCAGTGGTGATCCGCCTGCGTTCCCTGGGCGGTCGCTCGTAAAGCACCCGGCCGCGCGGTCGTCCACCCGGGGCGACCGTGGTGTGACCTTCAGACCTTCGGCCCGGCGCGGCTGGTCACGTGGACCACCACGTCACAGCGAGGACGAGGGCACGACCCGCCCCGGCTCACCTCACTGTCCGCCGGCGCCGGCCTCTCGGTCGCCCGCACGCGGTGAGGCGGTCAGGAGCCCGAGGGCCCGAGCGCACTCAGTGCCGCGTCGAGACGCCGGCCGGCCTCTTGCGCCACGGGCGCCATGGCGTCGAGACCCGTGAGGGTGACCATGGTGTCGGGGTCGATCACTTCGACGATCACCCGGTCGCCGTCTCCGCGGACGACGACGTTGCAGGGCAGCAGGAGCCCTACGGACCGGTCGGCCCCCAGTGCTCGGTGCGCCAGAGGCGGATTGCACGCGCCGAGGATCAGGTAGGGCTCCATGTCCTGGTCCAGCTTGGCCTTGAGAGTGGCCTGGACGTCGATCTCGGTCAAGACCCCGAAGCCCTGGTCGGCCAAGGCCTGACGGACGTCCTGCTGCACCTGCTCGAACGGGCCTTCCAGCGTGATGGTACGGCCGTAACGCATGGGTTTCCTCCCGACTTCCGAGGCTTCCGGGGTACCCGGCCGAGCGCACTCTTCACGCGAGGCCGTATGGCAGGCACGGAACTCCGCAAAATCTCACGCAAGGCGTACGAGAAGGAGTCGCGGCGCCTGCAGATGAATTGGTGAACCTTCAGGATGGGTTCTGACCGAGAAGAAACGCGTTGCCGTGGTGTTCGAAGGACGGGACGACGGCACGCGGTGACGGGGGAAGGAGTCCAAGAGGTGGGCGATCATGTTGAGTCGCCCTCACTCAGGGTGCCGGGACGCCCCCAGCCGACGGGCCACACGCGGTCGCCCCGGGACCGGCAGACGTACGTACCGCACCATGCGGCTCGCTTGTGACGGTTGCCCGCGCGTGACGCCGGGTCCCGAAGCCGCGCACCGAAGGCGTCAGGACGTCTGAGGCACCACCGCGACCGGGCAGGCCGCGTGCTGCAGCAGCGTGTGGGTGACCCGCCCGAGCTGAAGACCGAAGTGTCCCGACCTGTGGCGTGCCCCGACGACAACGAGGTCGGCGGCGGCCGTCTGATGAACCAGCACCTTGCGGGCCGGCCCTTCGATCGTCGTCCTGCGCAACCTCACGCCCGGGTGTTCCGCGGCGGCTTCGGCCACCAGGGTGTCGATCAGGGCGGAAGCCCGTTGCTCGTGCTGACCCTCCGAGTCGTCGCGCGGTGTCCGGTCGTCGGCATTCTCGTACGCCGGACACCGCCAGGCCCGTACGACGTCCAGCTCGCAACCCCGGATGTCGGCCTCGCGAAAGGCGAACCGCACGGCCGCTCCGCCGGTGTCGGGGTCGCCCGCCCCCAGCAGGATGCGCTCGTGGGAGCCGGACAGCGCCGGCTTCTCGCCCCTGACGACGACCACCGGGCAGTCGGCCCGGGAGGCGACGGCAAGACTGACCGAGCCGAGGAGCGCCCCTTTCAGCTCGCCACGACCTCGTGATCCGGTGACCACGGCCGTGGCGTGCCTGCCTTCGGCCAGGAGGGCGGAGACCGCTTCCGCCGGTATCGTGTCGGTTTCGACCGTGAGGCTGGGATCGTGGCGCCGGACGCGCTCCGCGGCGGTCCCGACGATGTTCTCGGCCATCACCTGCTCGGAGGGGCGCTCTCGGCCCACGGCCGGCAGTGCTCCCTCGTACCGCTCCCAGAGAGAGGCGTACACCAGGCGCAACGGCAGCCGACGGCGCTGTGCCTCGTCCACCGCCCAGTCGATGGCCAGGAGGCTGCCGTCCGACCCGTCGACACCTACCACCAGGGGAAGTGCCATCATCCCCACCGCCCTTCTCTCCTTCTGCCAGTCCGTGTAGCGGAACTACCACTTTCACGGTGGCACCGGGCGCCCGGGTCCGGCAGGGGCGATCGGGTCCCTCCGAGGGACCTTCGGCCCCAACGACCGGATGGCCGGCGCCTGCGTACAGGCCGTCTCGGCCCCGTTCCGACGGCCGGCGGGCCGGGACCGGTCGTCCCTTCCACCCGGCGTTCCGCAGGTGCTGCAGAAGGTGGCGCAGGGGACGGCAGGGCTGGGGTCGACGGCCGCACCCTGCGGTCGGGATGCGCACGCCGATGGCCCCACGTGTCCGGGGCCGAGTGTCCCCCGACAGTGCCCGGAAGGCCCGTAGTGCCGGCGGCACACAAGCGGCAGGCTGGTATCGGGGAAGGGCGGTCGCGCTCGGCAGCCGCCCGAGCGACCGCTCCCCGACGGTCCGGGGGCAGTGGAAGGAGACGAAACGATGACCTCCACAACCACCCTGCCCATAGCCATGCCGGCGCAGCACCGCGAACGTCTGCTGCGGCTCGCCCGCGAAGTCTCGTTCCCGCCCGGTGCCCGGCTGTTCGAAGAGGGCCGGCCGGCCGATCGCTTCTGGATCATTCGGACCGGAACGGTCGTTCTGGACCTCCGCGTTCCCGACGGACGCAACGCCGTCGTCGAGTCGCTGGGCCACGGCGAACTCCTCGGCTGGTCCTGGCACTTCCCTCCGTACGAGTGGCACCTGGGTGCCGAGGCGCTCAGCCCGGTACGGGCCTGGGAGTTCGACGCGAAGACCGTCCTGGCCGGGTGCGCCGAGCACCCCGACTTCGGCCGGGCGATCGCGTCCTGGGTCGGACAGGTGGTGGCCGACCGCCTGCAGAAGACGCGCATCCGTCTGCTGGACCTGTACGCCCCGCACGGCAGCGGAATCCTGCCGTGAGTACGTCCCCTCAGGCCGGGTCGAGGAGGAAGCCATGCTCAACAGCCCGCACACGGTGAGTGCCGTGATGACGCACACGGCCGTGGCCGTGGGTCCACAGGCTCCGTTCAAGGACATCATCGCGCTCATGGACCAGTGGAAGGTCAGTGCCCTGCCCGTACTCGAGGGCGAGGGACGAGTGATCGGTCTCGTGTCGGAGGCCGACCTGCTGCCCAAGGAGGAGTTCCGGGACAGTGACCCGGACCGCTTCACTCAAATGCGCCGCCTGACCGATCTGGTCAAGGCCGGCGGTCTGACCGCGGCGGACGTGATGACGGCTCCCGCCGTCACCGTCCACCCCGACGCCACCCTCGCCCAGGCCGCGCGCATCATGGCGCAGCGGAAGGTCAAGCGGTTGCCCGTCGTCAACGCCGAGGGACTGCTCGAAGGTGTCGTCAGCCGAGCCGACCTGTTGAAGGTGTTCCTGCGCACGGACGACGACATCGCCGAAGAGGTCGGCCGGGAAGTCGTCGCACCGCTCTTCCCCTCCCCGGCGGACACCGTCCGGGTGGAGGTGTCGGACGGCCTCGTCACCCTCGGAGGACGGGTCAGGGACACCTCGCTGGTGCCCGTGGCCGCCCGCCTGGTCCGCGCCGTGGAGGGCGTCGTCGACGTCCGATGGGACCCGACGGATGTCGAGGCCGCTGCCGAAAGGTGAAGGAGACCAGCGCGTTACGGGCCGGCGCCACGCCCGGCCAGGCGTACTCCTCGTAACAGTGCCCCAGGAC
This sequence comes from Streptomyces sp. NPDC085944, assembly GCF_040686295.1. NCBI lineage: Bacteria > Bacillati > Actinomycetota > Actinomycetes > Kitasatosporales > Streptomycetaceae > Streptomyces > Streptomyces sp. NPDC085944. The sequence continues at coordinate 182,451 of NZ_JBFBJX010000015.1, read as the reverse complement.
CGCGGCGTCGGCGCGGTCAGTTCGGTCAGCGCGGTCCCGGACGGTCCGCTGCAGGTCCTGCGTGCTCCGACCTTCCGGTCATGCGGTGTCGCGCCGTCCCGGGCCCTGTGACGGGTGGCGGAGTCATGTGCCCCGGCCACAGGCCCCGGATGGGACGAACCGGGACCGGCCGGGGCGGAGCCACTGCTGCGAACGGTCATGCGTGACGGCAGGGCGTCTCGGCCCGCCGGACACCCTGCCGGAGGGACACGCGCGGCTGACGGCGGACCTGGCGGGCCTGCCCGCCGACAGTGTGCGCGTCCGGGCTCCCCGGCCGACCGGGCGCCCCATGTTCTCGGAACGGCTGTCCGAGCCGACCGCGGATCTCGGCGACCGCCTCCGGTCGTGATCGATACATCCAGGTGTGCTGTTCGGCCTGCGCTCTCTCCGCTGGCGCGGTGGCGTGGTACCGGGCAGCGTGGACAGGGGCGGACGACGTGAGCGAGGTGACCATGCAGTCCTCTGAGGCGACAGCACGGGTGGTCGTGGGTGTGGACGGGTCCCCGTCCTCCTATGCCGCGCTGCGCTGGGCCGACCGGTACGCACGCTCCGTCGGTGGTGTCGTGGAAGCGATCCATGTCTGGGACACACCCTCCGCGGTCGGTTTCACCGGTCCGGCCATCGACCCCGATTTCGACCTGGAACAAGCCCGTGAGCGGTTCGCGGCGGAGCTGGAGGCCACGTTCCCCGCCGAACGGCCGCCGGGTCTGAAGGAGATCCTGGTGGAAGGCGACCCGTCGGAGACCCTGATCCGTGCGTCGCAGGGAGCCGAACTCCTCGTGGTGGGCCGCCGGGGCAGGGGCGCCTTCGCACGGGCGATGCTGGGCTCGGTGAGCCAGCGCTGTGCCCAGCACGCGGCCTGCCCCGTCGTCGTCGTCCGCCAGGAAGCGGAAACCGACCCGGTCCACTGATCCGCCTCACCGGCGGGCCGACGGGCCGACGGGCCGACGGGCCACTGGTCCGGTGTCCGCGGAACACATCCCACACACACCGTCGGCGGCGAGACGTCGCACGGCGCGGGAGCCGCCACACCCGCAGGGCTTCAGTGCGGGCTCGTCTACGTGTCGCGGGCGCTCTCCTCCGAGGGCGCGCCGCGCACCTCCAGCGCCACCTCCGGTGCCCGGGCCAAGGTGTTCGTGACAGTGCAGTGGGACACCACCGCTCGCAGGGCGTCCAGCTGCTCCGCCGGCAGGGTGGGGGCCGTGACGGTCAGGAGCAACGACGCGACGCGCGGCGGCCGGTTGTCAGCCGTGTGGAACCCGGCACGGACGGAGAGGCCCTCCCGACCGGCACCGTGCCGGTCCAGGAAGCGCCCCGCGTAGTGCGCGGCGCACGAGGCCACCGCCGCCACGAACAGCTCCACGGGCGTGGGAGCGGTGTCCTTCCCTCCGTCGGCGAGCGGCTGGTCGACGGTCAGCACATGCCCACGGACCCGGACCCCGTAGGCGTCTTGGACGACCGGCACCACCTCGACGGCTCCGGGTGCGGCACTGGGCTCCGGTTCCACCGCGGCTGCCTGGAACAGCAGCAGACCGGCGAGACGCCTGGCTTCCTCCGCCGTGAGGGACGTCCACAGTTCGTCCTCGTCACAGGAGGCGAAGGAGGTGTCCAGGACGATACGCACGAGGACCGCGTGCGGCCACGAAGCCCACGAATGTGGACCGATCTCCGTGAGACGTTCTCGCTCGGCTGTCTCCGCCAGGACGGAGGCGACCCCGGTGTCGCCGACGCTCCGGCCCGCGTGTGCCGCGGCGTCGATGTCATCCGACTCGAACGCGACAACAGCCCCTCGACCGCGCGGACCCTCTCGGACGCCTCCGAGGTGCGCACCAGCACGGCAGCATCCGGGGCCGACCAGGAGCTGCCGGGAGGGGCGGCGGGCAGCCCGTCGCGGGTGAAGACGACGCGGCCCACTGCCGCACCGCGTACGCCGGTCCTCCGTCCGATCGTCCCACGGGTGACCGGCTCCGACCCGTCCGGCGACCCGGCCCGGCGGACGCGACGCCCGCCGGGCGGGCCGGCCGTGTCACACCGCGTCGGCGGCGACGACTTCGCGCCTGGGGCCGCCGAGGACCACCTTGAGCGCTCCGGTGTCGGCGGCCGCGGAGAAGACCTCGTACGCCTCCTCCATGCGTTCCAGCGGGAACGTGTGGGTCACCAGCTGGCCGGTGGGGAGCCGGCCGGACGCCGCCATGCGCAACAGCGTCGGCGTGGAACGGGTGTCGACCAGACCGGTGGTGATGGTGACGTTCTTGATCCACAGGTCTTCCAGGTGCAGGGTCGCCGGCTTGCCGTGCACGCCGACGTTGGCGACGTGCCCGCCCGGGCGCACCATGCGCGTGCACATCTCGAAGGTCTCGGGGACGCCCACGGCCTCGATGACGACATCGGCGCCAAGGCCCCCGGTGAGGTCGGCGACCAGCTGCTCCGGGTCCTCGCGGGCGTCCGCCACGGCCTCCGCCCCGAGCTTGCGGGCGGCCTCCAGCCGGGCGGTGGCCAGGTCCACGACGACGATCCGTTCGGGTGCGAACAGCCGCGCCGTGGCGACCGCGGCGAGTCCTATGGGGCCGGCTCCCACCACGACGACCGTGTCGCCGGGGCGGACGCGTCCGTTGAGCACGCCCACCTCGTAGGCGGTCGGGAAGATGTCGGCGAGCAGCACGGCGTCCTCGTCGGTGACCGCGCCCGGCAGGGAGTGCACGGAGAGGTCCGCGTGCGGGACTCGCACGTACTCGGCCTGAGTGCCGTTGATCAGGTGGCCGAGGATCCAGCCCCCTCCGCCGAGGCACTGGCCGTACCCGCCCTCACGGCAGTAGCGGCACCTTCCGCAGGCGGTGATGCAGGACACCAGGACGCGGTCTCCCGGCCGCACCGTGCGTACGTCCGTGCCGACCTCGACGATCTCGCCGACCGCCTCGTGGCCGAGGACGGTCCCGGGCCGCACCTCGGGGACGTCCCCCTTCAGGATGTGCAGATCCGTCCCGCAGATGGTGACGGCGTCGACCCGCACGATGGCGTCGGTGGGCTCCTTGAGTTCCGGATCGGGTGTGTCCTCCCACGCGGACCGGCCCGGACCGTGGAATACGTAGCCTTTCATCGTGATGCTCACTCTCCTTGCGCTCGGGCTCTCCTTGCGCTCGGGAGCATCCGGGGCCACGGTGACCGGTCCGCGCCGGGCGGGCCCACGACCGTCGGTACGACGGGGATTGCCCCACAACTCCAGACTGCCCCGGCAGCACGGACGCCGCTTGGGCCGGTCGGCCCCCGCCCGCCACATGTCGGCCCTGGGCCCGCTCGGCGTGCTCACGTCCGCTCCGGCACGACGACGACCGGGCAGGCCGAGCGGTGCAGGACGGCGTGGGCGACCCGGCCGAGCCGCCCCTGGGTGCGACGGCCGATCACCAGCAGGCCGGCTTCCGCCGAAGCGGCGGGCAGCACCGCGCGTGCCGGGCCCTCGACGGTGCGCCGGCGCACGGTGACATCAGGCGGTGCGTCTTCCAGAGCTGCTTCCAGTTCCCTGGCTGCCCGCTCCTCGTACGGCCGGGCGGGTTCTCCCGCCAGCAGGGGGTGATCGATCGCCTCGTGGGCGGGACAGCGCCAGGCTCGAACGGCGACCAGGGGCACGTCACGCAGACGTGCTTCCGTGAAGGCGAGCGGCAGGACGGACGCCGACGTCTCGCCGACACCGACGACGACGGGGCCGTTCCCTCCTTCGAGGGCGCGGTTGTCGTGGTTGCCGCGCAGCACGACGACCGGGCAGTCGCTCCCGGCGGCCACAGTCCGGCTGACGGAGCCCAGCAGTCTGTCGGCGATGCCGCTGCGGCCTCGGCTGCCCACGATGATCATGGACGCGTTGCGCCCCGCGCAGACCAGGGCGTGCTCGGCCTCGTCGGGCACCGTCTCGGTGGTGACGACGAGGTGGGGATGCCGTCGCCGGGCACGCCGGGCGGCGGCCTCGACAATGTCGTCGGCCCTTGCGTCGGCGGAGGTCCCGTCCAGCTCGCGGGCGAGGGCGGCGCCCTCGTACCGCTCCCACAGGGTCCCGAAGACCACCAGGAGGGGAACTGCGTGCAGGGCGGCCTCGTCGGCCGCCCAGTCGACGGCTCGCAGGCTGGGCTCGGAGCCGTCGACCCCGACCACTAGAGGCAGATACATGACGCCCCTCCTCTCGACCGGGATGCGTCAGGGATGGGCCACGACGGCGACGGGGGCACCGACGTGGTGCAGCACCGCGTGGGCGACCGCACCGATGTGCACGCCGAGCGGGCTGGGCCGGGTGCGCCGCCCGACGTCCACCAGGGACGCCTCGTGCGACGCGTCGACCAGAAGGTGGGCGGGGCTGCCGGGGCGGGACTGCTCGACGACCTCGACATCCGGGTACGCCTGCCGCCAGGGCAGGAGCAGCCGGGTGAGGTCGGCGGCCCTCCTGCGGGCCACCCCTTGGTCCGGTACGCCGTCGGCGGCCGGTGAAGGGGAGTACGGCGGTGGCTGCCAGCCGGTGACCACGTGCACGGCCGTGCCGCGTACCGGCAGGTCGCGCAGCTCGGCCTCGCGGGCCGCCCATTCGGCGGCGGCGTGGCTCTCGGGCGAGCCGTCGATTCCCACCGTGATCGTGCGGGTCATGTCGCACACCTCCCGTGTCGGCCCTACCGACTCCAGCGTGTCGCGCAACGGGGGCGCCGGGGCAGGGGCCACTCGTCCCCGGACACGACCGAGGGTCCCTTCGGCCGACCCGTGCGGCCGAACCGCGGGTCGGCATCGGTCCCGACGCCCGGCGGACCGCCTTCCCGCTCAGCCCTTGCCGGTCGTCCAGGTCCGTCCGTCCGGCATCACCGCGAACGCGGCGACGCCGGGCAGGGCGCCCAGCCACTCGCGGGCTTCGGCGCCCATGCAGTACGCCGCCGTCGCGAGCACGTCGGCCTCCGTGAGCGAAGGACCGGTCACGGTCAGCGAGGCGAGGCCGTCCGTGGGCGGGGAACCGGTGTTCGGGTCCACGATGTGGCATCCCCGCTCGCCGGGCCCTGAGGTGGCAATTGCCAGCGGGCCTCCGGGCGACTCGACCACCGCGGCGCAGGAGCCGGGCCGGAGGGGATGCGCGATGCCTACGCGCCAGGGCCCGCCGTACAACTGCACGTCCCCTCCCCCATTGAGACACACGTGCTCCGCCCCCGCCGCGCGGAGGAGGCGCGCGGCACGTTCCACCGCCCATCCCTTGACGAGGCCGCTCGGGTCGAAGACGCCCGAGTGCCACGCCGCGAACCGGCCGCCGGTGCGCCGGTGGGCGTCGGCGCACAGGGCGAGGACCTCGCTCAGCTCCGGCTGCCACCCCTCGGGCACGGTCCACCCGCGCCTGACGCGGCTGACGGCGCTGTCCGGCCGGAAGGGCGAGAAGACCTCGTCGACGTGGTGCAGCAGGCCTTCGGCCGCGTCGAAGGCCCGGCGGAGCCCGGGCGTGGGTTCGGCGCGCACCGTGCAGGAGAACACCGTGCCCATCGTGTGCACCACGCGGTGCAGTTCCGGCTCAGGCACGAGCCTGGTCCAGCGCGCTCTGCAGAGAGCTCATGTAGCCCTCGCTCGTGTAGGTCGCGCCCGAGACCGCGTCGAGGTGGGCGCCCTGGGCGTTCAGCGTCTCCTTGACGAGAACGGGCACCGCCGAGGCGTTGATCTGCCGGCTGCGGGGGTCGCCGCCGGGAGACTGCACGGCGCGCGCGGCGACGATCCGCGAACCGTCGAGCGTGAGCTGTACCTGAACGGGTCCGTAGCGCGTCTGGACCGTGGGACCTGTGACCGTACGGGTTCCCGAGGAGGTTCCCCCGGTGCCGGTGCCGGTGCCGCTGCTCGGGGTGGGCGTCGTGGCGGGCGGCAGGGCGCCGACCGGCGGATGGTGAGGCTTGAGGGACAGCGCGAGGACCGTCACGGTGACGGTGGCGGCGCAGGTCAGCGCGGTGCGGCGGACGGGGTGGGCGCGCATGGCGGGGCTCACAGTTCGAAGGACTCGTGGTGGATGCGGGACGCGGGCACTCCGGCGTCCCGCAAGGCGTCGTACACGGCCAGGGACAGTCCCCTCGGCCCGCACAGGTACACGTCGTGCAGGTCGACGTCTGGCACGATCGCCCTGAGCCGTTCCGCGGTGACCCGGACGCGCGAGCCGTCCGGGTTGTTGAGGAGGTACACGAGACGGGCGCCGCGTGCGGCGGCGACGGCTTCCAGTTCCCCGCTCAGCGCCAGTTCCTGCGGGGTGCGCGCCCGGTAGAGCAGCGTCAGGTCGCCGGGCGCGGCGGGCAGCGTCTCGAACAACGTGCGCAGCGGGGTGATCCCGGTGCCGCCCGCGATCAGCAACACCTTGCGGCGGCTGCGTCGTGCCGCGGTGAGGGCTCCGTACGGCCCTTCCGCCCACACCCGGGTGCCGGGGCGGAGGGCGGCGACGGCCGCACTGTGATCGCCGAGCGTCTTGACGGTGATGCGCATCAGGTCGTCGCGCGGCACGGCCGAGAGCGAGTAGGGATGGCTGGCGCCCCGCATGCCGGGGGTCAGGAAGCGCCAGCGCAGGAACTGCCCGGGCCGGGCGTCGAGCCGGTCGAGCCGGCGACCGCGCATCCAGACGGAGTACACACCGGGCGCCTCGGGCACGACGGCCTCGACATGGATCCGGTGCCGGAGATTGAGCCGCACCGGGAGGAGGACACGGAAGTACAGGACCAGGCAGGCCACGGAGACGTACAGCGTGTACCAGGCGGCGCGGGCGGGCGCGTTGCTGACGAAGTCCGCCCCGACGGCCAGCTGGTGCGAGAAGCCGAGGAAGACCGCCGCGTACGTGAACAGGTGCAGGTGGTACCAGGTCTCGTAGCGCATCCGGCGACGTACCGCGCGCACCGAGGTGTAGCCGACGGCGAGCAGTATCAGGGCGCCTGCCGTGGCTTTGAGCATCTCCGGCAGGTCGAACACGATCGTGCCGAGTTCTCTCAACGCCCCCACCTGTGCCTGTGCCGCATAGCCGAGGACGATCAGCAGGATGTGCGCCATGAGCAGGCCGATGGTCCAGCGACCCGCCGAGGCGTGCCAGCGCGCGGCCCGGTCGGTGCCCACCCGGCTCTCCAGCCACGGCACCCGCGCCATCAGGGCGACCAGCAGGGCGCACATGTATCCGCACAGGAGCCCCGTGATGCGCCCCGCACCGGTGAGCCAGCCGGCCGCGCCGACGACCGAGCCCGTGTCCCTCCACCACAGCGCGAGTACGGCGATGCCTCCGGCCCACGCGGCCGCCTGGAGCGCCGCGGCCGGTGATGCCCGCCACGGCGTGGCGGGGGCGCGGTGCCGCGCCGGCGGCGGTCGGTCGGTCGCGGTGGTCATGGACGTCTCCTCATGCAGGGGCTGTCCACTGTGGCGCCGTGACCTCTGAGCCGGCTCTGAGCCGCACCCCGACCGTGACGGTACGAGGGGTCGCAGAAGACGTTCAGAGGAAATCCAGAGGGTTACGGGGGATGCTGGGACGGCCATGAACACACCCAGCGCAGTCCTGACCCGTGCCGACGGCACCCCCGTGCGCGTTCTCGTCGTCGACGACGAACCCGATCTCGCCGAGGTCGTCACCGGGGCCCTGCGCTACGAGGGCTGGGACGTTCGCGCGGCGGCCTCGGCGGACGCCGCCGTCCGCGAAGCCCGCGCCTTCCGGCCCGACGCCGTCGTCCTGGACATCATGCTGCCGGACCGCGACGGGCTGTCGGTCCTGCGCGACCTGCGCGCCGAGCAGCCGCACGTGTGCGTGCTGTTCCTCACGGCGCGGGATACCGTCGAGGACCGCATCACCGGGATCACGGCGGGCGGCGACGACTACGTGACCAAGCCGTTCAGCCTCGGGGAGCTCGTCGCGCGGCTGCGCGGCCTGCTGCGCCGCGCCGGGATGACACGCGAGCGGGCGACCGACTCCCTGCTCGTGGTCGGGGACCTGGAACTGGACGAGGACGCGCACGAAGTCACCCGGGGCGGCGACCTGATCGACCTGTCGCCGACCGAGTTCCAGCTGCTGCGCTGCCTCATGCGGCACGCTCGTCAGGTGTTGAGCAAGACGCAGCTTCTCGATCTGGTCTGGTCCTACGACTTCGGAGGCGGTGCCCACGTCGTCGAGCTGTACATCTCGTACCTTCGCAAGAAGATCGACTCCGGCCGCGCCCCGATGATCCACACGGTGCGGGGCGCCGGCTACGTCCTGAAGCCGGCGCCCCAGTGAGGTGGCCGCGCCTTCATACGCTGCGCGCCCGCCTGACCGCCGGGCTGCTCGTGCTGCTCGCCGTCGCGTGCGCCACGGTGGGCGGGGCGGCCGTACTGGAACTGAACAGGTTCCTCACCGACCGCCTCGACCAGCAGCTGGCCGACGCGGGCAGCGCTTTCGCGGCGAGTCTGGAGCACCCGGACACGGACCACGACGACCACGACGGAGACGAACGCGGTGACACCCGCCGCCAGGCCGCCGAGACGCTGGGGGTCCGGATCGCGGACGGCCGGGTGACCAACGCCGGCGTGGTCCGACAGGGCGACGCACCGGCTGACGTGGTCACCCTCGAGGTCGACGCCGACGACGCCCGGGCCCTCGCGGCTGTGCCCACGGACGGACAGGGCCACAGCGTCGAGCTGACCGGCCTCGGCGACTACCGGGTGAGGGCATGGCAGGGGCGGGACGGCGACACGCTGATCACCGGCCTGCCACTGGAGCCGGTCGAAGCGGCGGTCCACCGGCTCGAACTCGTCGCGGGCGGCGTCTTCGGGCTGGCGCTCGTCGGAGCCGGCGTCGCGGGTGCGCTCTGGGTGCGCTGGTCCCTGCGCTCGCTCAGCCGCATCGCCGACACCGCGACCCGGGTGGGCGAGCTTCCCCTCGCGAGCGGGACGGTCGCGCTGCCCGCGCGTGCCCCCGACACCCGGCCGCGCAGCGAGGAGGTCGACCAGGTCACCACCGCTTTCAACCGGATGCTGGGCCACGTGGAGCATGCCCTGACCCAGCGCCAGCGCAGTGAGGAACGTCTGCGCAGCTTCTCCGCCGACGCCAGTCACGAACTGCGCACCCCCGTGGCCTCGGTGCGCGGCCACGCCGAGCTGGCCCTGCTCCACCCCGGCCCCCTGCCGCCCGAGGTGGACCGCGCGCTGGAGCGGATCGCCGCGGAGTCCGCCCGGATGGGCGCCATGGTCGACGACCTTCTCCTGCTCGCCCGCCTGGACGCCGGCCGCCCTCTGGAGCACGAACCCGTCGACCTGACCCGGCTCGTGCTGGACGTGGTCGACGACGCGCGCGCCGCCGGCCCGGATCACCGATGGTCCCTGGAGCTGCCGCAGGAGCCGGTCGTCGTGTCGGGCGACCGGCACCGCCTGCACCAGCTTCTCGCGAACCTCACGGCCAACGCCCGGCTGCACACACCTCCCGGTACCGCGGTGACCGTGGGTGTACGACGGGACGACGACGGCACGGCCTGCCTCACGGTGACCGACGACGGCCCGGGTGTCCCGCCCGCCCTGCGCGACCATCTCTTCGACCGATTCGTCCACGGAGACGGCCCCCGCGGCGCCGACGGGGGCGGCACGGGCCTCGGGCTGTCCATTGTCGCCGCGGTGGCCGCCGCGCACGGTGGCACCGCGACCGTCACCGGCGACCCGGGCACCACCACGTTCACCGTGCGCCTGCCGCGACGACCGCCCGGGTAGCGCCGGCCGGCACGGGACCGCAGTGTCGCACCGGACACCGACCGTGGCCGCCGGGGTGCACCGGACGTGCTGAGGATCCAGTCTGGAAAGGAAACCGGCAGTGATTCCGTCAGGCACTCCGCCGGGCTCCCGGCGCGTGCCCTCCACCGACTTCAGGAGGCGGCCGTGAATGCGACAGCGAACAGCGTCGACCCGGTCGACGTGGCCCGAGCGGCCTTCCGGTCCGTGGCCACCGGGCATCTGGACCACTTCACCGCACTCCTCCACGAGGACGTCGTCTACGACGTCGTGCCCGTGGGTCTGCGCCGGGGCCGACAGGATGTGCGGCGGTACTTCGAGGAGGTCCGCCGGGCCATGCCCGACCTGGTGATGACCATGGAACACGCCGTCGGGGACGACCGGTACGCAGCGGTGGAATGGCGCATGACCGGTACCTTCGACGGAGCGCCCTACCAGGGTCTCGCCCCCACGAAACGGCACATCGCCCTGCAGGGTGTCGACTTCGTCGAAGTCGACACCGGGCGCATCAGACGGTCCCGAACCGTCTTCGACGGCGCCGAACTGGGCCGTCAGATCGGCCTCCTGCCCTCCCGCGGTTCAGCGGCCGACCGGGCGACGACCAGGGCGTTCAACGTGAAGACACAGCTGACCGACCGCTGGCGGGCGCATCACTCGCATCAACGCAGCCACGCTCCGTAGCCCCCTCGGCCCCGCACACGGACCGGCCGTCAGCGCATCCCGCTCCTGGGAGGACGGCGGGCGGGTGGTTGTAGTGCCCTCGCTCCCTCGGGGTCTTTTCCTGCGGGCAGAGCCTGCCCGCCCCGTTCCGCGTCCGGCAGGGCGGCGGCCGCCTCTCGTTCCCGGGCCGCCTGCTCGGGATGGCGACGCTGCCAGTAGGGGTTGTCGTGCGACAGCTTGCTGGACACCCGGCCGTACATGCCGAACGTGGCGATGACCAGTCCCATGACGAAGCTGAAGATCACGTTGGTCATCCCGAAGTCCAGGATGTTGGCGCGACGGTCCAGTACGAAGACGTGGAAGAACCCGCTCAGGACGAAGAGCGCGCCGACCGTCATGTTGAGGACCGAGGCGAAGTTGCCGCCGACCGCCGCTCCGGCGAGCAGCGTCAGACCGACGACGGCGGAGATCACGCTGAGCGCGACGTTGGTGGTCATGCCGGCGATCGTGTCGCCCGCGGTGTCGAACGGGCTCAGCGCGTCGGCGAAGCCGAGACAGGCGAAGACCAGCAGGACCAGCCCGCAGAAGCCCGCGCCGTAGCGGTAGACGGTGGCCAGGTGGTGATCGACGGGCATTTCGTCTTTTAGCCTCATGTCCGTTGTTTCCGCGTGTGCGCTCGCTTCGGATGCATGTCCGGCGACAGGGTCCCCGGGCCGGTACCGAGGCGTGCATCCGCCGCGGGCCCCGCGTGCGAAGTGGGCAGTGACGACCTGGTGCGCGCAGCGGCCGCACCGCCCGGCCTGCCGGCAGGAGACGCTCATGCACGAGGTGGCGACGGACCAGGCGTTCGACGCGCGCGGCCGACGGCACGACGACGGCGTCGGTGACCGTCCGGGGCGGGAGCCGGTGATACGGCAGGCGCCGTTCACCTGGCGCGATCTGGGTCTGGAGTCGATGGCGTCGCTGCTGGTGGAGTCCTTCGCCCGCCTCGGCAAGCGCTGTTTCGCGGCCCGTTGCCAGTGGCCCCGGCTGCATCCGCTGAACGAACGCGCGCTGGGCGCGGTGGCGCACCATCCACTGATCATGGCGGAGTCCACCCGTCAGCTCGCCCTCGCACTGGAGTACGGCCGTCCTCCGGGAGCGGTTCGTGGCCGGCTCGAACCCGTCTCGGTCAGCCTGGGACTGCGGCTGCGGTCGTGGCCCGTGGAGCGGGGCGGCGCCAGCGACGTGGACGTACGGATGAGCGTGAGCGATCTGGTGACCGAGGCCGGTCGGCCCGTCGCCCATCGTGTCACGGCCGAGTTCCTGCACACGGGGAAGCCCTTCGGGTCGTGCACCATGCGGTTCGCCCGCCCGGCGGGCTCGGCGGCACCCGCGGGGGAAGTGCCGCTTCCGGGTCTGCTCCATCCCCCGGCAGCCGCGGTCGGTGCCACGGCCGACGGTGACGTGATGCTGGCCCGGGCACCTCGCGGACGACTGGTGACCGCCCCGCGCGACCCCGGGCACCCGGTGCTCCTGGCCGGCCGACCGGCGCGCATGCCCCTCTTGGCGGTCTTGGAGGCGGGGCGGCAGGCGGTTCTGCTGGAGAGTGGGATGACGGCTGCCGCGGTGATCGGACTGCGGGCGGACGTGTGCGCACCGGTGCCGTCGCGCGGTGCCCTGATCGAGACCTCGGCGGAGCCGGGCGGATCCCGGTTCCTGATCACGGCAGCGGGCCGCCCCGCCGCGACGGGTGCCGTGACGCTGTGGAGCCGGTGATCGGAAGTCCCGGCAAGGTGTGGTGGACGGACCGGAAGGGAAGAGCCGTGGCGGCGAACGGACGACAGGACCAGGAACGACTGCTCTGTCTGGTGACCGGCGCCTCCGGGTACATCGGCGGACGCCTCGTGCCGGAGCTGCTGGAGGCCGGTCATCGGGTGCGGTGCCTGGCCCGCACGCCGACCAAACTCCGTGACCAGCCGTGGGCATCCGATGTCGAGAGCGTGCGGGGAGACGTCACCGACCCTGGTTCCGTCGCCGAATCCATGCGCGGCGTAGACGTCGCCTTCTACCTGGTGCACGCCCTCGGGTCGGGCTCCGGCTTCGAGGACACCGACCGTCGCGCGGCGCGCGTCTTCGCCCAGCAGGCGTACGAGGCGGGCGTGCGGAGGATCGTCTACCTGGGTGGTCTGACTCCGCGGGGCGTTCCCGAACGCACGCTCTCCCCTCATCTGCGTTCCCGCGCGGAGGTCGGCCGCATCTTCCTCGACGCCCCCGTGCCCGCCACCGTGCTGCGGGCCGCGGTGGTCATCGGATCCGGGTCGGCGTCCTTCGAGATGCTGCGCTACCTGACCGAGCGACTGCCCGTCATGGTGACCCCCAGTTGGGTGCACACCCGCACCCAGCCCATCGCGGTCCGCGACGTGTTGCACTACCTGGTCGGGTCGGCCACCATGCCGGACGACGTGAACCGCGCCTTCGACGTCGGAGGGCCGGACGTGCTCACCTACCGCGAGATGATGCGCCGCTACGCCATCGTGAGCGGACTCCGGCGGCGGATCATCCTGCCGGTTCCGGTACTCACTCCCAGGCTGTCCAGCCACTGGGTCGGCCTCGTCACGCCGGTCCCGGCCGCCCTCGCGCGGCCCCTGACGGAGTCCCTGCGTCATGAGGTGGTGTGCCAGGAGCACGACATCGCCCGGTACGTCCCCGACGCTCCCGGCCGGCCCCTGCCGTTCGACGAGGCCCTGGCACTGGCCCTGTGTCGGGTCCGGGAGGCCCAGGTGGCCACTCGCTGGTCGTCCGCCTCGGTCCCCGGAGCCCCCAGTGATCCCCTGCCCACCGACCCCGACTGGGCCGGCGGCAGTCTGTACCAGGACGAGCGGGAACTGCGGGTCGACGCGTCTCCGGAAGCCCTGTGGAAGGTGGTGGAGGGCATCGGCGGGGACAACGGCTGGTACTCCTTCCCGCTGGCCTGGGCCGTCCGCGGCTGGCTGGACCGGTTCGTCGGCGGTGTCGGGCTGCGCCGCGGCCGGCGTGACGCCCAGCACCTGCGGGTCGGCGACTCGCTGGACTTCTGGCGGGTCGAGGAGATCGAAACGGGACGGCTGCTGCGGCTGCGAGCGGAGATGCGGCTGCCGGGACTGGCGTGGCTGGAGATGTACGTCGAGACGGACGCGGAGGGCCGTACCCGCTATCGGCAGCGTGCCCTGTTCCATCCGCGTGGGCTGCTCGGCCACGCCTACTGGTGGTCCGTGTCCCCCTTCCATGCCGTTGTCTTCGGCGGCATGGCGCGCAACATCGGTCAGGCCGCCGCCAAGGGCCTGACCGCCCGCAGGAGTGGGGACCGATCGCGGCGCGTCCGACGCCGACGCGGCCGGCGAAGTGTGGAGCACTGAGCCTTCGTCCGAGCACCACTGCGCCAGGAGTGACGCCGTGACCGTCGCGGTCGTCCCGTTCACCTCGGACCCGCGTCCGCACGTTCCACACGGTCGCGGCCGGGGACGCGACTGCCTTGTTCAAGGACGTCGTTGGGCCCGTGCGGCAGGACAGGGTCAATGCCCTGCCGCTGCTGGGCGGCATGCCGGGCGGCTTCGCCCGCGGACCGCGCCGACTGAACCCGTGTGGGCCGTAGTACTCACGAACGCTGTGCACGGTCCCGCGCCGGTCGGCGCCGGGAGACCGGACGCCGGGGCACGACAAAACCGCACCGCCGGGGCCGTTCACCGGTCTGTCCTGGCACCGAGCTCCTTCGCCACACCCGCCGCCCAGTGCTCGATCGCGGCGAAGTCCCGGAAGTCACCACCCTTGCCGTTGCTAAGGATCATGCGGGCGATGCGGCCTTGCGCGCCGTCGGTGAGGCAACCGCCGAAGGTGACATGCTCGCGGACGTCGAGCCTGGCCATGGCCCTCTTGACGCCCGGCACGGGCGGAATGTCCCGCTGCGAGGCCGTCGAGTCGAGCGGTCCGGAGCTGAAGAACCACACCGGCCGGTGCGCCAGAGCTCCGCGGTGCCGCCGTACGAAGCGCCTGGCGTCCTTGTGCCAGCGCCCGGCGTACAGGGCACCGCCGACCACGACAGCCTCATAGCGGTCCAGATCCGTCACCGACCGCGCGGACAGCGCCTCGGCCGTGACCCCCGTCGTCCGCAGCACCTCCGCCACGGTCTCGGCGATCTTCTGCGTCGATCCGTTGGTCGACCCGTAGGCGACCAGCACCGTCTGCTCCATGGTGGTCCGCCTCCTCTCACAGGCGCCGCAGCCAGTCGTCCGCGACGCCGGCCGGCACGCGCGTGTCGTCCCGGAACTCGGAGTCGTCGAAGCGGTGGGTGAGCCTGTCCACGACGTCGACGACTCCGTCGGTCCTGCGGGTCATGGCCACCGCTGTCTCGGTTTCGCTCTTTCGCTCCAGTTGTCCTTCCAGCGTGACGACTCCCTCCGTGACGGTGACGTCGACGCTGCCGTCGACCAGCCACAGTCCGCGTTGCAGCACCTCGCGGATCACTTCCTCGCGGATCTCCGCGTCGGGTCGCAGGAAGGTCTGCAGCAGGTCGTGCCGGGTGACGATGCCGACCAGGCGGTCGTCCTCGTCGAGTACCGGGAGCCGGTTCACCCGGTGCTCGACCATGGTGCGGGCGGCCTCCACGACGGTGTCCTCGGCGTGCACGCTGACGGCGGGCGCGGTCATCAGGCGGCCGGCCGTGCGGGCCCGGGCTTTGGCCGCCTGCTTACGGGCGCGGGGTGTCAGCCGTGCGAGGCGGAACCGCGGGGGCGGCTCGTAGGCGAGCGGCGTCGCGGCCTGATGCAGCATCAGGTCCGTCTCGGAGACGACGCCGATGACGTGCTGGTCCTCGTCCACCACGGGCAGTCCGCTGACGCGGTGTTCCGAGAGGAGCCCGGCGACGGCCTTGAAGGGGGTGCCGTACTCGGCGCGGATCACCTCGGTGGTCATCACGGAGCCGACCTCATGGTTCCTCATGTCTGTTCCTCCTCAGCGCAGTCGGCGCAGATAGGGGTCCTGCGGCCGACGGGGCAGCAGGCGTATCCGCGCGTCGAGAACGGTGATCCCGCCGGGTGCGGCGAGGACCGGGTTGAAGTCGGCCTCGGCGAGCTGCGGCAGGTCCACGGCCATCCGGGACAGCCGGTGGAGTACCTGTTCCAGCCCCTCCAGGTCGACGGGTCCGCCGCCTTGCGTCCCGAAGAGCAGGGGGGCGCAGCGCGGGGCGGTGATCAGGTCGTGCACGTCCTGACCGGTGAGCGGGGCGAGGCGGGCGGCGTGGTCGGCGAGCACCTCGGTCGCCGTGCCCCCCAGTCCGAAGACGACGAGGGGGCCGAAGACGCCGTCCTGGACGACGCCGGCGAACAACTCGGTGCCGCGGGGTGCGAGGGGCTGGACGACGACTCCGGTCATGAGTCCTTCGAAGCGGGTCGCCAGGTCCTGGAAGGCCGTGCGCACCTGGGCCTCGTCGCGCAGGTCGAGGTGGACGGCGCGCTGAAGGCTCTTGTGCACGAGTCCGGGCCAGTGCGCCTTGAGGACCACCCGGCCGTCGGCGCCGCGCAGGCGTTCGGCGGCGCGTACGGCGTCGTCCTCGGTCTCGGCCCAGGCCCAGGGCTGCTGAGGGATGCCGTAGCAGGAGAGGAGTCCGGCGCAGGCACGCGGGTCCAGCCAGCCTCCTTCCGGTCGTTGGGCGAGGAAGTCGTCCGCCAGGGCGTGCGCGCGGGAGGTGTCGATGTCGTCCGGGTCCGGCACGGTGCCGACGGGCCGGGCCAGCCAGGCGGCCCGTCGGGCGGCATGGGCCAGCGACCGTGCCGCGGCCTGCGGTTCGGCGTACGAGGGGATCGCCTCGCCGTCGGTGACGGGCAGCAGGGTGACCGGCAGGTCCTGTTCCAGACGTACGACGATGACGGGCTTGGCCCGGCGGCCGGGCCCTCGGGTGACGGCCCGGACCAGGTCGTCGCCGGTCGCGGCGGCGACCGCGGTGGGGACGAGGACCACCAGGACCGCGTCGACGGACGGGTGACCTGCGAGCCGCTCGACGCAGGTGTGCAACGCGTCCTCGGTCACGGCGGCGGTGGCGTCCACGGGATTGCCGGCGCTCGCCTGGGCGGGCAGCGCGGCGAGCAGGACGTCGGCCAGTGCGGGACTGGGCGGGTTGAGGGTCAGGCCGGCCTCGGCGCAGGCGTCGGCGGCCAGGACTCCCGCACCGCCGGCGTTGGTGAGCACGGCGACGCGGGGGCCGGCCGGCAGGGGCTGTGCGTGCAGCAGGGCCGCCGCTTCCAGCAGCTCGCCGACGGAGCGGGTCGCGGTGACGCCGGCCTGGGTGAACAGTGCCTGGCGGGTCATCGTGCCGGTGGCCGCGGCGGCGGTGTGCGAGGCGGCGGCGCGGCGGCCGGCGTCGGTGCGGCCGGCGTCGACGGTCAGTACTGGCATGCACCGGGTGACGCGTCGGGCGGTGCGGGAGAAGGCCCGCGGGTTGCCGAAGGACTCCAGGTGGAGCAGGGCGAGGTCGGTGTGGCCGTCGCTCTCCCACCACTGGAGGAGGTCGTTGCCGCTGACGTCGTACTTGTCGCCGAGCGAGGTGAAGGTGGAGACGCCGATACCCAGCCGGGACAGTCCCTCCAGCAGGGCGATGCCGACACCGCCGGACTGTACGGCGACACCCGCGGTCCCTGCGCGGGGGTGTGCGGCGGCGAAGGTGGCGTCGAAACGGTACCCGGGGGCGGTGTTGGCCACGCCGAGGCGGGTGGGGCCGACCAGGCGCATCCCATGGGTCCGGCAGGCGGTGAGCAGGGCCTCGGACCGCTCCGTGTCCAGTCCGGCGGAGACCACGACAAGGGCGCGTACGCCCGCCTTGCCGCACTCCTCGGCGACGGCCGGCACGGTCTCGGCCGGGCTGGCCACGACGACCAGGTCGGGGGCGACGGGAAGGGCGCCGACGGTGGGGTAGGACGGTACGCCGAGAATGGCGGTGGTGGCGGGATCGACCGCGAACAGGCGGCCGGTGAAGCCGTCCTCGCGCAGGTGGTGCAGCAGGGCGCGTCCCACCGAGCCGGGACGGCGGCCGGCCCCGACGACGGCGATGGAGCGCGGCTTCAGCAGCGGCTCCAGGCTGGCCACGTCGGCGGTCCGCCCCCGGGCCTCCGAGGCCGTCAGGTAGGTCTCGTCGACGTGCAGATCGATGGTGCAGTGCGCCTCTGGACCGTCGAACCGCCGGGTCGTGGTGAGGCCGAGGTCGGCGAAGAGCCGCAGTACCTCGTGGTTGTCGCTGAGGGCGTCGGCGGTGAAGGCGGTGATGCCGTCGGTCCGAGCGGCCGAGACGAGGTGCTCGACGAGCAGGGTTCCTACACCCCGGTGGTGCAGGCCGTCGGCGACCGCGACGGCGAGTTCGGCGGTGTGCGGCGCGTCGTCGGCGGCGTGGTACTCGACGAGGCCGATGACCTGTCCGGCGCGTTCGGCGAGCAGGGCCCGGTGCCCGCGCCGGGCCGGCGCGCACACGATGTCCGCGGCCGGGCCGGCGGAGCGGGAGCCGGCCGAGAAGAAGCGCAGCCGGCGATTGTCCGGTGACATCTGCGCGTAGAGCCCTTCCAGTTGCTCGTGGTCCCCGGGCTCGACGGCGCGGATGCGGACGGTGGTGCCGTCCGTGAGCAGCGCGTGGACTGCTGGGCGGGGTGGCGTGTCGTCCTTCATGGCGGTTCTCCTTCGAGCCGCTCGGGTCCTGTGGCCTGTCGAGCGTCTGTCACGACGTCGGTCGCGCCCAGGGACCGACCGGGGGCGCCCGCGGGGCCGGTCGGTCCCCGGTCTCCCGCCGGTCGTCCCGGGCGGCGCCTCCGGGCGGTCACGCCGTGTCGGGTACGACCGCGACCGGACAGGCGGAGTGGTGCAGGAGCGTGTGGGCGACCCGGCCGAGGCGGTGCCCGAACTGCCCGGGACGCCGTCGGCCGACGACCAGCGGGTCCGCCTCGTGCGAGGCGGTCAGCAGCACTCGGCGGGCGGGGCCCTCGGCCGTGTGGCGGCGCAGGCGTACGTCCGCCGGGGCGTCGGCGAGCGAGGCCTCCGGTTCCTTGGCCGCCCGTTCCTCGTGCGCCTGCTCGGGCGTGCCCGCGAGCAGCGGGTGCTCGACCGTGTCCTCGATGACCAGGGGCTTGCCGAACTCGCGGACGACCGCTGCCTTCATGGTGCCTGCTCCCTCTGGGCTCGTCTTCGGTGGACCGCGTCAGGCGTGCGCGACGACGGCGACGGGGGTGGTGGCGTGGTGCATGACCGCGTGGGCGACGGCGCCGATGTGCACACCGAACGGGCTGCGGCGGATACGGCGGCCGACGACGACGAGGGAGGCGTCGCGGGCCGCGTCGATGAGGTGCTCGGCGGGACTGCCGAGCCGACAGGTCTCGGTCACCTCGACGTCCGGGTACTTCTCCCGCCAGGGCAGCAGTGCCTCGCCGAGTGCTTCGGTCTGGGCGCGGGCCAGTTCCTCGCGCGGGTCGAATCCGGCGGCGATGCTGTAGGTGTAGGAGGACGGCAGGTTCCAGGCCCTCATGACGGTCAGCGGGGCCCGACGGCGCCGCGCCTCCTCGAAGGCGAAGGAGAGGACGGCCTCGTCGGGGCTGCCGGTGTCCAGTCCCACGACCACGGGCCGGAAGCCCGTGGCGGCGGACGGGATGCCGGAGGGGTCCTTGAGGTGTTCGTCGGCGGCCTGTTCCCCCGCGCGGACGAGGATCACCGGTGTCTCGGTGCGGGTGATCACGGACTGGCCGACGGATCCGACCAGGAAGCCCGTGAGCCCGCTGAGGGCGCGCGAGCCGAGCACCAGCAGTTCCGCGTCACGGGTGCCGGCGAGCAGGGCGTCCGCCGGATTCCCGGTCGCCTGCTCGGTGGTCACCTCGACCCCCGGGTGCCGCAGCCTCAAGCCCTCGGCCGTGTCCCGGGGGATCCGCTCGGTCCAGTGCTGGTGGGTCTCGGCGCCGAGAAGCGGAGCCTGGGCCATGGGCTCCGGTACCGGCTGCCAGACATGGAGCAGTCGTACCGGCACCTGGCGCAGCGCGGCCTCACGGGCCGCCCACTCTGCGGCTGCCCGGCTCTCGGGCGAGCCGTCGAGTCCTACGGTGATCGTGCGGGCCATTCCGGCCACCTCCTGTGTCTTGTGTTCTGTTCTCAGCGTCTCTTCGGGCGGTCTACGAGGGCAGGGGCCTGTGGTCCCGGGACGGGGCCGACCGTCCCTGCCCGCACAGTGGTGGGGCGGGTCCTCGGGCGGGCCCGCCCCACCGGTCGTGTTCAGCGCAGCCACGCGTGGTCGCGGACGATGGGGAGCCTGGCCCACAGCCGGCCCAGCCCCAGGGCGTCACCGGCCGAGACGGCGGCCAGCACGATCAGCAGCACCGCGTACACCACGTGGTAGTCGGCGAACGGGTTCGTCGACATGCTCGCCGACCCGTCCGACAGATGCTTCGCCGGCGGCCACTCCGCCACCCACATCAACGCCATCATCACCGTCCCCGCGAGAGCCGCCAGACGCAGCGCCACCCCCGCGGTCAGGGCCAGCCCGATCCCGAGCAGGCCCAGCATGAACAGCCAGTCGGCCCACGCCGCCCCGGCCCACGAGTGGAACGCCGACTCCATCGGACCGACCGCCACATGCCCGAGGAAGCCCTCGGCCGGCGAACCACCGTCGACCCAGCCCTTGCCGGACGCGGTGGCGTAACCGAACCCGAACGTCTTGTCCAGGAACGCCCACAGGAAGACGAAGCCCATCAGCACCCGGGCCGAGGCGAGGACACAGGCCCGGGCGGTGAGCGCGCCGGCCTCCACCGACTCGGCCGCCCCCGGCACGGATACGGCGCCCTTACGGCGCGACGACGGCAGACGGAAACCCGAACCACGATGCGCGGACTGGTGCACGGCCATGACAGTGACCCCTTCAGAGAAGATCCGGTCGGTTCCGGACACCACTGACTCTCCCGCCCCCCCGCCGCCCCGCACCCGACGCCGAAAGTCCGCACCCCAGGGGCTCAACAGCCCCAATTCGCAGGGACCTTCGGCCGCCACCGTGCCAACGCGGCCGAACGGTGCCCGGCGATGCCCGAACGGCCCTTACGCGCGCCTCCGCGGGGACCGAGGCTGGAATGTGTTCGCCCACCGGCCCAGCCGGCCTCGGACGTGGGCGGGAAGGAGGAGTTCCGATGAGTTCGTCGACCCTGGACGCCCCGGTCGCGGAGCGGCTGGTCGCGGCGGCCGTGGCCGCGCCGTCCCTGCACAACACCCAGCCCTGGCGCTTCAGGCTCGATGCCGACGGCCGCACGGTGCACATCCACGCCGCCGCGGACCGGGCGCTGCGCCACACCGACCCGGTGGGCCGCGCCGTGCACCTGTCGGTGGGCTGCGCGGTGCTCAATCTGCGCGTCGCCGCCGTCCACTTCGGCTGGGAGCCGGTGACCCGCCTGCTCCCCTGCCCGGACCGTCCCGCTCTGCTCGCCACGGTCCGTCTCGCCGAATCCGTGCGCGGTGCGCCGGAAACCGGCCTGTACGAGACGGTGTGGCGCCGGCACAGCAGTCGTTTCCCCTTCTCGGGGCGCCCGCTGCCGTCGGACCTGCTCACGGAGCTGATCGAGGCCGCTCACCTGGAGGGCGCGACCCTGCGTTTCCCCGGACGCCACGACACCGAGCGGGTGCTGTGCGCCACGTGGGAGGCGGAGTGGCGCAATCGCGCGGACGCCGACCGCTCGGCCGAGAGCCGCCGACTCGTCAGCGGCCCGCACCCCCCGTCGCTGGGACTTCCGTCGGCGGCGCTGGGTCCGCAGGACGCGCTGGACCGTCTGCCGATGCGGGACTTCGGAGCCCACCGGCACCCGGAGGTGCTGCCTGCCCTCGCCTTCGAGACCCGGCCGCTCCTCGCGCTTCTGTCCACCGCGCACGACCGGCGGACGGACTGGCTGCGGGCCGGCCAGGCCCTGGAGCGCGTGCTTCTGCTGGCCACCCGGCGCGGAGTGCGCGCATCACTTCTTCACCAGGCCATGGAGTGGCCCGACCTGCGCCGCGCCCTCGACGGTCTCCCGGTCGACGGTCCCCGCGGGCACACGCAGATGGTGCTCCGGCTCGGATACGGACCGCAGGGGCCCGCCTCACCGCGCCGTCCGGTGGAGGAGGCGATGGAGGACCACGAGTGATCGTGCCGTCCGTCCGCCGACGCCGTGCGTCAGGAGGCGGACCGGCCGCTCTCCGCCCTGCCGAGGGAGTCCGCCAGGGGCACGTGCCACACCAGCCGCGCCCCCTTCCCACCGGGGCTTTCCAGCTCCATGCCGCCGCCGAGTTCCTGCGCTCGCTCGGCCATGTTGGTCAGGCCGCTGCGCCGGCCTCCGTCGGGGATGCCGACGCCGTTGTCCGTGACCGTCAGACGGACCTGCTTGCCGTCCGTCTCCAGCACGACGTCGGCCCGGTCGGCCCGGGCGTGCCGGGCGACGTTGGTCAGGGACTCGGTGAGAACGGCCATGACGTGGTCGGCGGTCCGGGCGGGCACGTGCGTGTCGAGCAGGCCCTCCATGCGGACGCTGGGTGCGAAGCCCAGGAGCGGGGCGGCCTCGCCGATCGCGCGCACCGCGCGGGAGCGCAACCCGGGCACCGCGTCGTCGTCGCGGGAGCGGAGGCCGAAGATCGTCGACCTGATGATCTTGATGGTCTCGTCAAGATCGTCCACGGCCCGCAGGATCCGCTCGGAGGCCATCGAGTCCTGGACGCGGCGGCCGGCGCTCTGCAGGGTCATACCGGTGGCGAAGAGCCGCTGGATGGCCAGGTCGTGCAGGTCGCGAGCAATGCGGTCGCGGTCTTCCAGCAGGGCGATCTGTTCGGCGTCCGCACGTCGTTGCGCCAGCTCCATCGCGACGGCGGCCTGGGCGGCGAAGACCTGGAGCGGCTCGGTCTCCTTCTCGGAGAACTCCTGACCGCCCGACCGCCGGACCAGCAGCACGACACCGCGGGCCTCGGCGCCCGAGCCGATCGGCACGGCGACGGCCGGCCCCAGTCCTTCGATGCGTGGTGGACCGGCCGAAACCCGGGAGTCACGGCACACGTCCGGGCTGTGGACGGGCGCCCGCTGCACGAAGGCCTGCCCGATGAGCGTGCCCTCGACGGGCAGCACGATCCCGCGCCACGCGTCGGACTCGTGACCGACCGCGAGTTCCACCGCGAGGGTGCCGGTGCCGCTCACCGGCGTGGTCACCACGCTCAGGGCGGAGCCGGTGATCTCCCTGGCCCGCTCGGCGATCAGCGGCAGTACCCCACCCTGGTCCGCGCCGGACATCAGCGTGTGGGTGATCTCGGCGTTCACCTGGAGCCAGCGCTCGCGCAGCCGGGACTCCTCGTAGAGGCGGGCGTTGTCGATCGCCACGCCGGCCGCCACGGCCAGCGTGGCGAGCACCGACTCGTCGTCCTCGTCGAACTGCTGCCCGCCGCGCTTCTCCGTCAGGTACAGGTTGCCGAAGACGTGGTCGCGCACCCGGATCGGTACGCCGAGGAAGGTGTTCATCGGCGGGTGATGGGCCGGGAACCCGTAGGAAGCGGGGTGGTCGGAGAGTTTCGCCAGGCGCAGCGGCTCGGGATGTCGGATCAGCTCGCCCAGGATGCCGTGACCCTCGGGGTAGGGGCCGATACGCGCGATCTGCTGCGCGTCGACGCCCACGGTGTGGAAGGCCGACAGCCGCTTGCCGTCCGGGCCGATCACCCCGAGCGCCGCGTACTCCGCGTCGACCAGGGCCGCCGCGGCCTCGACGATGCTGCGCAGTGCCTGCTCCAGGTCGAGTTCGCGGCCGACCGACAGCACGGCCTCCAGGAGGCTGTGGACCCGGTCCCGGGTGCCACGCGCCGCGTCCAGACGGGCCTGCAACTCCTCCAGCAGCTCGTCCAGCCGCAGCTGGGGCAGCCGCACCCTGGCCTCGCGGGTCTCCTCGGCGTTCTCCACCGCTGCTCCTCCAACGCCTCACCGCTTGTCGGCGGCCGTACCGTGCACCTGCCACGGTAGCGGCTCGAACAGGGAGGCGAGGAGAGATCAGCGCCGTCACGCGACCCGGCTGGCCGGAATCGTCAGTTCTGGCCTTCGGTGCGCATCCGGTCCCGTGCCTGGGTGGCGATGACGGCGGCCTGGATACGGCGTTCCACGCCCAGCTTGGCGAGCAGCCGGGAGATGTGGTTCTTGACCGTCTTCTCGGCCAGGTAGAGCCGCTGGCCGATCTGCCGGTTGGTGAGGCCCTCACCGATCAGTTCGAGGATCTCGCGTTCCCGGTCGGTGAGCCCCGGCAGCATCTCGGGCTCCTCCGCCGGCTGCTGCCCGCCGCCGCGCAGCCGTGCCATCAGCTTGGTCGTGGCGCTGGCGTCCAGCAGCGACTGGCCGCGGGCCACCGTGCGCACGGCCGAGACCAGGTCCGAGCCCTGGATCTGCTTCAGGACGTAGCCGGCCGCTCCCGCCATGATCGAGTCCAGCAGCGCCTCCTCGTCGTCGAAGGAGGTCAGCATCAGGCAGGCCAGATCCGGCATCTGCGACCGCAGCTCGCGGCAGACGGTCACGCCGTCTCCGTCGGGCAGGCGCACGTCGAGGACGGCCACGTCGGGGCGCAGGGCGGGGACCCGGACCAGCGCCTGCTCCACCGTCGCCGCCTCTCCGACCACGGTGATGTCCGGTTCGTCGTCCAGCAGGTCGTGCACTCCTCGCCGTACCACTTCGTGGTCGTCCAGGAGGAAAACCCTGATCGGGCTTCCCGTGCCGCCGTCCTGCTCGCTGTGCGCCATCGAATACTCCTCGTCGTCCCTCGGCCTGTGGCGGAATCCTTCCTTCCCAGGATGGCGAGGTCCAGGGCCGGTCGGCCCTGTTTTCTCCCGCGTCACTGGGCCGACAGGCCCCGCTCGCGGAACTGCCCGCGCACCCGGTCCACCAGCGCCGTGTCGGGAACCGGGTTTCCCGCCAGGGGGAACGGGATGCCCAGGGCGTCGTACTTCGCGGCACCGAGCTTGTGGAACGGAAGGATGTCGACCCGGTCGACGCAGTCCAGGCCGGAGAGGAAGCCGGCCAGGCCGTCGACGGCTTCCTCGTCGTCGGTCCAGCCGGGCACCAGGACGTACCTGATCCACATCCGCTTGCCCAGCCGGTCGAGCCGGGTGGCGAAGTTCACGGTGGGCGAGAGTTCCCCGCCGGTCAGTCTCCGGTAGGTCGGGACGTCGAAGGACTTGATGTCCAGCAGGACGAGATCGGTGTCGGCGAGGTGCTCGTCCGTGGCGCGGGCGCCGAGGAAGCCGGAGGTGTCGAGGGCGGTGTGGAGGCCGGCTTCCTTGCAGCGGCGCAGGACCGCTGCGGTGAAGGCGGGCTGGAGCAGGGGTTCGCCGCCGGTGAGGGTCACGCCTCCGCCGGCCGTGGTGAGGAAACCGCGGTACTTGTCGATCTCCGCCATCACCTCGTCGACGGTGGCCTCCCGGCCGTCGCGCATGTGCCAGGTGTCGGGGTTGGCGCAGTAGAGGCAGCGCAGGGGGCAGCCACTGGTGAAGAGGACGAACCGGGTCCCGGGACCGTCCACGCCGGTGGACAGGTCCCAGGAGTGGATGCGGCCGGTGACCGTCCCGGGTGCCGTGGTCGGGCGCATGGTGCTCACAGCGATCCGTGGAAGGTGCGGCTGATCACGTCGAGCTGCTGCTCGCGGGTGAGGCGGACGAAGTTCACGGCGTAGCCGGAGACCCGGATCGTCAGTTCGGGGTACTTCTCCGGGTGCTCCATCGCGTCCTCCAGCACGGCGCGGTCCAGCACGTTGACGTTCATGTGGAAGCCGCCCGCGGACATGTAGGCGTCGAGGATGCCGGCCAGGTGACCGGCCCGCTCCTCGGGGACGTGGCCGAGCCCCTCCGGGGTGATCGTGGTGGTCAGGGAGATGCCGTCGCGGGCGGCCTCGTAGGGCAGCTTGGCCACCGAGAGGGCGGAGGCGGCCACGCCGTGCCGGTCGCGGCCGTTCATCGGGTTGGCGCCGGGGGCGAAGGGCTGTCCGGCGCGGCGTCCGTCGGGGGTGTTGCCGGTGTGCTTGCCGTACACGACGTTGGAGGTGATGGTCAGCACGGACTGGGTGTGCTCCGCGTCGCGGTAGGTGGGGTGCCTGCGCACCTTCGCCATGAAGGACTCCACCAGGTCGACGGCCAGGGCGTCGGCCCGGTCGTCGTTGTTGCCGTACGCCGGGAAGTCGCCCTCGGTGTGGAAGTCCACGGCCAGTCCGGTCGCGTCGCGGATGACCTTGACCCGGGCGTGCTTGACGGCGGAGAGGCTGTCCGCGGCGACCGACAGCCCGGCGATGCCGCAGGCCATGAACCGGTGCACCGGGTGGTCGTGGAGGGCCATCTCGATGCGCTCGTAGGCGTACTTGTCGTGCATGTAGTGGATGACGTTGAGCGCGTTCACATAGGTCTCGGCCAGCCAGTCCAGGACGCGGTCGTAGGCGGCGGACAGTTCGCCGTAGTCCAGGTACTCGCCGGTCAGCGGCGGCGTTTCGGGGGTGATCTGGTCACCGGTCATCTCGTCCCGGCCGCCGTTGACGGCGTAGAGGAGCGCCTTGGCGAGGTTGACGCGGGCGCCGAAGAACTGCATCTGCTTGCCGACCGCCATCGCGGAGACGCAGCAGGCGATGGCGGTGTCGTCGCCGGTGCGCGGGCGCATCAGGTCGTCGGACTCGTACTGGACGGCGCTGGTGTCGATGGACACCTGGGCGCAGAACTCCTTGAAGCCGGCCGGCAGCCGGGGCGACCACAGGACGGTCAGGTTCGGCTCGGGAGCGGGACCGAGGTTGTAGAGGGTCTGCAGGAAGCGGAAGGAGGTGCGGGTGACCAGGGGGCGGCCGTCGGCGCCGATGCCGCCGACGGACTCCGTCACCCAGGTCGGGTCGCCGGAGAACAGGGCGTCGTACTCGGGGGTGCGCAGGAAGCGCACGATGCGGAGCTTGATGACGAAGTCGTCGATCAGCTCCTGGGCGCGGCTCTCGTCGAGGAGCCCATCGTCGAGGTCGCGCTGGAGGTAGACGTCCAGGAAGGTGGAGGTACGGCCCAGCGACATGGCCGCGCCGTTCTGCTCCTTCACCGCGGCGAGGAAACCGAGGTACAGCCACTGGACGGCCTCGTGGGCGGTGACCGCCGGCCGGGTGACGTCACAGGCGTAGGACGCGGCCATCTCGGCCAGCTCGCCCAGCGCCCGGATCTGCTCGGCCAGTTCCTCGCGGTCGCGGACGACGTCGGCGGTGGACGGCCGGGCGTCCAGCAGGGCCCGCTCGGCACGCTTGGCCTCGACGAGCCGGTCGGTGCCGTAGAGGGCGACGCGACGGTAGTCGCCGATGATCCGGCCACGGCCGTAGGCGTCCGGCAGGCCGGTGATGATGCCGACCTTGCGGGCGGCGCGCATGGCGGGGGTGTAGGCGTCGAAGACGCCTGCGTTGTGGGTCTTGCGGTAGGTGTCGAACACCTTCGTCACGAACGGGTCGGTCTCGTATCCGTACGCCCGCAGCCCGTTCTGCACCATGCGCAGGCCGCCGCCCGGCATGATCGCCCGCTTGAGCGGGGCATCGGTCTGCAGGCCGACGATCAGCTCGCGGTCGCGGTCGATGAAGCCGGGGGCGTGTGAGGTGATCGTGGACGGGGTGGCGGTGTCGACGTCGAGGACGCCCCTGCGCCGCTCCTCGGGGAAGAGTGCGCTGACCTTCTCCCAGACCGTGCGGGTGCGTTCCGTGGGGCCGGCCAGGAAGGAGGCGTCGCCCTCGTAGGGCGTGTAGTTGGCCTGGATGAAGTCGCGCACGTCGATGCGCTCACGCCACCCGCTCCCGGCGAACTGCCGCCAGGCTTCGGCGGTCCGGGGGCCGGCTGTCACCGTCGCGGTCATCACGGGTCCTCTCCTCGTACGGTCTTCTCAGCAGTGATGTTCGTCGTCGGGGTCGATGACGGGCAGTGCCGGACAGGACACTGCGCGGGCCCCTCCGGCCCGGGGTCGCCGGGACCTTCGGCCCCGGGCCCGGTGAGCACGGACGCCTGGTGGCGGTCCGCCCGGTGCGCCGGTCGGAGCCGGCAGCGCCCTGCCACCGGCACACCGCGCCGGCGGGGGACGGCGCCGCCGGCCCGGTGGGCAGGCGTGCGCGGGCGGCCTCACTCGTGCGGGACCACGGCGACCGGGCAGCCGACGTGGTGCAGGACGGCGTGCGTGACCGGGCCGGTGCGGGCGCCGAACCGGTGTCCGTTCGCGCTCCGGCCCACCACGAGGAGTCCCGCGTCCCGCGCGGCCCGCACCACTGCCGCGGCGGCCCGTTCCTCGGTGACCGTCTCGGTCACCCGGACGGTCGGGTACTTCGCCCGCCAGGGGCGCAGCACCGCGCTCACCGTGCCCTCCGCGTCGGCGAGTGCCTGCCAGGGCGGCTGGACGTGTGCCGCCGGACTCCCGGCGGCCGGGGCCATGACGGGTACCGAGGGCGCGGGCCGGGGCCGCGACGGCGACCGGAACGCATGGACCGCGCGCAGCCCGGAGCCGCGCCGCCGTGCGGTCTCGAAGGCGAAGTCGAGCACTTCGTCGCAGGGGCGGTCCAGGCGCAGCCCGAGCACCACGTCGCGGTACGGGGTCTCGGGAATCTCCTCCGGAGCGAGGCCGTCGGCGGCGGGCAGATGCTCGTCGGCGGCGCCCCGTCCGGCCCGGACCAGCACCACGGGGTGGTCGGCCCGGGCGACGACGCGCTGGGAGACGGACCCCGTCACGAAGCCGCCGACCGGTCCCGGGCCGGAAGACCCGAGGACCAGCATCTCGGCGTCGTCGGCGGCGGTGACCAGGGCCGTGACCGTCGCGTCGCACACGAGGCGCTCGGTGATCCGCAGACCGGGATGGGCCGAACGCACACTGCGCACGGCCTCCGCGAGCATCCGCTCGGCCCACGCCCGCTCGGTACCGCCGGCGGGGATGTACGGCGCGGGACGGGCGTGTCGGTGCCAGACGTGCACCAAAGTGATACCGCTCCCCCGCCGCTGGGCCTCGTGAGCCGCCCAGTGCGCGGCCGCGAGGCTCGCGGGCGATCCGTCGATCCCCACCGCGATGTCGTACTGCATGACGTCTCCCCTGCCTGGTCGATCGGATTCCGGATGTCCCCGAGCCTCCTCCTCGCCGCGGCGGGCCCGTAGGGGCCGTACAGCCCTCCTCCGAGTCCTTCGGGCCCTGCGGGGCGCGAGGCGGCACCGGGCCGACCGGCCCTCCGGCCGGGACCGCCGGCACCTCGCGCTCAGAAGGCCGGCATTCGACGCTGGAAGGACCGAGCCCACGACCGAGGAGCGCAGCGCCATGGCCCGTTACGTGTACGACTTCACCGAGGGCGGCCGTGACATGGCCGGACTGCTCGGTGGCAAGGGATCGAATCTGGCCGAGATGACCCGGCTCGGGCTGCCGGTGCCACCGGGGTTCACCCTCACCACCGAGGCGTGCCGGAGCTTTCTGGACACGGGGGGCGAGCCTCCCGGCCTGTGGGAGGAGGTCTCCGAGCATCTATTGGCCCTGGAGACCGGCGCGGGCCGGCTGCTCGGGCAACCGGACAACCCACTGCTGCTGTCCGTCCGCTCCGGCGCGAGGTTCTCCATGCCCGGCATGATGGAGACGATCCTCGACATCGGTCTCGACGACGCGTCCGTCCACGGGCTGGCCAAGGTCTCCGGGAACGAGCGTTTCGCCTGGGACTCCTACCGGCGTCTCGTGCAGATGTTCGGCACCACCGTCATGGGCGTCGACCCGTCCCTGTTCGAACGGGCCCTCGCCCAGCTCAAGGACCTGCGCGGTGTCTCGGACAACGTGCACCTCGACGCCGAAGACCTGTCCCGGCTCGTGGAGACGTACAAGAACGTCATCCACCAGGAGAGCGGCGAACGCTTCCCGCAGTCACCCGTCGAGCAGTTGCGCCGGGCGGTCCTGGCTGTCTTCGCGTCCTGGAACGGCGAACGCGCCCGCCTGTACCGGCGGCGCGAGCACATCGCCGACGACCTGGGCACCGCCGTCAACGTGCAGCGCATGGTGTTCGGCAACCTCGGGTCCGACTCGGGCAGCGGTGTCGCCTTCACCCGCGACCCGGCCACCGGGGCCCGGGGCCTGTACGGCGACTACCTGCCCGACGCCCAGGGCGAGGACGTCGTCGCCGGCATCCGCAACACCGTGCCGCTGTCCGAGCTGGAGCGCCTGGACCCCGGTGCGTACGGTCGGTTGCGGGGGCACATGGAGACCCTGGAGCGGCACTACCGCGATCTGTGCGACATCGAGTTCACCATCGAACGCGGCACCC
Organism: Streptomyces sp. NPDC085944; assembly: GCF_040686295.1. Taxonomy (NCBI): domain Bacteria; kingdom Bacillati; phylum Actinomycetota; class Actinomycetes; order Kitasatosporales; family Streptomycetaceae; genus Streptomyces; species Streptomyces sp. NPDC085944. Next base: position 152,767 of record NZ_JBFBJX010000015.1, on the reverse strand, counting down.
TGTGGATGCTCCAGACCCGGGTGGGCAAGCGCACCGCCGAGGCCGCCTTCGTCCTGGCCGCCTCACTGGCCCACGAAGGGCTCATCACCGCGGACGAGGGCCTCGCCCGGGTCAGCGGCCAGGGCCTGGCCCGGCTGATGTTCCCGCGCTTCGACACCGCTGTGACCGGTGACGTGCTGGCCCGCGGTGTCCCAGCCTCGCCGGGTGCCGCGGTGGGTGTCGCGGTCTTCGACTCGGCGGAGGCCGTCCGCCGCGCCGCCCTCGGGGAGAAGGTGGTCCTCGTCCGGCAGGAGACCACGCCCGACGACCTGCCCGGCATGATCGCCGCTCAGGCCGTGCTCACCGGTCGCGGAGGCAAGACGAGCCACGCCGCCGTCGTGGCGCGCGGCATGGGCAAGGTCTGCGTCTGCGGTGCCGACGAACTCACCGTGGACACCGGGGCCCGGCGCTGCACCGCACCGGACGGCACGATCGTCGAGGAGGGCACCGTCCTGTCCGTGGACGGCACCGCCGGGGCGGTGTACGCGGGCGCGGTGCCGCTGGTCGACTCGGCAGTCATGCGCCACCTGGAGGCCGGTGCGGGCGGCCGGGCGACGACCGGCGTGGTCGACGCGGTGGCCCGGGCCCTGGCCCGCGCGGACGCCGTCCGGCGACTGGAGGTGCGGGCCAACGCCGACACGCCTCAGGACGCTCTTCGCGCACGCCGGTTCGGAGCGCAGGGCATCGGTCTGTGCCGCACCGAGCACATGTTCCTCGGCGAGCGGCGCAAGCTGGTCGAGGAGATGATCCTGGCGGGGACGGACGCGGGGCGCGAGCGGGCGCTCGCGGCCCTGCTGCCGCTCCAGCGCGCGGACTTCACCGGCATCCTGGAGGCGATGGACGGCCTGCCGGTCACCATACGGCTCCTCGATCCGCCGCTGCACGAGTTCCTGCCGGACCGCGCCGACCTGGCGGTGCGGATCGCCACCGCCGAGGCCCGCGGCGAGGAACCGGACGGGCACGACGCCGAACTGCTGGCCGCCGTCGGCCGCATGCACGAGGAGAACCCGATGCTCGGGCTGCGCGGGGTACGCCTGGGCTTGGTGGTCCCCGGCCTGATCGCCATGCAGGTGCGGGCGATCGGTGAGGCCGTGGCGCAGCGCGTGAGGGCCGGTGGCACCCCCCGGGCGGAGATCATGGTGCCGCTCGTCGGGGACGTGCGCGAACTGCGGCTCGTGAGGGAGGAGGTGGAGCGGGTCCTGGCCGAGGTGTCGGAGACCTCGTCAGTGCCGGTCACGTGCCCCGTCGGCACCATGATCGAGCTGCCCAGGGCGGCGCTCACGGCCGGCCGGATCGCCGAGGACGCCGAGTTCTTCTCCTTCGGGACCAACGACCTGACCCAGACCACCTGGGGGTTCTCCCGCGACGACGTCGAGGCCGAGTTCTTCTCCGCCTACCTCGACAAGGGCGTCTTCCCCGTCTCGCCCTTCGAGACGCTCGACCGCGACGGCGTGGGCCGGCTGGTCGGCATCGCCGTCGCCGAGGGCCGCGCCACCCGGCCGGACCTCACGATCGGCGTCTGCGGCGAGCACGGCGGCGACCCGGAATCGGTGCACTTCTTCCACGCCGCCGGCCTCGACTACGTCTCCTGCTCCCCGTTCCGGGTCCCGGTGGCTCGGCTGGAGGCCGGGCGGGCCGCGCTGGACCTCGCCGATGCCAGCGACAGCAGGTGAAGCGGGACCGTCGGCCCCGGTCCCGGGGGCCGGCCGCCCCTGGAGCAAAGGCACCGGGGCGCGACAGGCTGGAGCCGTTCCGCTGCGACCACGAGGAGTTGAGCACATGACTGCCAAGGACATCGGTGCACGCGCTCTCGACGCCACCGTCCGGGTGCGCGCCGAGGGCGACGTGGACGAGGGGTCACTCGCCTACCTCCGGGAGAAGGTCGGCGCCGTGCTCGACCGTCCCGGCCTGCCGCCGACGAGCGGCGAGGTGCGCGTCGTCCGGGCGGCGGCCCACCACGTCGAGCTGCCGTGGTCCGCCGCCGCGGAGATCCGGCTGGGCCACCACCTGGTGGTCGTCCACGCCCGCGAGGCGAGCGCCCGGGAACTCGCCGACCGGCTGCAGGACCGGCTGCGCGGCAACACGGACCGCGTCGCCCACCGCGGCGACGCCACACGCAAGGCGGCCGCACCGCCCCCGTGGCGTGGCGGTCCGGGGCGCTAGGCGCCGCCCGGCGCGCCCGCCGGCCTGGCGGCCAGGGGGCCGACACCGGTCCGGTCCCCCTGCCCGCCGTGCTCAGAAGGAGGAACCGCCGTGCCCAGTCGCACTGTTGGTGAAGTGATGTCCAGGGACGTCGTACGGGCCGGCCGGACGACACCGTTCAAGGAAGTCGTCCGGCTGCTCGACCGGCACCGGATCAGCGGTGTGCCGGTACTCGACGACGACGACAAGGTCCTCGGAGTGGTCTCCGGGACCGACCTCGTGCGCGCGCAGGCGCACCGGGCCGGCCGGCGGCCGGACCATGCCGTCACCGCGGCGGACGTCATGTCGAGTCCGGCGATCACCGTGCACCCCGAGCAGACCGTCCCGGACGCGGCCCGGCTGATGGAGCGCCGGGGAGTCGAGCGGCTGCCCGTGGTGGACGAGGAGGACCGGCTCATCGGCATCGCCACCCGCCGGGACCTGCTCCGCGTCTTCCTGCGCACGGACGACGACATCCGCGACCAGGTGACCGAGGAGGTCGTCGTCGGCGGCCTGGGGCTGCGGTCCGCGGCCGTCCACGTCCTCGTCCGCGACGGCGTCGTCACCCTCGACGGCCGGGTGGACCGGCGCAGTCAGGTGCCGGAGGCCGTGCACGCCACCTGGCGGCTGGAAGGCGTCGTCGGCGTGGTGAACGCCCTGACCTACCGCGTCGACGACTGCGCCCAGCCCGCCGTGGCCGGCCGCGCCGGTCTCTGATGAACCCCCGGCAGGCGGTTCGGCGGCACGGTCCGGGCCCTTCCCGGCCCGGACAGGCCCGGGGGAACCGGGCCGGACGGGCCCGGAAGGGGACCTTCGGCGCCTCCCGCTCCACCGGAGCCCGCACAAGAGTGGAGTCGGGGAGGGGCGCCGGTCCCCCGCGGCGCCCCTCCCGTCCCGAGCCGCCGTATGTGCACGGCGGCGTCCGACAACGGAGGCAGACCACCATGACCCGACAGGACGCACGGACCGCGGCCGTGACCGGCACCGGGACACCGTCCGACACCTCGGTCGCCGTCGACCGCCTGGTCACGGCCGGTCTCAAGGCGCTCGCCGACTACGAGACCCTCACCCAGGAACAGGTCGACCACATCGTCAAGAAGGCGTCCGTCGCCGCGCTGGACCAGCACACGGCGCTGGCCCGTCTGGCCGTGGAGGAGACCGGGCGCGGGGTCTTCGAGGACAAAGCGGCCAAGAACATGTTCGCCTGCGAACACGTCACGCACAGCATGAGCCGCATGAAGACCGTCGGGGTCATAGCCCGCGACGACATCGAGGACATGGTCGAGATCGCGGAGCCGGTGGGCGTGGTGTGCGCGATCACGCCCGTCACCAACCCGACCTCCACGACGCTCTTCAAGGCGCTGATGGCCCTGAAGACCCGTAACCCGGTCGTGTTCGCCTTCCACCCCTCCGCGCAGCGGTGCAGCACCGAAGCCGCCCGGATCGTGCGGGAGGCGGCGGTCGCCGCGGGAGCGCCGGAGAACTGCGTGCAGTGGATCGAGCAGCCGTCCATCGACGCCACCCGCACCCTCATGGAGCACCCGGGCGTCTCGCTCATCCTCGCCACCGGTGGCAACGCCATGGTCAAGGCCGCCTACTCGGCCGGCAAGCCCGCCCTCGGCGTGGGCGCCGGGAACGTTCCCGCCTACGTCCACAAGAGCGCGAAGCTGCGCCGGGCCGTCAACGACCTGGTGCTGTCCAAGTCGTTCGACAACGGCATGATCTGCGCCTCCGAGCAGGCCGTCGTCCTGGACACCGACGTCTACGACGCGGCTCTCGCCGAGTTCAGCGCCCTCCACGCCCATCTGGCCACCCCGCAGGAGAAGGCGAAGCTGGAGTCCTTCCTCTTTCCCCCCGCCAAGGGCCCGGGCGGCGGCTGCGAACCCAAGGTCAACGCCGCCGCCGTCGGACAGAGCCCGGCGTGGATCGCCGAGCGGGCCGGATTCTCCGTGCCGCAGGACACCTCGGTCATCCTGGTCGAGGCCGGACACGTCGGCCCGGACGAGCCGCTGACCCGGGAGAAGCTCTGCCCCGTACTGGCCGTGCTCCGGGCCGCGAACGAGCAGCAGGGCTTCGACCTGGCCGCGGACATGGTCGCCTTCCACGGCCAGGGCCACAGCGCCGTCATCCACACCGAGGACCGTGCGCTGGCCGAGGCGTACGGCGCGCGCATGAAGACCGTGCGGATCATCGTCAACGCCCCGTCCTCGCAGGGCGCGATCGGCGGCGTCTACAACGGCCTGCTGCCCTCGCTCACCCTCGGCTGCGGCTCCTGGGGGAGCACCTCCGTGTCCAACAACGTCTCCGCCGCCCAGCTGCTCAACGTCAAGCGGGTCTCCACCCGCCGCAACAACCTCCAGTGGTTCAAGGTCCCGCCGAAGATCTACTTCGAGCCGCAGGCCATCCGCTACCTGACCTCCATGCCGGACATCCACCGCGTCACGATCGTCACCGACGCGACCATGACCCGCCTCGGATTCGTCGACCGGATCAGCCGCGTCCTGCAACGGCGCCGCGAACCGGTCACCCTCCAGATCATCGACAACGTCCGGCCCGAACCCAGCATCGACTCCGTGCAGCACGGTGCGGGCCTCATGCGGGACTTCCGGCCCGACACGATCATCGCGCTCGGCGGCGGCTCCCCCATGGACGCCGCCAAAGTCATGTGGCTGCTGTACGAGCAGCCCGACATCGACTTCGCCGACATGCGGCAGAAGTTCTCCGACATCCGTAAGCGTGCCTTCCGCTTCCCCGCCCTCGGCAGGCTCGCCCGCCTGGTGTGCGTGCCCACCACCTCCGGCACCGGCGCCGAGGTCACCCCCTTCGCCGTCATCTCCGACCCCGCCACCGGCAAGAAGTACCCGCTCGCCGACTACGCCCTCACCCCGAGCGTCGCGATCATCGACCCCCTGCTCACCACCGCGCTGCCCCCGGCGCTCGCGGCCGACAGCGGATTCGACGCCCTCACCCACGCCATCGAGGCGTACGTGTCCGTCTACGCCAACGACTTCACCGACGGCCTCGCGCTGCACGCCGTCCGGCTCGTCTTCGGCAATATCGAGGCGGCGGTGAACGACCGTGAAGGCGCCGCGCAGGCCCGGGAGAAGATGCACAACGCCGGCACCATCGCGGGCATGGCCTTCGGCAACGCCTTCCTCGGCATCGTCCACGCCATGTCCCACACCCTGGGCGCCACCTTCCACATCGCCCACGGCCGCACCAACGCCGTGCTGCTCCCCCACGTCATCCGCTACAACGGCACCGTTCCGACCAAGCTGACCGGCTGGCCCAAGTACGAGAACTACCGCGCCCCCGAGCGGTTCCGGGACATCGCCCGCACCCTCGGTCTGCCCGCGGCCACCGCGGCCGAGGGCGTGGAGTCCCTGGCGGCGGCCGTCGAGCGGCTGCGCGACGCCGTCGGCATCGAGCCGACCTTCGCGGCCCTGGGCGTGGACGAGCGCGCCTTCCTGGCGGCCCTGCCCCAACAGGCTCTCAACGCCTACGAGGACCAGTGCGCGCCGGCCAATCCGCGCATGCCGATGCTCGACGACATGCAGGAGCTCATGCGCACGGCCTTGCACGGCCGAGTGGCGCCCGCCGCCTGACCGCGCCGTCGCCCACCGCGCGCCGGCGCCCCCACGGCGCGGCACCGCACCGCCGGGGCCCTGCGGTCTCCCGCCCGGCGCTCACACGACCGCCGGGCAGGCCGCCCCGGGTGCGCCGGCCGGGCCCCGGAAACGCGGCCGGACCGGGGGCCCGGGACCGGCTGTCCTGCGCGGGAGTCCGGACTCGGGCCCGCCGGATCCGGCGCCCGGCCGCCGCCCCGCCCCGCCCCGCCCCGTCCGGCCACCACGCCGGGCGCCGGCACGAAGCAACTACTGCGGCCGGAGACGAGGAAGGACACGGCGATGAGCCACGGTGACGCGCGCAGGCAGCGGTTCTGGCGGTGGCGGCGCAACGCCCTGCGCCGGCCGGAGGACGTCGCCGAAGCCTGGGTCGTGCTGGTGCTGTGGGTGGCCGTCCTGCTCGGCGGTTCGGCAGCCGGTGTGACGACGGTGCTCACCGCTCAGCAGACGTTCGCGCGGGAACGCGCCGAGCGGCGTCCGGTGTCGGCCGTCGTACTCGCCGACGTCCCCGCCGCCGCCTCGGAGAGCAGAAGCCGGAACTGGCGGGTGCCGGCGCAGGTCCGGTGGATCGCTCCCGACGGTGCCGTGCGCACCGGGCGGGCCGCCGTGCGGACGGGGCTGCCGGCCGGGACGGAGGTGCGGTTGTGGCAGGACGGTCAGGGTCTGCTCAGGCCCGAGCCGACGCAGCGCGGGGAAGGAGTCGCGCAGGCTCTCGCCCTCGGCACGGTGAGCGTGCTCGCCGTCTCCGGATGCGCCGCCGGGGCCGGATTCGTCGTCCGCCGACGGCTCGACAGGCGCCGTCTGGAACGCTGGGACAGGGCGTGGGAGGCGATGGGGACGCGAGGAGACCGGGCCACCGGCTGACGTGCCGGGACACACCACTCGCGCGTCTGCGGGCCGCGCACGGGTGGCCGTGGAGGCCATGTTGACGCAAGGAGACCGGGCCACCGGCTGACGTGCCGGGACACACCACTCGCACATCTGCGGGCCGCGCACGGGTGGCCGTGGAGGCCATGCTGACGCAAGGAGACCGGGCCACCGGCTGACGTGCCGGGACACACCACTCGCGCGTCTGCGGGCCGCGCACGGGTGGCCGCCGCCCGCCCGGCGGCCGTGCGCGCGGCGGCACGGCGCCGGGCGTCGCCCGCGAGACCGGCGGCACCACGCGCCCGGTCCCCCTCCTGGGTCCTCGGCCCTCACGCGGCTGTTCGTGGCGGGGCGCCGCACTGCCGAGGCGGGCGTGGCGGCCGCGGTAGACGATGCAGGGCCGGGTCAGCCAGCCGACAGGGGCGGTCAGCCTGTGGATCAGGCGGGTGAAGGGCCGGGCGGCGAAGAGCAGCAGTGCGCCGAGGGCGTGCAGCTGGAACAGCACCGTGTGCACGTGGGCGCCGGCCACCATCCACCACCACCTCCCAACTGGCCCCGTACTGCAACGCCCTTGACGTGGGTCCGCCCGACGCGGACGGCGCGCCGGGCGGACCGGTGGGTGACAGGGGGAGGAGAGAGCGCGGGTGACGGACGGCGAAGGGATGTCCGGCGCGGTGGGGCTACGGCAGCGGTTGCGGCACCGCGCTGCCGACACGCGCGCGGACCGCCTCGACCGCTTCCCAGTGCTCGGGGTCCAGGAAGGCGAGGGCCGCCGGGAAGACTCCGTCCTGCTCCTTGAGGATGTGTTCGCGCAGCAGGCCGAGTGTGTCGATCAGACGCCGTGGCCAGGTCGAGTCGTTCAGGAACGGTCCGTTCGCCTCGGACAGCACCGTCTCGATGCGGCGGTGCTCGTCCCGCAGTGCCGCGATCTGCTCGGGGAACTCGTGGGCCATCGCGGGGAAGAGACCTTCCTCCTCGACCTCGGTATGGGGCACCAGCACGGCGGCGATCTCGCGGGCGAGTTCGGCCATGAGGGTGATCCTGCCGTCCCGGTGGGCGTCGCGCACCCGGCCGATCAGGTTGACAACGGCTTCGTGTTCCCTGGTCAGTTCATCGATCGTCGCGAGCGACTGGCAGCCGCAGTACTCACACATCGTCCTTCTCCGTCCGTGGTCAGTGCGAGTGCGCGGTCACGCGGCGCGAGACGGCGTTGCTCAGTGCGGTGCCGGTGAAGGCCAGCGCCGCCGCCGCGACCGCGGCGAGCAGGATCAGGCCGATCGCGTAGGAGCCGAACGAACCGTACAGCGTGCCCATCACCAGCGGCGGGAGGAAGCCGCCGAGCCCGCCGGCGGCGCCCACGATGCCGGTGACCGAACCGACCTTGTTCGCCGGCGAGAGGAGGGCGACCAGGGCGAACACGGCGCCGCTGCCCGCACCGAGCGCGGCGGCCATGGCCAGGAAGGCGATCGTGCCGACCGGCATCAGGGCCGGGGTCAGCGACTGGGCGAGTGCCCCGGTGAGCACCACGGCCAGCGAACCGGCCAGGACCCTGACCGGCCCGAGTCGGTCGGAGAACCAGCCGCCCATCGGGCGCATGGCGACCGCGAGCAGGACGAATCCCGCCATGCGGTTGGCGGCGTCGGCCTGGGTGAGGTCGTAGCCGGTCTTGAGGTAGGTGGGCAGATAGACGGAGAAGGCGACGTAGCCGCCGAAGGCGACCGCGTAGAGGGCCGAGGCCTGCCAGGTGACACCCAACTTGCACGTGGCCGCCATGCGGTGGGCCAGGGACTCCGTCGGCACGGTCCGGCCGGGCGCGTCGCGCAGCAGCAGCGCGGCCACCACGGCGTAGACGGCCAGGACGGCGGCGGTGACGAGGAACGGGTTGGCCATGCCGTACGCGTCGACCAGCTTCACCGTGGTCAGGGCGCTGACGGCGGTGCCGCCCATGCCGGCGCCGAAGATGCCGATGGCCAGGCCCCGCCGCTCCGGCGGGAACCAGGCGCTGGTGAAGGGGACTCCGACGGCGAAGGCGGTGCCGCCGATGCCGAGGAAGAAGCCTCCGACCAGCAGGGCGGCCAAGGAGGAGTGCCCGGCCAGCCCGATGTAGAGGATCGGGACGATGGTGGCGGCGGAGACGAGCGGGAACATCACTCGCCCTCCGAACCGGTCGGTCAGCGCGCCGACGGGTATCCGCCCCAGCGAGCCGACCACCACCGGTACGGCCACCAGCAACGACTGCTGGAAGGAGCTCAGGTCCAGGCTGTCCTTGAACCGCGGGCCGAGCGGGCTCAGCAGGGCCCAGGCCCAGAAGTTGAGGGCGAAGCCCAGGGTGGCGAGTGCCAGCATCAGCCAGGCCCGGCCGGGCACGGACTGCGGTGTGGTCTCGCTGTGATGTGTCGACGGCTGGAGCATGCCGCCCTTCCCTCCTGATAGCAGTGGACGCGGAACCGATGTGGACCGCCGGTCCGCCGGCCGCTCGTCGCGGGCCGGTGCCGTGCTCACCACTATCAGTGGCCCGGTGCCCTCGGGGGGTGGGCCGACAGTCCCCGTCGCAAGGCCCGGCGGTCCCCGGCTCCCCGTGTCCGCGGCGACGCCGCGGTACCCGGTCCGAGCGGCGCGACTCCCGAGACGGGACCACATGGGGCCGTCCGGCCCTAACGCGGCAGCGGAACCGGAGCGAAGATGGACGGATGAGTTCCGAAGACGGCTTCCGCGCACTGGAGCGAGCGGAGTGCCTGCGTCTGCTGGGCACCGCTCCGGTCGGCCGCGTCGTGTACACCCGTGAGGCGCTGCCCGCTGTGCTGCCGGTCAACTTCTCCCTGGACACCGACGCCTCGGTGGTCCTGCGCACCTCGGCGGGCTCCGACCTCGTACGGGCCGTCGACGGGGCGGTGGTCGCGTTCGAGGCGGACGACTTCGACGTCCACGGCCGGTCCGGGTGGAGCGTCGTCGTCACAGGGCGGGCCGCCGTAGTGACCGACCCCGGCGCACGGGCACGCCTGGCGGAGAACGGCCCGCGCTCCTGGGTGGTCTCGCACGACGGGGTCTACGTACGGATCGAGTCCGAGATGGTCACCGGGCGGGAGATCGCCGGCGTCGGTTGAGCGGCGACGACGGCCGGGCGGAACACGGCCGCGCGCGGTATCGCGTGAACCGGCCCTCTCCACCGCTGGTGCCGACGGATCAGGTTTCCCGTTCCTCCGGCGGGGCGGACGGCCGGTAAGGCCCCAGTGCGCGGGCGCGTGGCGCCTGCCCGCCCTCCGGTCCATATCCGGCCGTCTGGTCGCACCGGGTCGCCCACCGGCTGCACCGGTGGGGAGCGCTACCTGAGCACCGGCCTGTTCGACTGACCCGCCGGCCCCGCACGCCCCCTCCGCGGCGAAGCCGCCGGTCCGCGAGGACCATGAGGCCCTCGACGAGGAGCGAGCGCGGGACGGTCGGTCGCCCGGGCAGGGACCTTCGGCCCCAGGTCCGGCGCGATCGCCGCGCCTAGCGTTCTGGCCCATGGAGAACGATCAGAACGCACGCCGAGGTCGGCCGGGCGTCGCCCAGGACTGGCCTCTCGCGGCCCGGCGGCTGCTGACGCGCCGTGAGGTGTCGGCCGACGGGCGTGCCGTCTTCGGCGCGGGTGACGACAAGTGGGAGGGGTTCTACCGGGACCGGTGGGCGCACGACAAGGTGGTGCGCTCCACGCACGGGGTCAACTGCACGGGGTCGTGCTCGTGGATGGTGTACGTCAAGGACGGCATCATCACCTGGGAGCACCAGGCGACCGACTACCCCTCGATCGGCACGGACTGCCCCGAGTACGAGCCGCGCGGCTGCCCGCGCGGGGCGTCGTTCTCCTGGTACACGTACTCGCCCAGCCGGGTCCGCTACCCGTATGTGCGCGGCGCGCTGCTGAAGCTGTGGCGCGAGGCCCGCCGGCGGCTCGGCGACCCCGTGGCGGCCTGGGCGGAGATCACCTCCGACCCGGCAAGGGCCCGGGCGTACAAGAGGGCCCGGGGCAAGGGCGGGCTGGTGCGCGCCGACTGGGACGAGGTGAGCGAGCTGATCGCCGCCGCGCAGGTGCACACCGTCAAGGCGTACGGTCCCGACCGCGTCGCCGGCTTCTCGCCCATCCCGGCGATGTCGATGGCGTCCTTCGCGGCCGGTGCCCGCTACCACTCGCTGATCGGCGGCACCCTGCTGTCGTTCTACGACTGGTACGCCGACCTGCCGGTCGCGTCGCCGCAGGTCTTCGGCGACCAGACGGACGTGCCGGAGGCCGCCGACTGGTGGAACGCCGGCTACCTGGTCATGTGGGGCTCCAACATCCCCGTCACCCGCACGCCCGACGCGCACTTCCTCACCGAGACCCGCTACAACGGCACCAAGGTCGTCGCCGTCAGCCCCGACTACGCCGACAACGTGAAGCACGCCGACGAATGGCTCGCCCCGCACCCGGGCACGGACGGCGCCCTGGCGATGGCCATGGGGCACGTGATCCTGCGCGAGTTCCTCGTCGACCGCGAGGTGCCCTACTTCCAGCAGTACCTGCGCACGTTCACGGACGCGCCGTTCCTGGTCTCCCTGCGCGAGCACGCGGGCGGCGGTCTGGTCCCGGACGGGTTCCTGACCGCCGCCGACCTCGGCCACGAGGTGGAGAACGCCGGCTCCAAGACCGTTCTGCTGGACTCGACGACGGACGAACCCGTGGTCCCGGGCGGCTCGCTGGGGTTCCGCTGGGGCAAGGAGGAGCAGGGCCGCTGGAACCTCGACCTGGGTGACGTGGTGCCCGAACTGAGCCTGCTGGAGCGGGCCGAGGAGACGGTGACGATCACGCTGCCCCGTTTCGACGAAGGTGCCACCGAGGGCGGCGGCAGCATGGTCCGCGGGGTCCCGGTGCGCCGGCTCGGCGGACGGCTCGTCACGACCGTCTTCGACCTGATGCTCGCCCAGTACGGGGTCGGGCGCCCCGGCCTGCCCGGCGACTGGCCGTCCTCGTACGACGACGCGGACCGGCTCCACACCCCGGCCTGGCAGGAGACGATCACTTCCGTCCCGGCGGAGCAGGCGGCCCGGATCGCCCGCGAGTTCGCCCGCAACGCCGAGTGCACGGGCGGCCGTTCGATGATCGCCCTCGGGGCGGGCACCAACCACTGGTTCCACTCGGACACGATCTACCGTGCCTTCCTGGCGCTGACGACGATGACCGGCTGCCAGGGCGTCAACGGCGGTGGCTGGGCGCACTACGTCGGCCAGGAGAAGGTGCGCCCGCTCACGGGGCAGCAGCATCTGTCGTTCGCGTTCGACTGGCAGCGGCCCACCCGGCACATGGCGGGCACGTCGTACTGGTACCTGAACTCCGACCAGTGGCGCTACGAGGCGTTCGGCCCCGACGAGCTGGCCTCCCCGCTGGGCGAGGGCAGGTTCAAGGGGAAGGCGTTCGCCGACTGCCTGGCGCAGGCGGTGCGGCTGGGCTGGACGCCGGGGCACCCGGGCTTCAACCGCAACCCGCTCGACCTGACGGACGAGGCGAGGGCCGCGGGCCGGCCGGTCGCCGAGCACATCGTTGACGAACTGAAGTCGGGGCGGCTGCGGTTCGCCGCCGAGGACCCCGACGACCCGGCCAACTTCCCGCGCGTGCTGACCGTGTGGCGGGCCAACCTGCTGGGCTCCTCCGGCAAGGGAAACGAGTACTTCCTGCGCCACCTGCTGGGCACCGACGCCGCGGTGCGCTCCGAGGAGACCCCGCCCGAGGGGCGTCCGAAGGACGTGGTGTGGCGGGAAGAGGCTCCCGAGGGCAAGCTCGACCTCCTGGTCACCATGGATTTCCGGATGACGTCCACCGGGCTGCTCTCCGACGTGGTCCTGCCGGCCGCCACCTGGTACGAGAAGGACGACCTGTCCAGCACGGACATGCACCCCTTCGTGCACGCCTTCACCCCGGCCATCGCCCCGCCGTGGCAGGCCCGCACCGACTACGACAGCTTCCTGACCCTCGCCGACCGCTTCAGCGAGCTGGCCGCCGAGCACCTCGGCACCCGCACCGACGTGCTGCCGGTGCCGCTGCTGCACGACACCCCCGACGAGCTGGCCCAGCCCGGCGGGGTGGTGCGGGACTGGAAGACCGGCGCGTGCGAACCGGTCCCGGGCCGCACCATGCCGAAGCTGGCCGTCGTCGAGCGGGACTACGCCGCGATCGCGCAGAAGATGCGCGCCGTCGGTCCGCTGCTGGACAGCCTGGGCACCACCACCAAGGGCGTCACCGTCCACCCGGACCGGGAGATCGAGGACCTGCGCCGCCGCAACGGCACCGTCCGCGACGGGGTGGCCGCCGGGCGTCCTTCGCTCGCCACCGCCTCCGACATGTGCGAGGCGATCCTCGCCCTGTCCGGCACCACCAACGGGCGGCTGGCCACCGAGGGCTTCCGCGAGCTGGAGCGGCAGACCGGCAGCGAGGGCCTGGTGGAACTGTCCGCCGAGCGCGAGGCGGAGCGCATCACCTTCGCCGACACCCGCACCCAGCCCCGCTCCGTCATCACCTCGTACGAGTGGTCGGGCTCGGAGACCGGCGGACGCCGCTACTCCCCCTTCGTCATCAACACCGAGCACAAGAAGCCCTGGCACACCCTCACCGGACGCCAGCACTTCTTCGTCCAGCACGACTGGATGACCGAACTCGGTGAGCAACTTCCCGTCTACCGGCCGCCGCTGAACACGCCGCGGCACTACGGCGACGAGCGGTTGCACGAGGACGGGCGGGCCGAGGTCACGGTCCGCTACCTCACCCCGCACTCGAAGTGGTCCATCCACTCCAACTACCAGGACAACAAGTACATGCTCGACCTGTCCCGGGGCGGCCCCACCCTCTGGATGTCGCTCCAGGACGCCGAGAAGATCGGCGTCAAGGACAACGAGTGGATCGAGGCGTACAACCGCAACGGTGTCGTCGCCTGCCGGGCCGTGGTCACCCACCGCATGCCGGAGGGGACGGTGTACATGCACCACGCCCAGGACCGCAATGTGAACGTGCCGAAGACCGAGGTCAGCGGCAGGCGCGGCGGTATCCACAACTCCCTCACCCGGCTGCTGCTCAAGCCGACCCATCTCGCGGGCGGCTACGCGCAGTTCACCTATGCCTTCAACTACTACGGTCCGACCGGCAACCAGCGCGACGAGGTCACCGTCATCCGCCGCCGCGACCAGCGAGTGGAGTACTGACATGCCCCGTGCCGAAGCCACCGTCGGACGCGTCATGGCACAGGTCGCGATGGTGATGAACCTCGACAAGTGCATCGGCTGCCACACCTGCTCGGTCACCTGCAAGCAGACGTGGACCAACCGCACCGGCGTCGAGTACGCCTGGTTCAACAACGTCGAAACCAAGCCCGGCGTCGGCTACCCGCGCCGCTACGAGGACCAGGACCAGTGGAAGGGCGGCTGGATGCTCGACAGGCGCGGGCGTCTCGTCCTGCGCTCCGGCGGCCGGGTCAAACGGCTGCTGTCGCTGTTCTCCAACCCGGACCTGCCCTCCCTGGAGGACTACTACGAGCCGGTCACCTACGACTACGACAACCTGGTCGGCGCCCCCGCCGGACCGGACATGCCGGTGGCCCGCCCCCGCTCCGTCCTCACCGGCAGGCCCACCTCCATCACCTGGGGCGCCAACTGGGAGGACGGACTCGGCGGCGCCCCCGAGAACGCCGGCGCCGACCCCAACCTCAGCGGCGCGTGGACCGAGAGGGTCAAGTTCGAGTTCGAGCAGACCTTCCTCTTCCACCTTCCCAGGCTGTGCGAGCACTGCCTCAACCCGGCCTGCGTGTCGGCCTGCCCGTCCGGCGCGATGTACAAGCGGGTCGAGGACGGCATCGTCCTGGTGGACCAGGACAAGTGCCGCGGCTGGCGGATGTGCGTGACGGCGTGCCCGTACAAGAAGGTGTACGTCAACCACGCCACCGGCAAGGCCGAGAAGTGCACGTTCTGCTTTCCGCGGATCGAGGCCGGCCAGCCCACCGTCTGCTCCGAGACCTGCGTGGGGCGGCTGCGCTACCTCGGTCTGCTGCTGTACGACGCCGACCGGGTCGGCGAGGCCGCCGCCACCCCCGACGAGAAGGACCTGCTGGACGCCCAGCGCGGTGTCTTCCTCGACCCGGCCGACCCCGACGTCATCGCGGCGGCCCGGGAGTCCGGCATCCCGGAGGACTGGCTGCACGCCGCCCGCCGCTCCCCCGTGTACGACCTGGTGGCACGGCACAAGGTGGCTCTGCCGCTGCATCCGGAGTACCGCACCCTGCCGATGGTCTGGTACGTGCCCCCGCTGTCGCCCGTCCTGGACGCCGTCGACGCGACGGGCGGCAACCAGGACGCCCCGGACCACGTGTTCGCGGCCGTCACCCGGCTGCGCATCCCCTTGGAGTACCTGGCGGAGCTGTTCACCGCCGGGGACACCGACGTGGTCGGCGGGGTGCTGATGAAGCTCACCGCGCTGCGCTCCTACATGCGCGAACGCACGCTGGGCGAGGACGGCGACGAGGCCGCGTTGAAGGCGGTCGGGCTGACCGCCCGCGAGGCCGAGGACCTGCACCGCCTGCTGGCCGTCGCCAAGTACGAGGACCGGTACGTCGTGCCGGCCGCGCACAAGGAGGACGCCGCGGCGCTGAGCGCGATGGAGGACCGCTGCCCCGTCGAGACGTCCGGGGACCCGCGACCGGCCGGGTCCGGTGGCCGGATCATGCTCGGCGTCCCCACCCTGCGCCGCGCCTCGGCCGCCTCGACGGGAGAGTCCGCATGAGCCCGCTGCCCACCACCGTCCCGAACATCGTCCGCGCCCGCGTCCGGGCCGTCCTGCGCCGCCCGGACGGGACGGCGCGCCCCGGCCGTACCACCGCCTCGTTCGGACCGCGGGAGCCGGAGACCCGCGCGCTGCTGCTGCGGCTGCTGTCCCTGCTGCTGCAGTACCCGGACGCCGCGCTCACCGCCGCCCGGCCGGTGCTCACCGCCACCGTCGAGGCGCTGCCGCCGTCCCCCGCCACCGAGCACCTGTCCACGTTCACCGCCTGGTTCACCGGTCAGGAACCGGACGCGCTGGAGCAGCACTACGTGGAGACGTTCGACCTGCGCCGCCGCAGCGGTCTCTACCTCACCTACTACCTGCACGGCGACACCCGCCGCCGCGGCATGGCCCTGCTCGCCCTCGCCCAGCGCTACCGCGCCACCGGCTGGGACAGCGACGGCGGAGAACTGCCCGACCACCTCCCGGTCGTCCTGGAGTACGCCGCGCTCGCCGGGCCGCGCGCGGGCGAGGCCCCGCTGCGCCTCCACCGGCGCGGACTGGAACTGATCCACCACGCGCTGACCGACGGCGGCTCCCCCTACCGGCACGTCCTCGCCGCGCTGCTCACCCTGCTGCCGCCCGCCACCGAGGCCGACCGCGAGGCCGTCGCCGAACTCGCCGCCCAGGGCCCGCCCGCCGAGGACGTCGGCCTGGACCCGTACGGCGCCGGCGACTTCGCGCCGCCGGGCGCCTTCGTCCCGCCCGAGCAGGCTCGGCCCACCCTCATGCCGTCCCTGACGACCCCGGAAGGCGCCCGATGAGTGCCGCACCCGCCGCACCCGCTCCCCCCGCCGCAGCGAGCGGCTCCGACCTCCTCCTGTGGGTGGCCGTGCCCTACATCTGCCTGGCCGTGTTCGCCGTCGGACACGTCTGGCGCTACCGGCAGGACCAGTTCGGCTGGACCTCGCGCACCACCCAGCTTCTCGAACACCGGTGGCTGCGCTGGGGCAGCCCGCTGTTCCACCTTGGCGCGTTCATGGTGATCGCCGGGCACGTCGTCGGCCTGGCCGTACCGGCCTCGTGGACCGAGGCGGTCGGGGTCGACGAGCACACGTACCACACGACGGCCGTGTGGGCGGGCTCGGTGGCCGGTGTGGCCATGGTGGCCGGCCTGGGCATGCTGTGCGCCCGCCGACTGCTGACCCGCCGGGTCCGCCTGGGCACCGACCGCAGCGACAAGGTGCTCTTCCCGCTGCTGTCGGCCACCGTACTGGTGGGCATCACCGCGACCGCCGCGCACAACGTGTTCGGCGCGGGATACGACTACCGCTCCACCGTCTCCGTCTGGTTCCGCGGCCTGTTCACCCTCCAACCGCAGCCGGAGGCCATCACTGGGGCGCCCCTGCTGTTCCAGCTGCACGCGCTCAGCGCCTGCCTGCTCTTCGCCGTCTGGCCCTTCACCCGCCTCGTACACGTCTGGAGCGCGCCCGTCGGCTACCTCGTCCGCCCCTACGTCGTCTACCGGCGGCGCGCGACCGCCCCCGGGCACACGGCGGGCCCCGCCCGGCGCGACCGGCACCCCGTATGACCACCGACGAGAGGCCTGCTCCCGGCACTACCGCTCCCGTGGACCCGGTGGGCCGGAGGGGCAGTCGCACGGGCTGGCTCATGACCGGCACCGGGGCCGTCGGCCGGCTCGCCTCCTTCCGGCTCACCACGGACTAGTGACGGCTGCTCGACGACCCCGCCCATCAGCCCGCGTGCGACCTCAGTCACCTAGTGAGCTGCGGCAGCGTCATGTCCAGCGAGCAGGGCACCGTGTTCGGCTTCCCCAACATGGTGCTGGGCCTCGCCGCGTTCGCCGCGGTCACCGCTCTCGGCCCCGCCGTGCTCTCCGGCTCCCGCCTGCACCGGTGGCTGTGGCTGACGCTGAACGCCGGCGCGCTCACGGAAGTGGTGTTCGTCCACTGGCTCCTGTGGCAGTCGCTTTACGAACTGGACAAGCTCTGCCCGTACCGCGTGGTCGTCCGGATCATGACCATCGCGCCGTTCTGGTACCTGACCCTGCGCAACCTCCGCCACGGCGTCGTCCCGCTGGGCCCGGCCGGCCGACGGGCCCTCGCCCTCGTGCTCGACACCCAATGGCTCCTCCTCGGTGCCTGGTACGGCCTGATCGCGATGCTCGTCCTGACCCGCTTCCGGACCTACTGGACCAGCCTGCTGTGACCGTGCCGCTCGGCTCCGCGCGCCCCTGCGGATCGGATCCCGGCATGGCGAGCTCGGGGTCAGCACGGACGGACAGCTCCCGCCGGCCGACGCCCGCTGTGCACGAACACCGGGGACGCTGCTGCCGCCCGAACTCCCCATCGGACGACGAGCAGCAGGCGGCGCACCGGAGAGTCTGATTCCGGGACGGTCGGTTCCTGACCGAGGACCAGTGGTCCCTGCTGTCACCGCCTGAAAGGACCAAGACTCGAAGCAGCCTGAAGGAGGATTCCCATGATCCGCACCATCACCGCAGGACTGGACGGTTCGCCGGCGAGCCTGGCAGCCGCAGACTGGGCCGCGCACGAGGCACGGCTCAGGGACCTGCCTCTGAGGCTCGTGACCGCGTGGGAGTGGCAGGCCCCCGCCTTCGCACCGGCGACCGGACTCGGTGTGCCGGTGCCGCCGAGCGACCTCCAGCGGGCATCGGCACAGCACCTGCTGGCCCAAGCGCGCTCCCGCGTCGGCGACACGCGCCCCGGGATGTGGATCGACACGGACGAAGTCCCCGGACTGCCCGTCCCGGTGCTGCTGAAGGCCGCCGAGGAAGCCGAGCTGCTGGTACTGGGCTCCCGGGGACTGAGCAGGGCGGGGGGATACCTGCTCGGCTCCGTCTCCCATGCCGTCCTGGCCTCGTGCGAGCGGCCCGTCGTCCTCGTCCGTGCTTCCGGGTACGGCGAGAAGGAGGCACCGCCAAAGACCTCGGCACGCAAGGTCTCCGCCGTCACCGGCCACCGTGACGTCGTCCTGGGCGTGGACCTGCACAAGCCCAACGACGCGGTGATCGACTTCGCGTTCGACGCGGCTTCACGGCGCGCCGCACGCCTACGGATCATCCACGGCTGGACGCTGCCTCCCTACTACTACGGCGGCGCGCTCATGCCGGACCTGAACGACGGCATGGTCAAGCAGGTACGGAGCGAACTGTCCGACATCCTGCGACCGTGGCAGGACACGTACCCCGCCGTGGAGGTTCACGCGCAGGCCACGATCGGTGGTGCCGGGCGCCACCTGGTCGACGCCTCCTACGATGCCGCTCTCGTGGTGGTGGGCAGGCAGAACCGTCGGGCGGCGGTCGGCGCTCATATCGGCCCGGTGACCCAGGCGCTTCTGCATCATTCCGTCGCTCCGGTGGCGGTGATCTCGCACGACTGACCGAGACGGACTGCCCAGGACAGCGAACGCAACGAGGGACAACTCAGCCCCGCCCGATCCTCGGCCCGTCTGTACGCGATGCGTGAGACATGGCCGTGTACAGGCGGGCTGTTCCATCGCTGGCGGTGGCCGAAGGTCCTTGTGGATCGGGGCTGTTGAGCCCCTGGGGTGCGGACATTCGGGGTCGGGTGCGGGGCGGTGGGGGGCGGGAGAGTGAGCGGTGTCCGGAACCGACCGGAGACCGCCTTGCGGCCCTGGTGACCTGCTACGTGCTCCTTCTGGCGGTGTGCGGTCCCGTCCTCACCCGCCTGGCACCGACCCGCTGCGTGCCCTCGCGCACGAGGGCGTCCGGCCGGGCGGCGGGCATGCTGGACAAGGCCCGGCCCTCCACAGCCGCATCTGCACCGGACCCGGCGCGCAGTGGGGTCCGCTCCGGCTGACCACTCCCGGCCGCAGGCAGGGCAACCGGCGTCACCGACATACAGGGCACGTGGGGCAGTGGTCCCGTACTGCGGACCGCGGGCCTCTGCCCGGTACTGCCGCGCGGCGGGACGCTGGAGCCGGGCAGAGAACCGTCTTCTCCACCACGATCCGTGTCCGGTCGCCGTTGGTCCTCACGGCCGCTCGTCCCGTCCCGTCGTCCCGCCCCTCAGCGTCCTCCACCCCGACTCCACCGCCCTCGCCGGGCGGGACTGTGCGGGATTGACGGACATGTTCCCCACGCCTCCTCGGCGATGGCCCACCCGGACCGGACCGGTGGTGCTCCTCGCCACGGGCAAGGACGATCCGCTCACCTGGCTGCGGTCCGGGCAGGCACTTCAGCGGCTGCTCCTGCACGCGGCCGCGCACGGAGACATGGCGGCCTTCCACCCGTTTCAGCACACTGGCCCAAAACCGCTTGGGCAGACCCCCGGGCCCTTTGCTGGGCCCGTGCCGCGGTCACCGGCTGGGTGGTCGGGTTCTTCGGACACCATGGTTCCTCCACCGCACTCCGCCCCGGCACGGTTGGCGGGGGCACTGTCCCTGCTTCAGCGGCCCAGGACACTCACGTGCAGGAGCGGCGGCCGACTCCCCGTACCGCCGCCCTGATGGAGCAGCGGCACGGACGGATGGGCCCGATCGACCCGCTTGGCGGCGGCCGGCCCGGACGAGGTCCGATGAGCCCCGGGCTCGGGGACGTTCGGCCCTGTTCGCACCGACGCGCGCACATCAGGATCGAGAACCGGTTCCAAACACCGGCCGCTGCGGACCCCGTGGTCCGAGCCAGCCGGCGTCCGTGCTCCCACCTGTCCTCACTGCCAAGGAGTCCCATGCTCTCGCCCGAGTCGGCCGCCGTCGTGCGCGCCACGCTTCCCGTCGTCGGCAATGCCCTGGACGAGATCACCGCCCGGTTCTACGGCACCATGTTCGACGAGCATCCGGAACTGCTGGACGGGCTGTTCAACCGCGGCAACCAGGCCACCGGCGAACAGCGCCGGGCGCTGGCCGGCTCCATCGCGGCCTTCGCGCAGGCCCTGCTCGCGCATCCCGACGCCCGCCCGGACGCCATGCTGTCGAGGATCGCCCACAAGCACGCCGCGCTCGGGATCACCGAGGACCAGTACACGATCGTCCACAAGTACCTCTTCGGTGCCATCGCCGATGTACTCGGCGACGCGGTCACGCCGGAGGTCGCCGCGGCCTGGGACGAGGTGTACTGGCTCATGGCCGGGGCGCTCATCGCCATGGAGGCCCGTCTCTACGACCAGGCGCGGGTGGACCCGCGCGACCCGTGGCGGCGCTGGACCGTGGTGGAGCGGCGGGAGGAGACCGCCGACGTGGCCTCCTTCCTGCTGCGTCCCGCGGACGGGGAGCCGGTGCCCCCGGCCCGCGCCGGCCAGTACGTCAGTATCCGGGTGCGCCTGTCCGACGGCCTCCACCAGACCCGCCAGTACAGTCTGTCCAACGCCCCCGGCGAGAATCTTCGGCGCATCACCGTCAAACGGGTTCCCGGCGGTGAGGGCACGCCTGAGGGCGCGGTCTCCAACCGACTGCACGGGACCGTCCGGGCCGGTGAGGAACTCGTGCTGTCGGCGCCCTTCGGCGACGTGGTCCTCGACGACGCCGACACCCCACTGCTGCTCGTGTCGGCCGGCATCGGCTGCACCCCGATGGTGGGCATGCTCGAACACCTCGCGGCCGAAGGCTCGGCCCGCCCGGTACGGGTGCTGCACGCCGACAGGTCCCCGGCCGATCACGCCCTGCGTTCCGACACCCGCCGCCTGGTGGGGGAACTCCCCGACGCCGAGGCCCATTTCTGGTACGAGCGGGACGCCGACGAGGAACCGGGGGCCCGGAGCGGACTGATGGACCCGGCCGTCCTCGCTCCGCCCGCCGACGCCCACGTGTACCTGTGCGGCTCACTGCCCTTCATGCGCGCCGTTCGCCCCCGGCTGCTGGACGCGGGCGTCGCCGCCCGCAACATCCGCTACGAGGTCTTCGGCCCCGACCTGTGGCTGGCCCACGAGTGACCGGAGACCGGGCGTCGGCGGGCCGGCCACCGCGTGGGACGGGCGCGCCGCGTCCGTGAAGCGCGGACGCCTGCGGCCACCCGCCACGGCGCCGGCGGGCACCGGCGGCCGAGCCGCCACCGGCGCCCGCCGGTGGTGAGCGGGGAGCGCGGTGGGGAGGGGTACCCGGGGCCGGGCTCGGCGGTGGACGGAGGAGCAGGCGCCAGGCTTCGGGGCCGCGCTCCAGATACTCCCGGCGAACGCGCCGGAGTGGCGGTCCTCGATCTGGGCCGGCAGGGGCAGCGGGTCGTGCGGTGCGACAGGACCATGGCCTGACCGGCGGGGACGGCGGCAATCGCCACGAGAACCGTGGCACGGCGCACGAAACCTCGCGGATCCTCCCACCGCGCCTCCCACTCACCGGTCGGCCAGTCCCCGGAGCAGGGCGCCGAGGACGCGGTCCAGTCGCGGCTCGACCTCCACGACCGCGTGCGCGAGCCGGGGATCACTGCGGTAGAGGGCCTGGATGTGCGGACCGGGCGTCGCCATCTGCCACAGGGCTCCCGCCAGACTGGTGGCCGTCGCGATGACGTCCACGGCCTGGGTCTCCTCGAGGCCGAGCAGCCTTCCCAGCTCGGTGCCGATGCGGTCGACCTCGTCGAGGGTCACGACCTTGAAGGAGCGCACCGACTCGATGGACACGTTCCGTTCGAGGTTGAGGGGCGCCTGGGCCAACAGGTCGCAGAACAGGGGCCGGGCCGCCAAGGTGGCCGCGAAGGCCTGGCCGACGGCCTCCGGTGCCGCGCTCGGCAGCGCCGCCAACCGGGAACACAACTCCGCGGACCAGTCCTTCCACCCCTCGGCGGTGATCTTGAGGAAGATCTGTTCGCGCGTCTCGAAGTAGCGCAGCAACGCCGACTTGTGCATGCCCACGGCTGCGGCGATGTCGGTCAGCGTGACCTCGCGGATGCCGCGCTCGGCGCCCAGCTCGCGGGCCGATTCGAGGATCGCCCGTTCACGCTGCTGCTTGGCCTGCGCACTGCGGGCGCGCTGGAATCCGGACCCGGTCATCACCCCAGCATAGAGCAACCGCGTTGCGTAATTAATGCAACGGTGTTGCACTATGGATATGGAACAACCCGAGCACAAGCAGCAGGTCTGGTTCGTCACCGGCTCCTCGCGCGGCCTCGGCCGCGCCCTGGTCACCGCCGCCCTCGACGCGGGCGACCTGGTCGTCGCCACGGCCCGCCGACCGGAACACCTCGACGACCTCGTCCAGCAGTACGGCGGCGACCGCGTTCACCCGGTCGCACTCGACGTTACGGACGCCGCCGGCGCCCGGGCAGCCGTCGACGCGGCGATCAGCCACTTCGGACGCCTCGACGTCGTGGTCAACAACGCCGGGTACGCGAACGTGTCACCGATCGAGACGACAGACGACGCCGACTTCCGCGCACAGTTCGAAACCAACTTCTGGGGCGTCCACAACGTCAGCAAGGCCGCTCTGCCGACCCTGCGCGACCACGGCGGCGGCACGATCGTCCAGATCTCCTCGGTCGGCGGACGGGTGGGCGGATCGCCCGGCATCGCCTCGTACCAGGCGGCCAAGTTCGCGGTGGACGGGTTCAGCCGAGTGCTCGCCGTGGAGGCGGCACCGTTCGGCGTACAGGTCATGGTGGTCGAGCCGAGCGGGTTCGCCACCGACTGGGCCGGATCCTCCATGACGGTGCAGCCGGTACCCGCCGAGTACGAGGACACCGTCGGCCTCATGAACCGGCGCATGCGCCAGAGCGACGCCGGGGCCGCCGGCGACCCACGGCGCGCCGCCTCCGTCATCGTCGGGGCGGTCCGGCGCGATCGCCCGCCCTCCCACCTCCTGCTCGGCGTCAACGCCGTCGAGATGGCGATGGAGTACTCCCGCGGCCAGCTGGCGCAAGCCGCCGCGTGGGAAGACGTCAGCCGCTCGGCGGACTTCACCGAGCCCTACCCCGTCCCGATGCCCGCCGACGAGCCCAGGCGCGCGCCACGGCGCTGACCGGAAACACCCCGGGCGGCTGCGGGGCCGGTCGAGGAGGGTGGCGGCCGGGCACTCGCCCCGCCGCGGCGTGGTGTGGGCGTGCCAGCCTCGCCCCACGGGTCATCAGGGGTGTCTCGGCCACAGGAGGACCAAATGCAGGCGCTGTCCCGGCGCATTGCTGTGGTTCCGCACTCGGTGTCACTCTGTCCCTGATGAGTGCATGCCTGATGTGGCCACCCCGGCTGTCCGGCGCTCACCGGTCCGCACGCGCTGGCAGCCACTCGCCGAAGCCGCCGAACGCAGAGAGGACGTCCGGCTGTTCAACGAGCGTTTCGTCACCGCCAGTGCGCAGCTCGGCCAGCGCTGCCCATGGTGCGGCTCGCCGGAATCCACGCCATGGCCCCGCGCCACGTTGCGCGCACGTCCTTCAGCGGCGGAGAAGTCTCCCTCGAGAGCGCCGAGTTCACCGGTGACCACGTCTTCTTCGCCGGCACCTGTTTCACGGAGGAGCGTGGTCGACCTGTCCGAGGCCGACCTCGACCGCCCCAGGACGCCTCCGGAGTTCGACGCCTGGCAGACGGCTCCGTCGCGCCTCCTTCCTCCCCCGCCCGCACGTCCCCCGAGCACGCCGGCCCGCGGGCGACGGCACGCGCGGAGCCTCTCCTCGCCCGGCTCACTCCCCGGACGACGGGTCCGCTTCATGACTACGCTTCCTTGGTCGCCTCGGCCGCCGTGGGACCCGGCGAGCCGGCGGTGGTGGCCGCGCCGGTGCCCGCCGCTTCGCCGAGGCCGGGAGCGACCGCTCCGTCGTCCGAGACGCCGAGGACCACCTTGGTCCAACCCGCCTCCCGCCGGTCGAAGCGGCGGTACGCCTCGACGGCGTTCGGAGTGCCGCCCCAGCGGGTGACGAGGGGCGTGGGGTCGAGGCTTTTCGAGGCGACCAGCGAGACCAGAGGCGGTACGTAGCGCCGGTGGTTGCAGTTGCCCATCCTCAGGGTCAGGTTCTTCATGAACGCCTCCCCGAAGGGGCAGTGCTGCACCTGCGGCGGATAGACGCCGATGGTGCCGACCGTGCCGGCCTTCGCCACCATCTGCACCGCCCAGCGCGCCGCCAGCGTCGGGGCGTCACCCGGCACCCACGTCGCGCCGTCCGGGTTCTGCTCCGGCGCGACCTCCGACCGCTCGTGGCCGAACTCCTCGGCCTGCTGGGCCGCGGCGTCCGCGGCGGGCCCGTGGGACGGCTTCTGTGCGTCCACACCCACGGCCTCGATCACCCGGTCCACGCCGATGCCGCCGGTCAGTTCACGCACCGCCTCGACCGGGTCCTCAGCGTGGAAGTCGACGGTTTCCGCATGCTGGCTGCGGGCCATGTCCAGGCGGTCACCGACACCGTCGACGACGATGATCCGCCCGGCCCCCTGAAGACGGGCGCAGGCGACGGCGGCCTGCCCGACGGGGCCGGCCCCGACGATCGCGACGGTGTCGCCGTCGCCGACCTCGGCCAGCCTGGCTCCGAACCAGGAGGTGGGGTAGATGTCCGAGAGCAGGATCGCCTGCGCGTCGTCCACGGTGTCCGGCAGCGGCACCAGTCCGACATGGGCGAAGGGGACCCGGGCGTACTCGGCCTGCAGCCCGTCCAGCCCGCCCGCGGCCTGCGGTCCGCCGAAGAAGACGGTGCCTGCCAGCCGCCCCCCGGGGTTGGCGTTGTCGCTTTCCTGCCCGGTGGAAACGGCGGCGGCACAACCGTGCCGGCAGTCACCTGCCCGTCGCGACCCCCGTGTCCGCCCGCGTCCACGGGGCCCAGCGGCCGAACGCCTCCCGCACCTCCTGTGGCCGGCGCGGTGACCGAGGACGGTGCGGACACGGCCGTCACAGTCGCCCCGTCGTCCGGGTCCGTCGTGCGTTCAGCCCGAGCACTCATTGCCCGTCCCCTCGCTCAGGTGGTCACGGAACCAGTCGACAGCGGCTTCGGTGACCGTCTCCAAGGCCCCGGGCTCGGGGAAGCGATGAATGGCGCCCGGTACGACATGGATTCGGTCAGACACCGAGCCGTTGAGTGGCCTCACGGCTTGGGGCCGAGTACAGCGCTGTTGGCGCTACCGACGACGAGCAGGACCGGTGCGGCGACCAGCGGGAGTGCATCGCCTGCCAGGCCCGGTCTGCCGCCCGGGACACCACCGCGGACACCCTGTCGGGGCGCTCGCCGGCCGCGATCAGGGCCGCAGCCGCTCCGGTACTCGCCCCGAGCAGCCCCAGGGCAGTTCTGCGACCCGGCGGCGCGACCGTGGGCCGCCCGACCGTGGTCAGCGCACCGGGCACCGCCGTCCCGGAAGGGGCGAGGGACGACCGGACCGCTGGCAGACAGTTTGCGCCCGCGCCGGCTGGGAGCGAGCGCCCGCCACAACGAACGCCAGGCCCTGACGATGCCGCACCCCTGCTCAGCAGCACGTGGCGTCTACGGCACGCGCGGACGCGGCGCTGCCCGGTCCATCACGGGAAGCGGGGCCGGATGCCCGACAGGAGCACACCGGGACGCCACGAAGGCGTGCGGACGGTGCCCACTCTCCTCTTCGACGGCGACTGCGGCTTTTGCACCACGGCAGTGCGATGGATCGAACGGAACGTGAGTCCCCGTTGTGAAAGCGTCGCCCGGCAGCGACTCGACCTGCGAGGCATCGGCGTGACGCGACAGCGTGCTCAGCGCGAGGCACTGTGGGTGACACCGGCTGGGACGGGCTGAGGCGGCGCAGACGCTGTGTCGAAGCCTCTCCTGGAGCGCGGGCGGCGGATGGAGCCTGCTCGGGGCCCCGCTCATGGTGGAGCCGGTACGCCGACTCGCGCACGGCGTCTACCCGCTCGTGGCAGACAACCGCTCGCGGCTCCCGGGGACGTCCGACGCGTGCTTCCGTTCCGAAGCGCGTGCACGTCGCACGTGAGCGCGGCACCGGCGCCTCGGCCGCCCGGAGCGTCACGGCCCCGGACGGCGCACCGCCCGCGGGCCGACGTGTTCCGCAGCGTTCGCCACAGCATCTCGCGCAGGCGCAGCAGCGCCTCCTGAACAGGGTGCCGGGCCGGGGAGGATTACTTCTCGTACGTCGACAAGGCCAGGCCGATCGCGAAGAAGGTCGGAGCCCATTCCCCGACGAAGATGCCCCAACGGTCGGCGCGCTCTTCTCCCTTCTTCTCCACGCGCAGGGAAGTGCCCCAAGTGACCACTGACAACCCGATGGAAACGAAGCCGGCCGCGTAGGCGTGCTCGGCTCGGATTCCGGACTCGTGGAGCTTCTTGACCAGCATGACCGACTCACCTTCAGACGTGGGGTTTCCCCTCATTCCATCCCCACTGCGGCCGCCCGGCGAGCCACGCGCCGCCAAACGGTCAGAGGACGTGTCAAGGGACGACACCCAGTGAGGCCAATGCACCGCCTCCCTCCATGCGCCCCCGCCTCCATCCATGCGCCGATCAGAAGATGCACCGACCGCCGACTACGGCCATCGTGGCGTCACACGGCCCCTTAACGAATCAACGCTCGGGCAGGACACATGGACAAGACGGCCCGCGGCCGGCTGGACCGGTTCGTCGGGTCGAGGAGATCGAACCGGTACGACTGCTGAGGCTGCCGGGACGGGCACGGCCGCAGATGTGCGTCGAGACGGACGCCGAGGGCCGTAACCGCTACCGGCAGCGCGCACTGTTCCACCCCAGGGGGCTCCTGGCCACGCCTCCCGGTGGTCCGTCTCCCCCTTCCACGCCGTCGTTTTCGGGGGCATGGCCCGCAACATCACCCAGGCCGCTGCCAAGGGCCTGGCCGCCCACTCAGGTGATCAGCGCTCCCGACGCATCCGACGTCGCCGCCCCCGCCGAAGCAGGGAGCACGGAGCACCGGGCACCGTCCCCGTACCACTGCGCCAGGAGTGAGACCATGACCGTCGCGGTCGTCCTGTTCACCTCGGACCTGCGTCTGCACGACCATCCACCGATGCACGCCGCGCTGAAGGCGGCGGACGAGGTCGTGCCGTTGTTCGTGCTCGATCCCGGCATCCGCACGGCGCACTTCGACGCACCCAACCGGCGGGCCTTCCTCGCGGACTGCCTGAACGACCTCGACGCCTCATTGCGCCGCCGCGGTGGCCGGCTCGTGGTCCGTGCGGGGCCGGTCGCCCGGGAGGTCCGCGCGGTCGCCGCCGAGTGCGGGGCGGGCGAGGTGCACATGGCCGCCGGCGTCACGGCGTACGCCCAGCACCGTGAGGAGCGGCTGCGCAAGGAGCTCGACGAGAGCGACGTGGCGCTGCGCGTGCACGAGGCGGTGATCACCGCCCTCGCGCCGGGAGCGGTGACCCCCTCCGGCTCCGACCACTTCGCCGTGTTCACCCCCTACTTCCGCCGCTGGTCCCAGGAGTCGCTGCGCACGCCTCTCCGGGCGCCGCGCACCGTCCGCGTCCCCGACGGGGTGCGCGGCGAACCGCTGCCCGAGCGTTCCGATGTCTCCGGCACCTCGCCCGGTCTTCCGGCCGGAGGGGAAACGGCCGGGCGTGACCGGTTCTCGCAGTGGTCGCGGTCCGGTCTGTCCCGTTACGAGGACCGGCACGACGACCTCGCCGGCGATGCCACGTCCAGGCTGTCGCCGTACCTCCACTTCGGCGTGCTGTCCCCGGCGGAGCTCGTGCACAGGTCCCGCGAGCGCGGAGGGCCGGGCGCGGAGGCGTTCGTGCGCCAGGTGTGCTGGCGGGACTTCCACCACCAGGTGATGGCGGCGCGGCCCTCGGCGTCGGGGAAGGACTACCGCACCCGCCACGACCGGTGGCGGGGCGAGGACGAGGCGGCCGAGGACATCGCCGCATGGCGGGAGGGGCGCACGGGATATCCGGTCGTCGACGCGGCGATGCGCCAGCTGCGCCACGAGGGCTGGATGCACAACCGCGCGCGGCTGCTGGTGGCGAGCTTCCTGACCAAGACGCTGTACGTGGACTGGCGGATCGGCGCCCGGCACTTCCTGGACCTCCTCGTGGACGGCGACGTCGTCAACAACCAGCTCAACTGGCAGTGGGTCGCGGGCACCGGCACCGACACCCGCCCCCACCGGGTCCTCAACCCCTCCGTCCAGGCCAAGCGGTTCGACCCGGACGGTACCTACGTACGCCGCTGGGTTCCCGAACTCGCCGGCGTGGACGGCAAGAAGGTGCACGAGCCCTGGCGCCTCCAGGCGGAGGAACGCGACGCGCTCGACTATCCGCAACCGGTCATCGACCTCGCCGACGGGCTCGCGCGCTTCAAGCACGCCCGCGGCCGCGACTGAGGGGACGCCCGTTGTGCACTGGCTTTTCGGCGACCAGCTCGGCCCTCACTTCCTCACCCCGGGCGACGAAGGACCCGGGCACGACACTCCCCTGCTCATAATCGAGGCACGTTCCGTCTTCCGGCGGCGCCGCTTCCACCGCGCCAAGGCCCATCTCGTGCTCTCCGCGATGCGCCACCGCGCGGCCGAACTCGGCGACCGCGTCACCTACGTGCGGGCCGACACCTACCGCGACGGCCTCGACCGGGCGGCACGCGGGCGCCGGGTCGGCGTCCACCACCCCACTTCGCACGCCGCGCTCCGCCTGGTGCGCGCCCTTCCCCGGGTGGCGGTGGGCCCCGCCCGGGGCTTCCTGGTGCCGATGGCCGACTTCACCAGGTGGGCGGACGACCACGGTGGGAAGCGCCTGCGGCAGGAGGACTTCTACCACTGGGTCCGGCGCGGACACGACCTGCTCATGGACGGCGGGCAACCCGCGGGAGGCCAGTGGAACCTGGACCACGACAACCGGGAACCGCCGCCTCGCGACACGTCGTCGCTGCGGGTCGACCGCCCCTACCGGCCCCGCGAGGACGCCATCGACGACGAAGTCCGTCACGATCTCGACCGGTGGGAGCGCGACGGGGACGTTTCCTTCGTCGGGCGGGACGGGCCCCGCCTGTTCCCCGCGACCCGGGCGGAGGCGCGGCGGGCCCTGCGGCGCTTCGTCGAGCACCGGCTCGCCACCTTCGGCCCGTACGAGGACGCCATGCTCGCCGCCGACCCCGTCATGAGCCACAGCCTGCTCTCCTCCTCCCTGAACCTCGGCCTGCTCGACCCCGCCGAATGCGTCGAGACGGCCGAGCGGGCGTGGCGCGAGGGCCGGGCTCCGCTGAACAGCGTGGAGGGCTTCGTGCGTCAGGTCGCCGGCTGGCGCGAGTACGTCTGGCAGCTGTACTGGTCCTTCGGCGAGGACTACCGGCGCTCCAACACGCTCCGGCACACCGCCCCGCTGCCCGACTGGTGGAACGACCTGGACGCGGACGCCGTCCGGGCGAACTGCCTGCACACCGTCCTCGCCCAGGTGCGCGACACCGGATGGACGCACCACATCCCCCGGCTGATGATCCTGGGCAGTCACGCACTCCAGCGGGGCTGGGACCCCGCCGCCGTCACGGACTGGTTCCACCGCTGCTTCGTGGACGGCTACGACTGGGTGATGCTCCCCAACGTCGTCGGCATGTCCCAGTACGCCGACGGCGGCCGGATGACGACCAAGCCCTACACGTCGGGCGGCGCCTACGTGAACCGCATGAGCGACCTGTGCGGTCCCTGCGCCTACCGGCCGGGCGACCGCACCGGTGAGCGCGCGTGCCCGTACACCGCCGGCTACTGGGCCTTCCTGGACCGGCACCGGGACCGCCTCGCCGGCAACCACCGCGTCGCCCGGCCGGTGCGGCAGTTGGACCGGCTCGCCGACCTCGCGGAGGTGCGCGAGCAGGTACGCGCACGGGGTGACGCACCGCCATGAGTACCCGTGCCGTTGGGCCACTGAGGTGACACCGGCTGTCAAGCGGTGCGGAACCGGACAGGAATCACTGCATCCGTGACAGCGCACCCGACGGAACCGGTGTTGTGCGGATAACCAAGAGTGCGAAGGGGTTGTGCATGCCCGGACTGCCGCCGATGGTGGCCCCACCGGCAGGAATCGTCGACGCCCCGCTGACCGCGTCCGACGCCGTGAACGCCGTCGGCACCGTCCTCGAACAGGCACTCGACGAACGGCTGCGGTTTTCCCATGCTGTCGACCCCGTCTTCGCCCGGGAGCTGGCCGACCGCCTGATCGCCCTGGTCGGACGAGGCGGCAAAAGGCTGCGTACGGCGTTCACCCACTGCGGCTGGCGCGCCGCGGGCGGCTCGGGCGACGCCAGCGCCGTCCTGCGCACGGGTGCCGCCCTCGAACTGCTCCAGGCGTGCGCCCTCGTGCACGACGACGTGATGGACGGATCCGTGCAGCGCAGGGGTGCCCCCGCCCTGCACGTCGAACTCGCCCGTGCGCACTGGGCCTCGGGCATGCACGGCTCCGCGGAGGCGTTCGGCACGTCGGCCGCCGTGCTCGCCGGTGACCTGGCGCTGGCCTGGGCGGACGACCTGCTGACGGAGACGGCGCTCGGCACGCCGCACGGCTCTCTCCTGCACGGGGAATGGCGGGCCATGCGCACCGAGATGGTCGCCGGACAGTACCTGGACCTGCGCGCCCAGGCCACGCGTTCGTCCGGGGTCGACGAGGCGCTCACCATCGCCACGTTGAAGAGTGCCCTGTACACCGTCGCCCGGCCGCTCGCGCTGGGCGCGTCGCTGGCCGGCGCCGACGCGCAGGTGGTGGCCGCACTGCGGGCGGCGGGCCGGTGCGCCGGGCTGGCCTTCCAGCTCCGCGACGACCTCCTGGGCGCCTTCGGCGACCCGGCACTGACCGGCAAACCGGCCGACGACGACCTGCGCTCCGGCAAGCTCACCTACCTGCTCGCCGTAGCCCTGCAGCTCTCCGACGCCGCCGACGATCACCAGGCCGCCGCGACACTGGCCCCGGACGCCGTCCCGCGGTCCGAGCACGCCGTACAACGCGTGCGGGCGGCATTGAAACGCACCGGCGCCAGGGATCTCGTGGAGGCGAGGATCGGGGAACTGACGGACATGAGCCTCGGCCACTTCGGGCGCACCGGCGCGCCCCCGGCCGTACAGGACGAGTTTTCGACACTGGTCCAACACGCCACCGGCGTGCGCCCGCGTCGTGCCGAGGAGGTCGCGTGAAGAGGGTGCCGGGGCCGACCGACCACGTCGTCGTGGTGGGCGCCGGGCTGTCCGGGCTGGCCTGTGCCCTGCACCTGCTGGGTGCGGGCCGCCGGGTCACCCTGGTCGAACGGGACGCCGGCCCCGGCGGCCGGGCCGGCCGGATCCGACGGGGCGGCTACGAGCTGGACACCGGCCCCACGGTGCTGACCATGCCGCACCTGGCGGACGAGGCGTTCGCCGCCGTCGGGGACAGCCTCCACCGCCGCGTCGAGCTGACGGCTCTGCACCCCGCCTACCGGGCGTGCTTCGCGGACGGTTCCTCGCTCGACGTGCACACCGACGGCGAGGAGATGGAGGCGGAGGTGCGCCGCTTCGCCGGACCGGCGCAGGCGGCCGGCTATCGCGACATGCGGCAGTGGCTGGAGCGTCTGTACCGGGCGCAGATGCGCCGTTTCATCGACACGAACTTCGACTCGCCCGCCCAGCTGCTGCACCCGGATCTGGCCCGGCTGGCGGCGCTTGGCGGTTTCGGACGGCTGGACGGCCGCATCGGCCGCTTCCTGTCCGACGACCGCCTGCGCCGCGTCTTCTCCTTCCAGGCGCTGTACGCCGGGGTCGCCCCGGCCCGCGCGCTCGCGGCCTACGCGGTGATCGCGTACATGGACACCGTGGCCGGCGTCTGGTTCCCCAAGGGCGGCATGCACGCACTCCCCCGCGCCATGGCCGACGCGGCGGCGGACGCCGGTGCCGACCTGCGCTGGAGGGCCGAGGTGAGCACGCTGGAACGCTCGTCGGGGCGCGTGCGGGCCGTCCATCTGACCTCCGGGGAGCGCATCCCGTGCGACGCGGTGGTGCTCACGTGCGAGTTGCCCGCCGCCTACCGACTGCTGGAGCGGACGCCCCGGAGGCCGGCCCGGCTGCGCCACTCACCGTCCGCC
This sequence comes from Streptomyces sp. NPDC085944, assembly GCF_040686295.1. NCBI lineage: Bacteria > Bacillati > Actinomycetota > Actinomycetes > Kitasatosporales > Streptomycetaceae > Streptomyces > Streptomyces sp. NPDC085944. The sequence goes on along the minus strand of NZ_JBFBJX010000015.1, from coordinate 120,363 downwards.
GTGATCCTGCACGCGGGCACCGACCGCACCTGGCCGCACCTCGCCCACCACACCATTTCCTTCGGGGCCGCCTGGGAGCGCACCTTCGACGAGCTGACCCGCAGGGGCGAGCTGATGAGCGACCCCTCCCTGCTGATCACCCGCCCCACGACGCACGATCCCGACCTGGCACCGCCGGGACGCCACCTCCACTACGTCCTCGCCCCCTGCCCGAACACGACGGTCGGCCCCTCGGCCGCCACCTGGCGGGATCTCGGCCCCCGCTACCGCGACCGCCTGGCCGACGAACTGGAACGCCGGGGCCTGAACGGCTTCACGGACAGCATCGAGGAGGAACTCCTGGTGACCCCGCTCGACTGGTCGGCGCAGGGCCATGCGGCCGGCAGCCCCTTCTCGGTGGCCCACACCTTCGCCCAGACCGGACCGTTCCGCCCACGCAACCTCGTACGGGAGGTGGAGAACGTGGTGTTGGCGGGGTGCGGAACCACTCCGGGCGTCGGCGTGCCGACCGTACTCATCAGCGGCAAGCTCGCTGCCGCCCGCGTAACCGGCGGCAGCGTCCCTCGCCCTCTGGGAGGGCGTACGCCTTCGGCCGCGGCCGGCGAACCCTCCGTCCCGGCCCCGGCAGGTGCCGATGACGCGGCGTGAGCTGGACGCGGCCGGGATCACCGATCCCGCGCTGCGCGCCGCCTACACCCGGTGCCGCCGGCTCAACGCCCGCCACGGCAAGACCTACTTCCTGGCCACTCGCCTGCTGCCGCTCGAACGCCGTTCCGCCGTGCACGCCCTGTACGGCTTCGCCCGCTGGGCGGACGACATCGTCGACGACCTCGACCGCACCCTGGCACCCGAGGAGCGCGACCGGTTGCTCCGCCGTCTGGAGAGCGACCTCGCGCGCGGGCTGCGCTCCGGCGGCGGAGACGAACCGGTGGTCCGGGCCGTGGCGGACACCGCCGCCCGGTACGCCATCGAGCCCGTGCTCTTCGCCGATTTCATGTCCTCGATGCGTGCCGACCTGACCGTCACGGACTACCCGACCTACGCCGACCTGCAGGGGTATGTGCACGGTTCGGCCGCGGTGATCGGCCTGCAGATGCTGCCGGTCCTCGGTACGGTCACGGCCCGGGAGGAGGCGGCACCGCACGCGGCGGCGCTCGGTGTGGCGTTCCAGCTCACCAACTTCCTGCGCGACGTGGGCGAGGACCTCGACCGGGGCCGTGTCTACCTGCCCGGCGATCTGCTGGCCGCGCACGGTGTGGACAGGCCGCTGCTGGAGTGGAGCCGACGCACCGGACGCACCGATCCGCGGATCCGAGCGGCCCTCGTCGCCGCGGAGGCCATGACGCGGGAGGTGTACCGGACGGCGGAGCCGGGCATCGCCATGCTCGATCCACGGGTGCGCCCCTGCATCCGCGCCGCTTTCACCCTCTACGGCGGCATTCTCGACGCGATCGCGGAGCAGGAGTACACCGTGCTGCATCGTCGTGCGGTCGTGTCCCGCCGGCGTCGTGCGGCCACCGCGGCGGCCGGTGTGCTGCGTGTGGCCGGTGCCCGGTGGCGGGCCCGCGTCCCACGTCGGATCGCCACGCCGGATGGTCCGGCAGTCGAACGGAAGGAGCCGGCGCGGTGAGTGAGCGAACAGGCGGGAGGCGCTGGACACCGCCCTTGCGGCTCCGGCGCTCCGGCCCGGACTGGGCGGCGCAGGCACCGACCTGGCGCCAGGCGCGACCGGCACTGATCGCCGACGCGCTCAAGCGGGCGTCCTCCCGTCCGTCCGGAAACTGGTTCGTGGTCGGCGCCTCCCGGAACGTGCGCGCGGACGGCCGCCCGTACGGCAGAACGGTCGGCGGCGTGGAGGTCGTGCTGTGGCGCTCGGACACCGGCGACCTGCGCGCGGGGCCGGGGGTCTGCCCGCACCTGGGCGCTCCCCTGCGCGACAGCCGGGTCGCCTGCGGCACGCTGGTCTGCCACTGGCACGGCCTCGCCCTGGACGGTTCTCCGTACGCCGGCTGGGACCCTTATCCGGTTCACGACGACGGGGTACTGGTCTGGGTACGGCTGGACCAGGTGGGCGGCGAGGAGCCGACCGACCGGCCTGCGGTGCCCGTGCGGCCCGCGACGGGCATCGGGGTGGACACGGTGTTCACGGCGGTGGGGCGGTGCGAACCTCAGGACGTGGTGGCCAACCGGCTCGACCCGTGGCACGGCTCGTGGTTTCACCCGTACTCGTTCGTCGACCTGGCGGTGGCGCGGGAACCGCAGGGCGAGGAGGACGACGCCTTCGTCGTCGACGTCTCCTTCCGGGTGGCCGGGCGCCTGGTGGTCCCGGTGCGGGCCGAGTTCACCGCGCCGGAGCCGCGCACGGTCGTCATGCGCATCACCGACGGGGAGGGGGCCACGTCCGTGGTGGAGACGCACGCGACCCCGCTGACAGGAGCGGGCCACGCACATCCGCGCACCGCCGTGGTCGAGGCGACGATCGCCGCTTCGGATCGGCCCGGCTTCGCCCTCGCGCGGGCCGCCGCCCCCGTGCTGCGCCCGTTGATGCGCCGTACGGCCGGGCGCCTGTGGCGCGACGACCTGGCCTACGCCGAACGCCGGTGGGCGCTGCGCAGCACCGGGCGGTTCCCCGGCTGACCGCACGCCGGCCGGGCGCCGGTCAGGGGGACGAGCGGCGTCCGGCGACGGCGCCGAGCGCCCGGAGGAGGGGGGAACGTCCCGCGCGGGGGACGGTCCACAGCACCTGGCCGCGTACGCCCCGGTCGGTGAGCAGCGCGTTCGCCGCCAGGAAACCGGTGGTGGCGGCCCGTTCCATGAGGGCGACGGGCAGGTCGCAGCGGATGGCGTCGCCGGCCAGGGTCAGCCAGGGGTGGGGGGTGCGTACGGTGGGGCGCCGGTGGTGGGAACCGACCGGGAAGAGCGGGCAGTCGGAGCGCCACTCGTGCCGGGCGTCGACGACGCGCGCCCCGTGGGTCTCCGGGTACACCTCGTGCAGCCGGTCGACGAGCATGTCCTGCGTCTCCTTCTGTTCGGCACCCGTGTCCACGGCGTAAGCGTGCAGCTCCACCACCGAACCGCCGGTCCGCTCGGCCCAGCGGGCGGCTTCGCCCTCGTAGCGTTCCAGAACGCTGATGTTGTCCAGCCCGCCGTAGCCGCTGGTGCCGAGGAACCCCGGGCGGTCGGCGCGGACCGGCCGGTCGAGCCAGAGCCGGGAGACGAGGAACGGCGGTGCGGTGCGCAGGGCGGCGATGTCCTCGCGCCAGCCGGAGGTGCCCAGGCCGGGTGACGCGCCGACGACCCGGCGCAGTCCTCCGGGGTCGAGGGCGAGCACCACCGCCTGGTGGCGTCCCGTGCCGGTGTCGGTCAGCACGTCCGCTCCGGCGTCGCCGGCGGGCAGCACGCCGTGCACGGGCGTACCGGGGCGGAGGTCCGCCCCGAGGCGCTGGAGGTAGTCGGCGAGCGGGTCCCAGAGCGCCTGGGGGAAGGGTTCGCTCGGCACGTCGAAGAGCAGGCCCTCGGCCGAACCGAGGAAGTAGATGTGGAACATCAGCAGCAGTTCGGCGGCGGACAGTTCGCGCGGGTCGGCGAAGAAGCTGCGCGAGAACACCTCGAACGCCAGATGGTGCGCGGCTTCCGGGAAGCGGACGCCTTCCAGGAAGCCGGTGGCGCTGACCTCGTCGAAGCGTTCGTAGACCTCGGGCACGCGCACGTCGAGCAGCGGGAGGGCGGCCCGGGGGTCCAGGGCGGCCAGGTCCCGCCAGCCGAAGGTGGGGCTGAGGGCGACGAATCCGAGCGCGCTGAGGGGTGGGGTCCTCGGGACACGGGCGAAGCTGTCGGTCAGGCCGCCGCTGTGCCGCAGGGGGTAGTCGGGCAGCGGGGTGAGCCGCGCGAGGGCGGGGTCGGTGCGGCGGAGCAGGCCGCGGAGGTTGTAGTACTGGCGGAAGAAGGCGTGGAAACCGCGGGTCATGGTGACCGGGGAGCCGTCCGCCAGCCGGGTGTGCCATCCGCAGAGCCGTCCGCCGAGCGATGCCTCCTTCTCGTACAGGGTCACGCGGGCGCCGCGTTCGGCGAGCAGGGTGGCCGCGGAGAGACCGGCGATGCCGCCGCCGATCACCGCGACGGTCGGCCCTTCCCCGCGCTGGAACCGGCTCCTGCCGGGTGCGGGCAGCAGAACCTCTGCCTTGCGGTCGCGGCCCCTTCGGGCGGGATCGGTGCGGCGGGTGGTCACTGAGCGTGCTCCCTTTCCGGGGACGAGGAGGCCGGGGTCCATGTTGCCGGGGCAGTACTCGCCGGGGTCGAGCCGCCCCGGGCGACGAAGGTGTGCACGATGCCCGTCTGCCATCCGGCGACCGGGGCGACGCGCACTCCGGTGAAGCCCGCTCTCGTCAGCCGGTCGGCGAAAGAAGGCGCGGTGTCGAAGACGGCGACGCTGTGCCGCAGGTGTCGGTAGAGGCCGCGATCGCCGGTCAGCGTGCCCGCCGGGACGACGATGCCCCGGCACACCGCCGACCACAGGGCCCGGTGCCTGCGCGCGCCGCTGAGACTGTACTCGTGGACGGCGAGCCGCCCGCCCGGTCGCAGCAGGGTCCGGACGCTGCCGAGGACCGCGTCCGGGTCGGTGACATTGCGGAACAGGTAGGCGGCGAAGACCGCGTCGAAGGGGCCTTCGCCGGCCGTCGCGACCTCCTCGGCGGTCAGGTGCAGGAAGCGCACGCGTGCGGGCCACGGCTTCGCCAGTGCGCGGCGGAGCATGCCCGCGGAGGCGTCCACGGCTGTGATCCGGGCACGGGGCGCAGCCGTGAGCAGGGCCCGGGTGGAGGCGCCGGTGCCGCATCCGAGGTCGAGGAGGTGCAGTCCCGCTCCGTCGTCGGGCAGGCGCAGGCGGCGGGCCGAGCGCAGCAGGCCGGTGCGGTAGCCGGGGTTGAGGGAGGTGAGGCGGTCGTAGGTGTGGGAGGCGTGGTCGAAGGCGCGGGCCAGGTCGTGGTCACGCAGAAGGCTCATCGGTGGTCGTCTCCGTTTCTTGCGGTGCGCCGGGAGCGGCGGAGCAGGAAGGGCAGCTCGGCCGCCGTGCGGAGCATCGGCCGGACCGGGGTGCGCAGTCCGATGCCCCACTCCTCGCGGAAGGAGGTGGCGCCGTCGAGGAAGCGCAGCAGGCGCTCGGCGGGGACGCGGCGGAACAGCCCGGTGAAGAAGTCGGGCCCGTCGATCCGTCCGGTGTCCAGGGCGCGCAGCAGTATCGCGTCCATGGCCAGCGCCCGGCGTCCGTGGGGAGCGGGCAGGACGGTGCCGTGCCCGTCGCGCAGCGCGGCGGCGACGGCCCTGCTCTGCCGTTGCATCGCGGCGAAGGTGTAGCCCGTGGCCGGACGGGTGGCGCCGCCCGCGGTACCGATGCGGAACACGGCAGAGCCGGAGCGCCGCGGAAAGCGGGCGTCGGTCATGGGGATGACCCCCTGCTCGGCCCGCTCCACGGTGAGCGCGCCGAGCCCGAGGATTTCGCGGCAGTAGTGACCGAGCGCCGACTCGTACGCCTCGGTGGTCAGCGCGTCGCGGGAGAACTCGGTGTACTCCACGAGCGCCCGGTCCGGCGTGAGCGGCAGAACGTAACCGAAGGCGAGCCCGTGCGCCGGCTGGGGCACGCGGAAGTCCATCAGATCGGCGACGGCGGGATCGAAGCGTGCACTGCCCGTGCGCACGAACCAGCCGCGGAAGTGCTGGAGCAGCTGCGTCCGGGCGGGCGGCAGGGCGCGCAACGGCCGCGAGTCGAACACGCGCCGGGCACGCAACGTCAGGGACCAGCCCCCCGGCAGGGTGCAGCGGACCTCCGCGCCCCCGGACACACCCTTCACCGATCCCACCGTCGCACGCAGGAGATGCCCCCCGTCCGAACGGGCCAGCCGACCGTGGACCAGTCGTTCGAAGTCGGTGGAGCGCACCATGCGGTAGCTGAACGGGGCCGGGTCGACGGTGACCGGCCGGCCGTCGGCGCCGTGCAGGCGCAGCCGGGACCACGAGGCGCTGACGACCTCGTCGAGGCCGTCAGCGCCCTCGCCCCAGTAGCACCAGGTCCGCTCCGCGGGACGCAGCGGGCCGTCCGGCGGCTCGATCACGGTCACGGTGGCGGCCCCGGTCTCCGTCAGCCGGTGCGCGAGACCGAGACCGGCCGCGCCGCCACCGACGACGATCACGTCCAAGACCTCGGTGGAGCGCGATGTCACCGGGCCCGCCGTCCGGCGACGGGCGTTCCGTCCGGGCCCGGACGCAGCGGCTCGGCGTCCGCCTCCAGCGCGTCCGCGACGGCGCCGGCGCATCGGCGCGGGTGACGTGCGGCGAGGGCAACCCTCGTGCCTCGGGCGGCTGCTTCGGCGGTGACGGCACCACCCGGCACGCCGGTGGCACCGGCCACCGGAACTCGGGCCTGACTCAGCTCCACGCTCACTCCCCGGACACGGACACCGACAACGAATCGAACCGATCGTCACTGCTTCTGCGGCGGGGCCGTGTGCGGATGCGCACTTCACGGCTCGCTCGCTCCTCACTTCTCCGGCCCCAGGTCGGCGGAGACCTCACGCGCGGCGCGCGCCCCCGAGGCCAGGGCGCCCTGCACCGATCCGGTCGCCCGGTGGTCCCCGCACACGTACCTGCCCGGGCCGAGGCGAGTGGTGCGGCTGAGCGGCCAGGGCGGGAGCATCGCGGGCAACGCGCCCTCGACCGTGCGGGCGTCGACCTGATGCCAGTCGCTCGTGCCGGTGTCGTACAGCTCGGCCAGCCGCCGGAGCACCGCCCGCCCCCTGCCGGGCGGGTCCGTGCCCAGTACGGATGTGGAGACCAGTGCGGTGCCGGGCGGAGCGTAGGTGGGCGCGACCTCGCTGAGGACGCAGGTGTTGAGAACCGCTCCGGTGCTGTCCACCATCAGGGTCGGTTCGGCCATCGGCGGCCTGTCGGTGGCGTGGTAGTAGGTGGTCACGGTGCGGGTGTCCGGGACGGTCAGGTCCGGCAACAGGCGGGCCGCGGTCGCCGGGTCCGTCGCCACCACGACGACCCGGGCCGGCACCTCGGTCCCGTCCCCGAGCAGGACCCCGGTGTCCGTGATCTCGGCGACGGGCGTACCGAGGCGCAGGACGCCGTCCGGCAGGCCGTCGGCGAGCCGGGCGGGCACGGCGCCGACGCCCTCCGCCGGCAGGCACAGCGATCCGCGGACCATGCTGCGCCAGACCAGGTGGAAGAACCGGGCGGAGGTCTCCAGCCGGTCCTCCAGGAAGACGCCGGACAGAAACGGCCGCAGGATGTCGGAGATCACGGCGTCCGACAGCCCCGCTCTGGACAGGGCAGCCGACGTGGGGCGATCCGGGCGCGATCTGGTCGTGGACACGGGCAGAACGGCGTCCCGTGCGGTGAGTGCCGCCAGCGCGGCCAGATCACGGGCCGACAGGATCCGGCCCGGCAGGAACGCCCCTGCCGCACCGGGGTCCCTGGTCGGATCGGTGAGGCGGACCGGCCCGGTCGACGTATGCGCGATCACACCGGCGGTGAACGGCCGCAGGCGCAGGCTCCTCAGGTCGAGGCGCCGCTTCACCTGCGGATACGAGGTGTTGAACACCTGGAAACCCCGGTCCAGGAGGAATCCGTCCCGCCGGTCCGTGCGCATCCGGCCGCCCACACCGTCGGACGCCTCCAGCAGGGCCACCCGCCGTCCGGCCCGGCACAGATCCAGGGCGCACGCCAGGCCGGCCAGACCTGCACCGACGACGACTGCGTCCGGTGCCCGGCGATGTTCGTCGCTCATACGTCTCCTCGGTCGACGCCGTACATGTGGCCCCCGGAGAAACCGTCCGTCCGGCCTCCGTCCCGGTCAGTACCCGCAACCGCCCGGCACAGACCGGTGCCGGAACGCGGCGCCGGCACCCGTCGGCCGGGCGTGGCCACCTGTCCAGCGGACCACGTCGCCCGGCCGACACCCCGGCGCCACGACCAAGAGCCGTCGGACGACAACACCTCATGAGGACTGCGCCGACACCAAGGGCTCCAGAGCGGCGACCGCTTCGGCGAGCCCCGACGGACGCGCCACACCGGCGACCGTCCGTCCCGCCCAGCCGGGGCCCAGGGCCAGCACGACCGGCCTGCGACGGGCGCCGCGCACTCCCCACTCCATCGCGGCCACGTGCTGGGCCAGCGGCCGGCTGGCGGTGGTGCGCGACTGCGCCCACAGTCCCACGGCGGCCGGCCCGGTCCTGCGCACCGCCGCGACGAGCGACTCGACCGGCAGGGCACCGCCGAACATCCGCACCGGAACACCTCGCTCGGTCAGTGCCGCGGACAGGACCTCCAACGGCAGGGTGTGGTTCTCCCCCGGCACACAGGCGAGCACCGTGGTGGCGCCGGGACGGTCCGCGACCGTGCGGGGCGCGGCGCGCCGAAGCGCCCCGGAGACGTGCCAGGACAGGAAGTGCTCGACCTCGACGTACTTCTCGCCCGACGTCTCCCACTTGCGGCCGACGGCCTGGAGCGTCGGCACGATCACCTCGGTCCAGGCGGCGACCAGCCCGTGTTCGGTGATCGCGGCGAGCAGCAGTTCGTCCAGGACGGCGGCGTCCAGGCGCAGGGCTGCCCGGGCGATTCCCCTGCACTCCTGACGTACATCGCCCAGTCGCAGGCCGCTCCCCGCCCGGCTCCGGGACACGGGCGACGACGCGGGTGGTGACCCGGCGGCGCTTCGGGGCTGGGCCACCGCCGGCGGCTCCTCGCTGCGCGCCAGCCGTGCCGCCTCGGCCGGTGGCAGCCCGGTCGCCGTGAGCGCGCACATCCGTTCCAGCCTCGCCACGTCCGCAGCCGTCCAGCGCCGGTGCCGTCCCTCCGTGTGGGCGTCCGGCCCGAGCCCGTACCGGCGAACCCACGTGCGGACCGTCGTGGGCGCCACCCCCAGTCGCCGCGCCACCTCTCCGGTGGTCAGACCGCCTGCCTGCCGGTCGCCGTCCCCGTAGCCGAACCGGTCCTCGCCGTTTTCCCTCGGTGTACTCACACCTCCAGCGTACGACGCACAAACGATGCATGTTGCCTGCGTCGTTTCAGCCTCGAAAACTGGAGCGGAGCGCGCGGCAGCCGCGCAGGGCAGACCGGTGAACCCGCCGTTCGGCGGACGGCCCCTTCCGTCCCCGTACGACGCACGGCAGGAGGAAAGGCCATGAACACGGACACACGACGGACCACGACGCTCGTCCCGCCCGTGGAGGAAACGCGGCACGAGGAAGAACTGGCTCGTGGCCTCGCCGGCGCCGACGAGGAAGCGTTCGCGGCCATCTACCGGCGCTGGGGATCACTCGTGCACACGATGGCCACCCGGTCCCTCGGTGACACGTACGAGGCCGAGGACGTGACCCAGCAGGTCTTTGTCGGAGCCTGGCGCGGTCGGCACGGCTTCCGTCCCGAGCGGGGCGCGCTCGGCGCGTGGCTGGTCGGGATCACGCGCCGCAAGATCGTCGACGCGCTGGCGGCCAGGACACGGCGTCTGGCCCTGGTCGAATCGGCCGCTCAGGACGCGACACCGGCCCGATTCGTCCAGCAGGCACCGGACGAGGTCCTCGACCGGGTGCTTCTCGTGGAGGCCCTGTCCCGGTTGCCGCACGCTCAGCGGGAAGTGCTGTGCATGGCCTTCTACGAGGACCTGACGCAGGCTCAGATCGCTGAGCGCACCGGCGTTCCCCTGGGCACGGTGAAGAGCCACGCCCGCCGCGGCCTGCATCGGTTGCGCACGGCCGTCGACCGGGCCGACGTGCACGGCACCGACCTCTGACCGGGGCGGAGCGGCGACGCCCGGGCGCATCCACGGCAACGCCCGGCCGCGAAACCCATGTGAGACCCACAGCAGGCACAGCTTCCTCCGAAGGGATGATCCCCATGACTTCCCGGACCACCGTCGCCGTCGCCGCCTCCACCGGGGCCTGCGCCCTGGCACTCGGCGTGACCGCACCCGCCATGGCGGCCCCCGACCAGACACAGGACCGAGCCATGGTGTCCGTTTTCCACGGCATCCCCGGCATGACGGTCGACGTCTACGCCAACGGCGACGAACTGCTCAGCGACTTCAAGCCCGGCACGGTGACCGCCCCGCAGTCCCTCGACGCCGGGACCTACGACATCCAGGTCTTCGAAGCCGGCCAGGGCCCCGAGGGCAAGCCCGCCCTGGAGAAGCAGGTGAAGGTACCCGAGGGCGGCAACGCCACGGTCGCCGCCCACCTCTCCGCCGAGGGCAAGCCCGAGCTGACGGCATTCACCAACGACGTCTCGAAGGTGGACGCCGGCCAGGCACGCCTGACGGTCCGCCATGTCGCGGCCGCACCCGCCGTGGACGTGCGGGCGGGCGGGCAGCCCGTCTTCACCGGCCTGGCGAACCCCGACGAGGACACCGCGGCCGTCGACGCGGGCACCGTGAACGCCGAAGTCGTCCTCGCCGGCACGGACACCGTGGCCATCGGACCGACCGACCTCGACCTCAAGGAGGGCACGAGCAACGTCGTCTACGCCTGGGGCAGCGCCGACGACAAGAACCTGGCCCTCGCCACCCAGACGTTCAGCGGCATGCAATCGACGCCCAACGCGGTCCACGCGGGTGGCAGCGGCGCCGCCGTCACCTCGAACTCCCCCGACCAGTGGCTGGCGTGGGCCGCCGCGGCCGGAGCGGTCACGCTGACCGGCGTCCTGCTGGCCCGCCAGGTCGCCGGCCGACGTGGGTGACGCCGCGCGACGGCTGACCGGACTGGCGACGGCGGCTGCCGCCCTGGCAGCCGTCCTCGCCGTTTCGGGCGGGCCGTCGGCAACCGCCCCGGCACCGCCCGACTTCGGGCGCGCGCCCTCGCAAGCTGCGCAGCAGCCGGCGGCGGCCCCGCTGCCCACGGGTACACAGTCGCGGTCCGACGCTGCTGCGGCAGCGTCGCCCGAGCGCGTCGAGGTGCGAGCCGTGGGCCTGGAGGCCCGTGTACGGCCGGTCGGCGTGACCGAGCGGGGAGCCATGGCCGTCCCCGAGGACCCCGCCGTGGCCGGTTGGTACCGCTACGGCCCGGTCCCCGGGAGCGGCGAGGGATCGGCCGTACTCGTCGGACACGTGGACAGCGAGACCGGCGCCCTCGGAGAGTTCGCCGCACTCTACGCCGTACGGCGCGGTGACCGCGTCGAGGTCCGGCGAGCGGCGGCCGCGCCGGTCGTCTACCGCGTCGTCTCGCGCACCACCGTGCCCAAGGACGAGCTGCCGCCCTCCGTGTTCCGCCGGACGGGCAGCCCCGTCCTCACACTGATCACATGTGCGCCCCCGTTCGAACCCGAGCGCGGAGGCTACCTTGCCAACCTCGTCGTCACCGCGGAGCCGCTGCCCGAGTGACAGCGCTGCCGCACGCGTCGGCGGCGTGCGCGCACATGGACCAGGAAAACCGAGACACAGGAGAGCGCAGTGGGTCACGTCGAGCCGTCCCACCTGGTGGAACTGGCACTCGGTCATGTGAGCGGCGCGGAGGACGCCGACGCCCTGCGGCACCTCGCTTCGTGCCCGCGCTGTCGCGGTGAACTCGCGCAGACGACCCGCGTGGTGGCCGCCGCGCGTGGTGCGCGGGTCGCGGACCTGCCGACGGCTCCGCCCGAGCGCGTGTGGCAGCGCGTCACGCAGGAGGTGTTCCGTCGTGCCGACGGGCTCCCGCACCCCGGAGAACACCCTGCGGGTCGGCCTGCCCCCGAGGGGAAGCGCGGTGTCCGGAGCATACGGACGGTCGGCGCCGGAGCACGCGAGGGCTTCTTCGCACTGGCTCTGGCCACCGGTGTCCTTCTCGTCCGGTGGTTGCGAATCAGGGCTGGGCGAGGGCGTGGAAGAGCTCCGGCCCGGTCAACTGCTCGATGAGCGTGCCCTGGGTGGCGACGAAGCATTGCCGCACTGGACGCCCGTCCACTGATTCCACCGCTGGACCTACCGTTGAACCAGGTCGGCGAGGTGCCAGGATTGACCCGGTACTCGTCTCGGTCCAGGAGCCGCATTCCGGGTGCGAAGGTGTTGCTGCGAAGGTGTTGCCGAAGCCGCTCACCGCGCCGGCGTTGACGCACTTCGACATCGACGACCGCCCGCAGGTCTCATCCCAGGTGGGCGGATCGTAGCGGGTGCCGTCCACCAGGTGATCGCTGCCGTCGTCGGTCTTGGCCGCCACGGTTCGGACGCACTCCCCACCGCCGTTCTTGCCGGCGGGCATGTGTCCGCCCTTGCTCGACGGTAAGCCCGGGAAACAGGGCGGTGAGGTGGAGCACGGTCACCAGGCCGACGGACGCGAGCACCGCGACGGCGCGGTGTCCGCCACGCACCGCGCCGTAGACAGCGACCAGGTAGGAGACGGCGAGGACCTCGAACCCGGCCGCCAGACGGCCCACCGCAGACAGCCCCGTGACGGCCAGGACCACGAGCGGCGCCCGGCGGCGCGCGGCCGGCGCCGGCCCGCCGACCGCCGGCAGGACGAAGCCGGACAACTCGCGGCCCCCGGACGGGGGCGGCCCGGACAGCCCGGTCCCCGAACGTGGTGGCCGGACGGTGCCGGAACCCTTCCGTGAACGCCTGCAGGATCTGTCGCTTGAAGTCCTGCCATCGAGGTGCCGCCCATCGAACGCACGACCGGGACGGAACACGGCATGGCTGGAGGCAGGGATAGCCTGACGGCATGACGGATGCGCCCGATCCCGACGCCGACCGCTACGCATACAGTCGCATCGCTCCAGCCCGCCTCGCCCTGTCCGCAAAGCCGCGTGGACTCGCCGACCGGGAGGGCCGCGCCGAAGCGGCGCAGCAGGCCGAGGATGCCCGGGCTCTCGCCGTTCAAATCCGTGTCGAAGCCGGAGAGTCCGGTGAAGGGACGTCATGACCGTACGAGCGACGCCCGGTGGGACACCGCCGGTTGCCCTGGTGCCGCCCTGTGCGCTGGCCGGGCTGTGGGCCGTGCGGCACGGGCAGAGCACGGCCAACGTCGCCTTCGCCGCGGCGGAGGAGTCCGGGGCCACCGTGCCGGTGCCCGGCCGGGACCGGGACGTTCCGCTGTCCGAGCGGGGAGCCACGCAGGCGGTCGCGCTGGGCGACTGGCTGGCCGGGCAGGCGCCGGAGGCCGGGCCGGACCTGGTGGCGTGCTCCCCCTTCACCCGCGCGCTGCAGACGTGGGAGGGGATGGCGGCCCGCGTTGCCGGGCTCGGCGGGCCGCAGCTGGAGGTGCTGGTCGACGAGCGGCTGCGGGACCGGGAGATGGGTGTGTTCGAGTTGCATCCTCCGGCGGCGTTGCGGGCCCGGGCGCCGCAGGAGGCGGAGCGCCGGGAACTGCTGGGCGAGTGGTGCTATCGGCCGCCGGGCGGGGAGGCCTTCACGGACGTCGCCGTACGCGTGGGCCAGTTCGTCTCCGACCTGGGGCGGGCCGCGCCGGGGCGCCGGGTCCTGGTCGTCGCGCACGACGGCGTGGTCATCGCCCTGCGCTACGTCCTCGCCGGAATCGGCGCCGTCGCGCCCGAGGAACTGCCGCCGGTCCCGAACGCCTCGGTGTCGCACTGGAACGGCGACGGCCACCGGCTGCGTCTGGTCACCTGGGGCGACACCGCTCACCTGACCTCGCTGGACGACATGGAAGGAATGACTCCCACATGACCGACCACTCCCCCACCGACCCGATCCTCGCGCACGTCGAACCGGTTCCCGGAGGTCTGTACGGGGACCAACCCTACGAGGCCGCACTCGCCGACCTGCGGTCGGCCGTGGCGGAGGTCTCCGCCGCGCTCCGCGACGCCGACGGCACGCGCGCGGAGCAGCTCACCCGCTACCAGCGGGACCTGGGCCGTGCCCAGCTCCGGATGCGCCCGGACGACACGGCCGCATTGGAGCGTGCCCACGCACTGTCCCGGACGGTGCGCCGCTACCTCGCCGGCGGGGCCGCGTGAGCCCGGCCCCCGAGGGCCGGCTGCCGCCGGAGGAGAATCGGCGCATCTTCCGCGAGCAGATCGCACCCGTCTACCTGGAGGACTGCACCCCGCAGCAGGCGCCGGTCGTGGTGATCGTGGCCGGGCAGACCGGGGCGGGCAAGACGGCCGTCACCCGCATGGTCAAGGACAGCCTGGAGCGCAGCGGGGAGGTGGCCTGGATCAACATGGACTTCTACAACCCCCACCACCCCGACTACGCGCGCTGGCAGGCCGAACGGCCGCAGGAGGCCGACGCCCTGGTCCGGCCGGACGGAGACGCATGGTGGGAACAGGCCCAGCAGTACGCGCTGGAGCGCGGCTTCCACATCCTGCTGGAGTCCGCCATGGTCACCCCGGACGAGTACGAGAACATCTGCCGCCGTGTCCAGTCGGCCCAGCTGCCGCCCGGCGTCGCCCCGTACCGGATCGAGACGGCCTTCGTCGCCGTGCCCGGCCCGGTCAGCCGACTGGGCGTCATGTCCCGCTATCTGGAGGAACTCCAGGAGCGCGGGCACGGCCGCCTGGTCGACCCAGCCATCCATGACGCCGCGCTCGCCGGAGTGGTCCGCGGCGCTGCGGCCTTCGAGGCGGAGGGCCTGGGGGACTACGCGGCCGTGCTGCGCCGCAACGGCTCCACCGTGCACTCCCAGCCCGTCGCCGCCGGCCGGAGCACGCCGGAGGACCAGCTGGCCCTCGTCGCCGCGATCAGGAGCGAGCACGCCCGTGTGCGGTCGCCCGCCGAGGCCGCCCAGTTCGCCGCCCGGCACGCGGCCGCGACGCTGATCGCCCCGGACTTCGCGATGCCGGAGCTGGAGTACATCGCCCAGGCAGCCGCGCCGCTTCTCCCTCCGCCCACCGCGCCGTGGAGGGAGGTCACCGCACGTGCCGCTCAGCTGCGCGGCACCGCTCCGGCCGGGCCCGATCCGACGCTGGCCGCCCACACCGACGCCGATGTCGTGCAGCTCCTCGCGCACACCCTCGTCGACCGACATGCGGCCCTGTCCGCAGGCACCGCGCAGACCGCCGGACGCCAGGAGGCGGCCACTGAACGACTGCTCGGGGAACTCGCCCGACGCGCGACGCTCACACCCGGCCAACGGGGTCAGGAGCAGCAGCAGCGCCAGGTCCTGAACACCGCCGCGCACCGCGCTGTCGGCGAACCGGGTTCGGCTCTGCCCGCCCGGCCCAGCGCCGCGGCGGCACGAAGCCGGTCGACGACCGTCACCCGATCCTCCGGCGACAGTCCGGCCATGCGGCCGAGTCCGGCGGTTGTGCCCCGACCCGGCCGCAGCCCCGAGCAGGGCCGCGGGCGCGGCAGGTAGGGCACGAGAGAGGCCCGCGCCTTCACTGCGCGGGCCTCATGGTCGGCGCAGTCCACCGTGTGCCTTCCCCACTGATGCGCGACCCTGCGCAAGGTGAGCCGGACAGGCGACGATCCGCGTAGCGCCTAGGAGTGTGGGGCTGAGGAAACGGCGTTGCGCTCGGTGTGATCGGCATGGATGCTGGCTCGCCGGAGGTAGTGGAGATGATCGATGTTGTCTTGAAGCTGTCAGCTCGTGATTTGGTGCATGCGGACCTCGTGTCGTGCGGGTGGGCGGGCTCTGAGCACCACCTGGCCGGCGTCGCCGAGCAGTTGGAACGTGTTCGGGCCGGCGAGGTGGACTACCTTGCGGTCTGCCCCGCGACGGACATCCCTGTGGCGAAAGGCGGCGTGGACTACCGGGTCAAGAAGGGGGTCGGCACTTTGTGGCAGCTGGCAGTCCACCCCGCGTTGCAGTCGTGCGGGATCGGCACGTTTCTTGTCGAAGCCGCAGAACTGCGGATCAGGAACCGCGGCCTGCGGCAGGCCGAACTCGGTGTGGAAGAAAGCAACACTCGGGCACGTGCGCTGTACGAGAGGCTGGGCTATGTCGCGTACGACCGTCAGCCGGACTCCTGGGACGAGCAAGCCCCTGATGGGTCGCTACGCCGCCACGAGACGATGTGCACGTTGATGCGGAAGGAACTCACGTAGGCTCAGTCACCTTCCCGGGTCCGGACACGAGGCAGCCCACTACCCGCCCCCGGCGATCTTTACGGGACAAGCCCCGTACGGCCTGTCGGGGAGGTGCTCGTCAGCGCACGAGCAGGTCGATCACGCCCGTCAGACCTCCTCGCCGCCGCCCTCGGCCAGGCGGCGGCTCATCGGGTACTACCTCCTCGGTGAGGACTTCGCCCTCACGGGTGGCCCCACGGCACGGGCCGGTCTCAGGCAGTCCGGGCTGCTCGCCCTCGTCTGCGACCCGGAGGTCCAGAGCCCCCGTGGTGGTACGAAGGAGAAGGCGCTCGTGGACGGTTGCACACTGACCGATTTCATCTCCCGACGCCGGCGTCGCGGTGGCGGCCGACAGGTCGTGTTGAGGCCGGGCGCCGAGCAACCCGGGGAGGATACTGAGCAGCTGCCCGACAACGCCGCTCCATCGCGTGCCGGACTTGCTGCCGCTCGCCGAAGCACGCATGGACGCCCCTGCCGGCACGGCCGGCGCGAGGGCCCGCGCGGTGATCGCGACCGGACCGAGCCGCAGCGTTCGATTCGTCCACGGAATGCGGCAGCACCGGATGCCGGCCCTCAGTGGCGGTACGCGACTGTCGCGATCCGGACGAAGGATCGGATCAACGGGTTGGTGTCACCCTCGTTCCACACCGCCACCACTCGGCTCGGCGCCATGTCGGCCAGCGGCACCACGACCAGCCCTGCGGGCAGGTCGTCCACGAGGGGGGCCAGTCCGACCGTGCCGTTCCACAACACGGCCTGCAGGCATTCCTGAACGGCGCGCACCACCGGCCCTTCTCGCGGCCTGCCACCGTTCCAGTACGCCTGCCAGACGGGGTCGGTGCCATGCGGGAACTGGAACCAGTGGCGGTCGCCCAGTTCGGCCAGCCACAACCGGTCGCGGCGGGCCAGGGGATCGTCGGCGCGCAGGACCACGCCGACCGGATCGGTACGCAGCGCACACACCGTCAGGCCGGTCTCGTCGAAGGGCGCCCGCGTAAGGGCCACGTCGACCAGTCCGGCGCGCACCCCGCACGTCGGGTCGGTCAGGTCGGTGTCGCGGATGCGGATGTCGATGCCGGGGTGGTCCCGACGGTAGGCGGCGGCCAGCCTGGACGCCCCCGGGTCGCCACCGTTGCCCAGGATGCCCACGGTGATGGTGGCGGCGCCGGCCGCCGCGCCGACGCGTACACGGACGCGGTCGGCATGGTCGAGCAGCGCCCGCGCCTCGTCGAGCAGCACCGTGCCCACCGGCGTGAGCGCGACGCCGGCCGGCGAGCGGACGAAGAGGAGGGCCCCGATCTCGGCCTCCAACTGCTTGATCGCCCGGCTCAGCGGCGGCTGGCTCATGTGCAGTCGGGCGGCGGCCCTGCCGAAGTGGAGTTCCTCGGCGACCGCCACGAAGTAGCGCAAGGTCCGTAGCTCCACGCTGCAACGATACCCACAAGGTATCGGCGCTGCGGGACGGGTCTTGGACACGGGCCAGGTTCCGGCGGTGCACTCGTGAGCATGACCGAAGAAGCAAGGAACAGCGAGCCGCGGGTCGACCCCGCGATATCGGTGGCGGGTCCCGGCGACGGCGAGACGATCATGCTGGGCACCACGCGCATGCGCGTCCTGGAGGACGGCAGCCACACCGGGCATCGCCTCGCAATCGCCGAGTCCGTCCTCGCCCCGCACACCCAGGGGCCGCCGCAGCACCGACACGCCCAGCACGACGAAGGCTTCTACGTCCTCTCCGGCACCGTGCGGTTCACCGTCGGGAACGACGACTACGACGCCTCCGCGGGCACGCTCGTGATGGTTCCGCCAGGCACCCCGCACACCTTCGCCAACCCGACCGACCAGCCCGCCGTCATGCTCAGCACCTTCACCCCCGACCTGTACGTGCAGTACTTCCGCGATCTCCAGGACGTGTTCGCCGACGGCCGCCCGCTGACGCGACAAGCCAACATCGACGCGATGAGCCGCTACGCGACCGAGCCCGCCACCGACCTCGCCTGAAGCCGACGGGAGTCAAGAGCCCTCCCGCAACCGACGCAATCGACAGGGCCGCGCGGACCCGTGGCCCGTGAACGGGAACGATGAACATCGCCTACTGGATCGTCGCGGGGCTCCTCGCCCTCTTCTACTGCTACGCAGGCACGCTGAAGGTGATTCGCAGCCGCGATCGGCTCCGTCCGATGATGGCCTGGGTCGACCGCATACCCTTGCCCGCCGTCAGGGCGCTCGGGACGGTCGAAGTACTCGGCGCCATCGGCCTGGTCCTGCCACCGCTGACCGGCGTCGCGCCCTCGCTGGCGACGGTCGCGGCCGTCGGCTTCGTTTTCCTGCAGACCGGTGCGATCGCCGTGCACCTGACTGGTGAAGACCGCCGGATCGCACTCAACGTCGGACTCACCGCCACAGCGGCCGTGACCATCTGGCTGGCCACCGGACTGTGACAACGCACGGTCACAACGCGCGGTCCCCACCCGGCTGTTCACCAAGGTGAGGCGCCGTAGAGGAGCGGGGTGCCCCGGGACGCGGTCGTCGGCGGTCAGGACGCGTCGCGGCAGGTCGGAGAGTGTGGCGCGCTCGTGGGGTGTCAGGCAGCCGAGGAACTGGTCCTGCGAGCGCTGCGCCACCTCCATCAGGTGGCGCTGGGGCCGCTCGCCCTCGGGGGTGAGGGCGACCAGTTGCCGGCGGCGGCCGGCGGGGTCGCGGGTGCGCCGCACGTAGCCGCAGCCCTCGACGGTGTCCAGGTAGCCGACGAGATGGCTGCGGCTGATCCCGAGCCGGTCGGCCTGGAACTGGAACTGGTGACCGTACCCGTCCACCCGTACCGGCCCGGGTTGCTCGACGCCTGGGCGACCCTCTCGGTGATCGCCGCCGCCACACGGCGGATACGGATCCTGCCCGACGTGGCGAACCTGCCGCTGCGCCCGCCCGCCGCCCCGGCCCGCACCTCGGCCGGCTTCGACCCGCTCAGCGGCGGGCGGGGCGTACTCGGCGTGGGCGCCGGGGCGTACTGGGACTCCATCACCGCCGAGGGCGTACCCCACCGCTCCCCCGGCGAGGCCGTGGCCGCGACGCGGGAGGCGATCGAGATCCTTCTTCGCGCCCTGAGGGCCGGCGGCGGACGGGTCCGCTTCGAGGGCAAGCACTACCACCTGGCCGGCGCCGCGGCCGGACCGGCGCCCGCCCACCCGATCTCCGTCTGGACGGGCACGGTGGGTCCCCGGATGCGGCGCCTGACCGGGGCCGCCGACCACGGCCGGCTGCCCAGCGTGCCGCACGTGCCGCCGCCCCGGCTCGCCCGCGGGCGACTGGTCATCGACGAGGCCGCCGAGGGGCCGGGTGGCAGCCGGAGCAGGTCCGCCGCCGACGCACCATCTCCCCGGGCCCCGGCGGCTTCCCGCAGGATGCGCCGCGGGACCGGCCCGAGCAGTTGGCGCAGCTCACCGTCGAGGTGGGCACGAGCGCCCATCTGCTGTCCTCGGGGCATCCGGAGCTGATCCGGACGTTCGCACGGAGGTGGCCCCGGCCACCCGGGAACTCGTCACCGCGGCCGGTGCCCGGGGCGACGATCCGCGCACGTCCCGGGCGACGGCGGCCGGGGTACGCGCCCCTTCGGCGGCGGCCGGGCACCCGTTCCGCCACGGCCCGGCCGGACATCGCCTGACGGCCCACCGACACCCCCCGCACTGATACGCCCCAGAGCGTCGCGCGTCGGCGGCCGGCGGTCGGAGGTCGACGCGCAACCACGGCAGCGGCACCATGTCGGAAGTGGCGCCGCAGCCGTACGCCCGGCCCGTGGCACAGGCGGACACGAATCAGCGGGCCACGACGTCGCGATGCGGGCCACGAGCCATGAGGCCGCCTGTCGGAAAGGGACCGGGGTCAGCCCTGGCGGCCGGGGAGCAGGGCCAGGGCCCGGGATCGCTGAGCGACGAGGTCGTCGTAGGTGCCGTCGCGCTCGGCCCAGCGGTGCACGAGGACGCCCTGGACGAGGATCTCGTGGGGGGTGGGCTCTTGCGACAGCAGGTGCATGACCTCGGTGGCGAAGTCGTCGAGCGGCAGCGCGTGCGGGTTCACCTTCTCCTGTCCTGCCGTGGCGACGGCCGGGGGCACCAGTTCGACGACGCCGACACCAGTGCCGTCGAGTTGCGCGCGCAGTGCCTCGGAGTAGGCGTGCACCGCGGCCTTCGAGGCGGCGTAGGAGGGCATCGGCGGGAACGGCAGGAAGGCGATGCCGGAGGTGACGGTGACGAAGGTGCCGGTGCCCCGCCTGACCAGGTGCGGGGTGAAGGCGTCGATGACGCGGATGGTGCCGAGCAGGTTGGTGTCGATCGTCGTTGCCGCCGTCTCGAAGTGCGCGGGGTCGCGCAGGTCCTCGAGGAGCATGACGCCCGACATCGTCACCACGGTGTCCAGCTCGGGGTGCCGGGCGAGCACGGCATCACGGAGAGACTTGACGGAGGAACCGTCGGTGACGTCGACGGCGAAGGTACCGAACCCCTCGCCGGCGAGTTCCGAGAGTGCCGCCGGGCTGCGGCCGCCGACGGCCACGGTGCTGCCCGCCGCAGCGAACCGCCGGGCCAGCTCTCGCCCGATACCCGAGGTTCCGCCGACGACGAGAACGGTGCGGTTGGAGAGATCCATGACATCTTCCCTTCAGTCCAGGGTGCCGTCGGCGTGGGGGCCTCGGCACAGACAGTGACGCTCCCTGTCTCTTTCGAAACAGTGCTGTCGCAGTCTTGACCGCCTCCGCCGGGTGTGGCAGGTCCCTCGTCTTCCCTGGTCCTGCCAGGGCCCCCTCTGGGGCACGCACACCGCATTACGGTGTCGGTATGAAGGACGAGGAATCCGGCAACCGGCTCGGCAGCTACCTCCGTGCCCGACGCGAACTGGTCACGCCGGCACAGGCAGGACTCCCGCCCGGGGGCAACCGCCGCGTACCCGGCCTGCGCCGCGAGGAAGTCGCCCTGCTCGCCGGAATCAGTCCCGACTACTATCTGCGCCTGGAACGGGGCCGTGACAAGAACCCCTCACCGCAGGTACTCGAGTCACTCGCGCGGGTCCTGCGACTCGACGACGTCGAGCGGACGTATCTGCTCGGCCTCGCGGCGGCACGCCCCAGGGCGCCGCGACGCAAGCGCCCCGAGCACGTACCGGCGCGCGTGCACGAGTTGCTGGCCCACCTGCAGATTCCCGCGTTCGTCGAGGGACGCGCGTTCGATGTCCTGGCCTCCAACCCCATGGCGGTGGCGCTCTCCCCCCGCCTGCGGCCCGGCCAGAACCGGCTGCGTTCTCTCCTCCTCGATCCCGAGGAACAAGCCTTCCACCAGGACTGGACGAAAGCCACCGCCGATTTCGTGGCCGCCCTTCGCACCACCATCGGGGACGACACCGACAACCCCCGGTTCGTCGAACTCGTCGGCGAACTCGCTCTGTCCAGTCAGCGGTTCCGTACGCTGTGGGCCCGCCACGACGTCCGCAGTCTCGACGGAGGCACGACCACCCTCCACCACCCCGTCGTCGGTGAGCTACGCCTCCACCGCGACAAACTGGCCATCGACGACGTCATCCTCGTCGTCTACTACCCCGACAAGGACAGCGACAGCGACGAGAAGCTGCGCCTGCTCGCCGCACTCTCACACACCGAGTCCGCCGGTGCGGCACACGACGAACCGGCAAACACCCCGCGCCCGGAGACACCCTGACGAGCACACACCGCTCCGGCGTCGAACCGAGCAACGTCAAGGACTGGACGGTTGCGCGCATGCTTCCTTCCGGAGGCGTGCCCGCATGGAACGCGGAACCCTGTGAGGTGGGTACTTGCCGGACCGTCACCGTCTTCGTACGGGTCCGCCCAGGCCGAGTGGACGTCGCGGCGACGGCATGGTGGTGCCGTTGTCAGCCGATGAGGGCCTGGGTGATCTGCCATGTCGTCTGCGCGGCGCCCCGGGGGTTGCCGGCGGCGTAGGAGGTGTAGGCGTTCAGGCCGGTGGCCAAGGCCCAACCGCGTCCCCGCAGCCAGGTGGCATCGTCCACGCCGAGCGCCTCGCGGAAGGCGGCTCGGCTGTTTGCCGACATCAAGGTGAAGGCGATCATCAGGTCGCAGGCCGGGTCGCCCGTACCGAGCCCGCCGAAGTCGATGACGGCGCTGAGGCAGCCGTCGGAGGTCAGCAGGTTCCCGGTGTCGAAGTCGCCGTGGAACCACACCGGGGATCGGTCCCGTCCCGGCGCGCTCAGTGCCGCGTTCCACAGTTCCGTCATCGCTGTGGTGTCGAACACGCCGTCGACCCCGGCGACGGCGACCCGCGTCGCGCTCGGAGTCCGCGCGTGCCGAAGGGTGGCGCCGGCG
This sequence comes from Streptomyces sp. NPDC085944, assembly GCF_040686295.1. Taxonomy (NCBI): domain Bacteria; kingdom Bacillati; phylum Actinomycetota; class Actinomycetes; order Kitasatosporales; family Streptomycetaceae; genus Streptomyces; species Streptomyces sp. NPDC085944. The sequence continues at coordinate 98,026 of NZ_JBFBJX010000015.1, read as the reverse complement.
GCCGGCCGTGGAAGGGGAGTCCGAGGTGGTGACCCTGCTCCGGCGGACTCCGGGTCTGCCGCGAGTCCGGCGGGCGCACGGCGCGGGCCGGTGACGGGCTCGGTGAGAGCCCTCGGCGTGAGGCTCTTCGACGAGACAGTGGCGGCGGTCGCGTTGTCCACGGGCTGCGAGCACCGGTTAATCTACCAGAACGACGGGTGCCAGGCTGCTCGGAGCCCGGCCGGTCGGACTGCCCCGAGGGAGGCGCTTCCCGAACCGGACCCGGAGGAGTTCCTGACCGTGCTGGACGAGGTGGTCGCCACCGGGCGACCCCGTCGGCTCCCCGAAACGCGTGAGCCCGACCCCGGCGCCCCGGAACAGGCCCGGTACTTCGTGTACTCCTGTACGCCCGTCTCCCTGGCGGAAGGCCACGGCGTGATGGTCGTCGCGCTGGACACCACGGCCGAGACGATGGCACTCGCGCCGGGCACGACCTCAAGGCAGCCACCGCCATGGGGCAGCTGCGGAACATGCTCCGGGGCCCGGCCTGGAACCACGGTCCGGAATGCCTTCCCTCGGCCGTCCTGACCATGCTGGACATCGCCTCCTTCGCCAGGGCCGTCCAGGCCCGCCTGCAACGTCTGCCCGACGGCACCTGGCGCCTGACCTGGGCCAATGCCGGGCATCCGCCGCCCCTGCCGGTCCCCCGCCCAGGCTGAGCCCTACTTCCTCACCGGCACCGGCGAGGTCCCCGCTGTGCGTCGGCCCCGGTGCCCCGCGTACCTGCCGCGCCCGCGCCCTGGCCCCAAGAGACACTCCTGCTCTCCACCGACGGCCTCATCGAAACCCCCGCCTCCTCCCTCGCCGAAGGCCAGCACAGGCTTCTGACCGCGGCCTCGCGGCACCGGGACGGAGAGTTGTCCGAACTCTCGTCTCCCTGCAGAACAGCCTCTCCGACAACCGCGACGACACCGCCCTGATCGCCTTCCGAGCCGATCCGCCCGGCCGACGCCTCAGATCCGCCTCGTACGCCGGTGCCGGAGGGCCGGTGCCCGTCACAAGGCTCCGGCGTCCCGGGCCGTCCACACGCTGGGGTAGATGGGCCGGAAGCCGAGCTCCCGGCGGATCCGCTGGTTGGACGTGATCCCGAACCACGGATCGGGGTCCGTGAGCTCGTTGAGCCCGGCGGGCACCTCGACGCCGTTGAGCCGGTACAGCTCCACCGTCGTGACGGGGGCGTCGTCGGCGATGTTGTAGACGCGGCCCGGCGCGTACAGCAGACGCATCAGGCCCTGGGCAACGTCCGCGTGGTGGGCCATCTGGAGGCGCTGGTGCGGCGCCCAACGGGACGCCCAGTGCAAGGCGTTGGCGAGGTGCGGGTCGCCCTCGCCGTACACGAAGGGGAGCCGTCCGACGCGTACGTCCAGACCCTTGAGCGCGAGCAGTTCACGCTCGGCCTCGGCCTTGGACCCGGGGTAGGCGCCCCACATCGCGCCGCCCGGCCGGCTCTCGTCCTCCTCGGTGAGCGGGCGGCCCCGTCCGACGCCGTACACATTGTTCGTACTGACCTGCACGAACCGCTCCGTGCCCAGGGCCTGCGCGGCGCGGCCCAGGGCCACCGCGGCGTCCCGGTTGACGGCCCACGCCTCCTCGTCCGGCACGCCGCGGAAGGAGGCGGCGACGTTCACGACTGTGTCCACGCCGGCGAGCGCCTCACGGAGCGTCTCCTCGTCGCGCATGTCTCCCACGGCGACCTGGGCACCCAGGTCGGCGAAGCGCTTGCCGCGGGCCGCGTCCCGCACCAGGACGCGTACCTGTTCGCCCGGCTGCCGCTGGGCCAGCAGCCTGGGCACGAAGCGGCGTCCGATCTGTCCTGTCGTGCCGGTCACCAAAGTCAGCATGATGTGCTCCTCACGCGCAGTGTCGTCTGTCGTCGACGCCCACCCTCGACCGCTGCGGGGCGAGGCGGGAGAGACCTCTTCATCAGGGGACCGCGAGTCCCTGGATAACCCGGTCGGTCTCCCGCACCCTGGAAGGGTGAACCGCGCCGAACTAGCCGACTTCCTGCGCCGCGCCCGCTCCCGCCTGCAACCCCCCGACGTGGGCCTCGCGGCCGGAGCACGCCGCCGCACACCAGGGCTGCGCCGCGAGGAGGTCGCCCAGCTGGCCGGCATGTCCGTGGACTACTACACACGGCTGGAACAGTCCCGGGGGCCGCGCCCGTCCCGTCAGATGCTCACCGCGCTGGCCCGCGCCCTGCGCCTGACGGAGGACGAACACGACCATCTCTTCCACCTCGCCGGTGAGGAGCCGTCGCGCCGGGAGGCGACCGGCGCGCACGTGCGCCCGGGCCTGCTCCTGGTACTGGACCGGCTGCACGACACCCCGGCGATGGTCGCGACCGACTGCGGCGAGGTCCTGGCCCAGAACGCGCTCTCGCGGGCGTTGAGCGGAGACGTCCTCGCCCGCCCGGCCCGAGGACGCAACATGATCCGCCGCTTCTTCCTGGATCCGGCGGCCCAGGAGCTGTTCCCGCCCGAGGACCGCCCCCAGCGCGCCCGCGAGCAGGTCGCCGGCCTGCGAGCGGTGGCCGCGTCCCGCCCCGCGGACCCCGAACCCGCTGCCCTGGTCGCCGAGCTACGTGCCAAGAGCCCCGAGTTCGCCCGTCTCTGGGACGAACACGAGGTCGCCGTACGGCGCGCCGCCACGAAACGCTTCCGGCAACCCGCGATCGGCATTCTCGAACTCGACTGCGAGGTCCTCGTCAACTCCGACCACAACCAGCAGCTCGTCATCCACACGGCCCGCCCGGGCACGAAGTCGTACGAGCGTCTGCAGTTGCTGCGGGTGGTGGGCCTGCAGAACCTGGCCCCGACGCACCCCTGACCACCTGCGCACCGGCCGCTGAGCGGCATCGCTCTTTCCGCTCCCTTGCCGGTGGCCGTCCGTGCCGTCGGCCACCGTGTGAGGTGGTGTCTACACGATGTCGAACTCGTTGCCCTCTGGATCCTGCATGGCCGCGGCACAGAGCTCCATGTCCGGCTCGTCCTTGATCCTCAGCACCGTGGCACCGGCCTCGACCAGCCGGTCCACCGCTTCCCTGACCCTCCCCGAGCGGACATCCAGCGGGACCTCACGGCCGCCGCCGACCTTCAGGTCGAAGTGCCACCGGTTCTTGGCGGTCTTCGGCTCCGGCACCTGCTGGAACCAGATGCGGGGGCCGCGGCCCGCCGGATCGACTATCGACTCCGGGGTGTCACCCGCCCCCGCCGGCAACTCCTGCGCGGGCACGCCCATCGCCTCCCAGTAGGCACGCCACGTGGGGTGCCCGTCCGGAGCGGGCTCGGGCACGTAGCCCAGGGCCTCGGCCCAGAACGCCACCATCCTCTGCGGGTCGGAGCAGTCGATCGTCAGCTGCACTGTCGTCTCCATGCCCGCACCCTCTCAGACAGCTCTGACATCGGCTCGGGCCGAACCGTGAAGCCGGGGACGCCGGGCGGGTGTACGTCGCGCTGCCGGCAGTACGCCCGGTCAGGGATGTGCGCCGCGTGCCGTCTCGTCGACGGCGAGGGTGAAGACGTCCGGGCGGGCGTAGTGGCCGACGGGGTCGCAGTCGAAGCGTGAGCGTGCGAGGTCACCGAGGTCGAGCTCGACGGTGAGGATGCCCTCGGCGGGCCCGCCAGCACCTCCCCGAGCGGGGAGACGACGGTGGATCCGCCGCCCATGAGCACGGTGTCCGGGTCGTCCCCCTGGACCGGGTGGACGTCGGCGGGCGGTGCGGAACGCCGCAGGTACTGGTTGGCGCTCAGTGCGAAACAGCGGCCTTCCAGCGCGATGTGTTTTGTGGTGGCCTGCCGGCTCTCGCGGTCGTCGACCGTGGGAGCGCACCAGACGTCCACGCCCTTGCCGTACAACGCGGTGCGGAACAGCGGCATGTCGTTCTCCCAGCAGATCGCCGCCGGGAAGGCCGCCCGCCCGGCGTGCAGCACGGGCATGGTCGAGCCGTCGCCGCTCCCCCAGATCGTCCGCTCCGCCGCGGTGGGCATCAGCTTGCGGTGCTTGCCGAGGCACCCCTGCGGACCGAAGTAGAGGGCCACGCAGCACAGGGTCGCGCCCGCGCGCTCGACGGCGCCGACCACGGCGTGCACGCCGAGTTCCCGGGTCACGCCGGCCAGGCGCCGCACCTGGGGGCCGGACACCTCGACGGCCGACTCGAAGTACCGGCGGAACAGTTCGCGGCCTTCGGGGGTGCGGGTGCCGACGGTCACGCCGAAGTCCAGGCCCTTGGGGCAGCCGCCGAGGTACGCCTCGGGCAGCACGACCAGCCGGGCCCCCTGTCCGGCGGCGTCGCGGATCCACCGCTCCGCCGCGGCGAGGTTGGCGGGGGTGTCGAAGAGGCGCGCGCCGGCCTGGACCACGGCGGCGACGAGTGTGCCGGAAGACGTGGGGGCGGGCTCGGCCCCGGCCGTGCGGAACACCGTTCCTCCTGGGGAGCAGATGGTCGGCCTGTTCGCCGTCCGCCGACGGTAGGCGCCTCGGGGCAGGCCGGCCGGTGCCGGTCCGGATGCGGCGTTCGCAGGCTCCTGTCAGCGCTTGCGGTCGTAGACCAGCGCGAGCGTGCCGTCTTCGCCCGCGGCCTGCCTGACGAGCGTCCACCCGCCGGCGGACAGGCCGTCCTCGAACAGGCGCGGTCCACCGCCGAGGAGTACGGGGAAGACGGTGAGCGCCAGGCGATCGACCGCGTCCGCCCGAAGCAGCGCCTTGACGACGCTCGCGCTGGAGAGGACGAGGACGTCGCCGTTCCGGGTGGTCTTGAGGTCTTCGGCGACCTGGGCGGTCGGCTTGTCGACGATCGTCGTCCGTTCCCAGGGTGCCGTGTCCAGGGTGGAGGACAGGACCACCTTCTCCGCGCCGACGAGCCACTCGGCGAAGGTCTCGTCGCGCGGGTCGGCGCCCTTCATGCCGATGACGGTGGGCCAGAATCCGAGGAATCCTTCGGCGTTGACCCGACCGAGCAAGGCCGTCGTGGCCGTCTCGCACAGGCCGGTGAGGTGGTCGCGGGCCACGTCGGACACCGCGTAGGGCATCACCCAGCTCATGTCGAGCGGGTTATCCGGTGCGGCGTAGCGGCCGTCGAGGGAGAGGGCCATGTTGGTGACGATGCGGCCGCCGGTCTGCTGGTTCATCTCGTGCTCCTCGTTGAGGGGAAGGGCTCAGTGCGGGGACGGAGCCGGACACGCGATCTCGACATCGGCACTACAGGTCGAATTCCAGGTGCTGGATGTCCGTGAAGCGGACCTCTTCCAGGCTTCCGGCGCGACGGCCGCCGTCCTGGAAGTACACCTCCTTGAGGGCTTCCGCCGCGATCTCCCGGAGCCGCTGCTCGCCGGAACCGGACTCCTGCGCCTCGAAGAGGCGGGCGGCGTACCGCGGGGGCAGGGCGACGGTCAGGTGCCGGACGCGGTCCTGGTCCGTCGAGCCGATCGGCGCGGTATAGCCCATGCGGGCGCGAGTGTCGATGACGATGCCGTCGGTGGTCGCCGCCTTCGCCCTGGCCCGGGCCCTGATCTGCGGCTGCCAGCGCTTCTTCACCTCGCCCTCCAGACGGGCGGCGAGGTCCGCACGGGGCTTTCTGATCTGCCCCTTCACGTACCGTTCGACGGTGCGCTGGGAGATCCGCAGCAGTTGGGCGGCCGCCTTCGTGCCCTTCAGCTGCCGGACCAGGTAGCGCATCTGCGCGGGCGCGGTCTTGGGCGCCGGGCGGGTGAACGCCTTCTGTACGGCGGCGTCCAGGCCGTCCGCGAACATGCTCATCGCCTGCCTGCTCCCCTACTCGCCGTGGTCGACGTCGGTGACGGTGCCGTCCTTGATGTAACGGGCGAGGTTGAGGTCCGGGGCGTCGAACCGGTCGCGGACCTCTTCGCCCCACAGGACGCTCTGGGTGCCCTCGTGCTTGACCAGGCCGGGGTTGACGCCGAGCTTGAACCCGCCGGGCAGCGGCTTGCCGTCGCGGTAGGGCAGGAAGTCCAGCGGGCTCTCGCCGTCGGCCGCGTAGACGACGCAGTCCGACAGGACGGCGACGGGGTACTGACCGGTGAACGCCGCGTGCTTGACGATCTTGCGGTGGAGGTTGATCCGGGTGCGGGAGATGACCGCCGCCCGGATGTCCGGCCGCCACGTGGGCCGGGACAGGGCGCGCCACGGCTGCCCGGGCTTCCAGCCCTCCCCGCGCGGGCGCTCGCGCAGCTTGCCCAGGCCGCCCTTGACGGTCGCCTTGATGGCGGAGGCGACGACGGCGAGTTGAGGGTCGCGGTCCCGGTAGCCGTCCATCGCGGTGAGGAAGTCGGCCGGAGGCATGTCGGCGGCAACTCCGAGGTCGGCCATCGTGGCGAGGTAGGCGTCGCGCAGCCGCAGGTACCAGCCGTCCAGGTAGCGGCCGTTCTCGTAGCGGACGTAGGCCTCCAGCGGGTGTACCTCGTAGCCGAGTTCCACAGCGTAGGCGACGGTGGGCGTGGCGTACCAGGACGGCCCTTCCGGGCGGTCGCCCTTCGGCGTGAACGGGGAGGGCAGGAGGCTGCCCTCCAGCTCAACCCACTCCTTGCCGGCCTTCACCCTCGACAGGTCGACGTGGGACAGGTCCACCAGCCACGAGCCCGGCAGCTTGGGGTCGAACGCGGGCGCCTCGACGCGTGTCGGGGCTCCGAGGCCCACGTTCAGGCCGTTGGCGCCGGCGGCGAAGGCCATGTTCACGTCGATGCCGACGAGGTGGCGCAGGGTGCACTCGTCGTCGGTCATCGGCCGTGCCCAGTCGTACGCTTCTTCGAACAGTTTCTCTCCCGGGCCGCGGACGTGGAAGCGCGGCAGGTCCTTGAGGAGGGGGTGCCCGTCGGGGGCCTCGCAGGGCGCGCAGTCGACCGGGTCCTTGCCCAGGCTGCCGGGGTTGTGCTCGGAATGCCGCCTGCCGGCCGAGTCAAGTTCGGAGGCGCGGGTCGGCGGATGCAGTGCGGTCATCAGCTCCAGGCCCGTCACGGCCGTCGATCCGCGCGGCGTCATCACGCGGGAGGCGTACAGGCCCAGCACGCGGGCGAGTTCGGCGGGCGGGAGCTGTCCGATCGCGCCCCAGTGCCGGGCGTCCAGTGCGTGCCACGAGGGAATGCACAGTTGCACGCAGGCCCGCTCCGAACCCTGAGCGGGACGGTAGACCCTCGCCCACGGGCCGAAGCCTCTCTTGGTCAGCCTCCACTGCGCGCGGACCAGTTGCTTGACGACCTTGTGGTTCTCCGGGATTCGTCCGGCGAGCCGCTCCTCGTCGGTGAGAGCGGCGGGCAGACCGTAGCGCTTGAGGGCGGACTTTGTGAGCACGAGCAGCGGGTCGGCGTCCTTGCCGGGCCCCGACAGCCTCGCCTGCCCGAGACGCGCCTCGCGCAGCGTCCAGTCCACCAGGGCCGCGAGGCTCTTGGCGGGCACGTCCAGGACCAGGCCCCCGGTGCAGTACGCCGAAACCCGGCCGTCGGCGTCGGCGTCGACGACCGCGAGCGGGCCGTTCTCGAACCGCTCTCCGGCGTGCATCGGTGCGCCGGCCGGGGCCGCCTTCTTCGCGCCCGGGCCCTGCGACGTCGCTGACAGTCCGCCCGCCCGCGCCGGTCGGGGCGCGGCGGGCGGAGCGGGCAGAGCCGTGGCAACAGAGTGTGCACTGTTCCCGGTTGCGGGCGTGGCCGCCTCCTTGACGGCCGGGCCGGTGGACAGGGCCTCGGTCTGCCCCGGGACGTGCGTGGCAGCGGGTGGGCCGGGCACCGGGACGGACGGCTCCTCCGGCATGGGGTAGAGCTCGGCGAGCTGCCTCAGCAGCCGGGCGTACGCCTCGCGTTCCGGACCGCGCGGCTCGACCGGCTTCTTCACCGACTCCCAGCCGGACACCGTGGCCCGCCGCACCTTCAGCGCGGCGGCGACCTCGTCCAGCGTCAAACCGTGCGCCGCGCGCAACCGTTTGCGCTCCGCCGCCGACGGCAGCGCGGAGCGGGACGCGACGAGTGCGTCGACCGCGTCGAACAGCTCTGACATGGAGCACCTCCTGGTCACAGCACTCTAGCGTCAACCGTACGCATCACGTATGCATGACGTACGGAGTGCGTATGCCGACCTCATCTAGAGGGCTTCACGCCTCGGAACGGCGCACCGGTTCGCGGCCCGGTCGGCCGATGGCATCCAGTTCTGCCCCATCCCGGTCGGACAGGGAGAGCCGGGCGCCCGCGATGTTCTGGCGCAGGTGGGCGGTGGCCGACGTGCCGGGGATGAGCAGGCTGTTCGGCGAGCGTTGCATCAGCCAGGCCAGGGCGACCGACATGGGTGTCGTCCCCAGCCGGCTCGCGACCTTCGAGATCGTTTCGGACTGCAGCGGCGTGAAGCCCCCGAGGGGGAAGAAGGGGACGTAGGCGATGGGGTCGGCGGCGAGGCTGTCCACGGGGTCGTCGTCGTGGCGGTGGGCGAGGTTGTACATGTTCTGCACGCACACGATCGGGGCGACGGCACGTGCCTCGGCGACCTGCTCCGAGGTCACGTTGCTCACCCCGAAGTGGCGGATCAGGCCCTCTCGCCGGAGATCGTCGAGCGTCTCGAGCGCTTCGGTGATCGAGTCGGGCTGCGGCCCCTGAGCGTCGCCCATGCGCATGTTGACCAGGTCGAGGGTGTCGACGCCGAGGGCGTCGAGGTTCTCGTGCACCTGCCTGCGCAGGTCCGCGGGACGCCGGGCCGTGGGCCAGCCGCCCCGGGCGTCGCGGGTCGCGCCCACCTTGGACGCTCCGCGGGAAGATCGCGGCTTCGCAGGCACGGACGGCCGCGTCGACGTTCTCGCGCCGTTGGGCGATGGCGCTGCCGAGCCGGCCTGCGTCGACGAGTGCCCACTTGGCTCCTTCGTCGTCCGGCGGTGCCAGGTGGGCGGCGTCTCCGATGAGCGTGACGCCTGGTACATGTTCCCAGCGGTGTCCGATCGGTTGCCCGTACAAGGGGCGGAAGATCGGCGGGATGTCGCTGTCCGCGACCAGGGCGACGAGTGCCGGCGCCCACCCCTCGGACATCGCCGCGACCGTGCGGGCGGCCGCAGGGCCGTCGGTCACGGCGGACCGTCCTCCGGCTCCGCGAGGACGGGCCGCCGCGTCTGTCTCGCCCCCGGTCAGCAGGTCGAGGTGTTCAGGATCCTGATGCCGGTCACCGTGCCCCACGGCCTCAGATCGACCGTGTAGTTGGGCAGGATGCACAGCGGGCCGCCACTGGCGCGGCGCAGCAGCACCGCGTCGTCGTTGCGGGTGTTGACGACCGTGGTGGCCCCCCGGCTGCTCCCAAGGCTCTGGTAACCGGAGGTGACGTCCTTGAACTGGCCGGTCTTCGTGCTGCCCTTGTAGAAGCAGACGTACGGCCAGTTGCACGAGGCCTGGACGCTGACCTCACCCGACTGGTGCTGCCCCGCGGCCGAGGCCGTCGGAGCGAGGGTGAGGCCGAGGCCGACGGCTGCGGATGCTGCGACGAGGAGGGCGTGCTGGCGAATTCTCACGGTATGACTGTCCCTTCCTGACGCGGGCCCGGTCCCCCCGTTGGGTCCCCTGTCGGCCCGTGATGCGACGGTGCCCGTGGTCGGCGGGCACCGCGTGGTGCGCTCACAAAGGTTAGGGGCGGGACCGAGCCGTGTCGTCACACGCCGGGTTGAACCTCGGCCCCACCTGCGGTGGTAGACCGACGACCTTGCAACTTCCGCGGTACTGCGTGAAGTTGACTCCCCATCCCCGCCCTCGGCCGTCCGGCGCGGGATTCCGGTGCTCGCGGAAGACCGAGGCACCCGGCGACGAGCAGCGTCGTGCCGTCGCCCGAGCCTCGTACCCCACACGACTGCCGCCGCGCATCAGTAGACTCCTCAGCAATGTCGCCGAACGCCGGAGGGTGTCGCGCAGGACGCCGACGACATCGTCCACCTCCTCGTCGGCCTGCGCACGGGCGCCGGTCGCGTGCTCGACGATCCCCGCGCCGCGCTCACGGCGGCGCCGAGGGAGAGAACCGCGCCCCCAAGGCCGTGCCGCGGCTCGCCGCGCCGGCCCACACCGCAACAGGAACGAAGGGACAGCCCAGTGACCACCCGTGATCGGATACCGGCTGCGCAGCTGCGCGTCGGCGTGGTCGGCGTCGGACAGCGTGCGGACATGGCCGCGCTGGTGAACCGGTCCGGCACCGCCCGGATCGTGTCCTGCGCCGACCCGGACCCGCGGGGCCAGGAGGACGCCCGGCGGCTGTTCGGCGCCGACGTCGTGGTGCACGACCGGTACGAGAAGATGCTCGACGACGAGCTGGACGCCGTGTTCGTGCTCACCCCCGACCATCTGCACACCGGGCCCGCGCTGTTCTTCCTCGCGGCGGGCGTGGCGGTGTTCGTGGAGAAGCCGCTGACCATCACCGTCGCCGACTGCGACACGCTGCTCGAGGCCGCGTTCCGCTCCCGCACCCGGCTCTACGTGGGCCACAACCTGCGTCACCTTCCGATGCTGCGGCGGATGCGCGAGCTGATCGACGACGGGGTGATCGGCCGCGTGCGCGCGGTGTGGTGCCGTCACTTCGTGGGCCACGGCGGGGACTTCTACTTCAAGGACTGGCACGCCCAGCGGGCGAACACCACAGGTCTGCTGCTGCAGAAGGGCGCCCACGACCTCGACGTCATCCACTGGCTCGCCGGAGGCTACTCCCGCAACGTGGTCGCCCAGGGTGCGCTGGCCGTCTACGGCGACAACCCGCGCCGGGCCACGCAGGAGACCGTGCCGCCCGGTCGGCGCATGCCCGACTGGTTCGACCCGGACGTCTGGCCGCCGTCCGCCCTGCGCGACCTCAATCCCGTCGTCGACGTCGAGGACATCAGCATGATGCTGGCCCGCCTGGACAACGGTGTGCTCGCCAGCTACCAGCAGTGCCACTTCACGCCCGACTACTGGCGCAACTACACGGTCATCGGGGACGAGGGCCGCCTGGAGAACTTCGGCGACGGCATCGACGGCGATCCGGCACGGGTCGACGTGTGGAACCGACGACGCTCCGGCTACCGCGCCGACGCCGACCTCTCCGTACCCGTGGTGGTGCCGGCCGAGGAGACACACGGCGGTGCGGACCGGGCGCTCGTCGAGGAGTTCCTGCGGTTCGCCGCCGTCGGGGGTCCCACGCAGACCTCGCCCGTGGCCGCCCGCGAGGCCGTCGCCGCCGCGGTCGCCGCGACCACCTCGCTGCGCTCGGGCAGCACACCGGTCGACGTTCCCCCGCTGGACCCGGCGATCGTCCGCCACTTCGAGGAGCACCAGCCCACCGGGGCGCCGGCGGGGCCGGCCTGAGGCCTGCGGGACCTGTCACCAGGCGGTTTCCGGGCCGGCCCCCGGCCTGGCGCGTATGCGAGCGGTCATCACCAGGGCGGAGGCCGGCCGACTCGGCTCGCGGGGCACACGCGTCAGGGCGGGTGCCGGACCTCTGTACGCGCGTACGCCGCCCCCGTCGCCCATGCCGCCGTCACGAGCAGCGCGGGGAGCAGTGGGGCGGCGGTGGGCAGCAGCCGGTCCAGCAGTGTCGCGGCGGACGCTCCGAGGACGAGGAGCGTCATCGTGACCGGGACGCGCCACCCGATCCGCCGGGCCGTCACCGCGTCGGTGACGGCCCCGGTCAGCAGACCGGTCACGTACGCGGTCGGCGCCTGCGCGCCCATGGCGACACGTACACCGGCGTTCTGGCAGCCCATCGCGGCCGCCGCGGTGCCCAGCATCGCCGTGCGTTCCGGACCCGACGGGTGTCCGTCCACGGCGAGCCACCACCCCGCGACGGCCCACAGCAGGAGGAGTTCGAACAGCAGGAAACCGGCCGGGCCCGAGCGACCGCCCAGGCGTGGGTGACCGGCCGCCCAGGCGGCTCCCGCCGCGCCGAGCACGTAGCAGAGCACCGCGACGGCGGCCAGGGTGCCGAGCGTCGCGTCCGCGCCGCCCAGACCGATTCCGACCAAGGCCGAGTTGGCCGTGACCACACTGGTGAAGACACCGCCCAGGGAGAGGAAGCCCCAGGCGTTGACGGCGCCCGCGGAGAAGGTCAGCAGCCGCGCGGCCCATGCCTGCGCCCGCTGCCGCGAACCCGTCGGGAGATCCCGACGTCGCTTGTCCTGCGTGGTCCTCTCCTCGCCTCGCCCGTGCCCCGGTGGGAATCCTCGCCGACCGCCGCGGGGCACGGGCCGCGACATGCCGGGAGGGGCGGTCTGGGCGAAGCCGTCGACGCGGGTGGTGCACCGGGAGTCGATGGCGCCGATCCCGAAGTGGTGCTGTTGTCCGCATGGACAGCACAAGCGTTCACCCGGTGTCGCACATGATGCGGCGCGGACGGGCACGAGGCCCGTCCGCAGCGATTTTGAATCGTTCAATGCAGCGGTGTCACACCGCCTTCTGCGCGTACGGGACCAGCCGCACCGGTCCCGCCACCCCGTACGCCTGTCGGTTGAGCCCGCCGAAGACCTCCGGACGGCTCACCCTGAGGCGGTTGACGAGGGGCGTCGCGACCTCGATCTCGATGGTGTTCGTGCCCCGGCGCAGCAGCTGGCCCACGTCGACGACGGGGTTGAGCCGGTCGCACGGCCCCGCTTCGCTGCCGTTGACGCTCACCCGGAAGGTGTCGCTCACCTGCCCGAGTTCGAGCAGGGCGCCGTGGGACGAGCTCCAGGTGTCGGGGAGGGTGACGGTGGTGTGGTAGCGGCCGATGCCGGCGCTGTCCGCCAGTTCCGGGATGCTCGACCAGGGCAGCAGGGTGTCGAGCGTCAGGGTGCGGCGTACCCGTTCGGTCCGGGTCGGGCCGTTTCCGGGGCGCCAGTCCTCGACCTCGACGTGCCATCGGTCCGGTTCGACCGGGGCGGGGACCGCGGGGAGGGTGGTGGTGGCGGTCCTGCCCCGGGACAGCCGCGTACGGTAGGTGCCGCCCGCGCCGGCCCGTACGGTGAGCCCGCGTGCGGTGAACAGCACCTCGTCGGCCTCCGACGAGAGGGCGTGCGGGCGGTTGCCGTGCCGGTCGCCGAAGAGTCCTGGACGCCCCAGGGCGACGACGAGCGTCTGGCCGGGCCGGAGGGCGACGCGGAGGGTCACGTCCTGGCCGTCCCGCGTGTAGCGGCCCACCCGAGCCGCCTTCCCCGTCCAGGGGTCGAGGAGGTAGGGCACCGCGTCGCGGCCGTGGGTGCGGCGCAGGGTCACGTCGTGGTCGATGGCGGCCACGGGTGGCTTGACGGTCTCGGCGTGCTTGCCGTTGACCAGGTAGTAGTAGTCCGCGTCCGCCGTGACCCGGTGGGCGTTCAGCAGCGTCGAGGGTACGGAGTGCCGCACGTCCGGGGTGACACCGAGGGCGGCGAGCGCGTCGCCGACCGCGGTCTTCTCCGTGACGCGGACGACGTTGGGCAGGGCGAGCAGGCGGGTGAGGACGTCGCGCAGCCGCTCGGTCTCGCCGGCCGCCGGTACCCCTGGGGTCAGCGCCTGGTCGAAGGCGCCGAGCAGCACCACGGGCAGGCCCGCCCGCGCGAAGCCGAGCAGCTTGCGCGCGTCGGCGAGGGCGAGAGTCGGGGTGGCACCGTAGAAGAAGTCGCCCTCGACGAAGAGCGCCTTGTAGGCCGGCCCGTCCGGGGCGAGCCGCCCGCCGGAGACGGTGGCGTTCGGCAGGTCCAGGAGCGGGCCGCTGAGGAACTGGTGCGTCCATCCCAGCGGGACACCGGTCGAGGTGAACCAGGACGCGCCGATGCCCGTGGCCGAGTATCCGGTCTGCCGGAAGACGGCCACGTCCGCGCGAGCCTTGCCGGACTGCAGCACCGCGTGCACGCGGCCGAGGCAGCCGGCGACGTCCCCGACGTGCCGCCAGGTCGGCTGGCGCGGCCCCCACGACTCGCCGTATCCCGGCGCACCGTTGTACGGGCTGAACGCGGCAAAGCCCGGCCACTGGGCCTCCGGGGCGTTCGCGTACGAGAAGCCGTGCATGACCGTCTGGTTGACGCCCGCCGCGTAGGCCCCGCCCATGGTGCGCAGCACGCGGTCCCAGGTGGTGCCGTAGGCCGAGCCGTTGTAGGCACCGGCCTCGCAGGACAGGACGGTGCGGCCCGCCATGTCCCGGCCGCCGGCCAGGCACCGGTAGTCGTCCAGGTTCTTGAATCCGAGGGACTCCCCCTCGGCGATGTCGAGGATGGCCGCAGTGGCGATGGCGTCGGTCTGCAGGCCGTAGGGCTGGGCACGCAGGGTCATGCCGAGGGAGTGCGCCCAGTCCCGCAGCGCGCCGACGTGGTGGCGGTTGAACAGGTCGGAGACGGTGGCCCAGAAGTCGTGCCGGATCTGCCGGGTCAGCTGGGCGTCGAAGGCGAACACCTGGTTGCTGTCGTCCAGGACGAGGGCGGGCAGCCAGGGCAGCAGTGGCCGGCCCGTGCGCTGCTCGAACGCTTCGGGCAGGCGCGCCGTCCAGACCAGACCCTCGGTTTCCAGTTCCACCGAGTCCTCGAAGAAGGCACCGCCCGCGGCCTTCAGCAGGCGGCGCAGTGAGCCGGTGAGGACGTGGCGTTCCCAGTAGTCGGTGACGGCGGTGGTGCCCGCCGCGCTCAGGTGGTCGACGACGAGGGCTGCGGGCGCGGAGTGCGGCCCCGACTCCGGCTGCTGTCCCGAACCCCGCTGCCAGTAGGAGATCAGCAGCCACTCGCCGGCGGCGGGTGCCGTCCAGGTCAGACTGCCGTCGGTGACGGTGCCCGTGAGGTCGCGGATGCTGTCGGGGTCGAGGCCGGTCTCCTTGCGGGTGGAGTGGGCGGGGTCCACGCGGGCGGCCTGGACCGCGAGGAGACGCTGGGTGCGCACGCCGGACGCCGCCTCACGGACGGGCGCGGGTACGGGCCCGCGGTACGTGGTGCCGGCGGCCACCGAGGCCTGCCCGTGGGCGAGTTCCTTGGCGGCCGCGTCGTCGTCGGGGGCGACTTCGGGGACGGCCACGGGCCAGCTCGGGCCCAGAGTGAGGTCGACGGTCAGACCGCGGCGCACGGCCCGGCCGAGGGCGGCCTCCACGCCGTCCCGCCAGGGTCTGCTGCCCCAGCCGTGGTGGGCGGTGTCCAGGAGCGACTTGTCCCGGATGCTGTGGTGGACGGCGGCGATCTCGGCCCCGCCGAACCCCGCGTCGGCGATCTGGTCGATCTCGCGGGCCACTTCGTCCGGGTCGACCAGACCGTCCGGCCACCACCAGCGGAACTTGGGGCGCACGGAGCGGGCGGGGTCGGTGAACCATCGTGCGGACCCGGCGGCCCGGGCGGCGGAAGGGCCGGTGGGGAGGGCGGCCGCACCGGGTGCGGCGGTGACGGCGGTGGCGGTCACCCCCGCGGTCACGGCGGCGGCCAGCATCGTACGTCGGGACATCCCGCCACGCTGCGAGACGAGTTCGTGCATGAGTGCGCCCCAGGGTTCGGAGAAGGGTGTGGTGATTGAATCGTTTCAATCGGGTGCAAACGCGGGAACCGTAGTCCGGGCGATCATGGGGGTCAAGAGATGTCGCGCCGGTAACTTGGCCCGGGGTGGCGACGACGAGGGAGCCGTCGCCGCGGCCGGGGATGTCGGCGGCGGTGAGCCGGTCCCAGCAAGCGGCGGTTCGGGGCCGCCCGACCGACGCGCACGCCGCGCCCGCCCGGCCCGCAAGGTCGGGCGCCGGGCGCCTCACGTGCGGGAGGGCGGGGTCCCGTAACCGTTCAGGATCTCGACGACTCGGTCGTCGCCGACCTGGTCGAAGTCGTCGTACCAGAGGCCGACCGCCCGAAAGTCCGGAGGCTGCCGGAGGCAGACGACGGCGTCCGCTTCCGAGCGCATCTCGGCGACGGTCCCGGGAGCGCCGACGGGGACGGCGAGGACCAGCCGTGCGGGCCGCGCCCGCCGAAGGTGGCGGAGGGCGGCGCGTGCGGTGGCGCCGGTGGCCAGGCCGTCGTCGACGAGGACCACGGTGCGGTTCCCGACGCAGGGCGTGGAAGGGTCACCGCGGTAGAGCATGGCCCGGCGTTTCAGTTCCGCGCGTTCCCGGGCCACGTCCTGGGCGAGCCGGTCCTCGCTCAGCCCGGCCATGGCGAGGGCGCGCCGGTCGAACAGGGGCGGGTCGTCGTCCACGACGGCGCCGATGCCCGTCTCCGGCCGGCCCGGAAGGCCGACCTTCCGGGCCACGAGCACGTCCAGGGGCGCGTCGAGGGCCCGGGCGACTTCGACGGCCACCGGTACGCCGCCGCGCGGCAGTGCGAGAACGATGGGGTGGGGCAGTCCGCCGTCGGACGCCCACTCCATGAGCCGCAGTCCGAGCTCCTGGCCCGCGGTCCGTCGGTCGTGGAATCGCATGGCGCCTCTCCTCCTCGTGAGCGGGGTTCCGCGTCACTTCCCCGCGTGCCGTGTCGCCTGGGCCGCCGCGGGGCCGGGCGAGCCGGCGGTGTCGTCCGTTCCTCCGCCCAGGTGGGCGCGGAACCAGTCGGCGGCGGTCTCGGCGACTTCCTCCAGGGCGCCGGGTTCGGGGAAGAGGTGCGTGGCGCCCGGTACGACATGGATCCGGTGGTGGGCGGTGAGCCGTTGCGCGGCCTCCCGATTGAGGCCGAGTACCGCGTCGTCGGCGCCCCCGACGACGAGCAGGACCGGTGCGTGGACCGTCGGGAGCGCGTCGTCTGCCAGGTCGGGCCGGCCCCCTCGGGACACCACCGCGAGCACGCGTTCGGGCCGCCGTCCCGCGGCGATCAAGGCGGCAGCGGCTCCCGTGCTCGCCCCGAACAGCCCCATCGGCAGCCCTGCGACGCCGGGCCGCCGCGCCAGCCAGTCCACGGCGTCCACCAGCCGCCGGGCAAGCAGGACGACGTCGAAGCGATGCCTCCCCGTGGCGGCGTCCGCGCGTTCCTCGTCCTCGGTCAGCAGGTCCAGCAGCAGGGTGCCGAACCCGGCCCGGCGCAGACCGGCGGCGACCGCACGGTTGCGGGGACTGAGACGCGAACTGCCGCTGCCGTGCGCGAACAGGATCACGCCGCGCGGCCTGTCGGGGATGACCAGGTCGCCGGTCAGGAGCACGTCCGCCGAGGGAACACGTGCGGTTTCAAAGATCATGCGCGCTCACATCCTGGTACCCCGTTCGGCGCCCTGGTGCCGAGTACCCGCCGGTCCGCCTCCGCACGCGTCACGGACCCCGTCCAGTCGGCGCTTCGTCCACCGCCTCGCCGGTCGCGCGGCAACGGAGAGGAGGCTGCCGTACAGGAGGCGGCGGGTGTTCCGGGGGTTGTCGGAAGGTTTCGTTCTCGCCGGCGAGGTCGCGTGGTTCAGGATGGTTCCTCCGGAGGGCCTTGCGGGACGTTGGCTGGGGGATGTCGTGGCCACAGCGATCATTGCCGTGCTCGGCACACTGCTCGGAGCCCTCACCGCAGGTGCCATGCAGCACCTCACCGTCGTGGCCGCCCGTCGCGACCGCGACCGCAAGGCACTCGCCG
This sequence comes from Streptomyces sp. NPDC085944, assembly GCF_040686295.1. Lineage (NCBI taxonomy): Bacteria > Bacillati > Actinomycetota > Actinomycetes > Kitasatosporales > Streptomycetaceae > Streptomyces > Streptomyces sp. NPDC085944. Next base: position 80,550 of record NZ_JBFBJX010000015.1, on the reverse strand, counting down.
ACGCCGCGGCCGCTCTCCTCGGCGCTGCGACCGACCACCGCCGTCACCAGTATCTGAAGCACGTCATGCGCCGCAAGGGCGAGGAGGAGACGCCGGAGATCCGGGCGGCCCGCCACGAGGCGCGGTCGGGGATGACCAAGGCCCCGACCCAGCTGACGCTCACGACGGACGACGCGGCACTCCTGCGCCTGGCCGTCGGCCTGGTGGATGCGTCGACCGAGGTCGGCGAGCCCGACTACGAGGACCGGGTCGCCGTCGACGCGTCGGACGACCGTGCCCGCGATGCGCACACCGCTTTCGAGACCGCCGCCGCCCGGTGTCTGCGCCGCGCTCGGAGTTGACCGTGCGGTCACCGGGCCGGGCCGAGGCCCTCCGCTCACATTTCTGAGACGCCCCAGTCGGTGACCACCACCGGGTCACCGACCGACACGGTTCCCGGTCGGACGACGGCGAACTTCGTACCGAAGGCCAGACCCCCCTCGGTCCGGCGATGGCCGGCCAGCGTGCGCAGCGGTTCCGGCCCGGCCTTGCGCCCCGAACGCTGGTCGACCGTGGTGACCACGCACCGCAGAGCGAGTTTCGCGTCGCCCAGTCGGCAGCCGCCGATCGTCACGCCGCGGAGAAGGTCCTCCGTGTGGGCGTGCTCCCAACCGTCGACGACGATGTTCGGCCGGAATCTCTCCATCGGGACGGTTGGTTGCCCGGCCGACCGCAGCTTCTCGTCGAGCAGCGCCAGGGACGACAGGGACAGGATGTGGACGGCACTGCTGTCGGCGTGGCTGGAGGTGCCGGGTGTGTGTCCGTCGGTGACGCGTCGGTGGTCCGGCGGCACTCTCACCAGCCGGCTGTCCGCTCCGATCGCCTGCGACAGCCGCTCCCCCACGGCGGGTCCCTGATCGATGCCTGCGAAGGCCTTGCCGAACAGGTCCACGGAGCGGCGAGGTCCACTGTGGACGACGGCGAAGGACAACGGGGGCGGATCCGGGTGGTGCAGGGACATCCGGCAACCGTCGCCACTCACCACCGCTGTGATGGCGGCGAGCTGCGGATGGCGGCGCTGAGTGCGGTAGACGCCCTTCCCGTCGACGACGCAAAAGGCCAGGTCGTGCGTGATCCCCGCCGGCGTGATCGCCGCGGTGGCGGGGCGGACGGCGCCGCAGCCCTTCACCGGGTAGGAGGCGAGTTCCGCGATCCGTGGCGTCGAACTCGTCACCGCTTCGGCCCCCTGCCGGTACGGGTCGTTCGCCTCACCGCGGGTCCCCTTCGGTCGTCCGAGCCGTTGTGCGAATGGGCATTTCATGGCCTCCTCGTGAGGTCATTACGGTCGGACGCATGGGGTACGAATTCAAGGCTGCGGAAGACCTCGTGACGGCGTTGCGTGCCGGTGAGGTGACATCGGTGGAGCTGACCGACGAGGCGATCGCCCGCATCGAGCGGGACGACGAGGTGATCAACGCGATCTGCGTGCCGGACTTCGACCGTGCGCGGGCCGCCGCGCGCGATGCCGACCGGGCGCGTGCCCGGGGCGAGGACCGGCCACTGCTCGGTGTTCCGGTGACGGTCAAGGAGTCCTACAACGTCGCCGGGCTGCCCACGACATGGGGCATGCCCCAGTTCCGGGACCACGTGCCGGCCGAGGACGCGGTACAGGTGTCGCGGCTCCGGCGGGCCGGCGCGGTGATGCTCGGGAAAACCAATGTGCCTTTGGGGCTGCAGGATCTGCAGAGCTTCAACGACATCTACGGCACCACCAACAACCCGTGGGACCACGCGCGCACGTCGGGCGGATCGTCCGGTGGCTCGGCGGCGGCCCTGGCGTGCGGCTTCGGCGCGCTGTCCATCGGCTCCGACATAGGCGGCTCGTTGCGTACGCCCGCGCACTTCTGCGGTGTCTACGCGCACAAGCCGACACTGGGGTTGGCGGCGAACCGCGGCATGGTCCCGCCCCTCGCACCGGCGTTGCCGGTCGACCTCGACCTCGCGGTCGTCGGCCCCATGGCGCGCACCGCCCGCGACCTCGCGCTCCTGCTCGACGTCATGGCCGGGCCGGACCCGCTGACGCTCGGCGTGGCGCACGACCTGAAGCTACCGCTCGCACGCCACCGGCGGCTGAGCGACTTCCGGGTCCTGGTCCTCGACGAGCATCCGTTGATCGCGACCGGGTCCGCCGTACGGGCCGCTGTGAACCGGGTGGCCGACGAACTCGCGGACGGCGGCGCCCGCGTCGAACGGCACACTCCGCTGCTGCCCGACCTGGCCGAAGCCGCGACGCTCTACACACAGTTGCTGTTCTCGGGCTCCGTGGCGCGCTTTCCCGTCGACGCGTACGAGCAGCTTCGTGCCCGCGCAGCCGGGCTGAGCGCGGAGGACCGGGGTCTCGACGCGGCTCGGCTGCGCGGGATGGTGTTCAGCCACCGCGACTGGCTCGAGGCGAACGACCGCCGTGAGCTCCACCGTCACGGCTGGCGGCGGTTCTTCGCCGAGTTCGACGCCGTGGTGTGCCCGATCACGCCGACTCCGGCGTTCCCGCACGACCACGACCCCGATCTGCTGGAACGCCGGATCGACATCGACGGCGTCGAGTATCCGTTCTTCGACCAGCTCGTCTGGGCCGGGCTGGCCACGATGCCGGGCCTGCCGGCCACCGCGATACCGGCGGGCCCGTCCTCCGACGGCCTGCCGGTGGGCGTACAGCTCGTCGGTCCGATGTACGAGGATCGTACGCCGCTGCGGCTGGCCGAACTGCTCGAGCAGCGGATCGGAGGCTTCCGGCCACCGCATCGTGGTGTGCTGCCGGAGTGAGGCGACCGGCGCCAGTCGTCCGGGACCATGAAGCATGCTCTCGGACGACTGGCACCTCACCGAAGACGTCGACGACTTCCTCGCCCGAGCCGGGGACTTCCTGTGCTCGCGCGCCGCCCTGCACAACACGCCGCTGACGGACCTGGAGAAGCTGCGGGTACGCAGGGCAGCCGATCACGATGCCGCATCCGACGTCTTCGGACGGCTGGAATCGGCGGGTGAGGTCCGCGCCGTCTTCTATCTCACTGCTCGTGGACGCCTGGGCCTCACTCCCCTGCCGGCCGGGCAGACCGAGGTTCTCGCTGCCCGCCTGGCCGAAGTCGACGACGAAGCCCAGGGCATCCAGCAGCAGCCCCGGCTCCAGGCTGGTCACGTACGTTCCGTCGCCCTGCCGCACGTCGAGCAACCCGGATGAGCGTGAGCGCCTTGACCGCCTCTCTCAGGGAGTTGCGGGACAGCCCCAGCTGCTCGGCCAGAACGGCCTCCTTGGGCAGCCGTTGCCCCGGGCGCAGCTCGCCGTCGACGATCATGTCCTTGATCTTCTCGATCGCCTCATCGGTGACCAGCACGGTGGCACTTCCTTGTCCGGGCGGCGCCACCATACATCGGATGAATACAGGGGCGACGCCGGCCCGGCCGGCGCTCTGTTCCCCACGGCTGGGACGGTGCGGGGATCGACGCGGTGGCAGCCGGCGGGGCCGGCTCCGTTCAGGGCTGCCGTGCCGCAGGGCTCTCGATCCCCGCCGTGCTGGCCCGCACGACCAGCACGGGCTCGACCGAGGCGGGTTCCGGTGTCGCCGCCGGGTCCGCGATGGACCGCATCAGGTGGGCGACCGCGAGGGCGCCCATCTCGGCGAACGGCTGGGCCACCGTGGTCAGCGAGGGCGAGCAGTACTCGGCGAGCGCGATGTCGTCCACCCCGACGACGGAGATGTCCTGCGGCACTCTGCGGCCGAGTTCGTGCAGCGCCCGGATCACTCCGAAGGCCATTTCGTCGCTGGCCACGAACACCGCGGTGACGTCGGGGATCTTGCCGAGGACCAGTCCGTTGCGATACCCGGAGGCGGGTGTCCAGTCTCCCTCCAGCACCGGTGGCACGGAGAGTCCGGCCTTCTCGAGAGTGTCCCGCCAGCCGGCGCTGCGACTGGCGGCGTCGAGCCACTCCTTCGGCCCCGACAGGTGCCAGACGGTCTCGTGGCCCCATTCGATCAGGTGGCGGGTCGCCAGGCGTGCGACCAGCGTCTGGTCCACGGCGACCACCTCCGTCGCCGAGGTCCTCGATCCGTCGACGGTGACGGTCGGAACCGAGCGCGTGAGCTGCTCGATCCTCGGGCTCACGTGGACCAGCGGCACGGAGAGGATCACTCCCTCGACGTCCTGCTCCGCGAGCCGGGACAGCGCGCTCTCGATGGCCGCGGTGTCCAGGGACGCCGTCGTCGCGGTGCTGACCGAGTACCCGGCCTCGTGCGCCGCGGTCTCGATGCCGAAGATCAGGTTCGCGCGGGAGTAGAAGGTGGTCTGCAACGTGACGACGCCGATCGTCCGGCTGCGCCCGGACGACAGCATCCGCGCCGCGTTGTTCTTGCGGTAGCCGAGCTGCTCCACCGCGGCCAGCACCTTGGCGCGGGTCTCGTGCTGAACGTTGGGATGGCCGGACAGGGTCCGTGACACCGTCTGGGCGGAGACTCCGGCGAGCCGGGCCACGTCGGTCATGCCGGGCTGCCGTGCGACGCCGTCGTCGACCGACCGCTTGTTCACGGGCACTCCGTCGGCTCCTGACCTTTCCGATGACATCGCTCGCCTCTCCGTTCACACCACGGCCCGAGCCGTCGGCGCAGGTGATGGTCCGCCTCGGAGTCTAGCCAGGCGAACCCTATTGGCATCGATAACATCCTCTGCCATAGTTCCCGCCAGCACCCACCTCGAGTGAGCGAGTCTCCATCGCACGTGCCGCAGCAGACACCGGGGAGCCGAAGTGACAACTGCATGGCAGCGATAACACCACGGTGGGCACACGACGAGAACCGAGCGCCGAGGCCGAAGGCCGACCCCGTATCCCGTCCGACCGAGGAGGAAGTCAGCCAGTGGACACCAAGGCACCCTCGTCACCCCGCCCGCCCGGACGCAGACGGGTGCCGCATTCGGGCGCCGTCGTCGCGGCGCTCGGCCTCACCCTCGGCATGCTGTCGGCCGCCGCCGTACCCGCGGGCGCGGCCCCGCCCCGGGCCTCCTCCGCTCCGGCGCCGACGGCGACGCCGGTGAAACTGAGCCAAGGCGGCCTGACCGTCACCGTGGCGAAGGAGTTCCCCCAGGTCATCTCCTACCGGCTGGGACAGCGCACTCTCGGCGGACAGCCGACGGCGCTGGACAGCTTCACCATCAACGGCGAGGCCCACCGTGCCACCACCGGCATGACGGCGGACGGCGACAGGGCGACCTACACCTCCGTGTTCGAGGACCTGCCCGGTCTCACGATCACCTCCACGATCACGGTCACCGAGGACACGACGGTCGTCTTCGCCGTCGAGAAGATCTCCGGCAAGGCCGCCTCGACCGTGCGCACCCTCGCGATCCCCGGTCAGTCCCTGGTGTCCGTGGACTCCTCCGACCCGGGCGCGAACCTCGCGCGGACGAAGATCTCGACGGATTCGACGACGACCGCCGACCGCTTCGTCCCCGTCACGGCCGACACGCCCCCGGACAAGGGACCGGTCGGCACCCCGTACGCGTTCGTCGGCAACGCGCAGCTCTCGGCGGGCGTCATCACCAACGCGACCGAGGACTCGCCGCAGGGCGACAACACCAATGGGAACAACCGCCTGCAGTCCCGCATCGTCGACGCGGGCGAGGGCCGACGCCGCGCGCAACTGTCGGTCGGCACCTACACCTACCATCCCGACGGCGCCACCGACCCCCGCGTCGACACCTACGAGCTGCCCCGGGCGACCGTGGTCCTCGCCGCCGACGCCAACGAGGACGGCACGGTCGACTGGCAGGACGGCGCCATCGCCCACCGCGCGCACATGCGCAGCCCGCTCGGCGCGGAGCGGGTGCCCGAGCGCGTGGTCCAGCGGATCCCGTTCAACTTCGCCAGTCAGGCCACCAATCCGTTCCTCAAGACGCTGGACAACACCAAACGCATCTCCATGGCCACCGACAACCTCGGCCAATGGGTGCTGGAGAAGGGGTACGCAAGCGAGGGCCACGACTCCGCGCACCCCGACTACGGCGGCAACGAGAACGTCCGCGCGGGCGGCTGGAAGGACCTGAACCGCCTCACCCACACCGGCGCGGACTACAACGCGGACTTCGCCGTCCACGTCAACGCCACCGAGGCCTACGCACAGGCGAAGACCTTCACCGAGGACATGGTCGAGGGCCGGCCCGACGGATGGGACTGGCTCAACCAGGCCTACCACATCGACCAGCGCAAGGACCTGGGCACCGGCGCCGTCCTCGACCGCTTCAGGCAACTGCGAAAGGACGCGCCGGGTATCAAGACCGTCTACATCGACGCCTACTACTCCAGCGGCTGGCTGGCCGACGGCCTGGCCGCCGAGCTGCGCAAGATGGGCTTCGAGGTCGCCACCGAGTGGGCGTACAAGTTCGAGGGCTCCTCGGTGTGGTCGCACTGGGCCGCCGACAAGAACTACGGCGGCGCCACCAACAAGGGCGTCAACTCGAACATCGTCCGCTTCATCGCCAACGCCGACCGCGACGTGTGGAACGTCGATGCGCTGCTCGGCGGGGCCAGCGTCGTCGAGTTCGAGGGGTGGACCGGTCACGACGACTGGAACGCCTTCTACCGCAACATCTGGACCGACAACCTGCCGACCAAGTTTCTCCAGCACTACGAGGTGATGGACTGGGATCTCGGCAAGTCCGCCCGGCTCACCGGTGGGGTGAGCGTGGAGTCCGTCGACGGCGAGCGGCGGATCTCCATGGGCGACGCCGAAGTCCTCCGGGGCGACACCTATCTGCTGCCCTGGGGCAGCGCGAAGAAGGGCGACGGCGTCTCCTCGCCCGGCGACGCCGACAAGATGTACTTCTACAGCGCCTCCGGCGGAGAGCACACCTTCGAACTGACCGACCAGTTCGCGGGCGAGAAGAACTTCACTCTCTACGAACTCACCGACCAGGGCCGGGCGGGGAAGGCCCGGGTGAAGGCCCATGACGGCCGGGTGACCCTCACCGCCGAGAAGGGCCGGCCCCACGTCCTCGTGCCGAACGGCGGCAGGGCGCCGCACCGCGGCGCCCACTACGGCGAGCACACCGGGCTGTCCGACCCCGGATTCAACGGCGGGGACCTGGACGACTGGAACGCACGGGGCGGCGCGCGGATCGTCCGGGCCGACAACGGCGACAACGTGGTGCGACTGGGTGACGGTGCCTCCGGCATCTCTCAGCGGGTTCGCGGTCTGACCCCGGGCAAGCGGTACACGCTCGGCGCGGACGTCGAGATCGGCCCCGGCGCCCGCCGGGCCACGACGCTGCGGGTGGACGGCGGAACGGATACAAAGGCCCGGACCTTCGACGTCACGCCGGCGCAGAACACGATGGCCTCCGACGAGAAGCGGGACACCTACTCCCAGCGAGCCTCCGTCTCGTTCACCGCGCCGCGCGGCGGCACGGTCACCGTGGACCTCGGGGCCGTCCCGGGCGGCGCCCCCGTCGTACTGGACGACGTACGCGTCATGGCGGACACCACCGCGCCCCACCCCACCGGCAAGGACGGCACCGCGCCCCACCCCACCGGCAAGGACGGCACCGTCGTCGCCCACGACGACTTCGAGGGCAACCAGCCCGGCTGGGGTCCGTTCGTCAAGGGCGACGCCGGAGGCGTCACCGACCCCCGCACGAGCATCAGCGAGCTGCACGAGCCCTACAGTCAGAAGCAGTGGAAGAACACCTACTCCCCCTACGACGCCGGGACCCTGAAGGGCAAGGCGGTCGACGACGTACTGGCCGGCCGGCACTCGCTGAAGTCCCACTCGGAGAACACCGGGCTGGTCCACCGCACGACCCCCGCCACGGTGCCTTTCGAGGAGGGCCACGCCTACCGGGTCTCCTTCTCGTACCAGACCAACATCGAGGGCCAGTGGGCCTGGGTGACGGGCGCCGACCGGGTCGCGGACGGCAGGACCACCTCCTGGGACATCACCCGCGACGTCCTGGAGCCGGCCCTGGACACGGCGGCCTACTCCCGTGAGATCGTCGCCGGCTGCGGGGACGCCTGGGTCGGCCTGCGCAAGCTCGGCAGCGCCCGGGGCACCGACCTGGTCATCGACGACTTCACCGTGACCGACCTGGGCAAGGCGAAGACCGGGGCCGCCTGCGCCGCGGTCACGGCACCGAACGGCGTCGAGCTCAGCCCCGGCGTCCCCGGTGAGTACGTCACGACCTTCACCAACCACGAGACCGCCGACGCCGCGAACGTCGGCATCACGCTCCCCGGCCTGCCCGAGGGCTGGAAGGCCCGGGTGAAGGAGAAGAACGGCAACCTCTTCGAGAGCGTGCGGCCGGGCGCGACCGTGCGCACCGCCTGGCTCCTGACCCCACCGGCCGGCACCACGGACACCTCCCCCACGTGGAAGGTGACCGCCACCTACGCCCACGGCGGGGACACCAGGACCGTCTCGGCCGACGCACGGGCCGCGGTGAGCGACGAGCCCGTCCTCTCACCGGGCTCGATGACCGCGACCGCCGACTCGGAGAACACCTCCTCGGGGGCCGGCGAGGGGCCGGTTTCCAACGTCCTCGACGGTGACGCCGGAACCATCTGGCACACCGACTACACGGCCTCCCAGGCGCCGTATCCGCACTGGGTGACGCTGAAGCTCGGCGGCGCCGCCGACATCGACGGGTTCGGATACCTGGGCCGGCAGAGCGGCGGCCCGAACGGGCGCGTCGCCGACTACGAGGTCGCCGTGTCGGACGACGGGAGGGACTGGACGACGGTGGCCGGCGGCACCCTGAAGGACGTCCCGCAGACGCAGCGGGTCTCCTTCGACCGGGTCCGCGCCTCCTACGTCCGGTTCACCGCGCTCAACGCCCTCAACAAGCAGCCCTTCGCGGCCGCCGCCGAGATGCGCGTGTACGGCGTGCCCGTGGAGCTGCCGGCGGGCTACCCGCCGGGCGAACGCCCGGCCGACACCCGCTGAGTCAACGACCGTGTGCGGCCCGCCCCGAGGAGCGGGCCGCACCTTGCCGTGCGCGCAGACGTCAGTCGAAGGTCTCCACGTATTCCTCCGGCGGCCCGAGGTCGGGGCGGTCGTGCAGGGTGACGCGGTCGCCGAGGCGTTCGAGTTCCAGCACGGTCAGCGTGTTGTCACCGGGGTGCAGGAGCGGGCCGGGCAGATAGAGGGTGGTCTGCGGGCCGATCTCCCAGTAGCGGCCCAGCAGGGCGTCGTTGACCCAGAGAAAGCCCTTGCCGAAGCCGGGCAGGGCGACCCAGGCGTCCGCGGGCTCGGCCACGGACAGGACGGCGGTGGCGAAACCGGCCCGGCCGTCCGACGGGGCCGCCGCCGCGAGGCGGGCGACGTCCTGCGACGTCCACCGGTCGAGTGGCAGCGGACGCATCGTCCAGCCGTGGACCAGCCGCCGCTCCACCCTTACGCCGCCGAGAATGCCCTTGCGCCGTCCCAGCAGCGGGCCGTAGTTGATCCGTCCCTGGTTCTCCACCAGCAGCGCCAGCCGGACGCGTGCTCCGTTTCCGGGGACGGTGAACGAGGCCGTCTCCTCGTCCAGTACGGCAACCGGTGCGTCGTCGACGTACACCTGGGCGCGGTCGTGCAGGCCGGTGACGGTCAGTTCGTGGTTGCCCGGCGGCAGCAGCGGTTGGGCTTCGTAGAGCACCAGGCCGGAGTCCAGGGCGAGTTCCTCGAAGCTCAGTGGCAGTGGTGCGCGCACCGGTTCCGCCGTCGCGCGCAGCGCGCCGAGCAGGGCCGCGTGCCGGGTCACCGGAAGTTCGCGGGGTGTCAGCACAGGTGGTTCGGCCGGCAGCGGGCGTGGGGGTCCCGAGCCGTCCAGCGCGGTCAGTTTCTCCCGCAGGGCGAAGAACTTGGGTGTCAGCGCGCCGTTCTCGGCGATGGGGGCGTCCGAGTCGTAGCTGGTCACGGTGGGCCGGATGCGGTCGCCGTCGTGGTTGGCACCCGCCCACAGGCCGAAGTTGGTGCCGCCGTGCGCCATGTACAGGCTCACCGAGCCGCCCTCGTCGAGGATGTCGCCGACGGTCTGAGCCGCGCCGGCCGCCGGCCGGACGTGGTGCTTCTCGCCCCAGTGGTCGAACCAGCCGTTCCAGAACTCCGCGCAGAAGAAGGGCTCCCCGGGACGGCGGGAGCGCAGCAGTTCCGCCACCTGGCGGGGGCGTGAGCCGAAGGTCGCCGCCGCCAGGTGGCCGGGCAGGGCGCCACCGTCCTGCATCAGCGCGGTGGGTCCGTCGGCCGTGTAGAGCAGTTCGGTGACGCCCCGGGCGACGAGGGCGTCCCGCACGTGGCGGACATAGGCGTGGTCGTCGCCGTAGCTGCCGTACTCGTTCTCGATCTGCACGGCCACGACCGGTCCGCCCCGGCCGGCCTGGAGGTCCGCGACCCGCGGGATCAGCTCGTCGAACCAGCGGTCGACCGCCTCCAGGAACGGGCCGTGGGAGGTGCGCAGCCGCATCCCTGGGGTCCCGGTCAGCCAGGCGGGCAGACCGCCGTTGTCCCACTCGGCGCAGATGTAGGGGCCCGGCCGCACCACGACGTCCAGCCCCTCCTCCTGGGCCAGCCGGACGAAACCGGCCAGGTCGCGCGGGCCGTCGAAACGGATGTCGCCCTCGGTGCGCTCGTGGAAGTTCCACGGGACGTAGGTGTCGACGGTGTTCAGGCCGAGGGCGGCCAGCCGTCGGAGCCGGTCGGCCCAGTGGCCGGGATGGACCCGGAAGTAGTGCAGCGAGCCCGCCAGGAGGCGGTGCGGGCGCCCGTTCCGCAGCAAAGTGCCGTCGGCGTGGGTCAGGGTGGCCGACGGGGAAGCAGCCGGAGAGGAGGTGGTCACTTGACGGCTCCAGCGGTCATGCCCGCGCGCCGGAAACTCTGGAGCGCGAGGAAGGTGATCACTGCGTACAGGCTCTCGGTATGTTATCGATGCTCGCAAGGCTTATCGCCCGTGTATAGCGGGAACTATGGCAGAGAATGTTATCGATGCCAACGCTGTGCCGAGCTCGCACCCGCCCACGGCCGACGGGCCGAGGGGGCTTCCGCGTCCTGTTGCGGAGAGACGCCCGGGGGCCGCGGTCGAGGGGGTGCACTCCGACGGCCGCCGAATGCACCGCTGGCCCGTTCGAGTGCAATGAGCCCGCGCCGTCCCGCGTGTCATTTGCCTTCAGCGTCACGCTGCGCTTCGCGCAACGAGAATGCCCGTCGTAACCTGACGCAAAGTATCTGGAGGCATGCTCGCTGTGACCACCGTCGAAGGGCCTCACAGCCCCGCAGCTGGCGAACATTACGCGGACGAACTGCCTCTTGCGCGCAAGACGCCCGGCAACGTAGTGATCAAGTGGTTGACGACCACGGACCACAAGACGATCGGCACCCTGTACCTGGCGACGTCGTTCGCGTTCTTCCTGATCGGCGGCGTGATGGCGCTCTTCATGCGCGCCGAGCTGGCCCGGCCGGGACTGCAGATCCTCTCCAACGAGCAGTTCAACCAGGCGTTCACGATGCACGGCACGATCATGCTGCTGGTGTTCGCGACGCCGCTGTTCGCCGGCTTCACCAACTGGATCATGCCGCTGCAGATCGGCGCGCCGGACGTCGCCTTCCCCCGGCTGAACATGTTCGCCTACTGGCTGTACCTGTTCGGCTCGCTCATCGCGGTGGCCGGGTTCCTGACCCCGAACGGTGCCGCCGACTTCGGCTGGTTCGCCTACAACCCGCTGTCCAACGCGGAGCACTCGCCCGGGATCGGCGGTGACCTGTGGATCATGGGTCTGGCCTTCTCCGGCTTCGGCACCATCCTCGGCTCGGTCAACTTCATCACCACGATCGTCTCCATGCGTGCGCCGGGCATGACCATGTTCCGCATGCCGATCTTCACCTGGAACGTGCTGCTGACCGCCGTGCTGGTCCTGTTCGCCTTCCCGGTGCTGGCCGCGGCCCTGTTCGCGCTGGAGGCCGACCGGAAGTTCGGTGCCCACATCTTCGACTCGTCCAACGGCGGAGCGTTGCTGTGGCAGCACCTGTTCTGGTTCTTCGGGCATCCGGAGGTGTACATCATCGCGCTGCCGTTCTTCGGCATCGTCACAGAGATCCTGCCGGTCTTCTCCCGCAAGCCGGTCTTCGGCTACATGGGTCTGGTCGGCGCGACGATCGCGATCGCGGGTCTGTCGGTGACGGTGTGGGCCCACCACATGTTCGTCACGGGCGGCGTACTGCTGCCGTTCTTCTCCTTCATGACCTTCCTGATCGCGGTCCCGACCGGTGTGAAGTTCTTCAACTGGATCGGCACCATGTGGAAGGGCTCGCTGTCCTTCGAGACACCGATGCTGTGGTCCACCGGCTTCCTGATCACCTTCCTCTTCGGCGGGCTGACCGGCATCATCCTGGCCTCGCCGCCGCTGGACTTCCACGTCTCCGACTCGTACTTCGTGGTGGCGCACTTCCACTACGTGGTGTTCGGCACCGTGGTGTTCGCGATGTTCGCCGGCTTCCACTTCTGGTGGCCCAAGTTCACCGGCAAGATGCTCGACGAGCGCCTCGGCAAGATCACGTTCTGGACGCTGTTCGTCGGCTTCCACGGCACCTTCCTCGTCCAGCACTGGCTGGGCGCCGAGGGCATGCCCCGCCGTTACGCGGACTACCTGGCGGCCGACGGCTTCACCGCCCTCAACACGATCTCGAGCATCGCTTCGTTCCTGCTGGGCCTGTCCATGCTCCCGTTCCTGTACAACGTGTGGAAGACGGCCAAGTACGGCAAGCCGGTCGGCGTGGACGACCCGTGGGGCTACAGCCGTTCGCTGGAGTGGGCGACCTCCTGCCCGCCGCCGCGGCACAACTTCTGCACCATGCCCCGCATCCGCTCCGAGTCGCCCGCCTTCGACCTGCACCACTTCGACCTCACGTCACTGGACCAGAAGGAGAACACCGGCCAGCGTGACGTCATGGACGCGGCGGGCCACGAAGGCGAACGGTCATGACCGGCGGTCGGCACCCGCGCCCGCCCGTGGGCGACGCCGCGACCATCGCCACGCAGGCGGAGGGATTTCTGCGGGCGCAGGCCTACTACGACGAAGCCCGGGCCGAGGCACGGGCGCTGTGCGACCGGATGCCGTGGATGACCACGGCCCAGGCCGAGGACTTCACACGGCACTATGTCGACCATCGGATCACTTTGGTGCGGGCCATGCTCAGCGCGACGGTGAAACGGGCCGGAGAGTTGCGCCAGGAGTACGAGGGGCGCTATCTCCAACTCCGCCGCGCCCTGCTCAGGCGGCACGCGGGCTGGGTCTCGGTCGCGCTGGCGTCCGCCACGGGACTGCACGTCATGGCCTGGATCTGGCTGCGGTAGCCGCGGCGCTGGGCTCGAACCCGTCCGCCCCGTGCGGGAATCGACATCACCGGTGCGTCGATGCGGGTGATCCGGGTGTTGGTCCCGGGAAAGGGCGGACCTGCTGGTCTGTCACACCACGGAGGAGTACTGGCTGCTCGACGCCGTCGGCAGCAGCGCGAAGGTCACCACCGAAGAGCAGCTCGCCCGCTTCGCCGACGACTTCGGGCTGACCGGCGGCCTGGGGCCGGCTACCGCGCCGCGATGCCCCAGGCCCCGGTGCTCGACGTCCACCTCGCCGTCTACGGCGATCTGATGTCCGGTGAGTACGGCAACCGGCTCGCCGAACGCCACGCCCGGACCGGCGGCCGGGCCTTCCTGTCCCGTTTCGACCGGCGACGCGCCGACGCGCGAGGAGTCGTGCGTGTCCGGCACTGTGCAGACGTTCCGTTCGCCTTCGGCAACCTGGACGACGAACGCCTGTCCTCTCTCATCGGCGGGGCACCCGCCCCTGCGGACCGGACGCTGGCACGCCGTGAGCTGCGCGCCTGGGCGGACTTCGCGGGCACCGGCAGCCCGGGCTGGTCACCCGTCGGCGACTACACCACCGAGGTCAGGACGTGCACCGAGGTCAGGACGTGGACGACCGGCGGCCACGCCGACCCATGTGATCATCTCACGGCCGATCTCCGGACTCATTGGGCCAAGGCCGAATTCCCCCTCCTGCATCCGTGAGGCGTCCCGGGGCGAGCCACGGTCTCCGGCAGTTCCAGATGGTCGCCCCGGAACCGGGCCCGTAGCGCGCGATCATGCGTGACCAGCACGATCGCGCCCGGGAACTCGGTCAACGCCTCCTCCAGTTGCTCGACCAGCGCCGGTGACAGGTGGTTCGTCGGCTCGTCGAGCAGCAGGAGATCGGCGGGCTCCGAAACCAGCCGCGCCAGATCCACGCGGCGGCGCTGACCGTACGACAACTCGCCCATGCGCAAGCGTAGTTCCGCCGGACGGAACAGGCCCAGGGCGAGCAGGGCGGCGCCGTGCTCGTCGGGACCACCCACCCGGCCCCTCCCGAACGCCTCGACCACCCTCAGGTCCGGCGGCCACGGCGTCTCCTCCTGGCGCAGACGACCCACCCGGCCCGGCACCCGCACCAAGCCCTCGTCCGGCCGTACTTCACCGGCGAGCAGCTTCAGCAGCGTCGTCTTGCCGGCGCCGTTGGGGCCGGTGACGAGAAGGCGGCCCCGGCGGCCGAGGGCGAGGGACCCCACGCACAGGCGGTCACCCACGTGTACGCCCGACAACCGTACGGCGGGCAGCTCCGCGCAAGCGGTCCCGGTGTCCGTCGCGAAGCCCTCCGCCGTCCGCACCCGCGCCGTGAAGGCGAGCGGGTCCGGCGGCGGCGCCACCGGGTTGTCGGTCAGTCGCTCGACCCGCTCGCGCGCGTTGCGGATGCGGGCCATCACTCCGTGTGCGCGGCCTCGGGCCCGGAAGCCGCCGTGGCCGAAGTTGGCCGGGGACACCTTGCGCGGAATGGCGTTGAGGCGGGCGGCGTGGCAGACGGCCAGGTCCTCGTTGCGAGCCAGCTCGGACCGCCACTCCTCGTACTCCTGGAGCCGTCGGCGGCGCTCCGCCGCCTTCGCCGTGCGGTAGCCCGGGTATCCGTCGCCGTAGCGGGTGACGCTCCCCGCCTCGGCCTCCAGCACCGTGGTGGTCAGGCGCTCCAGGAAGACACGGTCGTGGGTGACCACGAGCACCGTGCCGGGGTGCGCCCGCAGTTGCCCCTCCAGCCATTGCACGGCGTGGTCGTCCAAGTCGTTGGTCGGCTCGTCCAGGAGCAGGGTCTCCGGGCGGCCGGCGAGGACGCCGGCCAGCGCCAGACGGGAGCGTTCGCCGCCGGAGAGGGTGCCGAGCCGGCGTTCACGGCGGAGCCCCGGCAGGCCGAGGTGGTGCAGGGCGGTGTCCACGCGGCGGTCGGCGTCGTAGCCGCCCCGGGCCTCGTAGCGCGCGAGGAGCACGGCGTAGGCCGCGAGTGCGGCCGGGGCTTCATCCTCGCCCAGCGTCTGCTCGGCCCGGCGCAGTTCGGCCTCCAGGGCCCGCAGGTTTGCGAGGGCCAAATCTACGGCGTCCTGGACGGTTGCCGTTGGGGGTAGCGGGAGGGTCTGCGGCAGGTAGCCGATCCCGCCGGCGGAGGTCACCGTCGCCTCACCGCTGTCGGGGCGCTCCCGGCCTGCGAGGATCCTGAGGAGGGTGGACTTGCCGGCGCCGTTGTCACCGATCAGTCCGGCTTTCTCACCCGGTTTCAGGGAGAAGGAGACCTGGTCCAGAACGGTGCGGCCCGGGTAGCGCTTGGTGACGTGACTCAGGGTGAGTTGTGAGGTGTGCAAGGTCGGGTCCCTCCTGGCCGCGCCCGTGGTGGCCCGGCCGGATCGGGGTGGATGGCTGCACGGCGAGGCGCTGCGACGGCGGAGCGGTGCTCTACGCCGTCGGCGCCGGTGATCTCACAGGGAACCCATGGGGAGGACGGTACGCCAGGACGACCCCATTGGCAAGACGATACGTCTCGCCTTGTTTTCCGGTGGGGCATGGGCGGGCTCGGTGGCCCGTCCCGGGCGGTCGTGTCCCTACGGCCGTTTCCGCAGCCGGGTGGTGGATGGGCGACTCCCTCTCGCCTGCGTACCGGGGCGGCCTGTTGCCGGAGCCCCGGAAAGGGGCGTCGGGGTGAGGACGACCGCGTCCCTCCGCGCCACCGCCGACGGGCACCTCGTCGAGACCGCCGCGGGTGACCTGCGAAACCTGCTGATCCCGCACGCCGACCGGACCCGGGTGCACTACCTCACCCCGGAGCGGCCTCGCGCGGAGTTGTGAACCGCACGAGGCCCCCGGGCCTAGTAAGTGTCGTAGCCGGGCTCGCCGTTCGGCCGGTAGACGCCGACGACGGTGCCGCCCTTCGTGGTCGAGACGCTGACCGGCTCCAGCGCGGTGGGAATCGTTCCGTCGGCGAACAGCCGCTTGCCGGTCCCGATGATCACCGGATGGATGGTCAGCCGGTACTCGTCGACGAGACCGTGACGCATGAGGGTCTGGGCGAGGTCGCCGCTGCCGACGACGTTCACGTTGCCGCCCTCGGACGCCTTCAGCTCGCGTACGGCATCGGCGACGTCGCCCTCCAGCAGCGTGGAGTTCTGCCACGCGACGGACGTCAGGGTCCGGGAGGCCACGTACTTCCGCATGCTGTTCATCCGCCGGGTGAACGGGTTGCCGGGATCGGCGGTCGGCCAGTACGACGCGAAGATGTCGTACGTCTTGCGGCCCAGCAGCATCGCGTCGGACTGCTCGTACCAGGCGGCGACGGCCGCGCCGACCTCGTCGTCGTCCACCGGCTTCTGCCAGCCGCCGTGCCGGAAGCCGCTCTCGGCGTCCTCGTCCGGACCGCCCGGCGCCTGCATGACGCCGTCCAGCGTCAGGAACGTGCAAACGATGACCTTGCGCATGGTGCGCTCCCTTCGTCGGGCGTGTACGACGGGCGGACCGCGCGGTCGCCGGAAACTCATCGGTGGTCGTCGAGCATCCGCTCCAGCCGGTCGAAACGCTCGTGCAGCGCTCGGGTCGTCTGCGTGTACACCTCCTCGGCGGCCCGCTCGGTGTGGCGCACCAGGTGGCCCCGGCGCTCCTGTTCCCTTCCGACGAACCAGGTGGCCAGCGCGGCGGTGACCAGGCCGAAGGCGGTGATCCCGGCGACCATCACCACCACGGCCACGAGCCGTCCCCACAGGGTCACGGGATACAGATCGCCGTAGCCGACGGTCGTCGCGGTCTCCACGGACCACCACAGGGCCCTCGGATACGTGGTCAGCTGCGCCCCCGGCGCGCCGCGCTCGGCGAGGACGGCGCCGTACGAACCCGCGAGGAGTACGACCGCCAGGGCGACCGTCGCGGCGCACGCGGCCCTCCAGTGGAGCGCACTGCTGTGGCGCCCGAGCAGCAGTTTGACCAATCTGGCCAGGAGTCCGGACAGCATGGGTGACATGCTCCGCCACCGGCCGGGACGACGGTGCGGCAACGCGCCGGTGCGGGTCGTAAATCGGTCGCGTCCGGCGGCTCTCCGCAGCAGACTGTGGCTCGTGGATCGCTTGGTGGAGATCGCGAATCGACTGGTCGGCGTCGGGGGCGTCGTCGCGGTGTGCCTGGGAGGCAGCCGGGCGACGGGGACGCACGACCCCGGCTCCGACTACGACCTGGGCCTGTACTACCGGCCGCCGCTGGACACCGCCGCTCTGCGTCTGCTGGCGGCCGAGCTGACCGGCGGGGCGGTCGAGGTCACCGAGCCGGGCGGCTGGGGGCCGTGGGTCGACGGGGGTGGCTGGCTGACCGTCGACGGACATCGCGTCGACTGGATCTACCGCGACATGGACCGGGTGCACCGCGTCTGGCGGCAGTGCCGGGCCGGGCAGTTCGAGGTCGGCGCCCAGCCGGGCCATCCTCTGGGGGTGTACTCCCACGCCTACGCCGGTGAGGTCGCCCTGGGACGCGTTCTCGCCGATCCCAGTGGCGAGCTTCGAGCCCTGCGGGAGCAGACCCGCGTCTATCCGGAGCCGCTGCGCCGGGCGCTCATCCACAACGCCCGGTGGGAGGCTCCGTTCATCCTGGCCGGCGCGCGCAAGGGGGCCGCCCGCGGTGACACCTTCTACGTCGCCGGCTGCCTCTTCCGTGCGGTCGGCCTCCTCGTGCACGCGCTCCACGCTCATGCCGGGCGCTGGGTGCTCAACGAAAAGGGCGCGGTGCGGGCCGCCGCGGAGCTTCCCGGTGCCCCCGCGGACTTCGCCGGGCGGGCGCACGCGCTGTTCTCCGTGCTCGGTACGGCGCCGGACGCGCTCGCTGCCGCGCTGGACGACGCCGACGGGCTGGTCGCCGAGGTGTGCGGCGAGCGGGCCGGGTGACCAGGGCACGGTCGAGGCCGCGCCGGAGCCGACGGCCACCCGCTGGTGGCCGTCGGCGCTTCGGCCCGGGGCGCCGGCGCCTGGCCAGGCAGAAGGCCTCCTTGCCGCTGCGCACGGCCTCCTTCTTGTCCGCCTTCAGCAGCCGGTAGCTGGCGAAGTCGGTGAAGTGCCAGTGCACGTGCCCCGGACGCGGGTCCCACTCCATGGTGCAGGTCGGGGTGTACCCGACCTGCTTGCCCTTGGCGTCGTAGAAGTACTGGTACGCGTCCATCCTGGCCTTGCCGGGCGACCGGAAGCCGTCGACCACCAGTTGCGCCGGACCGGCGTTCCACACGTTGGCGCTGAAGGCCAGGTAGTCCTTGCCGGGGATGTCCTACTCCCCGGCGCTGACGACGATGCCGTAAGGCCGGCAGCGAACGCAGGTCGGGCTTGGGGACGTCCGGGACGGAGGCCTTGCCGGTGGGCCGCTTCGCCGGCGGCTGGAGCGCCAGGGCCTTGCGGGAGCCGTCGGTCTGGCCCCCCTTGTCACCGACCGGCAGGGAGCGCGCGGCCTGCTTCTTCTTCAGCGCCCACGGCAGGGCGGGCGGCGCCGCCCTGAGCGGTCCGTGGCCCACGTTGTACGAGGGACGCGCCCCGCTCGTGACCGGCGCGGCGGCCTGGGCGGGTGTCGGGGCGTGCCCCGGCCCGTGGTCCGCGTGCACGTCCGGGGCCGGGTGCGCGGCCACGTGACCGGAGTGCTCGTTCGCCGTCGCGGACCGGGACGCGGCCGACCGTGCGTGCCTCTACTGCCGCTGCCCGAGCGGCAGTTCGGCGAGAACCCGCCAGCCGGTGGGCGTGAGGCCGACCACGTGCAAGGCGCTGATCACCGCCGTGATGGGCAGCGCGGCGGCGGTGCGGCGGGCGATGACGGCGGCGGCTTGCGGGGCCACGTCCAGGGCCACGGTGACGTGCACCGGCGGGCGAGTGCCGAACCGGCCTCCGTAGGGCACCTGCGCCGGAAACGCCGTGCGCACGGCGTCGGCCACCTGGCTCAGTCCGGGCACCGGGACACCGACGAAGCCGCCGGTTTGCTCGACCTCGGCCAGAATGACGGGGATCGGGCCGGCCGGCAGGGCAGCCCGCAGCCGGTGCAGCTCCGGCTCCCCCACCTCGTCGGCGGGCAGCCAGGGGTAGAGCAGCGCGGCGTGCGCGGGCACGTCCGGCCGCACCGCCGCCCCGTCCACCTCGGCGGCCGACCGCAACAGCGGCTCGGCGTCCGGCACCAGCGCCAGCACCGCCGTCGTCCCGGTCCGGGCCACCGTGTTCCTCCCCCGCGCCTCGTCGTCCCATGCTCGGTCCGACCCTACGGCTTTCGGGCGGGACGCCGGTCCGGGTCACGTGCCGGAAAGTCGGATGCGCATACGAGGCGGACACCCCTAGGCTGCGCGGCAGGGGGCGGGCGTGTCACCGCATGGGCCTCTCCTGGGCCGGAGTTCCGGATAGGAACGTCATGGATCAACGTGATGGATCGAGATTGAGCGGCGTATGACCAGTCAACTGTTCGCGATCTGCTTCCACACCTCCCTGCCCGCGGACCTGGCGCGCTTCTGGTCCGGCGTTCTGGGCTGGGAGTTGGCCACCGATGCGGGCGACGACCTCGCCGTGCTGCCTCCGGACGGCGCCGGGTTCCGTATCCGGTTCCTGCCGGACGCAACACCCAAGACCGGCCAGAACCGGGCGCACTTCGACCTCACGAGCACGTCCCCGGAAGACCAGCAGCGGACGGTGGCCAGGGCGCTGCGACTGGGCGGCACACACATCGACGTGGGCCAACTCCCGGAAGAGGGGCACGTGGTGCTCGCCGATCCGGACGGCAACGAGTTCTGCGTCATCGCGGCGGGCAACGACTTCCTGGCCGGCACCGGCACCGTCGGAGCCCTGGCTTGTGACGGCACTCAGGAAGTCGGCTATTTCTGGAGTGAGGCGCTGCGGTGGCCGCTGGTCTGGGACCAGGACCAGGAGACCGCGATCCAGTCCCCGGCCGGCGGCACCAAGATCACCTGGGGTGGTCCCCCGGTGGCGCCGAAGTCCGGCACCAACCGGCTCCAACTCGAACTCGCGCTCCCCGTCGACGCCGACTTCGAGGCGGAGACCGATCGTCTGCTCGCGCTCGGGGCGAAGCACGCCGCCGGTGCCGGTGAGTGGGACCGCGGCCGGGCCTTCATGCTCGACCCGGACGGCAACGAGTTCACGGTGCGACGCGTCGGCTGAAGTGCCGTAGGTGTTCGGCAGCGGCCCGTCAGATCCTCTGGCGGCCTCAGCGTGTCAGCGTCTCGAAGCCGACGTCCGCACAGTACTCGACAAGACGTCCCTCCGCCGCCGAGTCACCGTTGTCCATGGCCTGGGCTGTCGCCTCCCCCAGCGTGCGACCTTCTCCGAGTGACTCGTCCCGCAGAGGTCGCACCGTGAGGAGGGCGATCTGTGCGAGGCCCTCGACCTCGTCGTACCCGGACGACTCGGCCTCGGTCGTCCGTGTGGCGTCGCGAGCCTTCTGCCACACCCCGAGCTGTCGGCAGTACTTCTCCTGCCGGACGGTCAGGAGCTGCTCGTCCTCGCCGTCGGAGGAGGAACACGCGGCCGTCAGCACGAGCAGGGCGAGCGTCGGCAGCAGTGCTGTTCTGAGTGTGCGCACCGCGTCTCCCCCGGCTGGACCTTGATTCGTTCGACGCCCCCTGGCTCAAGGAACCTACACCGTCTTACGCCTGCGTACCGGCGGGGCCCGGGCCGACGCTGCCGCGCGCAGCCGGCCGGAGGGGCCGTGTCGTGATGGCCGAAAGTGGTGGCCGACGCGGAAGGGTTCGACGGCGCCACGCCTGTTGCACATCGGCACACGGGTGTACGGTCTCCGGCCGAAGGCCTTTTGGGAGCGCTCCCATACGTCTTGTCATCTGTCATGCGCACATCAACGAAGGAGGTTGGCGTTGAAACGCATTCTGGCCCTACTCGCGACCGGCGCATCGGTCGTCGGTCTCACTGTGCTCGCCGGGCCCCCGGCCCAGGCGACCACCGGTTGCACGGCGGAGTACACGATCACCAGTCAGTGGGCGGGCGGTTTCCAGGCCGGCGTGAAGGTCACGAACCTGGGTGATCCCGTCAGCGACTGGACGCTCGGGTTCACGATGCCGCACGCCGGCCAGAAGGTCGTCCAGGGCTGGAACGCCACCTGGTCGCAGTCGGGTTCCGCGGTCACCGCCGCCGCAGTCGACTGGAACCGCACACTGGCCACGGGGGCGTCGGCAGACCTGGGCTTCGTCGGAGCCTTCACGGGATCCAACCCGGCGCCCACGTCCTTCAGT
The DNA here is from genome assembly GCF_040686295.1 of Streptomyces sp. NPDC085944. Lineage (NCBI taxonomy): Bacteria > Bacillati > Actinomycetota > Actinomycetes > Kitasatosporales > Streptomycetaceae > Streptomyces > Streptomyces sp. NPDC085944. Next base: position 58,952 of record NZ_JBFBJX010000015.1, on the reverse strand, counting down.
CTCAACGGCGTGGCCTGCACGGGATCCGTCACCGACCCGACGGACCCCCCGACCGACCCGCCCGCGACCGGCACCCCCACCGACGTCAACGGGCAACTGCACGTCTGTGGCGTGCACCTGTGCAACCAGTACGACCGTCCCATCCAACTGCGCGGCATGAGCACGCACGGCATCCAGTGGTTCGGCCCGTGCTACGGCGACGCGTCCCTGGACGCGCTCGCCGACGACTGGAAGTCGGACCTGCTCCGCGTGGCCATGTACGTACAGGAGGACGGCTACGAGACCGACCCGGAAGGGTTCACCCGCCAGGTGAACCACCTGGTCGACATGGCCGAGGCGCGGGGCATGTACGCGTTGATCGACTTCCATACGCTCACGCCGGGCGACCCGAACTACAACCTCGACCGGGCCAAGACGTTCTTCTCCTCCGTCGCGGCGCGCAACGCGGACAAGAAGAACGTGATCTACGAGATCGCCAACGAGCCCAACGGCGTGAGCTGGGCGGCCGTCAAGAACTACGCCGAGCAGGTCATCCCGGTCATCCGGGCCGCCGACCCGGACGCCGTCGTGATCGTCGGCACCCGCGGCTGGTCCTCGCTGGGCGTCTCGGACGGCGCGAACGAGAGCGAGGTGGTCAACAACCCCGTGAACGCGACCAACATCATGTACGCGTTCCACTTCTACGCGGCGAGCCACAAGGACAACTACCGGGCGACGGTGAGCCGAGCGGCCTCACGGCTGCCCCTGTTCGTCACCGAGTTCGGCACGGTGAGCGCCACCGGCGGAGGCGCGGTGGACCGGGCGAGCAGCATCGCATGGCTGGACCTGCTCGACCAGCTGAAGATCAGCTATGCGAACTGGACGTTCTCCGACGCCGACGAGGGCAGCGCCGCGTTCAAGCCGGGCACCTGCAACGGTTCCGACTTCAGCAGCAGCGCGGTGCTGACCGAGTCCGGCACGCTGCTGAAGAGCCGGATCAGCACCGCCGACAACTTCCCGACGAGCTGACCCGCGGCGGGGCCCCGGACCCGTCCGGAGCCCCGCCCCTGGCCGGAAGCCTCAGCCTTCCGAAGCCGCCGGCCCCCGGCCGGCAGGGCGGTCAGACGACCGGAGGGCGGCCCAGACGCGTCATCCGGGCCACGGTCGCCCACCGCATCGGCCGACGCGGGCCGCCGGGCACCCGGACCCCTTCGGCGAACCCGGCCGCCCATGCCCGCAGACCGCTCCACGAACGGGTCCGCGCCAGGGTCAGCAGGGTCCACGCCGCGAGGTAGGCCGGTACCAACGGCGCCGGCAGGTGCCGTTGGGCCAGCCACACCCGGTTGCGGGCCGTCATCCGGTAGTACACGGCATGCCGGGCCGGTGAGGTCCAGGGGTGCTGCAGCAGCAGCGACGGCTCGTACAGCACCCGCCACCCGTCGTCGAGCGCCCGCCACGCCAGGTCGGTTTCCTCATGGGTGAAGAAGAAGGCGTCCGGCCAGCCGCCGATCCGGTCCAGCATCCGCATCGACAGCGCGTGTCCGCCACCCAGGAACGTGGTCACCTCACCACCGCGCAGCGGGTCCTTCGACCGCAGCCGGGGAACGTGCCGGCGCTGGGTGCGGCCACGCTCGTCGGCGATGCGGAACGACACGATCCCCAGTCGTGGATCGGCCTCGTACATTGAAGCCAGCGTCTGGAACACGTACGTGTCGACGAGCAGTCCGTCGTCGTCCAGGTCGACGACGACGTCCACGTCCCCGTACGCCCGGAGGTGCTCGACGGCCACGTTGCGGCCGCCGGACACGCCCAGGTTCTCCTCCAGTTCCACACCGTCCACGCCCGCGGGCAGCTCCGGCAGCGGGCTGCCGTTGCCGATGACCACGACGCGCGCGGCCGGCCGGGTCTGCCCGGCCACCGAGTCCAGCAGCGCCCGCAACTCGGTGGGCCGGTTGCCCATGGTCAGGATGGCGATCCCGAGACGAGGGTGGCTCACGGGTGGACTCCGATCGACGTCGCGGTGACGCAGCCTATCGGCCCGCACGCCGGGCCGCCCCCGGTGGTGGGACGGGTCAGGGCTTGAGCGCGACTCCGCAGACGGACACGTCGGCCGTGGGTTCCTCGGGCCGGTCGGTGTCCGGGCGCCAGGTGGCCGTGGACACGACTCCCGGATCCACCGGGGTCAGTCCGGCGAAGAAGGCCGCGATCTCCTGCGGGGACCGCAGGTGGTAGGTGTTGGCCGACTGCCCGTTGTAGGCCTCGACCGCCCTGTTGAGCGCCTCGTTGCCGTTGGTGCCGTCGCTCAGGGCCAGGTAGCTGCCCGGGGGCAGCCCCGCCAGCAGGGTGTTCACCAGCTCCGCGGGACGCTCGGCGTCGGAGATCTGCCCCATGATGCCCAGCATGGTCAGCGCCACCGGGCGGCTGAGGTCCAGGGTCTTGGCGGCTTCGGCCAGGATCCGTTCGGGGTCCCGTACATCGGCGTCGACGTAGGCACAGGCGCCCTCCGGGCTGCTGGTGAGCAGGGCCTGGGCGTGGGTGAGGACGAGTGGGTCGTTGTCCACGTACACGATGCGGCTCTCCGGCGCGATGCGCTGGGCCACCTCGTGCGTGTTGTCCGCGGTGGGCAGTCCCGTGCCGATGTCGAGGAACTGCCGGACACCGGCCTCGCCGGCCAGGAAGCCCACCGCGCGAGCCAGGAACCGTCGTTGCACCCGCGCGACGGCCGCGAACTCGGGAAACGTCGTCAGGATGACCTCACCGGCGTCGCTGTCGACCGGGTAGTTGTCCTTGCCGCCCAGCAGATAGTTCCAGACACGGGCGGAGTGCGGACGATCGGTCTGCAGTCTGGCCCTGACTTCTTCACTCGGATCACTCATGGGCAAAGCTTCACACAAAGCCGCACGTCATGGGGCCAACTGCCGCCCGCTCGCACCGCATTCGGCTCAGAGGGACGGTTCGGCCGGGGACCGCAGACCCAGCCACTGCTCGGCGTCCCATGCCCGGAACCGCTCGACCTCGGTGAACCCCAGCTTCTCGGCGAGGCGCATCGAGCGGGCGTTGGCGGTCTGCGTGGTGAGCACCACCGGCTCATCGGGAAGGGCGCCGTCGAGCCAGTCGAGAGCCGCCGCGCACGCCTCGGCGGCGTACCCGAGACCCCATGCCCGGGGCAGGAACAGGTAGCCGAGATCGACCTTCCCCACGGCAGCCGGGCGTTGGTGCTCGGGCGCTCTCCTGAGCAGGACCTCGCCGATCATCGCCCCGTCGAGTTCGACGACGAAACACCCGGGCCACCGCCCCGGCACCCCGGGCATCTCGCGCGCGAGCTCCTCCCGCGGGCGGGGGCCGCCGAGGTAGGTGTGCACCTCCGGCGAGGCCAGCAGCTCGATGAACACCGCACGGTCCCGGGCCTCGGACTCACGGAGCACGAGTCTGCCCGTCCTGATCGGCTCGGGCGGCCAGGCGACGGGTCCCAGGTCTGACATGCGCGCAGGCTAACAGCCCCGGAACCCGGCCGGCCCGGGTTCAGCGCAGTCCGGCGAAGAGGTCGTTCTCCGGCAGGGCCGCGCCCGTGGTGTCCCGGACGCGCACGAAGGTCTCCATGCCCATCAGTTCGCCGAACCTCTCCTTGCCCATCCTGAGGAAGAAGATGTTCTCGCCCTGGCTGGCGTGCGCGGCCAGCGCGTCGAACTTCTGACCGCTGAACGCGGTGGTGTCGACCCAGGTGGTGATCTCGTCGTCGGGCAGACCGATCTCGGCCATCGCGGCGGCCTCGTCGGGGTCCGGCTCGGGCACGTCCTCGCCGAACTCGCGCATGATCTCGCCGAAACGCCCCATCATCGAGCGGGGCGCCGTCGTCCAGTAGACCTTCGGCGTCAACTCCGTCATCTCCAGTGCCGCCATCGTGATGCGGTGCGCCTGGATGTGGTCGGGGTGGCCATAGAAGCCGTTCTCGTCATAGGTGACGACCACATCGGGCCGGTAGTCCCGCATGAGTTCCGCGAGTCGTGCGGCGCCCTCCTCCACCGGTGTCCGCCAGAAGGATCCGGCGGCGTCGTTGCTGGGCCAGCCCGCCATCCCGGAGTCGGCGTAGTCCAGCATCTCCAGATCACTGATCTTCAGGACGTCACAGCTCTCCCGGAGTTCCTGACGGCGCATCAGGGCGACGGCCGCCGGATCGTGTCCGGGATCGCCCGGCTTCACACCCCCCGGTCCGTCACCGCAGCCGCCGTCGGTACACGTCACGAGCACCGTGCGGACGCCTTCCGCCGCGTACCGCGCGAGGACGCCGCCCGTTCCGGTGGCCTCGTCGTCGGGATGGGCGTGCACGGCCATGAGCGTCAAGGGTCGGTCGGTCATGAAAATGCTCCTCCTGAGGACATGCGTCTCGGTATACATGCGTCCCGAACGAATGGGGCGGTCATGCGCCTGTGCAACAGCGCGGGTCGGCCCCGCTGTTCCCGATGGTGCCGAGCGCGCGCGTCAGGGCGTGGAAAGAGCCGACCCCGTGGGGTCGTCCGGATCCGGGGTGTGGGGAAGGGGACCCAGCGAGGTGCCTTCCCAGAGCAGTGCTCGCCACCCCTGGTCGGGCGATCCGGTGAGGATGACGATGCCCGTGTTCGCCAGGGGGTGCTGCGCGGCGTAGGCGACGTCCACGTTGTCCGCCCGCGCCGCGACCCACATGCGGATCGCGGCACCGTGGCTGACGACGGCCACCGTCTCCGCGCCGTCCTCGTGGGCCTCGGCCACGACGGCGTCGAATCGGCCCAGCGCCTCCACTCCGTTCTCGCCGCCGGGCATACGGAGCCGTACGTCCCCCGCGGACCAGGCGAAGGCGGTGTGCATGTAGAGGCGTGCCGCCTCGTCGTCGCCGCGCATCTCCAGATCGCCGGCGGCCAGCTCCCGGACACCGGCCCGGACCCGGACCTCCAGCCCGGTCGCGGCGGCCAGGGGCGCGGCGGTCAGCTGGGTGCGCACGAGCGTCGAGGCGTACAGCGCGTCGATCTGCTCCGCCACCAGCGCGTCCGGCAGTGCCGCGGCCTGTTCCTGGCCCAGGGAGGTCAGACCGGGGCCGGGCTCCGCGGTGTCGAGGAGGTGCTTGAGGTTGGACGGAGTCTGACCGTGCCTGATGAGCAGGAGACGCATGCGGCGGGGCTTTCCGGGAGGTGGACGGGACATCCCCACCATGCCACGCTCCACGGGGAACGGGCGGGCTCCCGGGGCCTCACCGGTCGTGGACGGTGCCGTCGCGCAGGCGGTTGACGGGCAGGTAGGCAGGCTCGTGGGGGAAGCGGGACGCGGCCTCGTCGTCGAGCTCGACCCCGAGGCCGGGGGCGGCGCCGGGGTGCAGGAGGCGGTCCTCGAAGCAGTAGGACGTGCGGAACACCTCAAGCGTCCGAGGGGTGTGACGCAGGTACTCCTGGAGGCCGAAGTTGTGCACGGCGAGGTCGAGGTGGAGGGCGGCCGCCATGCCCACGGGTGAGATGCCGGTCGGACCGTGCATGCCGGACCTGATGCCGTACACGGCGGCCATGTCGAGCAGTTTGCGTGCGGCGGTGATGCCGCCGGTGTGCGTCACCGCCGAGCGGACGCAGTCGATCAGCCGGTCCCGGAGCAGCGTGGTGCAGGCGTGGACGGAGGTGCAGACCTCGTCGAGGAGGCCGCGCCGGCCCGGCAGGCCGCGTCGCCCGCCTCATGGCGCCGGGTGCCGACGCCGATCGGGAGATCCGGATAGCGGTCGCGGGCCCATTCGACGAGCGGGACGACACGAGCGGCTTCTTCGACGGCGGTGACTTCCTCTCCCGCACTGGCCGCCACTCCGCCGAGGTCGATCACGTCGGCCCCCTCGGCGACGGCCCTGGCGATGGCGGTCTGGGCCGCTTCGGTGGCGAAGGTGGCGCCTTGGTCGTAGAAGGAGTCCGGTGTGCGATTGACGATCGCCGTCACCAAGGGCCGGTCGCTGACGATGCGGCGGCCGCGGAATCGAGGTCGACTGCTGTGGCGTTCATGCGGTCATGGCCCCTGTCGTCGCTCGGGCGGCTGCTCCTCGCTGCTGCCGGTGCGACGGAGCCGGTCGGTGCGCCGGGTGAGGGTGTCGATGCGGTCGGCCAGGTCCCGGTGGTGCGCACGGAGGTGCGCACGGGCATCGGACAGCGGTTCGATGAGGCCGGCGGCGTCGTCCCGGCCCAGGGCCTGGACGAGAGGCGTACGAGCGTCGGCCGGCAGACCCGTGAGTGCGGTGACCTGACCGGCGAGCTGACGCAGGTCCGCGGCGTTGCCCCGGGCCCAGGTGGTGACGGCGCGGTCGGCGGCACGGCGGTCGCGGGTGGCCTGGACGCGCTGTTCGCCGGTGCTGCCGGGGGCACCCGGTCGCAGGCGCAGGTAGCGGCGTTCGGCGGCCTGGCGGCTGGCGACACCGAGTGGGCCGGCGAGCTCCGCCCAACTGGCCCCCGCCTCGCGGGCGGTTTCGATCAGTCCCGTCTCCCACCCGGCGAGCCGGTCGCGCATCTCGCGCAGGAGCAGCAGGGCGGCGAGCGCCTGGTCCGAGCTGACCTCGCCGCGGGACTGCTTGCCGTCCCGCGGCGCCTGGGCGCTGTGGACGGCTTCCTCGATCGCCGTCAGCGCCGCCTTGGCGGCGAGGAAGGACACGGGCTGGTCTGCGGGTTCCCGCGGGTCTGCGGCCATGGTCACCTCCCGACTCGACGTCGTCCACTCGACGTCGTCCAGTGGATGACATCAGTTGTTGTCATCGTTTCGATGACATGGTACAAGAAGAAGCAAGACCCAGCGCATGAGCGGATCTACTCGACTGGAGGTGTTTGACCATGCTGATGCGCACCGACCCGTTCCGTGAGCTCGACCGGCTCACCCAGCAGTTGTTCCCCACCGCGTCCGGCACCTGGTCCCGTCCCTCGGCGATGCCCATGGACGCCTACCGCGAGGGCGACGTGTACGTGATCGCCCTCGACATCCCCGGAGTCGACCGGGACGCTATCGACATCGACGTCGAGCGCAACATGCTGACCGTCCGGGCCGAGCGTCGTCCCGTCGCCGGCGGCGACGAGGCGCAGAGGGAACTCTCGGAACGCTCCTTCGGCGTGTTCTCCCGCCAGCTGATGCTCGCGGACACGCTCGACACCGAGCGGATCAGCGCCGACTACGACGCGGGCGTGCTCACCCTGCGCGTCCCGATCGCCGAGCGGGCCAAGCCGCGCAAGATCTCGATCGGTGCCGGCCCGGACCACAAGGAGATCTCCGGCTGAGGCGGGAGCCGTGCTCCCGGCGGCGGAGGACGGTGTGTCCCCCGGCCCCGCCCTCCGCCCGCCCGTCGGCACCGACCGCCCGGGGAAGGAGGACTGCGATGACCATGCGGTGGGACGTGTTCCTCGATCAGGTACAGGAACGCGGCGAGTACCCAACCCGCGCCGAGGCCGACCGTGCGGCACGCACCGTGCTGGCCCTCTTGGGCGCGCACCTGGTGGGTGATGTACGGGCCGAACTGGCCGCGAGGCTCCCGGAGAGCTTCGCGCTGATCCTCCTCAATCCACTGCAGGCCACCGAGCCGCTGTCCGCCGACCGCTTCGTGCGGGCCACGGCGGCGTGGATCGAGGGAGCCACCGAACAGACCGCCACCTGGGACGTCGGGGCCGTACTCAGCGTGGCCGCCGACGCAGCCGGCGCAGAGCTGACACGCCGCCTGCTGTTCCAGCTCCCGCCCGGGTACGACCTGCTCTTCGGGCGGCCCCAGGACGTCGCCGTCCCGAGCGCGGGCCGCACCTCCCGGCGCTGAGATCCGTTCCCGCAGAAACCGGCCGACCGGGCCGTACCTCACGACGCCGTACCACCAGCCCACGACAGAGAAAGGCGCCCCTCACCGATGCAGTCCCAGACGGCTCCGACGACGATGAAGCCCGAGCCGGCCATGTCCTTCGCACAGATGCTGGAGCAGGTCCGCTACCACGGCGCCTACCCCACCAGGGAGCGCGCCGAAGAGGTCGTGGCCGCCGTCCTGGCCGCCCTCGGCCGCCGCATCACCGGCGAGGAGAGGGTCGAACTGGCCGCCCGTCTCCCCCGCGAAGCGGCCCGGATCTTCGCCGCGCAGGTCCCGGAAACCGGACCGATGACCGGCTGGGCGTTCGTCAGGGACCTCGCCACCCGCACCGGCGGCACCCTCGCCACCACGCGGTGGGACGTCGGCTCGGTCCTGGGCGTCGTCGCACGTCTCGCCGGACCCGCTCTGCTCGACCGCGTCCTCGCCCAGCTGCCTCCCGGCTACGCGATCCTCTTCGGTCGCGCGGAACTGACCCAGGCCGCCTGAAACCCCGGGACCGCACTGGAGTCGCCGCCCCCAGGAGCCGGGAACCGGGGGCCGCACGGGCCGGCTCAGGGCAGCGGCGTCCCGCCCGTCACGTTCAGGGTCTCGGCGGTGACGTACCCGGCCTCCCGGGAGGCGAGGTAGACGTACGCCGGGGCGAGCTCGGCCGGTTGCGCGGGGCGGCCCAGTGGGCTCTGCTTGCCGAACTCGGCCGTGTCCGGCAGCGTCGCCGGGATCAGTGGTGTCCACACCGGTCCCGGCGCCACCGCGTTCACACGCATGGCGGCGTGCACCCGCACGACGACGTCGTTCTCGGCGGCATGGGGGCGGGGGAGCTGCGTCAGGGTGAGCCCGCCGGAACCCGCGTCGCGACCGTGGACGGTGATGGCTTGCACGAGGGGTCCTCGGAAGAAGTTGGTCGTGCACACACAGGTCCCCCCGGCGGCCCGGTGGGCACGTCGCGTGTCGTGATCTCGACCGCATGCCCCAGCCGCTCCGCCCGTGTGGGCCACTTCGGCGGCGTCGGAGCAAGCCACTTCCCCACCCGCCCTGAGTGCTTCTCCGGCCTCGCCGCCGCGCCGACCGCCGACCGCCTCGCCGCCGCGAAATCCGGCGTACCGGTGCGGATCAACCGGTCGGCGCAGCACTGAATCGATTCGCCGGGTGAACGGCGCCTCCGTCGAGCGAACCGGCGTCCCCGGACTGTGAGTCTGGGCAGCGCACCGACAACGGATCGACCGGCTCCGGCAGCCCGACCCGGCGATCCCCCACCGTTTGGAGTCCTTCGTGCCTCTTCGTCGTATCGTGACCAGCGCCCTCGCCTCCCTGTCCCTGGCTCTCGCCTCGGTCGGCGCGCTCACCCTGAGCGCCGGACCGGCCGCGGCGAACCCCTGCGGCTTCTACGAGACCGCTTCCGACGCCTACTACAACCACTGCACCTCGGACGGCTCGCACATCGTCATCGAGATCGACGACTGGGGGCCCAACAGCGAAATGTGCGTGGTGCCCGGCGTGACCTGGATCGGCGCCAGCTCCGACATCGACGGCGCCTGGTACACCGGCCGGACCTGCTGAGCCGAGCAACCGGGACGGCCAGAACCTGAACGGCTCGGCTCTTTGGGGAGGGCCGAGCCGGATCGACCGATTGCGAGGGCCTTCCGGCGGGCAGGGAAGGCACAGTAATGTCATGGACACGACCCCTCTCCCCCACAAGGAGGTCGAACATGCACGTGCGCACACTGGCCGGGCACCTTGCCGCGGCCGCGCTGATGTCGTTGCCGCTGCTGAGCGGCGAAGCCGCGGCCACCGACTCGCCGGGCGACATCGCGGGAACTGCGGCCGCATCCCGTGTTCTCACCTACGACGCCGCCGGCTCCGCCGAGTTCCGGTCCGCGGTCGACCGGGGCGCGGAGATCTGGAACGAGAGCGTCGAGGGTGCACAGCTGCGCCCGGTCCGGGCCGGGCAGCGGGCCGACATCCGCGTCGTGGCCGACGACGGCTGGCCCCGCGCCCTCCCCACGTCCCTGGGCAGGGGAACCGTCTGGATCGGGCGTCAGGCGGTGAACGAGGGCTACGACACGGTGCGCATCTCGTCGCACGAACTGGGTCACATCCTGGGGCTGCCGGACCGCAAGCCCGGGCCGTGCTCCAGCCTGATGTCGGGGTCGAGTGCGGGTGTCCCGTGCACGAACCCGTACCCGAGCGCGGCGGAGAAGGCGGAGGTCGAGAACAACTTCGCCGGTGCGGCCGGCTCGCCGTCACCCGTCGCGGGAGCGACTCGGGCCCTCTTCGTGGACTGACCGGGACACGAGCACCGGAGTGCGCCGTGCGGGGAAGCCGTGAAGAGTTCCGGCACACGTCCGAGGGCTCGATCGGGCAGGGGAAGACTGGAAGCACTCGCTCGGCGCCCCGAACAGGCGGGGCGCCGCACCGCGTTGGGAGGCCATCACCCATGTTCACTCTGGTACGGAGAAAGGTGCGGACGGCGGCGCTCGCACTCTCGACCGCCGCGACCCTCCTCGTCGGCGCCACCACCGCGAGCGGCGCGCCGGCGGACCCCGCCGCCCCCGTCGAGCAGGGGCCGACCTCGGTGGCCTACGTCGAGGTGAACAACAACAGCATGCTCAACGTCGGCAAGTACACCCTGGCGCACGGAGGCGGCAACGTCTTCGACGTCGCCGTGATCTTCGCGGCGAACATCAACTACGACACCGGCACGAACAAGGCGTACCTGCACTTCAACGACAACGTGCAACGCGTCCTCGACAACGTTGCCACCCAGATACGGCCGTTGCAGCGGAAGGGCATCAAGGTCCTCCTCTCGGTGCTCGGCAACCACCAGGGCGCCGGATTCGCCAACTTCACGTCCCAGCAGGCCGCTTCGGCGTTCGCGAAGCAACTCTCGAACGCCGTGGCGGAGTACGGCCTCGACGGCATCGACTTCGACGACGAGTACGCCGAGTACGGCACCAACGGCACCGCGCAGCCCAACGACAGTTCGTTCGTGCACCTGGTGACGGCCCTGCGCGCGAACATGCCGGACAAGATCATCAGCCTGTACAACATCGGTCCGGCCGCCTCACGCCTGTCCTACGGCGGCGTCGACATCTCCTCCGACTTCGACTACGCCTGGAACCCGTACTACGGCACCTGGCAGGTCCCCGGCATCGCGCTGCCCAAGTCACAGCTGTCACCCGCGGCGGTCGAGATCGGCCGGACCTCCCGCGGCACGGCCGCCGACCTCGCCCGTCGCACGGTCGACGAGGGGTACGGCGTCTATCTGACGTACAACCTCGACGGCAGCGATCGCAGCGCCGACGTCTCCGCGTTCACCAGGGAGCTGTACGGCAGCGACGCCGTCTACACGCCGTAGGCGGGCACCGCTCCCCGTCGGTCGACCCGGGTGTTCTCCGCCGAAAAGGGTTGGACGCCCGAGCCCCGCGACGGTAGCTTGCGGTGCACCGCGACACCGCCCGAGACGGAACCGGGGCCGCAGGCCGTGCGCAGGCTCCTGACCGAACTGATGGGCATCGACGAGGTGAACCGCCGTCTCGTGGAGAAGATCACCGCGATCGGCATCCGCTACGACTTCGGTACGGGCCCCGACCTGCTCGGCCGGCGCCTGCGGGACATCGACGTGGCACAGGGCCGCCTCTACGGTCTGTTGCACCGCGGACGGGGGCTGCTGCGGGACCGTACCGGACGCTCGCCGTGAACGGCTGGTCGGACCGGATCGATCACCTCGCGGACCCCACGGCCGCGCTGGACGTTCCGTGCGTCCTGGTGCGCCCCGACGGGCACGTCGCCCGGATCGGCGACGATCAGCGGGACCTGGAGGAGCACCTCTCCCGCTGGTTCGGCCGTCCCGCCGGCTGACGCACCGGGGAGCGCGGGAAAGCGCTGCTCATCCGGGCGACTGGACCTGGTCGAAGAGGGCGAGGGCGGCGGCCGGGTCCGGGCTCACGAGGCGTTCCAGACCGGCCGTCGTGAAGCTCGCCCACCTGGCGGCCCGGGTCCACATCCGCTCCTCGAAGACCCGGACGGTTTCGTCCGGGTCCGCGGGGCCGGCGACGAGGGACTCGGCGAGTTCGGCGCCTTCCAGCAGCGCGAGGTTGGCCCCCGCCCCCAGCGGCGGCATCAGGTGGGCCGCGTCGCCCAGGAGCGTCACGCCGGCGACACGGGTCCAGGTGTGCCCCACGGGCAGGGCGTAGAGGGGGCGGTGGACGAAATCGGTGCCGTGCCGGAGGAGGTCGAGGAGGGGAGCGGCCCAGCCGTCGAACAGGGCCAGCAGACGTGACCGCACGGCGCCGGCGTCGGCCGTGTCCCGTTCCGTGTGCCGGTCGAGCGGCGCGCGGAACTGGGCGTACACCTTGACGTGGCCTCCACTGCCGCGCTGGGCGACGAGCGCTCGGTTCACGCCGTACACGGCCACGGAACCGTCGCCGGTCAGCCGGGCCAGGTCGGGGTGGCGGGTGTCTACGTCGTCCAGGGAGGTCTCGACCGCGGTGACGCCGGTGTAGCGCGGCGTCACCGCCGAGACCGCCGGGCGGGTTCGGGACCGGGCGCCGTCCGCGCCCACCACGAGGTCGAACGTCTCCTCCCGTCCGTCCGCGAAGTGGACCCGCACGCCGTCCCGGCCCCCCGGGACCGCCTTCGTCACGTGCTCGCCCCAGCGGACGCCGACGGGGCCGAGCAGCAGGTCACGGAGCTGGGACGCGGTGTACGCCGAGATCCTGCCCGGGGAACGAGCCGGTGACTGGCGGGAGGCGCTGCGCTCCCTCGCCCACGGCACCCGGCGCGCCGCCCTCCGGCACGAGTGGCTGGCCGACCTGCTCGGCGGCCGCCCGGCCCTGGGTCCGAACGGCCTGGCCGTGTCCGAGGCGACGCTGGCGGCCCTCGACGGCCTCACCGACGTCGACACCGTCATGCGCGCCGTGGAGACGGTCAGCGCCTACTTCACCGGCGCGATCAGGCGCGAGATCACCGATCTGCGGGCCGAGCGCGCCACGGGCCTGTCCAAGAGCGAGTGGCAGCGCGCCCGCGGCCCGCACGTGACGCGCATGCTGGCCACGGGCCGCTTCCCGGCGCTGACCAAGGCCGTGTACGACGGCACGCACGTGGAGGCCGAGGAGTCCTTCGCGACCGGCCTGGAGTGGGTCCTGGACGCCGTGGCGGCGAAACTCGGCTGACGTCCACGCGCAGGGGCCGTTTTCGGTGCCCCGCCGCTCTCCTCTGGGTACGGAACCGGGCAACAACGCCTCGACGAGAGACTGGACATGACTGGACACCAACCCGCTCATCAACCACCTCAACGCGTCGGCGTCGTCGCCGAGTCCTTGCCCGGGGAGACCCGCGTCGCCGCGACGCCCTCGACGGTGCGCCTGCTGCTCGGCCTCGGTTACGAGGTCGTCGTCGAGTCGGGGGCCGGCGCCGCCTCCGGCTTCGGTGACGAGGCCTATGCCGAGGCGGGGGCGAGGGTCGGCGAGGCCTGGACCGCGGATGTCGTACTGAAGGTCAACGCGCCCACCGACGAGGAGATCTCGGCGCTGCGCGCCGGGACGACGCTGGTGGCGCTCATCACTCCGGCCCAGCGGCCCGAGCTGCTGGAGGCGCTCGCCGCACGTGCCGTCACCGTGCTCGCCCTCGACGCGGTGCCGCGGATCTCGCGGGCGCAGTCGATGGACGTGCTCAGCTCCATGGCGAACATCGCCGGGTACCGGGCGGTCATCGAGGCCGCGCACGTCTTCGGACGCTTCTTCACCGGGCAGGTCACCGCGGCGGGCAAGGTGCCGCCGGCGAAGGTCCTTGTGGCGGGGGCCGGCGTCGCGGGGCTGGCCGCCGTCGGGGCCGCGTCCAGTCTGGGCGCGATCGTCCGCGCCACCGACCCCCGTCCCGAGGTCGCCGACCAGGTGCGGTCGCTGGGCGGTGAGTACCTTGCGGTGAACGTGGCCCAGGAGGAGAGCACCGACGGCTACGCCCGGGCGACGTCGGCCGACTACGACCGGGCCGCGGCCGAGCTGTACCACGAGCAGGCCCGCGACGTGGACGTGGTGATCACCACCGCGCTGATACCCGGCCGGCCCGCCCCGCGACTGCTGACGGCCGCCGACGTGGCGGCGATGAAGCCCGGCAGTGTCGTCGTCGACATGGCCGCCGCCCAGGGCGGCAACGTCGAGGGGACCGTCGCGGGCCGGAGTGTGGTGACCGACAACGGTGTGACCCTCATCGGCTACACGGACCTGGCGTCCCGGCTGCCCGCCCAGGCGTCGCAGCTGTTCGGCACCAACCTGGTCAACCTGCTCAGGCTGCTCACCCCCGGCAAGGACGGCCGGATCGTCGTCGACTTCGACGACGTGGTGCAGCGGACCGTGACCGTGGTCCGTGCGGGCGCGGTCACCTGGCCTCCCCCGCCGGTCGCCGTGTCGGCGGCGCCGCCCGCCACCGCCCCGGCGGCATCGACCGCCGCCCCGGTGGGCGCCAAGCCCTCCCGCCTCGCCCCGGCGGGTCGCTTCCTGCTGATCGGCCTCGGCATGCTCGCGACCTTCCTGATGGTCGCCTTCGCCCCGGCGCAGCTGGCGGAGAACTTCACGGTGTTCGCGCTGGCGGTGGTCATCGGCTACTACGTGATCGGCAAGGTGCACCACTCCCTGCACACACCCCTGATGTCGGTGACCAACGCCATCTCGGGGATCGTGGTGATCGGGGCCCTCCTGCAGATCGGGCACGAGAGCGCGCTCGTCACCGTGCTGTCCTTCGTGGCGATCCTGCTGACGAGCGTCAACATCTTCGGAGGCTTCGCGGTCACCCGCCGCATGCTGTCCATGTTCTCGAGAGGCGAGTCCCGATGACGTCCATGACCGCCTCCCGCGCCGCCGACCTGGTCGCGGCCCTGCTGTTCGTCCTCAGCCTCGCCGGTCTGTCGCAGCACCGGACCTCGCGCGCCGGCGTCGTCTACGGCATCGCGGGGATGGCCCTCGCCCTGGTGGCGACCGTCGTCGTCTCGGCGCAGAGCGTCTCCGCCGGGCCCATCGCGCTGATCCTGCTCGCCACGGTGATCGGGGGCGCGCTGGGCCTGTGGCGGGCGCGGCGGGTGGAGATGACCCAGATGCCCGAGCTGATCGCGGTGCTGCACAGTTTCGTCGGTCTCGCGGCCGTCCTGGTCGGCTGGAACAGCTACCTGGAGGTCGAGGCGCACGGCTCGCGGGGCCGGATCGCCGCCGACCTGATCGGCATCCACCACGCGGAGGTGTTCATCGGCGTCTTCATCGGCGCGGTCACCTTCACCGGCTCCGTGGTGGCGTACCTGAAGCTGTCCGCGCGGATCAGGTCCCGGCCCCTGGTGCTGCCCGGCAAGAACGCCCTGAACCTGGGGGCGCTGGCCGCGTTCGTGGGGCTGACGGTCTGGTTCACCGTCAGTCCGAACCTCCCGCTGATGGTGACGGTCACGGTGGTGGCGTTCGCCCTGGGCTGGCACCTGGTGGCCTCCATCGGCGGCGGCGACATGCCCGTCGTCGTGTCGATGCTCAACAGCTACTCCGGCTGGGCCGCGGCGGCGGCCGGGTTCCTGCTCGACAACAACCTGCTCATCGTCACCGGTGCCCTGGTCGGGTCCTCCGGTGCGTATCTGAGCTACATCATGTGCCAGGCGATGAACCGTTCCTTCCTCTCCGTCATCGCGGGCGGGTTCGGCATCGAGGCCCCGCCCGGCGGTGACGAGGAGCAGGGCGAGCACCGTGAGATCCGGGCCCACGAGGCGGCAGAGCTGCTCGCGCGGGCCCGGTCCGTGGTGATCACCCCCGGCTACGGCATGGCCGTGGCGCAGGCCCAGCACCCGGTCGCGGAGCTGACGCGGCGGCTGCGCGAGCGCGGGATCGAGGTGCGCTTCGGCGTTCACCCGGTCGCCGGGCGGCTGCCGGGGCACATGAACGTGCTGCTGGCCGAGGCGAAGGTGCCCTACGACATCGTTCTGGAGATGGACGAGATCAACGACGACTTCGCCCACACGTCGGTCGTGCTCGTGATCGGGGCGAACGACACGGTCAACCCCTCCGCGACCGACGATCCCGCCAGTCCGATCGCGGGGATGCCCGTGCTGCGGGTCTGGGAGGCGGAGCAGGTCGTCGTCTTCAAACGCTCGATGGCCTCCGGCTACGCGGGTGTGCAGAACCCGCTGTTCTTCCGGGAGAACAGCGGCATGCTCTTCGGCGACGCCAAGCAGAGCGTCGAGGGCATCCTGCGGGCGCTCGGCCCCGAGACCGGAGCGGGCCCGGCAGCCCCCGCGCAGGGGGTGGCGGCGGGAAGGTGAACCGGGACGTTCAGGACCGGCCCGACGCCTTCACGGCCCGGTCCTGAACGTACCGTACGGCCCGGTCCTGAACGTCCCGCCGGTCGAGGCCGTCGTCCCGGGACTCCGTCAGGACCCGTCCAGCCACTGGGCCAGGACGGCGGCCTCACTGTGGTCCACGTCCTTGGTGGCCGTCAGCAGGGTGACCTTGCCGTGTGCCGCCATGTCGCGCAGCCGTCGCAGCGGGGCCTCGTGATCGGGGTCCTCCAGTTCGGCGAAGTAGCGGCGCCGGAACTCGTCGTACCGCTGGGGATCATGGTGGTACCAGCGGCGCAGGTCGGTCGAGGGGGCGACGTCGCGCAGCCACTCGTCCAGATCGGCCTTCTCCTTGCTCACGCCACGGGGCCACAGGCGGTCGACGAGCACTCGCTTGCCGTCCTGCGGCGTGGCTTCCTCATAGATCCTCCGGTATCCGACCCGTGCGGTCATGACCCACCTTCCGTGGAGACGGGCAGTCTTCCCTCGCGCGCGGGGGCGCGCCTTCCGTTCTGGTGAACCGCCACGGCGGGCCCACACACGGAGCCGACGGTGCCGGCTCCTCAGCCCCGCGCGGGCGGCCAGTCGGCCAGCCCCTCCCCGCCGGGCCGCTGCGCGACGGCCTGCTCCACGGAGTCGTGGAAGGAGTAGACCGTCCTCAGGCCGCCGAGGGCGAAGACCTGCAGGAGCCGCCGGTCGGAACAGGCGATCAGCAGCGACCCGTGATGACTGCGGATGCGCTTGGTCACGGCCACGATCATGCCCAGCCCCATGGAATCGATGAAGGGGGTGTCGCACAGGTCGAGGACGAAGTGCCGGTGCCCCTCGGCGAGGCGCCGACCCACCTCGTCGCGGACCAGGGGCGCGAAGGCGATGTCGAGCTCGTCGTCGGCCTTGACGACCGTCCAGCCGTTCGCCACCCGGCAACCGACCCGCACGTCCGGCCCCGCGACGCCCTGATCACTCACTTCTCGCTCCCCTGAACCACTGTCCGATTCGCCCGTCTCATCCAGGAAACGCGGTACGGCCCCGGCGCCACAAGAGCCCGGTTTTCAGATGGTGAGCGAGAGGCCCCGGGACACCCGTTCCGCGGTGCCGAGCAGCGTCGCCACCGCCTCTTCGAGGTGGGCCGCGCGGTTGACGTCCACGGAGATGCCGAGCGAACCGATCGTGTCGCCGCGGCGGACGGGGACCGCGACGCACGCGGTGCCGAGCCGGTACTCCTCGATGTCGGTCACCGCCGGGCCCCGCGGGGCGGCGTCGAGACGGCGCAGCAGTTCGGCGCGGTAGGTGATGGTGCGCGGGGTGAGATCGTTCAGTGTGTGGCGGGAGAGGTAGTCGGCGCGGGCGTCGGCGTCCAGCTCGCGCAGCACGCTCTTGCCGAGCGCGGTGGCGTGTCCCGCGTCCTCGAAGCCGACCCACAGGTCGACACGGGGCGCCTTCGGCCCGTCCACGATCTCCGCGACCCGGATCTCGCCCTCCTCGTAGAGCGTCAGGTAGGCCGCGGCCGACAGGCCGTCCCGGATCTCCGTGAGGGTGGGCCGGACCCTGCTGAGCGCCGTCTGGTCGCGGCTCCCGGCGTGCAGTGCGCCCAGCTTCTCCCCGAGGACGAACGTGCCGTCCTCGAGTCTGCGCACGTAGCCGTCGTGCACCATGGTGCGCAGCAGGTGATAGGTGGTGCCCAGGGCCAGCCCCGTCTCGCGCGCCAGCTGCTTGGCCGGTACGCCGCCTTCGTGGGCGCCCACGGCTTCCATCAGCCGAAAGGCTCGCTGCACCGAGGCGATGAGCGTGGGGCCCTCCTGACCGCTCATCCCTCCACCCTGCCCCCGGCCGGATCGGTCCGGCAAGGCGGGAACCGGGTCAATGAGTACGGCCTGAGTATCCGCGCTCATGTCCCGGCCCGTGGCGGGGGCCACACTCCCAGGCATGACGAACCTTCCGCCCCCGGCCGAGGAACTGCGGCTCCTCGACGCCGAGCTGCGGCGACTCGACCTGCGCCGTGCCGTACTGCTGCGGCGCCGTGAGTGGCTGGTCCACACGCTGCGGGCCGCCGCCCAGCCGCCCGCCCGCGGTGCCGGGACCGCACTGTGGGGCGGGCCGCCGCCGGCCGACGGGGGTGCCGACGCCCGCCTGCCGGAGGCCTCGGCGCCGGGTGTGCAGAACGTCCTGCTGGTGCTCGGCGGTGTGCTGCTGACGATCGCGGCGGTCGCGTTCACCCTCGTCAGCTGGGGCCACCTGGGGATCGCGGGACGCGCGCTGGTGCTCGGCGCGCTCACCGTCGCGGCGCTGGGCGGGCCCGTGGTGCTGCTGCGGCGCGGGCTGCGGTCGACCGCCGAGGCCGTGTCCGCGCTGGGGACGGCCCTGACCGTGCTGGACGCCTACGCGCTGCACGAGGTGGCGTTCGCCGGCACGGACGGTTTCGGGTACGCGGCAGGCGCGTCCGGCGTCCTGGCCGGGGTGTGGACCGCGTACGCCGTGCTTGCGGGCGCGCCGGCGCCGCCGCCCACCGGCGCCCGGGAGACGGCCCAGGGTGCCTCGGCGGGCGAGGGCGCGCGCCCCGGGCTCCGGCACCCCCTTCCGCTCGCCGTGGCGACCGCCCATCTTCCCCTGCTGCTCTGGGCGATCGCCGCCGGCGCGGGCCCGCACACCTTGACGGCCGTGCTGCTGGTGAGCGCCGCCGGCGGCACCGCTGTCGCCCTGCGAGCCGCCCGCGTGCCGGTGCGTGTCGTCGCCGTGGTCGGCGCACTGGGCATGGGCATCGCCGGCGTCCTGTCGGCCGGATGGCTCTGCTGGAGCGCTTCCGACCCGGGTACGGCCGCTCGGGCGGCGGCGCTCCTGGCCGGGGCGGCGGCGGTCGCCCTGCTCGCCGGCCGGTTCGTCCCCGACGTCGATGTCGCCATGGGCGCCGCTCTGACCGCGGGCCTGTGCCTGGTCGCGGGGGTCGGCGGGGTGCTGCGGGTCGCGGTGCCCGGTGCGTGGACCGTGCCGGGGTGTCTGGCCTGCGGCGTCGCCCTGCTCGCGGTGGACCGGACGGCGCTGCCCCGGCCGCTGCGCCGGGGGCTGGTACGTGCTGCGGCGGTCGTGCAGTGCTTCGCGGTGCTGTGGTCGGTTCCCCTGGTCGCCGGTAGCGTCCTCGGTCCCTCGGCCCAGGCCGCGCGGCCGTGGTCCGGCGTGCCGGGGGACGTCCGGGACGCCGTGTTCACGGACCTGCCCTGGCCTCCGTACGCGGCCACCGTGCCGCTGGTCCTAGCCGCCGTGGCCGCGGTGCTGCTGGTCGCCGGACGGAACACGACGCGGCGCCCGGCCGCCACGGCGGCGGCGCTCGTCCTCGGCTGGGCGGCCGTCTTCGTTCTCCCGGTGGTGCTGCAACTGCCCTACATGGCCGGCCTGGTGACGCAGGGAGCGGTGGTCGTGGCGGCGCTGGGCTTCGCGCAGTGGGCCGACCGCACCGGGCCGCGGCCGTCGCCACTGACGCTCACGGCCCTCCTGCTGGCGCTCGTCACCTCGGTCGACCTCGCTCTCCTCTCGCTGGCCTCCGAGCCCGCGACGCTCGGTGTCCTCGCGTCGCTGACGGCCGTGTTCGGTGCCGTGTGCCGCCGCCCGGGACCGGCTCCGCTCGCCGCGCCCGCCGCCCTCGCCCATGCCACGGCGCTGGCCTGCGCGACCGGCGCGTCCGCGGGCTGGCGGCCGCCTCAGACGGCGCTGCTGGTTCTCCTGGTCCCCGCCGTCGCGGCGCTGGTCGCGGCGCGTACGAGCGGCTCGCGCACGACCGTACCCGTCGAGGCGGCGGGTGCGGCCGCCGGACTGCTCGCCCTCGCACTCACGGTGACCGATCCGCCGATGCTGGCCCTGGTGCTCTCCTTCGGCGGCGTCCTCGCGGCGGGCACCGCGCTGCGTCCGAAGCGGCGGCCGGCCGGCTGGGCGGCTGCCGCGCTGTTCCTGCTGGCCGCCTGGGTGCGCCTGACGGCCTGGGACGTCACCACGCCGGAGGCCTACACCCTGCCCGTGACCGGACCCGCGCTGGTGGTCGGGTATCTGCGCCGGCGCCGCGACCCGGCGGTCTCCTCGTGGACGGCGTACGGGGCCGGGCTGGCCGTCACACTGGTGCCGAGTCTGCTCGCCGCCTGGGACGACCGGTACTGGCTGCGGCCCCTGCTGCTCGGTGTCGCCGCGCTCGTGGTGAGCCTGGTGGGCGCCCGGCACCGTCTCCGGGCGCCGCTGGTTCTCGGCGGGGGTGTGCTCGCGCTGGTCACGCTGCACGAACTGGCCCCGTACATCACCCAGGTCGTCGGCGCGCTCCCCCGATGGGTGCCTCCGGCCCTCGCCGGTCTGGTGCTGCTCGTGCTGGGGGCCACCTACGAGCAACGGCTGCGGGACGCGCGGCGGCTGCGGGAGGCACTGGGGCGGCTGCGTTGAGCCTGTCACGTGCACAAACGTGGGACCCGGTGTCGAACCGGTGCAGCTATGCGGCCGGGGTCGTGGAAGCCGGACGAGGCCTCACATCTTGCCGCGAGCCGCCGCTCGCCTTCGTGATAGCACGAGGTGATCGATTCGAAAGGCCGACGACTCATGGGTATCTTCAGCCGACGCCAGACCGCCACCGCGCAGCCGGCCACGGCCGCCGACCAGGACGGGCCCGCCGCACGGTCCGCGACGGGAACGGCCACGCTCGATCCGGCACTGCGCACGCTGACCGGGCACTGGACCATCGACCGCCCGCACAGCCGGATCGGCTTCTCCGTGCGGCACGCCATGGTCACCACGGTCCGCGGGGCCTTCCCCGACTACGACAGCAGGCTCTACTTCGACGGAGCCCGCCCCTGCGAGTCGCGGGCCGAGATCGTCATCCGCGTCGCGGGCGTCGACACCGGTGTGGAGCAGCGGGACGCGCACCTCGTCGGCAAGGACTTCTTCGACGTTCGCCGCTACCCCGAGATGACCTTCCGCAGCACCTCGACCACCCACGAGGGGGCGGAGAGCTTCCGCATGACGGGGGAGCTCACCATCCGCGACACCACCCGGCCCGTCGAGCTGCAACTGGACTATCTCGGTTCGGTCGTGGACCCGTTCGGCTACGAACGGGCCGGCTTCGACGGGACCACCACCATCGACCGCAGGGACTGGGGTCTGGTCTACAACCAGCGGCTCGAGGCGGGCGGCAGCATGGTGAGCGAGAAGGTCCGCCTGCAGTTCGACATCTCCGCGATCCGCGCCTCCTGATCCCGGCCCCGCCGGTCAGCGCGAGCCGGGCGGCGGCGGGTGGTGCGCCACGGCGGCGGCGAAGCGCGCCGCAAGCGCGGCGGCCGCGGCCCGCAGTTCGTCTCCGCCGTCGATACGGAAGGCGAACGGCAACCCGGTGAGCCAGTCCTGCACGTACATGTCCGGGTTGCGGGTGCTGCCGACGAGGAGGCAGCCGTCGTCCAGGGGCTCGAGCCGTCCCATGGGCGGGCGGATCCAGGGAGCGACCTCGGCCGGCGGGGCGTCGAACACCACCCGGGTGGTGAACTGCCATCCGCTGCCGAGGTTCTCCTCCAGGACCGCCACCGGGTCGAAGGCCGCGGGTGGCTCGAAGCCCTGGGCGGTGGGCCGGACTTGGCGGATCCGGTCGACCCGGTAGGTGCGCATCGCGTCCGCGCGGTGGGAGTGGCACAGCAGGTACCAGCGCCCGTGGCGCACGACGAGGGACCAGGGGTCCGCCTCCTCCTCCCACGCGTTGCCGGCCTCGCTGCGGTAGGCGAGCAGCACGCGGCGCCGGTGCGCGACGGCCTCGACGAGGGCGCTGGTGACGGCCGGATCCGGATGGGCCGCGTTCGGGTCAGGAGCGGCGGACGCGTACTCCCGCAGCAGTGCCGCCTGCCGGCCGACGCTCTCCGGCAGCGCCTTGACGACCTTGCCCAGGGCGGCGCCGACGAGATCGTCCGCGTCGGCCACGGTCGGCCGGCCGCTCAGCGCCGCCATCACCAGGCCGAGGGCCTCGGCCTGGGTGAAGTGCACGGGTGGCAGTCTCGTCCCGCGTCCCAGCCGGTAGCCGCCGTGCGGTCCGCGCGCCGACTCCACGGGGATGCCCGCCTCTCTGAGGATCCCGACGTACCGCCGCGCCGCGCGCTCCGTCACACCCAGCCGCACGGCGAGTTCGTCGGCCGTCGTGGCGGGGCGGGTCCGGAGGATCTCCAGGGCGCGGAGCGCTCGCGCGGTGGGGCTGACGTCGTTCGGCACGGCCACAGGCTAAACCGCACCCCTGACGCGCGTGAGGGGCACAGGAGACAAACCGGCAGTGGATCGTCCGGATCTCCTCCTACGGTGAAGCCAAGCAGAGGAAAGGAACCGATCATGGACATCCTGCTCATCGGCGGCCTGTGGCTGGACGCGACCGTGTGGAGTCGCGTCGCGTCCACGCTGGAGTCTCTCGGCCACCGCCCGGTGCCGCTCACCCTCCCGGGACAGGGCGACGGCGCGGCGACCGCGACGCTCGACGACCAGGTGGCGGCGGTGCTGGCCGCGGTGGACGCGGCACCCGGCAAGCCCATGGTGGTGGGGCATTCCGCGGCTTGCGCACTGGCCTGGCTGGCCGCCGACCGGCGACCGGAGCGGCTGGCCAAGGTCGCGCTCATCGGCGGCGTCCCGACCTCCGACGGGCAGCCGTACGCCGACTTCTTCGAAGTCAGGGACGGTGCCATGCCGTTTCCGGGCTGGGAGCCCTTCCAGGGGCCGGATGCCGCGGACCTCGACGAGGCGGCGAGGCGCAAGGTGGCGGCGGCCGCGGTCCCGGTGCCCGAGGGCGTGGCCCGGGGTGTGGTGCGGCTGACCGACGAGCGCCGGTTCGACGTGCCGGTCCTGCTCGTGTGCCCCGAGTTCACGCCCGCGCAGGCGCGGAAGTGGATCGACGCGGGCGATGTTCCGGAGCTCGCCCGGGCCGGGCACGTCGACTTCGCGGACATCGACTCGGGCCACTGGCCCATGATCACCCGGCCTGCCGAGCTGGCCGGAATTCTGGCGGCGGCGGCGCAGGGGGCCTGACACCGGGGACACGTACGTACGCAGTCCCGCCGGCACGGTCGGCGCCGCCGTCGACGGCCGGCGGTGGACTCAGTGGAGGCAGAGGCAGAACGGGTGGCCGGCCGGGTCGGCGTAGACCCGCCAGTTGGCGTCCGGACGGATCTGGTCCGTCCGCTCCAGGACCGTCGCGCCGAGTGCGAGCGCCCGCTTCTCCTCGCCTTCGAGGTCGTCGACGTCGAAGTCGAGGTGGAGCTGCTGGGGCCGGTCCCGGCCG
This sequence comes from Streptomyces sp. NPDC085944, assembly GCF_040686295.1. Classification (NCBI taxonomy): domain Bacteria; kingdom Bacillati; phylum Actinomycetota; class Actinomycetes; order Kitasatosporales; family Streptomycetaceae; genus Streptomyces; species Streptomyces sp. NPDC085944. The sequence continues at coordinate 35,573 of NZ_JBFBJX010000015.1, read as the reverse complement.
GGCCACTGGGGCGCCCGGTAGCCGTCCACCCGCTGGCAGGCCAGCGGTGTCCCCTCGAACCCGTGCACCTCGACCCACTCGTCGTCGTCCGGGTCGGCGACCACCCGCCCGCCGAGCAGCTCCGCGTAGAAGTCCGCGAGCCGTACCGGATCGGCACAGTCCAGCGCGACCGCCTGCAGCTTTCGAATCACGTCCGCCACTCCTCGCTCTTCGGGCGCATGGGCCGCGCCCGCACGTGACGTCCTACCCGGCGCGGGTGCGGGCATGCCCGGCAGGAACCCGACCGGATCCCTTCCCACCCCCGGCGCACTTGGTAATGCACGCACCGCGTGCATAATGAGTGCAAAGCCAGTCGGCCCACTGGGGAAGGGACGCACGTCGTGAGTGACTCACTGGATCACGAGGTACTGGACGCAGCCGTCGAGAACGTCCGTCTCGCCGGAATGCCGGGCCTGTTCGCCGAGGTGCGGGACGGCGACCGGGTCTGGCGGGGCGCCGCCGGCGTCGCCGACACCACCACCGGCCGCCCGGTCGGCGCCGAGATGCGCCACCGGGTCGGCAGCATCACCAAGACCTTCACGGCTGCCGCGGTCCTGCGGCAGGTGGAGCAGGGGCGGATCGGTCTCGACACGCCGATCGGCCGGTACCTGCCGGGGGTGCTTGCCCGGCGGCGCGGCGACGCCGTCACGGTCCGCATGCTGCTGAACCACACCAGCGGTCTCGCCGAGTACCTCCCCCATGCCTTTGCGTCCCTCAAGGCGTTGCCCGCGCTCGCGGACACCGGGCCCCAGAGCCTGGACGACCACCGGTTCACCCGGTTCGAGCCCGCCGAACTGATCGAACTGGGCGTCGCCGCACCCGCCGTCGGCGCCCCGGGCGGCACTCCGGGCGTGTACTCCAACACCAACTACCTGCTGCTGGGCCTGCTTTTGGAGCGGGTGACCGGCACCACCGCCGAGCGGTGCATCACCCGCGACGTCATCGAGCGCGCCGGGCTCCCGGACACCGAGCTGCCCACCGGACCGTACGTGGGCGGGCCGCACTCGTGCCTGTACGAGGCCTGGTTCGGCATGATCGACCCGCCGCGCGACTACAGCGTCTACGACATGTCGTGGGTGGGGCCGTCGGCCTCGCTGATATCCACCGTCTCGGACCTGAACCGCTTCTTCGGCCTGCTGCTGGCCGGTGAGATCGTGAGCCCGTCGTCGCTCGCGGAGATGCGGCGTACCGTGCCGGTCGTCTCCCAGGAGGGACGGACGATCGAGTACGGTCTCGGCCTGCACCCGGTCCCGACGCCCGGCCCGGTCGTCTTGTGGGGTCACGGCGGTACGGCCTGGGGCGCCGGGACCCTGGCCGCGATCAGCGCCGACGGCAGGCGCCGGATGGCCGTCGCGGTGAACCTCCAGAGGTGGAACGCGCTCGACGCGTCGGGCCGGCCGCGGCACCATCCCATCGACGACGCGCTCGCGGAGCTCCACCGCGTGGCGACGTGCGGCTGACCGGGCCCCTCGGCCTCACGGGGCCGCGTGCGTCGGCGGGCCGGTGTGTCAGCCGGTGTGGAGGACGCGGAAGCGGCCGGGTTCCGCCGGGTCGCGGTCGACCACCTGCACCGGAGTGTCGAGCCACTGCCACACGGTGACGCCCGGCGTGCGGGAGAAGCGGATCCGTCCCCGGGTGCCCTCGGCCGAGACGCGGGCCCAGGTGTCGGCGGTCAAGGGCCGGTCGACGCCGTGCGAGCGCAGCACGTCGGCGAGGACCGCCACCGTGTCGTAGCCCTCGAAGGCGACGAAGGAGGGCGCTTCGGCCAGCCGCGCGCGCAGGGCCGTCCCGACGCGCGCACCAAGGGGGCCGAGCCGGTCGGGAAGGTAGCGCAGGAACGGGATCGCCGCACCGTCCCCGCCCAGCGCCGTCGCCCACGAGGCGAACTCCGGTTGCCCGGCCGGAGCACCGATCACGGTCTCGGCCAGGCGCCGGTCGCGGCGGACGGACCGGACGATCGACACGGCCGGTTCGGGGGTGCCGACCAGAAGCAGCAGGGCGCTCGCGTCCTGCTCGACGAGCGCGTCGCACACCGGCGCGGGGTCCGGCTCGGGCAGGTCGAGATCCACGAGGGTGCCGCCTCGCGCGGCGAGGTGGTCCCGCAGGATGCGGGCACCGGACGCCCAGTAGAGACTCGGCTGGGCCACCACGCCGATACGTCGGTGGCCCGCGGCGAGGAGGAAGTCCGCGTAGATCCGCCAGCCGCGGGACTGTGCCGCGGGCAGGCGTGCGACCCACGGCGTCTGCCGCTCGGTGAGCGCGTCGAGCACGGCCGACGAGCACAGGAACGGCAGGTCGAGGGCATCGGCCCGGGACGCGGCCGCGCGGGCGACGACGCTGTGGTACTCCCCCGCGAGGGCGGCCACGCCCAGGCGGGCCAGCTCGTCCACGGCCGCCGCGGCCCGGCCCGGATCGGCCGCCGTGTCCCGGACCACCAGTTCGAGCGGTCGGCCCGCGATGCCGCCGGCGTCGTTGACGTCGCGTACGGCCAGTTCCATTCCGGCGAGCAGGTGGCGGCCCGCTTCGTGCCAGCCGGGCCTGGTCAGCGGCGCCAGGGCGCCGATCCGGACGTGCGCGTCGCTGTCGTCCCGCCCTCGGGGGCGCACCTGGGTGACCATGCCGGACATTGCATCCGCCGCAGACGCGGGCGGGCAACCGATTATGCGGTCGCTCGGGGCCCGGCGGCCCAAAGCTTCAGCCAAGTGGCCTGCGCGATCGGCAAGTTGTAGCAGTGTCTGCTGCCGTGTCACTGCTTGGCACTTCCTCGTCCGACGCGTGGCCGCTCGGGGCCGGCCGTCGTCCGTTCGTGGTGCTGCTCGCGCTGCCCCTGACGGTTGGCACCTGGTGAGTGACGCCGTCGCGGCGGCCGGGCCGACCGGGTCCGGGGCGGCGGCGACACCCGACCGCGCCCGCTACGCCCTGGCCCTCCGCTCCGACGCCGACGGCGGTCACTGGACGGGGCGGCAGCGGGTGTCGTTCCGCAACGCTTCCGACCGGCCGCTGCGCGAGGTGTACCTGCGCCTGTGGGGCAACGCCGTGGCTGGACCAGAGCTTCGCCCAGTACGCCAACTTCCGCTTCTACGGCCTGGAGACGGACGACTGCTGGTCGGACGTCTACTGGCCCGACGACGGCACGGAACTGACCGCCTCCATGGGCTACTGGTCGCAGCACCGCGGCGAGTACCACCTCGTCTACACGGCAGGGCCCTGCGCCCTGTCCGACCTGGAAGGCGCTCTCGGCCCCGAGGCCATGGCGCGGCTTCTGCAGGGCTATGCGCGGGACCACTGGTTCGGGGTCGCCACCACCGAGGACTTCAAGCGGGCCGCCCAGTCCATGACGGACCAGGATCTCGGCCCCTTCCGGGAGGGCCACCACATCGGGTGACGTGTGCTCAAGTCACGTCAAGGTCGCTGTAGAGCATGTCGTGGTCCGAGTGCGCGGTACGGACCACCCGGTGCCGGAGCGGGGCGATGCCGCGCAGGAAGACGTAGTCGAACTTGCTGCGCCAGTCCGTGGTGGGCTCGCAGCTGCCGGCGGCCGCGGGACGGCACCGGGGGTCGGTGTCCGTGGCCAGCGCCCACATGGGGTCGAGTTCGGACGCGTCCGGCACGGCGTTGAAGTCGCCGAGGACCACGGCACGGTCGTGCCGGGCGACTTCCCGGGCCAGCACGCTCACCTGGTCCTTGCGGAACTCCTCCTGGCGCCGCTGGGCGAGGTGCGTGTCGAAGACCCGGACGGACCGGCCGCCCACCTCGGTGGTGACCGCGAGATATCCCCGGTCCTCGGAGCCGCCGTCGCGGTATTCGACGTTGATCCGGTCGGTGATCGGTGCCGCCGAGAGGATGGCCTGGCCGAAGCCGCCCGGGTTCCACGGTGCTCCCCCGCAGCGGCTCCAGTTGTCCAGGACCGACCCGTAGGCGACGTGGTAGACGAGCCCGTGGTAGACCTCCAGGTAGTCCCGGATCCGGTCGACGTCGCGGGCGCACGCTTCCTGCATGCCGACGACCTGGGGCGCGTAGGCGGCTATCTCCGCTGCCCGGTCGAGGTTGCTCGCGTCGCAGGGGTTGCACAGGTTCCACGTCATGACCCGGTTCGGCACGACGTCCTTGACGGCTTCGACGGACAGGGACCGGCCGGAGGGTTCGCCGCCGGGTCCGCTGGGGCCCACCAGCGCCAGGCAGGCCAGCGCCACGGCGCATATGAGCAATCGCGAGCCGCCCTGGTTGAGCACCGCCGCCTCCTCGGTGTGGACACATGGCAACCGACGTTCCCACGGACGAGGTTAGGGCACCAGGACGCGGGCCCCGGCGCCGCGGTGCGGCGTCCGCACCGGTCGGGGGGACGCCCTATGCTCGCCGCCATGGATACGGAGGCGGTGCGGTCGTTCGTCCGCGCGGCGGAGCTGGGACAGCTGCGGCACGCGGCCGACGAGCTCGGTGTGACACAGCAGGCGGTCTCGAAGCGGATCGCTGCCCTGGAGCGCGCGCTCGACGTCCGGCTGTTCACCCGTACCGCCCGAGGGGTCGAGCTGACGCTCGACGGGCAGGCCTTCCTGTCGCACGCCCGGAGCATCGTCACGGACGTCGACCGCGCCGTCGCCGCGATCCGGCGGGGCTCGCGGGCCCTGCGCATCGACGTTCTGGGGCTGCGGAGCGCGCAGGCCGTCGTCCTGCACGACTACTGGCGCTCACACCCCGAAACCGAGCTCGACGTGGTGACGCTCAAGGTCGACGATCCGCGCCTCGCGGTGGCCGCCGTGCAGGCGGGCGACGTGGACGCCTCCTTCCGCTCGGTGACCGACCCGGCCACCCTGCCGCGCGAGGTGCGGATGATCCATGCCTTCCACTCTCCGCTGGAACTCGTCGTCGGTCCGAGGCACCCGCTCGCCCCCGCACGTGCCGTGACTCCGGCCCGGCTGCGCGGGCACCGGATCTGGGTGCCCGGCATCGCGCCGGGCAGCGAATGGGCGGACTTCTACGCTCGGCTCACCGCGGCGTTCGACCTCCGCGTGGACGCCGCGGGCCCGAACTTCGGCAACGAGGTGCTCCTGGACATCCTCGCCGACTCCGACGACGTGGCCACCCTGGTGGGCTCGCGCGACCGGTACGTCTGGCCGGCGAGCCACGACCTGCGTCGCATCCCGATCGTGCGTCCGGCGCTCGCCTACCCGCTCTCGCTGCTGCTTCCCCGAGAGAATCCGCACCCGGGACTCCGGGCCGTCGTCGGCCACTTCGCGACCCTGGCCCCGCTGCCCGAGGACACCTGGCTCCCCTCCTGGGCGACGGGCCCCCGGCGCGACGACGACCGCGACACCGGGCACGCCTCGCGGCGCTGACGGCGTCCGCGGACCGGGGGTGGCCGCCCGCGTCGGGCGTCCTGAACGTCTACGGAACGTCCGCCCCCGGACGGACACGTACCGACTCGGCCCCGTCACCACCGGGCCTCCGGCCCGCGCGCCGGGGACCGGTGCGCCCGAGGCCTACTGGTCGAGGATCGCCTCTACGATGCGCAGCAAGCGCTCCCCCGCCCGGTCGATGCTTCCGTTCTGCGTGCTGACCTGCGCGCCTTCGAGTACGAAGGTGATCTGGGCGGCGACCTGCTCGGGGTCGGGCAGCCCGGCCTCGGTGCACATGCCGACGAGTCTGCGGGTCTGGCGCGCCTTGTGCTCCTCGATCACCCGTCGCGCGGGGTGGGAGCGGTCGGGCAGCTCGGCGAGCGAGTTGACGAAGGGGCAGCCCCGGTACGAGAGCGACGGCAGGCCCTCCGCGATGAAGCGGGCCAGGCCCAGGATCTGCTCCCGGGGCCGGCCGGGGTGTTCGGCCTCGACCCGGTCGAAGGCCGCCTGGTACTCGGCGGCCAGGATCCGCAGCCACTCGGCGACCAGTGCGTCCTTGGTCTCGAAATGCCGGTAGATCGCCATCTTGGTGGTCTCGGCCTTCTCGGCGACGGCCTGGACGCCGACGCGCTGGATCCCCTCTCGCTGGAACAGCTCTTCGGCCGCGTCCAGGATGCGCTCACGCGGCGGCAGCTTCGCCACTCTGCCCGGTCTGGCGACGGTCGATGTCATCCCTGCTCCGTGACGTGCGCTCGATGGGGCCCTTCCTCTCCTGTTACGGTACCAGTCCGTCCCACACGATACCGCTCGGTATCGAGTGGGACTGATGGGTACCGTGCAGTGTCTTCCGAGGAGCGACAGTGAGAGTTTCCGAGTACGTGCGCCACGACGCGGTGGGGCTCGCGGAGCTGATGGCCCGGGGCGAGGTGTCGCCCGCAGAGGTGGAGGCGGCCGCCCGCGAGGCGGTACGGACGGTCGACCCGGCGATCGCAGCCGTCGTGGAGACCTGGCCGGCCGACGACCGGCCCGCCCCCGGCAGCACGCCGCTGGCCGGAGTGCCGTTCCTCATCAAGGACTTCGGAATCTCCATGGCGGGCCGGCGCACCGAGATGGGCAGCCGTCTGGCGGCCGGGCACGTCGCCCGCTCCGACTCCTTCCTGATGCGGCGCTTCCGCCGGGCCGGCCTGGTGACCCTCGGACGTACCGCGACACCGGAGCTGGCCTACAGCATCACCACGGAACCGGTGCTGTACGGCCCGACCCGCAACCCGTGGGACCCCGGCCGCGTCGCCGGCGGGTCCAGCGGCGGCGCGGGTGCGGCCGTCGCGGCCGGGGCGGTTCCCCTCGCCCACGCCACCGACGCGGCGGGCTCGCTGCGCATCCCCGCCGCGTACAACGGCCTCTTCGGGCTGAAGCCGACCCGCGGCCGGGTCTCCATGGGCCCCGCCCTCGACGAGGGGTTCAACGGGCTGGCCGTCCAGGGCTGCGTCAGCCGGACCGTACGGGACAGCGCGGCGCTGCTCGACCTGATACGCGGCCCGGAACCGGGTGACCCCTACTTCGCCGAGCAGCCGACCGTCCCCTACTCGGAGGAAGTCACCCGCGCTCCTGGCCCGCTGCGGATCGGGGTCCTCCCGCAGGCCTGGGGCGGGCGCCGGACCACCGCCCCAGTGGCCGACGCGCTGGAGCGTACGGTGCGACTGCTCGAATCCCTCGGCCACCGGACGGAGGAGGTCGCGGTCGGCCTCGGTGCCGAATGGGAGGAGTTCGTGCTGGCCAACGCCCGCCTGTCGACGGCGAATCTCGCGGCCTCGGTCGACGGACTGGCCACCGCGTTCGGCCGGCCCGTCGACTCCTCGACCCTGGAGCCGCCGACACTGGCCGCCCACCGCTACGGACAGCGGGTCAGCGGGCCGCAGTTCGTCGACGCCCTCACCCTGCGCAACCGCGTCGCCCGCGCTCTGGCCGGGTTCTTCGGCGCCCACGACCTGCTGCTCACCCCCACCCTGCCGGAGCTCCCGCCGCTGCTGGGCGCCTACGGCGAGGGCGCGGAGGCGCTCGACGGCTTCGGCTGGATCGACCGGCTCAACGACCGCTCACCGTTCACCATGGCGTTCAACGTGGCCGGCACACCGGCCATGTCCGTGCCGGTGTCGGCCGACACCGGGACGGGACTCCCGATCGGCATGCAGTTCGCCGCCGGTTTCGGGCGCGAGGATCTCCTCTTCCGCCTCGCCGGACAGCTCGAACGGGCACGGCCGTGGTCGGGCCGTGCCCCCGCCGTGTGGGCGGGGAGCCGTCAGGAAACCGATGCGCGGTGAAGGCCGAGGTCTTGCGAGGGGCCGCCGGACGGGCGTTCCCGGCCGGGGTTCGGCGCTTACTGCGGCGGCAGGAACACCAACCGGTAGGCGACCGCGTCGAGATGGCGCGGTGGGTGGTCCAGGGTGACGGACAGGTCGTCGGCCGAGGCGAACCCACCGACGACCGCCCGCGTGCGTACGACCTGCGCGGCCCGTTCGTCCGACGGGGCCAGGTGCCGGGCGAGGACGTCGGCCGGCACGTTGTTGACGTCGGCGAGACCGCCGTCGTAGAACGCCCGGTCGGGCAGGTCGGCACGACCGATGCGCGGTTCGAGCGCCTGGTGCGGGTCGGCGGCGGCGATGCCACGCGCGGTGTGAACATGGCGACGCCGAAGACGGTCTCGTTGGTGGCGGACACGTCCGGGTCGAAGACGAGGAGCAGCGCGGTCGCCACGCCGTAGGGCACGGTGGCCAGTGCCTGTGCCGGCGCCCCGCTCTTCGTGGGCACCGTCGCGTGGATGATCAGGGGGAGCGTCCCGAGCCCGAGCGTCGGGACGGGGATCAGTGCCCACAACGGGGTGAGCAGCGTCCGGGCAAGGTGCTCCCGCCTGCCGAAGGCACCGAAGTCGGCCGCGGCGCTCCCCCGTGTCGGTCGGCGCGCGCTGTTCCTACCGGGGCGGGGACGGCGGGACGGGATGCCGCGGTTGCGGGATATCCGGGTGCTCGCAGGGGCCGGAAGCGTTATGTTCGTGACATGAACGTCATCGGCACACGCACCTCCGCGACCGCGCGAGCGACCAGCTCGCCGGTTGCCGCCGCCTGACCTTCCCTCTTTCCACCGGCGACCGGAAACGGCTCGTCGGTGGTTCGCGTGGCGCTCGATCGCCTTCGCCTCGGTGCGAGGACCACACCGCGCTGTTCTCCGGTGGCCCTCCCGCCTCGAAGCGAAGGAGTCATCTCATGGACACCGAGCAGATCGTCCGGACGTTCGTCGAGTACTACGAGGACCACGGTCATCGCCGGATCACCGGCTCGACGCTCCTGCCCGAACCCGGCGACCCCGTGCTGTTCACCAGCGCCGGCATGCATCCGCTCACCCCGTACCTGGAGGGTCGCCCCCATCCGCTGGGCCGACGGCTGGCCAATGTGCAGCGCTGTCTGCGCACCACGGACCTGGACGAGGTCGGCGACAGCGCCCACCTGACGGTGTTTCAGATGCTCGGCACCTGGTCGCTGGGCGACTACGAGGGTTCACGGAGCCTCGAGTGGGCCCACCGGCTGCTCACCGAGGGACTGGGTGTCGATCCCGGACTGCTGCACGCCACCGTGTACGGGGGCGGCGAGCAGGTCGGGCCGGACACCGAGTCCCTGCGGCTGTGGCAGGAGCGCGGCGTTCCCGTGGAGCTGACGGAGGAGGACAACTGGTGGTCCAACGGACCGGTGGGCCCGTGCGGACCCGACTCGGAGATCTTCCTGTGGAGCGGTGACACCCCGCCCCGGTCCACGCCCACGGGCGACGACCGCTGGGTGGAGGTCTGGAACCACGTGATGATGCGTCACCGCCGGCTCGACGACGGCCGTCTCGTGCCGCTTCCGCAGCGCAACGTCGACACCGGCCTGGGCCTGGAGCGCCTGGCCTCGCTGCTCCAGGGCAGGTCGTCGGTGTTCGAGTGCGACGTCTTCGAGCCGTGGCGTCGGGTGCTGCCGTCCCTGTGGCCGCTGGACGAACCGTCGTTCCGTGTGGTCTGCGACCATCTGCGGTCGTCGGTCGTGGTCGTCGGCGACGGAGTGCGTCCGGCCAACACCGGCCAGGGATACGTGCTGCGCCGCCTCGTGCGGCGGCTGCTCACCGTGGTGTGGCGGGACGACCCCTCACGGGAGCTGGGCGACCTGCCGCAGGAGCTGATCACGCACACGTTCGACCACTTCCGCCAGGACGGGGAGCCCGGTCTCGTACGGCACGTGCTCGTGGAGGAGGAGCGCCGGTTCCGGCGGCTCCTGGAACGCGGCCGGAACGTGCTCGCCCGGCCTCGCTTCCGGGGCCCGCTGGGGGAGGAGGACTTCCACTACCTCCACGACACCCACGGTCTGCCGCGCGAGCTGGTGACGAGCCTGCGCGAGGGCGAGTACCCGGAGGCGGGAGGCGTGGGGGACCGGCTGTCGGTGACGCCCCGTCACCCGGTGCGGCGCGTAGGTCGCCGGTGGCGCCGGACGGCCCCGTAGGTCTCTTCGAGGGCGGTGGTCGCCGCCTCGTAGGAGCGTTGGGCGACGCCGACGAAGAGGCAGTCGACGACCGCCAGCTGGGCGATGCGGCTGACGGTCGCGCCGGAGCGGAACGGCGTTTCCCGCGCGCAGGTCGTCAGCACCAGGTCGGCACTGGTCGCGAGCGTGGAGCCCGGGTCGTTGGTCAGGGCGATGGTGGTGGCTCCGCGTTCGGCCGCGGCCTGGAGGGGCTCGGTGGTGTCCTCGGTCTCGCCGGAGTGGGAGACGGCCAGGGCCACGTCGCCGGGTCCCAGCAGGGCCGTCGCGGTGAGCGCCGCGTGCCGGTCGCTCCAGATGAAGGCCATCCGCCCTATCCGGTGGAGCTTCTGGTGCAGGTCCTGGCCGACGAACGCGCTGGCACCGACACCGAAGATGTCCACCCTGCGGGCGTTGGCCACGGCGTCGACCGCCCGGCCCAGTGCGTCGACGTCGAGTCCGGCGCCCGAGTCCTCCAGGGCCCGGACCTCGTTGTAGATGATCTTGCTGACTATCCGGTCCAGCGAGTCCGTGGGGCTGATGTCGGTGCCGCCCTGCGCCGCCCGTTCGCCGCCCAGGGCGTGCTCCCGCGCCGCCGCGGCGGCCAGCGCCAGGCGCAGTTGGGGGTAGTTGCCCGTGCCGACGGTGCGGCAGAACCGCATGACCGTGGCCGCCGAGGTGCTCGCCCGCTCCCCCAGTGCGTGGATGGAGAGCTCCGCGACCTGCCCCGGGTCGGCCAGGACGGCGTCGGCCACCCGCCGTTCCGAGGGGGCCAGGGAGGGGCGGGCGGCGCGGACGCGGGTGAGGATGTCGGCGGGCGGGGCGTCCTGGGCGGACGGCTCCGGCACGCGGGACGAGGACTGGCGGACCATGGCCCCTCCTGGGTGTGGTGAACACAGGGTAAGGGGGCGACCCGAGGGGGGCAAAAAGTTACGCGGTGAACGACCGCACGTTACTTATTGACATCCGGAGGGCGGCGTTCCCATACTCGGACGGCGATCCGCACCGGTCACCGACGACCCGGTGGCTCTCGACGTGCCGGGTCCCTCGGGCAAGGGGCGAGCCGTATGACTTCAGTGGTGGCGGTGGATCTGGGGAAGACCGGTTGTCGCGCCCTGCTGTGGTGCGGCGCCGGCTCCTCACCGTCCGTCGGATCCGTGGCCGGTGCTCCCGGTCTCGCGGCGCCCGACGGTGTGGCGGCGGCCCGTGCGGCCGTGCGCGGCGCCGTGGAGCCGCTGCTGCGGGAGCAGGGCGGTGTCCGGCCGGAAGCGGTCCTGGTGGGTGCCGCCGGAGCGGCTTCGGCCCCCGCGGCGTCCCGTTCCCTGGCGGGCGCCCTCCTGGAGGACCTGCCCGTCGACGAGGCCGCGGTCACCAGCGACGCCGTCACCGCCCACGCCGGGGCGCTCGGCGGGCGGGCGGGTGTGGTGCTGGCGATCGGCACCGGGTCGGTCGCGGTCGGCATCGGCGCCGACGGGACGTACGCACGCGTCGACGGGTGGGGCCCCCTGCTCGGCGACGACGGCAGCGGCGCCCGTATCGGCACGGCCGGACTGCGCGCGGCCCTGCGCGCCCATGACGGCCGGGGCCCGGTCACCGCTCTGCTGGAGGCGGCCGTCCGTCTCTTCGGCGACCCCGAGCGGCTGCCGGCGACCGTCGGACGGGACGGCAACCCGGCCCGTACGGCCGCCTCGTTCGCCCCGGAGGTGGCCCGCGCCGCCGATGCGGGGGACGCCGTCGCCTCGGCGATCGTCCGGGAGGCGGCCGCCGACCTGGCCGAGACCGCCCTCGCGGCGGCCGGCCGGATCGCCTCGGACGGCGGGCCGCTGCCCCTGGCCGTCACCGGCGGTCTCACGGGGCTCGGCCCGGCCCTGACGGCGCCGCTGGCCGCGGCGCTCACCGGATCCGGACTCCCGGTGCGGCTCACGTCCTCGCTCGGCGACCCCCTGGACGGGGCCCGGTTGCTGGCCGTGGACCGCTCCACCCCTCATGCGCGTCTCGTCGTCCGGGTCCGCCGGACGGCCGCCCATCCCCCTCCCCCCACGCCGGCCACCCCACCGGCCCGTGCCTAGGAGCAAGCGTGCGCCAGCTCGACCTCGTGGTGATCGTGGTCTATCTGATCGGGATCGCCTGGATCGGCCTGCGGAAGGCCGGCCGGCAGAAGTCGGCGAAGGACTACTTCGTCGGTGAGGGCCACATGCCGTGGTGGACGGTCTCCTTCTCCGTCGTCGCCACGGAGACCAGCGTGCTGACCGTCATCAGCGTCCCCGGCGGCGCCTACAGCGGCCAGGCCTTCGGCAACGTCGAACTCGCCCTGGGCTACGTCGTCGGACGTGTCGTCGTGGCCACCGTGCTGATCCCCCTCTACAAGCGCGGCGGCTTCGTCAGCGCCTACCAGTACCTGGGCGACCGGTTCGGGCTGAAGCTGCAGGGGCTCGCGTCGGTGACGTTCGTGTTCACCCGGCTCCTGGCCGAGGGCGTACGGCTGTTCGCCTCCGCCATCCCGATCAAGCTGCTGCTCGACGAGTTCGGCGTGCACGGGAGCTACCGCGTCATCATCGTCGTGATCACGCTGATCACCGTCGTCTACACCTACCTGGGCGGCATCAAGGCGGTCATCTGGACCGACGCCATCCAGATGATCCTCTACCTCGGCGGCGCGGTCCTCGCCGTGGCGGTGCTGTCCGCGCACGTCGGCGGCGACGGCTATGCGCGTGCCCTCGATGCCGGACGGTTCACCCTCTTCGACACCGACTTCGACCTCGCCCACATCCTCACCAGCCCGTTCGCCCTGCCCACGGCCATCGTCGGCGGCGCCATCTTCGCCATGGCCTCGCACGGCTCCGACCAGCTCATCGTCCAGCGCGTGCTGGCGACCCGGACGCTGCGCGAGGGCCAGAAGGCCATGATCGCCTCGGGTGTCTTCGTGACCGTCCAGTTCGCCGCGTTCTCGCTCGTCGGCGCGCTGCTGTGGTCGTACAACGAGGGCAGGTCCTTCTCCGAGCTGGGCCTGTCCAGCTCGGACAACCTCTACCCGGAGTTCATCCTGCACGGGCTGCCGGTGGTCGTCTCGGGTCTGCTCGTGGCCGGCATCCTGGGTGCCGCGATGGGCTCGCTGTCCTCGGCCCTGAACTCCATGTCCAACTCGACGGTCGCCGACATCATCCACAGCTTCTTCCGCACCACGCCCTCCGAGGAGGCGCTGCTCCGGCTGGCCCGCTGGATGACGCTGGTGTGGGCGACGCTGATGGCGGTCTTCGCCTGCGCGTTCAGCGCGAGTACGGGCAACGTGTATCTGACCGGTCTGACCATCGCGGGCTACACCTACGGCGCGCTGCTCGGCGCCTTCCTGCTGGGGCGGCTCGTCAAACGGGCCAACGAGGCCGACTCCGTCGTGGCCTTCCTGGTCACCATCGGCGTGATGACGTACATCGTGCGGGGGGTGAAGATCGACGTCACCACGGGCGGGACGACGGTGCCGCAGGCGATCGCGGCCCAGTGGCTGGTGCCCGTGGGCGTGGTGATCACCCTCGTCGTCGGCGGTGTGCTGAGCCTGTTCCACCGGGCTCCGGAGTCCGCGGCGGGCAACGCGCTCGACGAGGAGCCGGGTGCCGGGCCGGACCGGCTGACGACGGCGGCAGACCGGAATTGATCCCGTCCGGGCGGGCCCCGGGCCCGCCCGGCCCGACCAACCTCCGCAGGAGTGCATCGTGCGTGTGATCGGCCTGATGTCAGGCACGTCCTACGACGCCGTCGAGGCGGCCGCCGCGGACCTCGAACTCCGGGGCGAGGCCCTGGTGATGCGGCCGCTCGGCCATCTCTCCGTCCCCTGTCCCGACCGGCTGCGCGACCTGATCGCCGGCAGTCTGCCGCCGGCGGCGGTGACGATGCGGGCCGTCGCCGAGCTGGACACCGGCATCGGGCAGGCGTTCGCCGACGTGGCCGTGCGTGCCGTGCGCGAGCTGTGCGGGGGCGGCGCCGATCTGGTGGTCTCGCACGGGCAGACCATGTACCACTGGGTGGAGGACGGTGCCGTGCGCGGCACCCTCCAGCTCGGGCAGCCCGCCTGGATCGCGGAGGCGACCGGACTGCCCGTCGTCTCCGACCTGCGCGGCACGGACGTCGCCGCCGGTGGCCAGGGAGCACCGCTGGTCGCCATGACCGACGTCCTCGCCCTGGCCGCGCTGCCCGGCGTCCCCGCGGCCCTCAACCTCGGCGGGATCGCCAACGTCACCGTCGTCGCGCCCGGCGCCGAACCGCTGGCCTTCGACACCGGGCCCGCGAACGCCCTGATGGACGCCGCCGTACGGCACTTCACCGGCGGTGCGGCCGCCTACGACGAGGACGGGCGCCGGGCCGGGGCGGGCCGGGTCGATCCGGCACTGCTGCGGGTGCTGCTCGACGACCCCTACTACGGCAGGCCGGCTCCGAAGAGCACCGGCAAGGAGCACTTCCACCTGCCGTACCTGCTCGACGCGCTCGCGGCGGAGCCCGTCGCGGAACCCGACGACGTCCTGGCGACGCTGGCCCGGCTCACCGCCGTCACGGTGGCCGACGCCTGCCGTGCGCACGGCGTGACGCGGCTCGTGGTGTCCGGCGGTGGGGCGCGCAATCCCGTGCTGATGGGCCTGCTCGCCGAGGAGCTGCCCGGGGTGGCCCTCGGCTCCAGTGACGCGCTCGGGCTGCCGTCGGACGCCAAGGAGGCGCTGGCCTTCGCCCTGTTGGGCTTCCTGACCGTGAACGGCCTGCCGGGGGCGATCCCTTCGGGTACGGGGGCGCGCCGGGCGGCTCTGCTCGGCACCGTCACACCGGGGCTGGGGCCGCTGCGGCTGCCCGAACCGGCAAACGAGCCGCCCCGGCTGCTCCGTGTCGTCGGCGGACCCCGTTCCGAACGGAACGCCGGGGGCGCCTGAAGCGAGCGTCCGGGGCGGGCGGCGCGTCAGCCGAGGGCGCCGGTGCGGGCCTGCCGCCACAGGTCGACGTCGCCGTCCACGACCGCGTGCTGGTCGATCTCGGCGAGTTCGTCGTCGCCGAAGGCGAGGTTGCCGAGGGCGGCCACGTTCTCCTCCAGCTGCTCGGGCCGGGAGGCGCCGATGACCAGCGAGGTGACGCGCGGATCGCGCAGCGCCCAGGCGAGCGCCATCTGCGCCAGGCTCTGGCCCCGGCGGGCGGCGATGTCGTCGAGGGCGCGCAGCCGCCGGACGGTGTCCTCGGTGAGCCAGTCGGTCGCGAAGGACTTGCCCTGGGTGGCGCGGGAGCCCTCGGGCACGCCGTCAAGGTAGCGGCCGGTGAGCAGCCCCTGGGCGAGCGCGGTGAAGCCGATGACGCCGAAGCCCTCGTCGGCCGCGGCGTCGAGCAGGCCCTCGGTCTCGATCCACCGGTTGAGCATGTTGTAGGAGGGCTGGTGGATGAGCAGTGGCGTGCCCAGGTCGCGGAGGATGGCGGCGGCCTGCCGGGAGCGTTCGGCGTCGTAGGAGGAGATGCCGACGTAGAGCGCCTTGCCCTGCCGCACCGCCGTGTCCAGCGCCGTCATAGTCTCCTCCAGCGGGGTGGAGGCGTCCAGGCGGTGGGAGTAGAAGATGTCGACGTAGTCGAGGCCCATGCGCTTCAGGGACTGGTCGAGGGAGGCGAGTACGTACTTGCGGGAGCCGCCACCCTGGCCGTAGGGGCCGGGCCACATGTCCCATCCGGCCTTGGTGGAGACCACCAGCTCGTCGCGGTAGGGCGCCAGGTCCTGCCGCATGATCCGGCCGAAGTTGATCTCGGCGGAGCCGTAGGGCGGGCCGTAGTTGTTGGCGAGGTCGTGATGGGTGATGCCGAGGTCGAAGGCGCGCAGGGCGATCTGCCGCTGGGTCTCGAAGGTCTTGTCGTCGCCGAAGTTGTGCCAGTAGCCCAGGGACAGCGCGGGCAGGTCGAGCCCGGAGCATCCGGTGCGGCGGTAGTGCATGGTGCCGTCGTAGCGGCTGGGGTCGGCGACGTGGTTCATGGGGGCGTTCTCCGGTGTGCGGCGGGGTCGGGCGGCCGCGGCGGCTTCGCGGGCTCGGTCAGTCTCTCACCGCCGTCGACCGCCCGGTCCACGCGGTCCGCCCGCCCGGTCGCGCCGGGCGGGCGGTGGCTCAGGTGGAGATGGTGGTGACCGCGTCCACGCCGTAGGTGCGGGCGTAGCCGTTCTCGGTGCCGACGAGGAGGTCGACGACCTCGAAGTACCGGTCCCAGAAGGGGGTTTCGCGCAGGGCGTCGACGAGCCGCTGGTAGGCCTGGTGGTCGACCGCCTCCCAGACCCAGACGTCGGTGACGCGGGCGGAGTAGAACTCCGTGTCGTAGAAGCGTGAGCGGACACCGGTGGTCCTCGCCTCGATCACGGGGACGACCTGCGTGGTGAAGGCGTGGATCCGCTCTTCGACGGTCATGGCAAGCCATTCGGGTGTGGTCTTGACGAGCATGAACGCGGTGACCGGGGTTTCGGTGGTGTGTGCGGGCATGGTTGCTTCGCTTTCCGGGAGGGTGTTCGGTCGTGGGTGGAGATCAGGGCCGGAGCGCGGGCCCGAGAATCTGGTCGACCCAGCGCTCGAAGGTGGTCGGGGTGGTGGTGTCCGGGGTCCGGGGGACGCCCGCGTCGAGGCCGTCGTCCTTGGCCCGCTTCATGTCGACGACGCCCTGGGCGAAGGCCGGGTCGAGGCCGTAGCCGAGGAGTGCGGCATGCAGTTCTTCGAGCGACTGGCGTTCGTAGCGGACCGGACGGCCGAGCCGTTCGGTCATGATGCGGGCCAGGTCGTCGGGTGACAGGTCGCACGGCCCCAGCACCGGGACGCTGCCGTTGCCGGTCCAGGACCGGTCGAGCAGCAGGCCGGCGGCCACGGCCGCGATGTCGGCGACGGCCACGAAGGGAGCCTTTCGGTCGGCGGCGGCCGTGTCGGTGAAGCAGCCCTGGTCCCGGATGGCGTCGGTGTCCTCGAGGAGGTTCTCGAAGAAGGACGGGTTGGCCAGGGCCCGGTAGGCGACGCCGGTCGACGCGATGAGGTCGTCCATGGCGAGGGACGCGGTGACGAGTCCGGCGCGGCCGGCGACCGGGGTGCCGCGGCCGAGGGCGGAGACGCCGACGGCATGGCCCACGCCGTGCGCGGCGAGCGCGTGGGCGGCGGGACGGGTGAACCCCCGGTAGGCGTCGTCCGGGGCGCGGGAGGAGTCCGGCGGGACGAGCCAGAAGACGGCGTCGGCACCGTCGAAGGCCCGGTCGACGACCGCCGGGTCCCCGTGCGAGCCGGGGATCACCTCGACGCGCTCGCGCACCGTGCCGGGGAGTCGTGCGGGGTCGCGCACGATCACGCGCAGTTCCTCGCCGCGGGCGGGGGCGGAGTCCAGGAGCAGGGGCAGCAGCCGCCGCCCGATGTTCCCGGTCGGAGCAGTAATGACGATCATGAAAACCTCGTGGGTCGTGCCGTTTCGGTACGGCCTCATCCTGGGGAGCCACGAGGTGTTGCCACAATGGGAACTTCAGCAAGGGATTGTTGCCTGGAACGGAATGACACTGGTGAACAGCACGGATCCGGTCGCACCGGTCATCGACGCCAATCTCGCGGTCGCGCTCGACGTCTTGCTCACCGAGCAGAGCGTCACCCGCGCCGCCGCCCGCATGCACACCTCCCCCGCGGCGATGAGCCGCACCCTCGGCCGACTCCGCCGCATCCTCCAGGACCCTCTCCTGGTCCGTGCCGGGCAGGCCATGGTGCCGACGCCGAGGGCGCTGGCCCTGCGGGAGGAGGCGGCCGCCGTGGTCCGCGGGCTCGGCGCACTGCTGGCCCCGGCCACCGGCGTCGACCCCGCCGCGCTGCGCCGGACCTTCAGCCTCCAGACCGCCGACCTGGTCGGCGCGGCCCTCGCCGCCGGTCTGCTGACGCTGGCCGGGCGGGAGGCGCCGGGGATCTCGCTGCGGTTCAGGGCCGAGGAGCTGGAGGCGGGGCCGGCCCTCCGTGACGGCCGGGTCGACCTGGAGGTCGGGGCGATCGAGCACGTGGACCCGGAAACCCGGGTCGAGGGCCTGGTCACCCTGCGGATGACGGCGGCCGTCCGGCCCGGCCACCCGCTCACCGAGGGGCCCCTGACTCCGGCCCGGTTCGCCGCGGCCGAGCATGTCGCGGTCAGCCGCCGCGGCCGTTTCGAGGGACCCGTCGACACCGCACTCGCCGAGCACGGCCTCGGCCGCCGGGTCGCCGTGGTCCTCCCGTCACACCTGGCCGCGCTCTCCCTCGCCGCGCGCACCGACGTCGTCGCCCTGGTCCCCGCCGTGCCGGACACCGCGGGCCTGCCTCCGAGCCCGCTCACCGAGCAGGCCTCGGCCCTCGGGCTGCGCCTCCTCGACGTTCCGCTGACGCTGCCGCCCGTGTCCATCGGCATGGCCTGGCATCCCCGGCACACCGCCGACGGCGCCCACCACTGGCTGCGCGCCGCCGTCCGCCGGGTGCTGGCGCCCGGCGCTGTCTAGTGCGGGAAGGCACGGGGCGGGCGGGTCACGCCGGTCTTGCGGAACTCGGCGATGCGGGACCGCACCTGGCGCATCAGGTGGGTGTCCTCGATACGGTCCAGGTACAGGCAGCGGGCGGCGAGGCCCGGCAGGTCGAAGGCGAAGTACAGGGACATCAGCGGGTTGACGAACAACTCGCTGCCCCGGGTGCGGTCGGTGAACCGGACGTCGCCGCACTCGCCGCGGACGGCCGCCGCGACGGAGCCGTTCACGATGCTGGGACGCTCCGGCGTGTGCTCCTGGGCGTGAGCGACCGCGTCGAGGTACAGCGCGCCCTCCCGGGTGGTGCGCGGTACCGAGAACGCGCCCAGATAGGCACCCTCGCGTTCCAGCGCGGCGACGTTCTCCAGGACCTGCACGTGGTTGACGCCGTGGTACGCGTCGACGCCGAACCCGAGCGAGACCACGAGGCGGTGCGGTACGTCGTCCAGCGCGGCCAGGGCCGCCACGCTGGTGAGGTCTTCCTCGGGCGTGCCGAGGCCGGCCTCGTCCCCGCGCAGGAGGATGTCGGTGCCGCCGTCTACCAGTACGACGGCGTCGATTCCGTGCAGCGCGATCAGGGCTTCGTACGCAGCGCGCAGCGGCTGGACGCCGGTCTGCGGGAAGGCGTGGACGACGGCCGGGTAGCCGTGTCCGCGCAGCCACTGGGCGAGGGTCCGTTCCGGGAAGTAGCTCCGGTGCGGTGCAGTTTCGGGGGTGACGACGGCCAGGTCGGGTGCGGCCCAGGCGTCGGCGGGAAGCCCCGCGAGTGAGCTGAAGGAGAGGTTCGCCAGCCGCACCTCCCGTCCCTGGTGGAGGAGGGACAGGGCCAGGGGCAGTCCGGAATAGACGTCGAAGCCGCCGCCCGCGCCGGCGACGAGGATCCGCTCGGCGCCCGAGAGCCGGTCGAAGAGCGGGTTCGTGTGCAGAGACGTCGGAGGCGGAGGCGGCGGCGGAGGTGCCGCGGGCTTCGGAGGCGTCATGTCGATCATTGTCGGCGTTCCGGCCGGCCGCGAGGAAGGCGGTCTCGGCCGAGGCCGGTTCGGCGAGCGCGCCGCACCCTGGGCTGCCGGTCGCGTCACCGCCGCCACCCGCTCCGCTTGCGAGGGCCGGAGGGCGGCGGAGACTGATACGGACGACGGCACTCCGGAGGGTCCTGGACGGATGGGCGAGGGCGACCACGCGGTGCGTTCCGGCACCGGGACCCGGCACGATCCCCGGGCCGACGGGCTCCACCCCGGCCGGCCCCGCCCGGCGGGTGGCCGCATCCCGGCCGGATCGGCGTGGCCGCCGCGTAGCACGCGTCCTGCGGAGTTCGCGTGATCCGCGGCCCCGGGCACGGCGCGGGCGTCGGCGCGGCCCCTCCGCCGGGCCGGGCGGTGAGGGCCGCTCCGTGCCCCGGGTGCGAGTCGCGCGGCCCCCGGGCGTCAGCCACTCCCCCACGAAAGGCAGCCTCATGACGGACACCCCGCCCGCCACCACCACGGACGCCGGCGCGCCGGTGGAGAGCGACGAACACTCGCTCACCGCGGGCCCGGCGGGCCCGATCCTCCTCCAGGACGCCTACCTCATCGAGCAGATGGCGCAGTTCAACCGGGAACGCGTCCCCGAGCGGCAGCCGCACGCGAAGGGCAGCGGCGCCTTCGGCCACTTCGAGGTCACGCACGACGTGAGCGCCTACACCAAGGCGGCCGTCTTCCAGCCGGGCACACGCACCGAGCTGGTCGCCCGCTTCTCCACCGTCGCGGGTGAGCGCGGCAGCCCGGACACCTGGCGCGACCCGCGCGGCTTCGCGGTGAAGTTCTACACCACCCAGGGCAACTACGACGTGGTCGGCAACAACACGCCGGTGTTCTTCGTGAAGGACCCGATGAAGTTCCAGCACTTCATCCGGTCGCAGAAGCGGCGGGCGGACAGCAACCTGCGCGACCACGACATGCAGTGGGACTTCTGGACCCTCTCGCCGGAGTCGGCGCACCAGGTCACCTGGCTGATGGGGGACCGCGGCATCCCGCGGAGCTGGCGCCACATGAACGGCTACACCTCGCACACCTACATGTGGATCAACGCCGCGGGCGAGCAGTTCTGGGTCAAGTACCACTTCAAGACCGACCAGGGCATCGAGTGCTTCACACAGCACGAGGGTGACCAGATGGCGGCGGCCGACACCGACTACCACACCCGGGACCTCTTCGAGCACATCCGTGACGGCGACTTCCCGAGCTGGACGCTGCACGTGCAGGTCATGCCGTACGAGGACGCCGCGGGCTACCGGTTCAACCCGTTCGACCTGACGAAGGTGTGGCCGCACGGCGACTACCCCCTCATCCCGGTCGGCCGCATGACCCTGGACCGCAACCCGACGGACAACCACGCCGAGATCGAGCAGGCGGCCTTCGCGCCCGCCAACATGGTCCCCGGCATCGGCCCGAGCCCGGACCGCATGCTGCTGGCGCGGCTGTTCTCGTATCCGGACGCCCAGCGGTACCGGATCGGCGCGAACTACCAGCAGCTCCCCGTGAACGCCCCGGTCGTCGACGTCCACAGCTACTCCAAGGACGGCCAGATGGCCTACCGGAAGAAGAGCGACCCGGTCTACGCGCCGAACTCCAAGGGCGGGCCCGCCGCCGACACCGAGCGGTTCGGCACCCCGCCCAGCTGGCAGACGGACGGGGCGATCACCCGCAGCGCCTACGTCGACCACGCCGAGGACGACAACTGGACCCAGCCGGGCACCCTGGTGCGCGACGTCATGGACGACGCCGCCCGTGACCGGCTGGTCGAGAACGTGGTCGACCACCTCCTCAACGAGGTGACCGAGCCCGTGCTCGAGCGGGCCTTCGAGTACTGGTCGAACATCGACAAGACCACCGGTGAACGCATCGAGCGGGGGGTGCGGGCGAAGGCGGGCGAGAAGGACTTCAAGGGCGCCGAGCAGCGCAATCCCGCCCGGCAGTCCATGCAGGGCAAGGCCTGATCCAGACCCCTCCGCGAGATCTCCGGTCTCCGTCGACGCGGGGCGTGTGCCACACGGCGCACGCCCCGCGTCGCGTCTCCACGTCACGCGTCCCTCGCCCGCCACGACGACAGTGACTGACATCGCGTGCTACGGTCGATGACAGCGGCTGTCATCAACCGTCGGCCGCCCTTGCACAGGCATGACTGGAGGATTCTCATGCGCGTTTTCGTCACCGGTGCCTCCGGCTGGATCGGCTCAGCCGTCGTTCCCGAGCTCATCGGAGCGGGTCACCAGGTCGTGGGCCTCGCCCGTTCGGACGCCTCGGCCGACGCGCTCACCGCGGCCGGCGCCGACGTGGTCCGCGGCACCCTCGACGACCTCGACGTCCTGCGGAGCGCGGCCGCCGACTCGGACGGGGTCGTGCACCTCGCCTTCAAGCACGACATCGCGTTCTCCGGGGACTTCAAGGGTGCGGGCGAGGCGGACCGACGGGCCGTCGAGGTGATCGGGGAGGCGCTGGCGGGCTCCGACCGGCCGTTCACGATCGCATCCGGAACTCCCGCGATTCCCGGACGGGTGGCGACCGAACGCGACGGCCACGACCCGGATCCCGCCGCGGCCGCCCGGGGCGACGCCCAGCACGTCCGGGCCGTCACCGCCGAACTGACCCTGTCCCTGGCGGCCCGCGGAGTCCGCTCCTCGGTGGTGCGGCTGGCCCCGACCAATCACGGCGAGGGCGACAACGGGTTCGTCCCGGCCCTCATCGGGATCGCCCGCGAGAAGGGAGTCTCCGGATACATCGGGGACGGCACCAACCGCTGGTCGGCCGCGCACCGTCTCGACTCGGCACACCTGTTCCGTCTGGCCCTGGAGAAGGCTCCCGCGGGCTCCACGCTGCACGCCGTCGCGGAGGAGGGCGTGTCCGCCCGGGACATCGCCGAGGTGATCGGCCGGCGGCTGGGCCTGCCGGTGGTGTCGGTCCCGGCCGCCGAGGCGGGTGCCCACTTCACGTGGCTGGCGGGGCCGTTCGCGGCCAACCGCGCCGCGTCCAGCGCCCTGACCCGGGAGCTGCTGGGCTGGCGGCCGCTCCAGCCGGGCCTCGTCGAGGATCTCGAGCAGGGGCACTACTTCAAGTAGCGCCCGGTCCGGGGCTCAGACCAGTTCGGGCTGCGGTTCCGCGGGGCGCGGCGGCTCCGGCTGCCGCACCGCCGCGGCCTCGGACTCCCACCGCCTGGTGGTCCGCAGGTATCCGAGGACCACGGAGGCCATCGCGAGCACGAGCAGCGGCCCGGCGACCCACGGGTGCTCGGCCATCTGCTCCGGCAGGTAGCGGTACGACAGGAGCAGTACGGCGAACACCGTGGTGCCGTGGGCGACCAGCACGACGCCCGCGCGGTCCCAGCCCCGGGCGAACGAGCGCATCGCGGCCTCGACGGTGAGCGCGAACACCACGCCGGCGACGAGGTCGGCACCGTAGTGGTAGCCGAAGCCGAGCGTCGCGGTGAGCGTGGCGACCAGCCAGAAGGCTCCCGCGAACCGCATGGGCCCTGATCCCTTGCGGGAGTGGATGAAGAGCGTGGTGGCCCACGCCGTGTGCAGGCTGGGCATGCAGTTGCGCGGGGTGATGTCGTCGAAGGGGATCGCGTGCGGGGCGCCACCCGGCGGCGGCGTGTGCGGCCACAGGTCGGCCACCGCCCACTGGCCGCCGTCGGCGCCGTAGGCGAAGACCGGTCCGACCACCGGGAAGATCATGTAGACGGCGGGGCCGAGCAGACCGATGACGAGGAAGGTCCGCACGAGGTGGTGGCTCGGGAAGCGGCGCTCGGCCGCCACGTGACGCAGCTGGTACAGCCCGACGAGCGCCGCGGCCAGGGGCAGCTGACCGTAGACGAGGTGGAGCAGGTGATCGCCGACCGGTTCGGTGGCCTGGACGAACCGGCCCACCAGCCAGGAGGGGTTGCCCAGTGCCTGGTCGGCGGTGGCCACGTAGGGGTCGAGCACGGCCTTGCGGGTCTGCGAGGTGATGAGCAGCCAGGTGTCGCCGGTCTTGTGCCCGGCCACCAGCAGCAGGCCCAGCCCCGAGCCCTTCAGCAGCAGCGCCCGCTCGCCGCCCGTGCGGCGGGTCACGGCGACGACCGCACAGCCCAGGACCGCCCACAGCGCGCCGTTGCCGAAGTTCATGTCGGCGCCGACCGCCCAGCGCACCAGCCAGAAGACGACGTCGATGCCGATCGCCGCCCCCGCCGCGACCAACCGCTGGCGCCAGGTCAGCACCACCATCGTCAAGGCGAGCCCGGCGTACAGCAGCGGCCCCGAGTCGGGCGCGAAGACCACTTCTCGCGCCTGCGCGGTGATCGGGCCCCGCTCGCCGTAGTGGCGGGCGGCGAACTCCAGCGCGACGAGGAACCCGAGGGTCACCACACCCGCCGCGGTCCACAGCACGGCCCTCGGCCGGCGCCGGGCGGCGGACAGGGGGCCGAGATCTCGGCGCGAGGATATTCGTGTGGGTGTGGTCTTCACTTGTTTGGCCCGTTTGCTAGGGGTCGGACACATGGGTCACTCGTACGGCTCATCACGAGCTCGAACATGCTAACGGCACAGGTTGCCTAATCATGTTAGGAAAGCCCATAATCTTCCACGGATGCGGCGTAAATCGATACGGAGGACGGGTGTGGCGCGGGTAGGGCTGACGACCGAGGGGCTGATCAGGGCCGGAGCCGAGACGGCCGACGAGATCGGCTTCGAGCGCACCACTCCGACGGAGCTGGCCAGGCGGTTCGGGGTGAAGACGGCCAGCCTGTACTCGCATGTGAAGAACGCCCACGACCTCAAGACCGGGATCGCGCTGTTCGCCCTGGAGGAGCTGGCCGACCGGGCTTCTGAGGCGGTGGCCGGCCGGGCGGGCAAGGACGCGCTGATCGCCTTCGCGAACGTCTACCGCGACTACGCCCTCGAACACCCCGGCCGTTTCGCCGCTACCCGGTTCCCCCTCGACGCGGAGGCGGCGGCGTCCAGCGCGGGTGTGCGGCACGCCCAGATGTCGCGTGCGATCCTGCGCGGATACCACCTGGCGGAACCGCACCAGACGCACGCCGTACGGCTGCTGGGCAGCGTCTTCAGCGGGTACGTCGGTCTGGAGACGGCCGGGGGCTTCAGCCACAGTGCCCCCGACTCCCAGGAGAGCTGGACGGAGATCCTCAACGCGCTGGACGCCCTGCTGCGGACCTGGCCGACCAGCTCCTGACCCGCGAGTCCCCGTCCCGGGTGCCGAGGGGGCCCGTGCCGGGTGTCAGGCCCGCGCCGCGGTGAGGGAGAGCGCGTACAGGGCCGTCGAGGCGAAGTCGTCCGCCGGTTCCACCGTCTGCCAGGCCCGCACGTCGTCGACGTAACCGGCGCCGCGGCCGTCGAACCGCGACCACGGCCTGCCCTCCGGGGCGAAGGAGCAGGGGCGGGCCCCGTCGAAGGTGTCCTGTTCCTTCAGCAGGTCCGCGTCGTTGGGACCGTTGACGACGGCGCCCCGCAGGATGTCGCCGCTGCCGGTGCGGCTCATGGCCAGGTTGGCCACCTGGTGCTGGAGGCAGTGCGGGTAGAGGTCGCCGGCGCCCACGACGAAGCTGGTGCCCCAGGCATTGGCCCCGAAGACCCACGCCAGTTGCCGCGCGGCGAAGTCGTCGTACCGGTGGTCGCCGGTGACACGGGCGTACAGTTCGGCGGTCGCGAGCAGACCGAAGGTGTTCGGCACCGCGTCGAAGTCGCCGGGTACGACGCCCGAGCGGAAGGGGTCCGAGGCTGCCCGTTTCCTCCCCGTCTCCACCTGCCGCCGCAGCTCCGCCCTCAGCGCGGCCGCGAGGCCGGCGTCGGGCTCCGCCGAGGTGAGCACGTCGGCGTGGGCGAGGGCGCTGACGTCGGCGGGGCCCAGGGTGCCGCCCCGCTCCTCGCGCAGGGCCGCGTGGGCCCAGGCCGCGGCTTCGTCGCTCCACCGCGAGCGGCGCGCGTCACCCAGCGCCTCGGCGCCGCGGGAGAGTTCGACGGCCGCCCACTCCATGTCGTCGCGCCAGGAACGCTCCTGGTAGTAGTCCGCGGGCGTGGTGGTGACCAGGGCTCCGCGGTCCGGCCGGGTGTCCGCCCGTGCGTAGACGCCGGCCGCCTTGTCGAGCCACGCACGGGCCTCGGCGGGCCGCTCGGCTGCCTCGGTCTGCGCGGCGAGGGCGAAGGCGGCGCTCACCCGGCCCGCGAGGTTGGGGCTGATCGGCTTGCCCGGTTCGTTGGCCCGGAAGACGGGCCGGTACTTGATCAGGTAGTCGGCGTCCCCCGGCGCCACGGTGAGCCGGTCGTCCTCCTCGGGCAGCCGCCACACGTCGTGGTCGCCGTGGATCTCCTCGCCGCCGGACCCGAGCCCGACCTGTGCGTAGAGCGTGCCCGTCTCCCCGTCCCACATCCGGTCCAGCCACCGCAGGCCGTGGCGTGCCTCCTCCCGCAGCCCGGGCACCGAGGGGCTGTCGCGGACGGCGCTCAGCATCTGTGCGACCACGTAGGACGTCGTGTGCGTGAACTTCAGGAAGTCGCCGGCGTCGAACCACCCGCCCGACACGTCCACGGGGCCCGCGGCCTCCGACGGCTTGGGGCCGGCCGTCGTCCCGTCGGCCTCCGACCCGGTACGCGGCGGCTCGTAGACGCGGGCCCGCTCGTCGGTCAGGTGCGAGGGCACCCGCCCGGTCGCGTCGGCCAGGACGTCCTCGCCGTCCCGCTGGGTGCCGAAGAAGCGCACGGTGTCCGCGCGCAGCGGGTCCAGCAGCCGCCGGGCCGGCGCCACCCGGAAGCGGGTCTGCGCACCGGCGTCCGCGCCGACCAGGCGCAGCCGGTAGGTGCCGGTGCGGTCGACCGACGACAGGTCGATGGCGCGCACGGCGGTGTACGTGCTGTTCCAGCCTCCGAGCGAGGGGCCGAGGCGGCCGTGCCCGGCCCTGTTCCCCCGCTCGTCCAGGACCTCGAACTCCGCGTCGGCCAGCTGCTGGCCGTTGCCCATGGCATAGGCGAACTTCTTCTCGCCACTCACGTATCCGACCTGATTCACGCGGACGGCCGCCGGTGCGTGGTCGCCGCCGGCTCCGGAGCACGCGGTGAGGCAGCAGGCCGCCAGCACGGCGGCGGTCACGGCCGGCACGGTGCGGGCCGAGGGCGAGAGGAAGGGGTTCATGGCGGACAGTCTGGTCGACGGCACCACCCCGGTGCGGACCCAGGCACGATCCGGGGCCACGAGCCCATGAGAACGGACGTTCGGGGCGGGTTAGGCTCTGACCTGCCAGCCCACCCGGACCGTCACAGGAGGAGTCGGCCATGGGCCCACAGGACCCGCAGGAGGCACCGGCCGCCCCGGACACGGCCGTGCGGCTGCGGACGATCGGCGCCGAGTTGTCGGACCGCTTCCTCGAACGGGCCGACGTCGTACGGACGTTGCTGGTGACGCTGCTGGCCGGCCAGCACTCGCTGATGCTCGGCCCGCCGGGGACGGCCAAGTCCGAACTGGCCCGGGAGCTCACCGGCCGGATCGTGGGAGCGTCGTACTGGGAGATCCTGCTGTCCAAGTTCACCGCGCCGACGCGGATGTTCGGCCCCGTCGACGTCGCCGCGCTGGCACGCGGGGAGTACCGCCAGGTCTACGAAGGACGCGCCACCACCGCGCACGTCGCGTTCATCGACGAGATCTTCAAGTGTTCCACGGCGGCGCTCAACGAGACCCTGGGCTACCTCAACGAGCGGATCTACCACCCCGAAAGCGGCGGCGAGCCCGTCCGCTGCCCCCTGATCGGGGCCATCACGGCGAGCAACGAGCTGCCCGACGGCGAGGACTCGGCCGCCATCTACGACCGGCTGCTGGTGCGGATCGAGGTCAAGTACCTGGAGGACCCCTCGAACTTCGCGGCCCTGGTCCGCTCGGCCGTCGACCGCCCGGCACCGCCGAAGCGGACCACCGTGGAACTGACCGCGCTGCTCCACGCCGTGGCCGAGGCCGTCCCCGCCGTGGTGCTGCCGGACGGCATCGTGGACGCGGTGTGCACCCTGCGGGCCGCCCTGCGCCGCAAGGAACTGATCGCCTCCGACCGCCGCTGGCGGCAGGCGGTGCGCCTGCTCCAGGCGTCCGCGTTCCTCGACGGGCGGCCCGCGGTCGCCGAGAGCGATCTGTCGGTGCTGGCCCACGTGCTGTGGGACTCCCCCGCCCAGCGCCCGACGGTCGAACGCGAGGTGCTGCACCTGGTCAACCCGGACGCCAAGGAGGCCCTCGACCTCGCCGACACCATCGACGAGCTGGAGACCCAGCTGGACGCGATGGCCGGGCAGTCCCGCGAGGCGCTGAGCGAGTGGGTCATCAAGAAGGCCCACCACCAGCTGGCCACGGCGGGCAAGCGGCTGGAGAGGCTGCGCGCGGACGCGGTGGTCGCCGGCCGTTCCACCTCCGCCATCGACCGGGTCACCGGCCGCCAGCGCGCCGTCCGCGCCCGGGTCCTCACCGAGGCCCTCGGCGTGGACGCGAGCGCCGTGCAGGCCCAGCTCTGAACGCGGAAGGGACGGCACCCTGGACGGCGACGCGCGGACGCGCCCGGACGCGACCGAGGACGGGGCGGCGGGCCGGCTCGGCGAGCTGGCCCGCCGGGCCGGGAAGTGGCTGGCCCTGTCGGCCGCCGCTCCCGCACAGCACACCGGTGCCGTGGTCGCGGACCGTTTCGACCGCATCGCCTGGCACGACACCTACGAGCAGTCCGCCGCGCTGCGGGAGCTGGCCGGGGAGCTGGACGAGCGGCACGCGCACACCGCGGACCTCCTCACCGACGTCTTCCTGGCCGCGTACAAGGCCGCCCCGCGTCTGCGCGAGCCCGCCGGGATGGAGCACTCGCGGCTGGTCAACCACCGCGTGGTCGCCGCCCTGCTGGAGTCGCCGGGCTTCGCGGAGCTGCACCGGGAGACGGCCGGCGACCCGTACGCCGCCGCCCTGGCCGTGCTCGCGCAGGGCGCCGCGCTGCGCAGGATGCTGGACGCCTCCCGGCCCGCCCGGGACCGGGTCGAGCGGGCGGGCCGGGCGCGGCGGGAAGCGGGGGACGCGGCGACCGCCGTGGCCGAGACACTGCGGCAGGCCGCCGACGAGGCCGACGAGGACGGCACCGTGCCGGGACCGGCCGCCCACACCGTACGACGGGCGGTCGAGGCCGCGGAGGCCGCGGCGCGCCGGGCCGACGACGAGTCCGGCCGGGCCCTCGCGGCGGCACCCGGCGTCCGTGCCGCCGCGCGGCAGGCGGTGGCGAGGTCGGCGGCGGCCGTACGGGAGGAGGGCGCGCTGATGCGGGCCTGGGGTGTCGGGTCCGGCGAGCTGGAACGGATGTCGTTCGACGAACGCGCCCGGCTGGCCGAGCGGCTGCGCACCGGCCGGCTCGCCGAGTGGGCCGAACTGATCGGCCCTTTCCGGCAGATGGCCGACGGGGAGCGGGCCCGCAAGGTGGAGAACGCCACCGGAGAGCTGATCGGGGTCACCCTCGGCGACGACCTCTCCCGGGTCGTGCCGTCCGAGCTGGCCAATCTGGGACTGCCGGAACTGCGGGCGGTGTTCGCCGCGCGGTACGCCGCCGGGGAGCTGATGCTCTACGACAGCCAGGGCGAGCAGGCCACCGGCCGCGGCGCCGTCATCGCGTGCGTGGACACCTCGCACTCCATGTACGAGGCGGGGCCCGGCGGCATCACCCGGGAGGCGTGGGCGAAGGCGTGCGCGCTGGCGCTGCTGGACCAGGCCCGCCACGCGGGGCGCGACTTCGTCGGCATCGTGTTCTCCGCCGCCGACAAGCTGCGGGTCTTCCGCTTCCCGGCCGACCGGCCCGCCGGTCTCGGCCGGACGCTCGACTTCGCGGAGACGTTCCTGGGCGGCGGCACCAGTTACCAGCGGCCGCTGACGGCGGCGGTGGAACTGCTCGATGAGGAGTTCAACGCCGCCGCCCGTACGCGCGGGGACATCGTGATGCTCACCGACGACGACTGCGGCGTCACCGAGGAGTGGATGCGCGGCTGGAACGAGGCCAAGCGCCGGCTGGGCTTCCGGGTCTTCGGCGTGGGCATCGGCGCCCCGCGCGTCGCCGCGGCCGGTTCGGTCCTCGAGGCCCTGTGCGACAACCTCCGGTCCGTCGAGGACTTCACCGACGTCCACGCCGCGGCCGACCTGTTCCGCGTGATCTGACCGCCCTCACGGCCTGCGGGGCCGTCAGGGTTTGCGGGCGACCGCCCCGTACATCGCGGGGTCTGCACGACGCCGCGGGCACCTCAGCCGCCCACGAAACGCCTCCTGGCCCGCCTGCCCCGCGCCGGCTGCGTGTTCGCCGACGGGGAGCGCTGGTGGTGGATCGTCCCGTCCGGCTCCGACATCGGGGTCGCGTGGCCCTTCGGTACCCACTACGTCGTCGGCGATCCGTCCTGGTCACGGCCGCGACCCGTGGGCGGGCCGACCGGTCCGCGCCTGATCGACGGCCCCGACGGCGACTCGCCCTACACGGCGCCATTCCCAATGTACTTCGCCGTCTGCCGACTCGCCGGTGTACCACCGCGCCGGTCCCTCGCTTCACCTTCCGAACCTGGAGCGTCTTCTTCCGATTGATCTCGTTCAACTAGTTGACATGTTCGGGCAACGGCTACGAGGCTGCAACTCCCCCCACACCAAGGAGGACCGTGTGCTTTCTCCACGCAAGCTGACGGCGTCCCTGGCCGTCGCGGCGTCGTTCGGTGCCGTCGCCGTCCTCGTCGGGCCGGCCGAACCGGCTTCGGCGGCACCGGACACCATCCCGCTCATCCTGAAGAACGACTCGGGCAGTGCCGAACCGGTCCACGTGTACGTGATCGGCACCGAACTCGCCTCGGGACGGCAGGGATACGCCGACGAGAGCGGCACCTTCCACGCCTGGCCGGCCGGCGGCGCCCCACCGGTCCCGGCCCCGGACGCCTCGTTCACCGGCCCGGCAAACGGCGGGTCAAAGACCGTTCGGCTTCCGAAGTTCTCGGGTCGGGTCTACTTCTCCTACGGCGAGAAGCTGGACTTCCGGCTCGCCGAGGGCGGGCTCGTGCAGCCCGCCGTCCAGAACGCCGACGACCCCAACCACGACACGCTGTTCAACTGGACCGAGTACACGCTCAACGACTCCGGGCTGTGGATCAACTCCACCCAGGTGGACATGTTCTCGGCGCCCTATTCCGTCGGACTGACCGCGGGCGACGGCTCCACGAAGCAGACGGGTTCACTGAAGCCGGGTGGCTACAAGGCGGTCGTCGACGGTCTCACGCAGCAGGGCGACGGCTGGCAGGGACTGGTCCAGACCCGCAGCGACGGCTCGCCGCTGCGCGTCCTGGCACCCGGGCACGGCATCGGCTCCGGCGCTCTGCCCGTCGGCGTGATGGACGACTACATCGACCGCGTGTGGAGCAAGTACGCCTCCGAGACGCTGACGGTGACGCCGTTCAAGGACCAACCGGACACGAAGTTCTACGGCAGGGTGAACGGCGACCGGATGGACTTCACCGACGGCGGCGGCGCCGTGGTGACGTCGTTCGAGAAGCCGGACTCCGACTCGGTCTTCGGTTGCTACAACAAGCTCGATGCCCCCAACGACCAGGTGCGCGGCCCCATTTCGCGGACGCTGTGCGCCGCGTACAACCGGACCACGCTGCTCACCAACTCCGAGCAGCCCGACGCCGACGACTCGGGCTTCTACCAGGACGACGTCACCAACCACTACGCCCGCCTCATCCACGCGCAGATGCGGGACGGCCGGGCGTACGCCTTCGCCTTCGACGACGTCGGCAACCACGAGTCGCTGGTGCACGACGGCGACCCCAAGGACGCGGCGATCACGCTGGAGTCCTTCGGCTGACCGGGCCGGCCCCACCCGCGCCCGAACCGGCGCCCCCTCCCCCACCCCCGTGCCCGCTCCCGCCTCGTGGGAGCGGGCCCACGAAACGGAGAGACATGGCCTCCCCACGACTGCTCCGCAGTTGCCTTCTCGCCACCCTGTCCGCCACCCTCGTGGCGGCCGCCGCCGTGACCCCCGCCCAGGCGGAGCACCGGCCGGAGTCCGCCGCGGCGGTGGCGTTCTCCGACACCTTCGACGGACCCGCCGGATCAGGCGTCGACGCCGCCAAGTGGCAGCTCGAAACCGGTGACAACGTCGACAACCACGAGCGGCAGTACTACACGCCCGGCACCGACAACGCGGAGCTCGACGGCCGGGGCCACCTGGTGATCGAGGCACGGCGCGAGAATCCGGGCAACTACCAGTGCTGGTACGGCACGTGCGCATACACCTCCGCCCGTCTGAACACCTCCGGGAGGTTCACCGCGACGTACGGTCACGTCGAGGCCCGGATGAAGATCCCGCGCGGGCAGGGCATCTGGCCCGCGTTCTGGATGCTGGGCCAGGACATCGGCGAGGTCGGCTGGCCCGCCTCGGGCGAGATCGACGTCATGGAGAACGTCGGTTTCGAGCCGTCGACGGTCCACGGCACCATCCACGGCCCCGGCTATTCCGGTTCGGGCGGCATCGGCGCGGCCTACACGCTGCCGAACGGCGAGGCGTTCGCCGACGCCTTCCACACCTTCGCCGTTGACTGGGCGCCGGACAGCATCACCTGGTCGGTCGACGGCACCGTGTACCAGACTCGTACGCCGGCCGACCTGAACGGCGACGAGTGGGTCTTCGACAAGCCGTTCTTCCTCATCCTGAACCTCGCGGTCGGCGGCTACTGGCCCGGCGACCCCGACGGCTCGACCACGTTCCCGCAGCAGCTGGTGGTCGACGAGGTGAAGGTCACCACGAGCGACGGCTGACGGCCCCCGTCGGCACGTCGCGCGCCGCCCGGTCCGCGGCCGGACAGGTCTCGTGACCGGGCGACGCGTGCCCTCCCCGTCTCAGAGAGAGGTCGTTCGAGCGATGTCGGCGGCCGGAGCATCCTCGTCCGGGGCCGCCGGAGGCGGAAAGATCAGGTCTTCGAGCGCGTCCGCGGCGAAGAGGAAGGCCATCATCACGACTGGTAGGAGCAGCGCGAGCAGAATCACAGGACCTCCCGGCGGGTCGGTCTGTGGGCTTCGTGGCCCGGCTTCAAGGATGGACCCGAATGGCGGAACTCGCACGGCGGGAGGGTCCCGGGCCCGCGGGGAGGGACCGACGGCCGAGCCCTGATCGAGGCGCCGACGGCACCCGTGGTGATCCTTTGGCCAGTCGTTCACGCATATGCAGAACGAATGTGCGGCAGCATCTCGGCACTACCTCTGCCCAGGGCATGCCGTTGAGTACGTATGGAACCTCCCATCGAGATCAGCCACAGCGCCGTCGGAGACTGGACCATCGTGGAGATCCGCGGAGAAGTGGACGTGTACACGGTGCCGACGATCAAGCAGTTCGTGATCGAGCGGCTGGCGGACGGTCTCCGCCGGTTCGTCGTCGACCTGCGCGGCGTGGCGTTCATCGACTCCATGGGCCTGGGTGTACTGGTCGGCGCGCTCAAACGGGTCCAGTCCGTGCACGGCGAGCTGAAACTGGTCATCACCGACGCCAACACCAAGCAGCTCTTCGCCCTGACCGGTCTGCGACACGTCTTCCCGATCTACGACTCGGTGTACCAGGCACGACGAACGTCGTAGCCGGGGGTGGCCGAAGACCCACCCGCGCACGACGAGGCCGTCTTGACTGGCTGCTCGCCCGCCCCCATTCTCACCAACACTCCGTCGACAACTCCCCAGAGGTGACCGTGAGAAGCCTCAGACCCTGGGCTGCCGTCTGCGCAGCCGTCGCCCTCGCCCTTCTCACCACCACGCTCACCCCCACCTCCTCCCCCGCGGCGGTCTCCCCGCCCGGCGGTCCGGCCTTCTCGCCGCACTCCGCCAGGGCGGCACTCGCCCGCCTGCTGCCGCGGCACGCCTCGCAGATCACGCTGATCCCGGCGCGCCGCCGGGCCTCCGGCGACTGGTTCGACGTCTCCGGCCGCGCCGGCCACGTCCGGGTCACGGGGACCAGCCCGGCCGTGCTCCTCAGCGGGGTCAACTGGTACCTCAAGTACACGGCCGAGGTGGACCTCGGCTGGCCCGGACGCAGCACGGCGAAACTGCCGCGCACTCTGCCCGCACCGGCCGGCACCGTCCGCCGGCAGGCTTCGGTGCCGCATCGCTTCGCGCTCAACGACACCGACGACGGCTACTCGGGCGCCTACCGCGACTGGGCCTCCTACGAGAGGCAGATCGATCTCCTCGCGCTGCACGGGGTCAACGAGGTCTTCGTCCAGATGGGCACCGACGCCGCCTATCACGTAACGCTCCAGGAGTTCGGCTACTCGAAGAGGGAACTCCGGGCCTGGATCCCCGGCCCGGCGCACCAGCCGTGGTGGCTGATGCAGAACATGTCCGGCTTCGCCGGCCCGGTCTCCGAGCGGCTGATCGAGGACCGGGCGGCGCTCGGCCGCAGGATCGCGAACCGGCTGCGCGAGCTCGGCATGACACCCGTCCTGCCCGGCTACTACGGCACCGTGCCGCCGGGCTTCGCGGAACGCAACCCCGGCGGCACGGTGGTACCGCAGGGCCAGTGGGTCGGCTTCGAGCGGCCCGACTGGCTGGATCCCCGCACGGGAGTGTTCTCCAGGGTCGCCGCCTCGTTCTACCGCCATCAGCGTGAGCTGTTCGGCGACTCCGCGATGTACAAGATGGATCTGCTGCACGAGGGCGGACGGCCGGGGGACGTGCCCGTCGGGGACGCCGCCCGGGCCGTGATGGACGCGCTCCAGACCGCACACCGCGGCGCCGTGTGGACCCTGATCGGCTGGCAGAACAACCCCTCGACACAGATCATCGACGCCGTCGACAGGAGCAGGCTCCTCATCGTCGACGGCCTGTCCGACCGCTACGACGGTCTCGACCGCGAGACCACCTGGCACGGGGCGCCCTACGCGTTCGGCACCATCCCCAACTTCGGCGGTCACACCACCATGGGCGCCAACACCGCCGCCTGGGCCGAGCGTTTCGACCGGTGGCGCACCAGGCCCGGCAGCACGCTCGCGGGCATCGCGTACCTTCCGGAGGGCACGGGCGGCAATCCGGTCGCCTACGAGCTGTTCACCGAACTGGCCTGGCGCAGTGCCCCGGTGGACCACGCGGCCTGGTTCGCGGCGTACGCGGAGCGCCGGTACGGCCGGCCGGACCCGCACGCGGCCCGGGCCTGGGAGTTGCTGCGCACGGGCCCGTACAGCATGCCGTCCGGCAAGTGGAGCGAGGCGCAGGACAGCCTCTTCACCGCGCGCCCCCGGCTGACGGCCACCTCGGCGGCCAGCTGGAGTCCCGGCGCGATGCGCTACGACCCGGCCACGGTGCGCGAGGCACTGGCCGAACTCCTCCAGGTCGCACCGGCGCTGCGGACGACCGACGCCTACCGCTTCGACCTGGTCGACGTCGCCCGCCAGGCGCTGGCCAACCGCAGCCGCTCGCTGCTGCCGGAGATCAAGGCAGCTTACGACGCCGGGGATCTGCCCGGGTTTCGTGCCGGGGCCGCCGAGTGGAAGAGCGACCTGGCTCTGCTGGACCGGCTGCTCGCCACCGACACCCACTTCCTCCTCGGCCCGTGGCTGGAGGACGCCAGGTCCTGGGGACGCACCGCGGCGGAGAAGGACGCCGCCGAGTTCGACGCCCGCTCCATCCTCACCACCTGGGGCGACCGGTCCGGCAGCGACGCGGGCGGCCTGCGGGACTACGCCAACCGGGAGTGGTCCGGGCTGGTCTCCGACTTCTACGCGATGCGCTGGACGACGTACCTCGACACCCTCGACACCGCGCTGGTCACCGGAGGGCCGCCGGCCGCCGTCGACTGGTTCGCGCTGGAGAACGCCTGGAACCAGCGGCACGACCGCTATCCCGTCGAGGCCTCCGGCGACCCGGTGGCGACGTCCGCCGAGGTGCTCGACGCGCTGCCCGCAACGGCGCCGTCGGCGCCGGTCGCATCCGGGGGAGCACGGTGAGGCGGGTGAGCGACAGAGCCACCGGGCTGGTCGTGGCCGTGTTGAGTGGTGTGGTGCTGGCGTTGTCGTCGACGCCCGCGCAGGCCGCGACCGACGGCCCCCAAGTCATCGCCCACCGAGGCTCCTCCGGCATGGCACCCGAGAACACCGCCGCCGCCATCGACCTCGCCGTCCGCCAACGC
>NZ_JBFBJX010000014.1:233943-240413 GCF_040686295.1 Streptomyces sp. NPDC085944 | reverse complement strand
GGCGCCACCTCGGTGTCCGGGCGCCAGGTGGAGACCTCCACGAGGCCCGGTTCCAGGATCTCCATGCCCTCGAAGAGGGCCTCGACGTCCTTCGGCTCGCGCACCCGGCCCCAGTGGCCCTGGGTCGCCTGGTCCATGAAGTCCGTGACGAACTTCCGCACCTCGGCGTCCTCACTGACCAGTTGGCACATCACGGCGAAGCTGCCGGGCGCGAGCCGCTCGGTCACCCGGCGGACGACCGCCTTGGGCCCGTCGGTGTCGCTGTCCGGGATGCAGTGGAAGACCGAGTTGAACAGTACGGCGACCGGCTGCGAGAAGTCGATCAGACGCTGGGTGTCGGGGTGGGAGAAGATCTCCTCCGTCGCACGCATGTCGGCGTGGATGACGGCGGTCTGGTCGTTCTGGTCGAGCAGTGCCCGGCCGTGGACCAGCACCATCGGGTCGTTGTCGACGTAGACGACGCGGGATTCGGGAGCGACGCGCTGGGCGACCTGGTGCACGTTGTCCTGGGTGGGCAGGCCGGAGCCGTGGTCCAGGAACTGGCGGATGCCGTAGTCCTCGGCGAGGACGCGAACGACCCGCTGGAGGAAACGCCGGTTGTTCAGCGCCAGCCGACGCGTGCTGGGGACGACCTTGTCGAGTTCGCCGACGGCCGCCCGGTCGGCCGCGTAGTTGTCCTTGCCGCCCAGGTAGAAGTCGTACATACGTGCCGCCGTTGGCACGTTGGAGTCGATCTCCGTGGACAGCTGCTTGTCGGCTTGCATCGTTCCCCCAGCTCCGTACGGGCGCCAACTGGACTGGCATGACAGACAGTACATCCTAAAGACCTAGTGTTCAGCCAAACCAGAGGCCGGATCCGGTGGCCGTCAAACGCATTGCCGCGCAACGCAGTTGACGGCCACTCGGTCGGATCAGCCGCGTGCGGCCAGATACGCGTCCACGCCTGCCGCCTTGTGGGCCTCCTCCACGCCGACCAGGCCGCCGAGCGCCTTGGCGTCGGGCTTGAGCACATAGGTGGACCGGCTGGCCGGCACGGTCACGTAGGTGAAGTTCTGCGGGGTGCCGAGTCCGGTGTCCGCGTTCTTCTGCGACCGGTGCGCCTTGACCACGTCCTGCCGGGCGAGGCTGCCGCCCTCGCAGGCCTTCTTCAGGTCGGTGCCGATCAACTGGGCGGCGTTGTAGCCGGAGAGCACGCCGGAGTCGACGGGCTCGCCCGGGTACGCCTTCTGGTAGGAGGCGGCCATCTTCTTCACGCCCGGCAGGTCGGAGCTGACCGCCGGTGCGGCGCTGACCACGTGCACCATGGCCTCCAGGGCCGGCGCCGCGGGCGTCTTCAGCAGCTGGGGCGCGTAGCCGGGCGCGCTGGTGACGATCGGCACCTTCAGGCCGCGGGCCGCGGCCACTCCGGCGAGGGAGGCGGTCTGGGCGGGGCCGGCGCTGATCAGGATCGCCTTCACCCCGGCCTTGCTCAGCGCGGACACCTGCGCGGTCAGATCGGTGTCCGTTGCCTTGATCTTCTGTCCGACCACCTTCATCCCCGCCTGCTCGGCGGCCCATTCGGAGCCCTCCAGCGCGTTGGCGCCATAGTCGCCCTCGAAGTAGACGTGACCGATCGTGTCGCCCTGGGCGAGCTTCTTGGTGCGGGTGAGGAAGTCCACGGCGGCGATCATGTCGATGTCGTAGGTGGTGCCCAGTACCTGGACGGAGTCCCGGCCGAGCAGGGAGGCCGCCCAGGCCTGCGGGAAGGTGAGCATGTGGTCGCGCTCGATGTCGTCGAGCAGGGCTGCGACCACCGGGGAGCCGATGACCTGGGGCAGGGCGACGACGTCCGGTGCGATGTCGGCGTAGGCGGTGACCGCCTTCTGCACGTCGTAGCCGTGGTCCTTGACGACGATCTCTACCTGGCGTCCGCAGATGCCGCCCGCGGCGTTGGTCTCGTCGGCCCACATCTGCTGGGCCTGCACGATGCTCTTGCCGAGGGTGGCGTAGGGGCCGGTGAGGTCGGTCAGGGCGCCGAGTCTGATGCTCTTCTCGCTGACTCCGGGTCCGGCCTTGACGCCGTCGGCGGCGTCGTCGGTGCTTCCGCCGTCCGCCTTGGAGCTGCAGGCGCTGCCCGCGAGCAGCACGGCGGCCATTGCCGCGGCCAGGGCGGCGGTCCGGGCGGTGCGGGGCCTGGGGTGCTTCACGTTCACGGGGTGTGCTCCTTGGCTCGTGCGGTGGCGGCGGGGGTGGCGGGGGTGGCGGCGGGGACCGGCCCGGTGCCGGGGGGCCGGGTGCCGGGTGGCCGGCGGCGCAGGCGGGCCCGGGTGCGGCTTGCCAGTCCGTGCAGGCCGTCGGGGGCGTAGAGGAGGATGACGACGATCGCCGCGCCGTAGAGGTAGCGGGAGGCCTCGGTCGGGCCGATCGAGCCGTCGCCGGAGCCGGGCGCCGCCACCAGGGGCAACTGGTCGGCGTAGCGGGTCATCAGCAGGGGCAGCGCGGTGACGAAGACGGCTCCGGCCGTGGCTCCGGCCACCGAGCCGAGGCCGCCGATGACGATCATGGCGAGGTAGTCGACGGAGAGCGCCAGGGAGAAGTAGTCGGGCACCACGCGGCGGAAGGAGAGGGCGAGCAGGACGCCGGCGAGGCCCGCGTACATCGACGAGACGACGAAGGCGGCCGAGCGGTACCGGGCCACGTGCACGCCCATGACGGAGGCCGCCGTCTCGCTGTCGCGCAGGGCGACCAGGGCCCGCCCGGGCCGTCCGCGCAGCAGCCCGCGCGCGGTGAACCAGGTGACGGCGAACAGGGCGAGACCGAGGTACCAGAGCCGTTCCTCGGCGCCGAACGGCACGCCCAAGACGGTGAGTTCGGGGTCGGCCTCGGCGAAGGCGAAGCCGCCCAGCTCAAGCGGAGGCACCGAGCGCCCGTTGAAGCCGCCGGTGACGGAGTCAGCGGTGAGCAGGACGTGGTGGCCGAGGAAGACCAGCGCGAGGGTGGCCACGCCGAGGTAGACGCCCTTCACCCGACCGGCGACGGGGCTGAACAGGCCGCCCGCCGCACCGGCGAGCAGCACCGCGAGGACGAGGGCCACGGCGGGCGGCAGTCCGGGGCCCGGCTCGCCCGCCAGCCAGACGTAGCCGTATGCGCCGACGGCGAGGAAGAAGGCGTGCCCGAGGGAGAGCTGCCCGGCGGTGCCGCTGAGCAGGCCGAGTCCGACGGCGCCGATGGCGGCGGCCATGGAGAACAGTCCGATGCGGAGCCAGAAGGCGTCCAGGTAGAAGGGCAGGGCGCACAGGAGCAGGGCGGTCAGCAGGAGCGGGCCGCGCCTGAGGAGGAGGGGGCGCAGGTCAGACACGGGCCGCTCCCCTCGCCGCGAAGAGTCCTGCGGGGCGCACCAGCAGGACGAGCACCATCACGGCGTACGGCGCGACGTCGCCGAAGCCCTCGCCGAGGACGTGCAGGTCGGACTGGTAGCCGGCGACGAACGCCTCGGTGAGGCCGATCAGCATGCTGCCGACCAGGGCGCCGACCGGGGAGGTCATGCCGCCGAGGATGGCGGCCGGGAAGGCCTTCAGCGCGATCTGGCCGGTGGTGCGTTCGAGTCCGGGTGCCGGGAACGCGACCAGGAAGACGGCGGCGAGTGCGGCGAGGGCGCCGGCCAGGCACCAGGCTGCGGTGCGGACGCGGGTGAGCCGTACGCCCATGAGGGCGGCGGCCTCGCGGTCCTCGGCGGCCGCGCGCAGCGACAGGCCCCAGGGGGTGAACCGGAAGAGGGCGAAGACGCCGCCGATGGCGACGGCGGACACGAGGATCGCGGCGATGCGGCTGTCGGCCACGGTCACCGGCCCGAGGTCGGTCACGGCGGAGCCCCAGGGGTCGCCGAGCGGCAGCAGGTCGCCACCGATGCGCCGGGCCAGGTCGGTGACCAGGACGATGTCGACGCCGATGGTGACGATGGTCTGGACGTGCGCGGCGTGCGGGTCGGTGCCGCCGACGCGTTGCAGCACCAGCCGGTCCAGCGCCCCGGCCGCGGCGGCCGTCACGAGGACCGCGACGGCGAGCGCCCCGGCGAAGCCGATGTCGTCGTGGAGGACGGCGACGAGGTACCCGCCGAGCAGCAGCAGCGAGCCGTGGGTGAAGCTCAGGACGCCGGAGGCCTTGAAGATGGTGACGAAGCCGAGGGCGATCAGGGCATAGACGGAGCCCAGGGCGAGGCCGCCCAGCAGGCTGTCGAGGAAGCCGGTCATGCCGCGTCCTCCCGCGTGGTGGTGCCCAGGTAGGCGCGGAGCACCTCGGGGTCGCGCCGGACCTCGCCGGGGGTGCCGTGGGCGATGGCCCGGCCGAAGTCGAGGACGGTGACCTCGTCGGCGAGCCGCATGACCAGGCCCATGTCGTGCTCGACCAGCACGACGGACAGGCCGAGTTCGGCGCGGATCTCCTGTATCACCCGGGTCATCCGGGTGCGTTCGGCGGCGTTCATGCCGGCCACGGGTTCGTCGAGCAGCAGGACACGGGGCTCCAGACAGAGGGCGCGGGCGAGTTCGACGCGCTTGCGGTCGCCGTACGACAGCAGCGCGACGGGTGCGTCGAAGTGGGCGCCGAGACCGGTGAGTTCGGCCGTCTCGCGGGCCTTGGCGAGGTGTTCGCGCTGTTCACGCACGGCGCGCGGCAGCCGCAGGGCACTGGCGGCGAAACCGGAGTGGGACAGGGCGTGCCGGCCGAGCATGAGGTTGTCGGCGACGGTGCCCTGGGTGGTGACGATGTTCTGGAAGGTGCGGGCGACGCCCAGGGCGGCGATGCGGTGCGGGGCGAGCCGGGTCAGCTCGGCGGCGCCGAGCCGCACGGTGCCGGCGGTGGGGCGGTACAGGCCCGACAGGACGTTGAAGCAGGTGGACTTGCCGGCGCCGTTCGGGCCGATGACGGCGTGCACGGTGCCGGGGGCGACGGTGAAGGAGACGTCGTCGAGGGCGAGGAGACCGGCGAAGCGCACGGTGACGCCCCGTACGTCGAGCGCGGGCGGTGCGGGGGCGGGGGCGGTCACGCGGCCCCCTTGCCGTCGGCGGCGTCGGCGGTCTCGCCCAGGTAGAGGCGGCGTACGGCGTCCGTGCGCGCGAGTTCGGCGGCGGCGCCCGACAGCCCGATCTCACCGACCTCCAGGACGTAGGCATGTTCGGCGAGGGACAGCGCCATGCCGGCGTTCTGTTCGACGAGGAGTACGGCGGTGCCCTGGGCGTTGATCTCGCGGACGACCTCGGCTATGCGGTCGACCATCATCGGGGCGAGCCCGAGGGAGGGTTCGTCGAGGAGGAGCAGGCGGGGCGCCGCCATCAGGGCGCGGCCGATGGCGAGCATCTGCTGCTCGCCGCCGGACAGCAGGCCGGCGGCCTGGCGGGTGCGCTCGGCGAGCCTCGGGAAGAGGGTGAAGACCCGCTCCCTGGCCTCGCGGACCTGGGCCGGGGCGCGCCGGTTGAGGCCGAGTCCGCCGGCCCGCAGGTTCTCGTCGACGGTGAGGCCGGCGAACACCCGCCTGCCCTCGGGCACCTGGACGACTCCGGCGCGTACGGCGGCGACCGGGTCGCGGCCGTCGAGGGCCGTGTCGCCGTAGCGGACCCGGCCGGCCGTGATCGCGCCGCGGTGCAGGCGCAGGGTGCCCGAGACGGCCCGCAGCAGCGTCGTCTTGCCGGCGCCGTTGGCACCGAGCAGCGCGACGACGGCGCCGTGCGGGACGGTCAGGGACACGGAGCGGAGGGCGGACAGTGCGCGCCCGTACGTCACGTCGAGGCTCTCGACGTGCAGCGCGGGCGCGCTGTCCGGTGGTGCTGCGGGCATCGCGGCTCCTTGGGACCGGCCGGGAGGGCACGGTGACGGGTGATCGGGGGGAGCTCACGACAGCACGGGGCCGGGTGGCCGTACAGGGGGGCCGGGCGGGGTCGCTGCGGGGTCCCAGTCCGGGGCGGGTGAGTCTGTGCGGATGCCCAGGGAGCGGCGGGGGGACGACAGGCCCCCCGGCGTCCGCGCCGACGGAGAGGAGCGCCGGCCCGGGCCAGGCCTGTAGCCGGTGGGCCGAGGCAAGAGCCACGGAAACGCCCCGGCCCGCCCCGACGGCGTGCGGTGGGCAGGGCACGAACCGGCAGGATGCCGCCGACGGAACCGCCGGCCGGGCCGGCCGCAAAGCGCCCCGCCCGGAAGACACACGGCTCGCGTCGGACGGCGACCGGCCAGAGTCACGGAGGCGCCCAACGGCGGACGACGCCGGCGGGTACGTCGGCCGGCAGCCGCGCCACGGCCGCCCGGCGTGCGTCGGCCGGACCAGCCCCATGCGCGGGCACCTAGCAGAGCACGGTCCGGCGGGGCACGGCCGGCCTGCCGTGTGGGCGGTGGCGTCCCGACGGGGGTCCACCGGGCGGTGGGTGAGGGGACGGCTCACCCGAGGCGGTACACGCCGCTGGTACCGGATGACGGCCGGGCCAGACCGTCCCCACGCCGGC
>NZ_JBFBJX010000014.1:0-233844 GCF_040686295.1 Streptomyces sp. NPDC085944 | reverse complement strand
CACGGCCGTCACCACCGAATCAGTCGCCCAGGACCCCTCGGACGGTGAGAGGACGGCTCACCCGAGGCGGCACGCCACTGGTACCGGATGACGGCCAGGCCAGACCGTCCCCACGCCGGCACGGCCGTCACCACCGAATCAGTCGCCCAGGACCCCTCGGACGGTGAGAGGACGGCTCACCCGAGGCGGCACGCCACTGGTACCGGATGACGGCCGGGCCAGACCGTCCCCGCGTCGGCACGGGCGTCACGACCGAATCAGTCGGCCAGGACCCCTCGGGCGGTGAGGGCCAGGCTGAACTCGACGACGTCGGCCGGGCGGGCCAGGGAGCGGCCGGTGAGTTGTTCGCAGCGGCGGAGGCGGTTGAGGACGGTGTTGCGGTGGCAGTAGAGGCGTTCACCGGCACGCTGGGCCGAACCGTCGCACTCCAGCCACGTGGTGAGGGTGTCCAGCAGCACCTCGCGGTCGGCGGGCTCGAGGCGGAGCAGGGGGCCGAGCACCTTCTCGGCGAGGGCCCGCCCCAGCTCGGGGCTGGAGACGACCAGGGCGGCGGGGAGCTGGTCGGCCAGTCGTACGGTGCCGCCCGCCGCGGGGCAGATGTGCAGGGCCGTGTCCGCGAGCCTGCGGGCGTCCCCGACGGCGGCGAGTCCCTCGACCGGGCTGCCGACACCGATCCGCAGGCCCGGGAAGGAGGCGCGGGACGCGGCTCCGGGCGGCCCCGGGTCCGTGGGCCCCTCCACGGCGCCGACCAGGACGATGCCGTAGTCGACCTCGGGCCCGGCGTGCCAGTGGACGCGGGCTCGGGGCGGTACGGCGACGGCGCGGGCGGCGTCGGACCGGGCCGGGGGTCCGCCGGTGACGGCGACGACGACGTATCGGCCCTGTTCCGGCAGGCCCAGGGCGCGGGCGGCCTCCGGCAGGTCGGCGATGCGGCCGGTGCCGTCGAGCAGGCCGGCGGCCAGCAGCCGCGCCCGGTTCTCGCGGCGCCGGCCGATCTGCCACTCGGTCTGCCGGTAGGCGTCGGCGACGAGCGTGCAGTGCTCGTCGACGAAGTTCCAGACGTCGGCGGCCACGTGCACGAGGAGCCGCACGTCC
The DNA here is from genome assembly GCF_040686295.1 of Streptomyces sp. NPDC085944. NCBI lineage: Bacteria > Bacillati > Actinomycetota > Actinomycetes > Kitasatosporales > Streptomycetaceae > Streptomyces > Streptomyces sp. NPDC085944. The sequence goes on along the minus strand of NZ_JBFBJX010000014.1, from coordinate 232,749 downwards.
TCGGGGGCGGCCCTGGACGTCTCCTCCACCAGCCGCTGCCACACCAGCGAGCCGCCCAGGCGGAAGGCGTGCAGCAGGGCGTCCAGCGGGAGCCCCTGCTCGGCGCGGGCGGCGCCGATCCGCCAGGAGCAGCGGCAGGCCGCGTCCCGGGCGCCGCGCGGGTCGAGCAGCGAGGCCACGCTGTGCCGCAGGGAGCGGTGGGCCTCCTGCCAGGTGGCGGCGGCGTCCTTCGTGACCGCGGCCCGGTAGGCGGGCTCCTGCTCCTGCAGCAGGGCCACCAGGCGGTCGGTCAGGTCGGGCAGGTCGTCGAGCAGGGTGCGGGCGGCCCGGTGCAGGACACGCAGGGCGTCGGCGTCGATCAACGACGTGACGCCGGGTGTCCGCGGGCGTGGAACGGGCGTCAGCCCGGTGCGGATCGCTGCTCGTGACCGTACGGCGTGCTGCATCGCGGTCCTCCCCAGGGCAGGGCTTGCGGAGGCGCCGCCCCGCGGCGGGCCGTCCCGCCGCGCCGGGTCTGCCCCCTGACTCGTCCTGCCCCGAAGGATGACATACCGTCCGGTCGGTCCCTAGGGTCGTGCACCGGTCTTTTCCTGGTGCGCGGCCGTGCGCCGGGCCGCTCGGCCCTGTTCCGCCTGCCCGACGGCACGGGCCAGCTCCAGCCGGGACCGGATGCCGAGTGCGGCGAACACCTTGCGTAGGTGGTAGTCGACGGTGCGGGTGCTCACGCCGAGGGCCAGCGCGACCTCGCGGTTGGTGGCGCCCTCGGCGACGTACCGCGCGATGCGCAGTTGCTGCGGGGTCAGACGGCCCAGCGGGGTCGGTGTGCCGGTAGCGTGCGGGGCCGCCCCGAGGGCGCGCAGTTCGTCGCGCGCCTGGGCGGCCCAGACGCCGGCGCCGCAGCGTTCGAAGCCGGCCAGCGCGGCGCCGAGCCGGTCGCGGGCCTCGCGCGGTCTGCGCCGCCGGCGCAGCCACTTGCCGTACAGCAGCGCGGTGCGGGCCCGTTCGAAGTCGCCGCCCGCCTCCTCGTGGCGGGCGAGCGCCTGGCGGTAGAGGTCGTCGGCGTGGTCGGGCGGTGCGAGGAGGGCCTGGCAGCGGGCCAGCTGGGCGGCTGCCTGCGGGTCGGCGCCGAACGCCGCCCAGCCGGCGAAGTCGGTGAGGACCTCACGGGCGTCCTCGTGGCGTCCGGCCGGCACGGCGGCCTCCACGAAGCAGGGCACGACCAGCCGCCACACCGCGAAGTGGCCCCGCCCCGGCCCCGGGAGGACCAGCAGACCCAACCGGTCCGCGGCGTCGAAGGGGCGTCCCCGTCCCAGGTCGGCGCGGGCCGCCGCCCACTGGGCGAGGGTGGCCGCCTGGGCGAGCCCGTGCCGCCGGGCCGTCTCCAGGGCCTTGGTGACGTGCCGGGCGACGGCGTCCGGTTCCTCCTCGATCGACGCCGCGAGGGCGAGCGCCGCCCGGTGGTGCGCCGCCGTGTTGCGCTGCCCGGCGAGCAGTGCGGTGCGCAGCCCCTCCTCCGCGTGGGTGCGGGCCTGCGGGTGCCGGCCGGCACGCAGTTCGGCGTAGGCGAGGTACTCCAGCGCCCGGGGCTCCAGCGACTGGGAGCCGAGCTGCCGGGCGGCGGCCAGGGCCCGGGCACCGGCGCGGCGGGCCGCGTCCACGTCGCCGAGCAGCAGCGCGGCCGCCGCCGACCGCAACAGCGGCTCGGGCCGGTCCTCGGTCCTGCCCCGTTCCACCACCTGCCCGAGCGGTGCACCGGCCCGGTCGAGCCGGCCTTCGAGCAGCGCCCGCATGCCGACGCGGTGGTCGTGCATGATGGCCGTCGCGTGCGCCGCGGTGGTGGGCCCGGGCGGCCGCCGGAGCGAGGTCGCGCCCCCGGTGCGGGGAGCCGGTTGCGGGGCGAGCGTGGCCAGACACGCGGGCAGGTCGCCCGCGGCCCAGGCGGCGTCGGCGGCGGCCAGAGCGGCGGTCGTGGCCTCGGCGGGCGCGGCCTCGGCCAGCAGGGAGGCGGCCAGCGACAGGGACTGATGGGCGTCGCCGACCGGGCCGTCCCCGAGTTCCACGAGCCCGCGCACCAGCTCGGCCCGTCCCCGTACGGCGGCGGGTGCGGCACGGTCCCGGGCCGCGGCCAGCAGCGGTCGGGCCTGTTCGGGCCGCCCCGCGAGCAGGGCCTGCTCGGCCGCGGCGGTGTACCGCTCCGCCCGCCCCGCCGGGTCGGCGGTCAGTTCGGCGGCGCGGGCGTACGCCGTCGCGCGCAGCCGGTACGAGGCAGGCGCCGTGCCGTCGGCCGCCACCGCCGCGAGCTGGTCCGCCTGGGCGGGGGCCGGCGCCGGACCGCTCAGGGACCAGGACCGGTGCAGCAGTCCCGGGAGCCGGTCGCCGCCGCTGTCCAGCACGTCGGCCAACGCCCCGTGCACGGCGCGGCGCCGGTCCGGCGCGCCGACGGCGTACACCGTGCGGCGCACCAGCGTGCTGTGGAAGCGGAGCCGGTCGCCGGCCCGGGCGAGCTGCGCGGGCAGCGGTTCCGGACGCGCGCCGGGTTCCGGTGCCGGCCGCAGGCGCCGCAGCGCGTCACGGACGAGGCCGGCGTCGACGTCCGGCCCGTCCGAGGCCCGTACGGCCGCCGCCACCGTCAGGAGCATGTCGCGGGCCTGGGCGGACGCGGCAAACGGAGCGCCGCCCGCGACCTCGACGAGGGTCGCGGCGTCGGCCGGCGGACTGGGCAGTGGGCGGTGTCCGCGCAGCTCCGCCGGTGACAACCCGCGCGCCATGGCGACGAGAAGGGCCGGGTTGCCCTCCGCCTCGGCCAGGAGCCGCTCGCGGACGGCCGGGGCGGCGGCGCCGTCGGTCACGTCGTCGAGCAGGGCGGCGGCCCGTGGCGGTGCCAGCGGGTCCAGGCGGACGACGGGCAGGTGGGCGAGGGCCGGGTCCACGGCGCGGTCCGAGGCGACGGAGACGAGCAGGCCGACCCGCCCGGCGCTGCCCAGGTGCTCCGCCGCACGGCCGAGCGCGCTGCGGGCCGGGGCGTCCCACAGATGCGCGTCGTCCACGCACACGAGCAGGGGTGCCCCGTCGGCCGCCGCCCGCAGGGTGTCGAGCAGGTGCCCCGCGGTCGCGGTCGCCTCCGGGTCCGGGCCGAGGCGGAGTACGGGACCCGCCCGGAAGGAGCGGGCGGCCCACTGGAGCAGAGTGGTCCGGCCCAGTCCGGGTTCGCCGGCCAGCAGCAGCCGGCCGCCGTGAGCGGGCAGCCCGTCCAACAGTGCGCGCAGGGCCTTGCGTTGCGCGCCGTGGCCGTGGATCCGCACGGCCGTGCGTACGGTCGTCTCTCCGGTCATTCCCGGGAGGTTACGCGCGCGTAACCCGAGGCGGAAGGCACCGGTCCGCCGGTGCCCGCCCGGGCATCGGCGCCGTCACCTGCAGTGGTGCGCCCGGGCGGGCCGCGGCAGCGCTGTGCCGACGCCCAACCGGCCCCGGTCCCGGTCGTGCGCCGGCACAGCGGTCCGGGGTCAGGAGCCGTGCGGGCAGTTGCCCCGGTACTCCTCGATCGTCAGGCTCCGCCGGGGCAGCGGGCACAGGAACTGCTCGTAGCGGGTGTCGTTGTCGATGAACCGCTTGAGCCAGGAAATGCTGTACTTCGCGATCGTCGTGTTGGACGTGTTGGGCGAGAAGTGGGTCGCGGCGTTCAGCTCCAGATAGGCCCGGTCGGTCGCGGAGGGCAGGCTGGAGTAGAACGGCTCGGCGTGGGAGACCACGGGGGCGATCGTGTCGCCGTCGGCCCCCACGATCAGTGTCGGGGTGCTGACCTCGGGCCAGCTCTTGTCCAGGTTCCAGGGCGTGAGGGGGATCGCCGCCTGGAGGGACGGCCGGGACTTGGCGGCCTCCAAAGTGCCGCCGCCGCCCATGGAGTGGCCCATGACGCCGAGGCGGCTGCTGTCGATCCGGCCGCGGACGGAACTGCGCTCGGTGAGGTAGTCCAGGGCGGCCAGCAGTTGGCGGCCGCGTGAGTCGGGCTGGTCCAGCGTGGTGTTGGTGTCGATGGTGAACACGACGAAGCCCTGGGAGGCCAGCCGCGGTCCGAGCCAGGCCATGGAGGACTGGTACGCGGTGAATCCGGGCGCGATCGCGACGGCGCCGAAGGTGCCGTCGCTCGTGCTGGTCGGGTAGTAGATGGTGCCGCCGCCGAAGCCGGTGACGGCGAGCGAGGAAACGCGGGTGTCGGCCACGGAGTAGGGGCCGCGCAGCGCCTCGATGCTCGACTCGGTGGGTGCCGGGCCGCGCTCGTACGGGTTGTCGGCGGCCTGGGCCCCCGGGCCGGTGAGGGTGCCGAGCGCGAAGACCGCGGCCACGGCGGCCGTCACGCTGGCGAGTCGCCGCCGGGCGCCGCGGAAGGCGGGGCGGGTGACCTCGGGGGCGGCGTGGGCGTGGGGGTTCTGCTGCACGAGGAGGGGTCCTCTCGGTCGTGGCGAGCGGCCGGCCGGTGGTCGCACACGGCCCGGAACGCGTGGGGTCGCGTCCCGGGACACCCGCCGGACGGGCTTCGCCGATGAGTTGGCGGTGCCACTGTCGACGGGTGGGGCGGCCGGGGGGATCGGCAGGATGACCGGTCTCGTGCGCGTCGGGCCGCCGATCCGGGGTTCGGCACGCCCACCCCACGTGCCGCCCCCCTTGCCGGACGCACCGTCCTCCCACCCGCTCGCACCGTCCGCCCTGTTCGCGCACCCCGTCGGTGTGGCACGCTCGGCGGCGGCCGGGGTCACTCACCGGCCGTCGTGGAGGAACATCGGCGGGCCTCGTACGGGGTCCGGCACTGCGGAGAGGCGACGGGATGCGCATCGGACTGCTCGGCACCGGCCCCTGGGCGGACATGGCGCACGCCCCCGCGCTGGCCGGGCACGGCGGGCTGGACTTCGTGGGGGTGTGGGGGCGTCGCCCCGACGCCGCGAAGGTACTGGCGGAGCGGCACGGCACGCGCGCCTACGACGACGTGGACGCCCTGCTGGCCGACGTGGAGGCCGTCGCCGTCGCACTGCCCCCGGCCGTGCAGGCCGACCTGGCGGTGCGCGCGGCGCGGGCCGGGCGGCATCTGCTGCTCGACAAGCCGCTCGCGCCGACGGTGGCGCAGGGGCGCGCGGTGGTGGAGGCGGTGCGCACGGCGAGCGTCGCCTCGGTGGTCTTCTTCACCACCCGTTTCCAGCCGGAGACCGAGGCATGGATCACCGAACAGTCCGCAGGGGACGGCTGGTTCACCGCGCGGGCGCAGTGGCTCGGTGCCCTGTTCGGTGACGGCGTCGACAGCCCGTTCGCCGACTCGCCCTGGCGGCGGGAGAAGGGCGCCCTGTGGGACGTGGGGCCGCACGCCCTGTCCGTGCTGCTGCCGGTCCTCGGTGACGCCCGGCGGGTGGCGGCGGCCGCGCCGGGCCCCGGGGACACCGTCCAACTGGTGCTCGACCACAGGGGCGGGGCGTCCAGCACGCTCACGCTGAGCCTGACGGCGCCGCCCGCCGCGGCGGGTGCCACGGTGGAACTGCGCGGCCGGGCCGGCGTGACGCTGCTTCCGGAGACCACGGAAGGTCCGGTGCCCGCGCTGCGGCGGGCCGCGGACGCGCTGCTCGTCGCCGCCGGCGGTGGGCGCCCGCATCCGTGCGACGCCGCGTTCGGACTGCGGGTCACCGAGATCCTCGCCGAGGCCGAGGCCCTGCTGATCGACCGGGACTGACCGGGCTCAGCGGTCGGTCGTCTCCCGCTCGAAGGGTTCGTCGCTCCACCGGAACCAGGCCCGGTCGCCGTCGATGTGCAGCAGGAACTCGGTGACCGGACCGTCGGGCGACACCAGCCGCACCCGCCGTCCGATCTCGGCGTAGACCGTCTCCCACTGCGCCCAGTGCTCGGCTCCGTCCCGTTGCGCGAGGGCGAGTTCGCGGGCGAACAGACCCCGGACGGCGTCGAAGGCCGGGCCGGCACGGAAGCGCCCCGACAGCCAGGGGAAGTCGGCGTCCTCGATCAGGATCTCCCCGATCTCCGTGTCGGCTCCCCCGTCCTCATCCGTGTCCGGCACGCCCCGCACCTGCCAGGTCTCGCCCTCGAACCCCATGTCGCCTCCGCCGGACCCGCGCTGGTGATCACCCGTGCGGGGCCAGCATGCCACCTGCCGCCCGGACCGGGCCGGAGTCGCTCCGGCCCGGTCCGGCATGATCCGGATCCGGTCCGATCCGGTCAGCGCACGGCCGCCGCGGGACGGAAGTTGATCCGTTCCCGCACGACCGGGTAGCCGGCCTTGGCGAAGCCGGCGGCCATGGGATGGTTCCCGCGGTCCGTCGCCGCGGAGACGAACTCCGCGCCCCGCTCGACCAGGAAGTGGGTGCACTCGGCCAGCAGGTCGTAGGCGTATCCGCGCCCGCGGTGTTCCGGCAGCACGCCGATGAAACCGATGCACGGGCCGGACGGGTTGTGCACGGGGATGTGGATGCCCGCGAGTTCGCCCCGCGAGGTGTACGCCAGCTGCCACCACTCCCGCGGCGACGGGCACCAGTGGAAGAAGTCCAGCTCCGACTGCGCGGCCTGGTCGAGTCCGCCCTCCGCGATGTCCATGAGCGCGTGGGCGTCCAGGGTGGCGGAGTGGATGCGGCGCAGCGCGTCGAAGAACACCGCGTCGTCGGGCTCCGGGCGGAAGACCAGGCGGCCGGGCCGCTCGGGGAGCCCGCACTGCGGTGTCCACCGGTACAGGAAGCGTTCGACCAGGAGGTCGTAACCGGCCGCCCGCGCGGCGGCGAAACGTGCCTCGGTGGCGGCGCGCACGGCGGGGTCCTCGCGCCAGGTGCCGGGCGGGTTCAGTTCGAGTTCGACCTGCCAGGGCGCGGTGCGCAGGAGTTCGGCTCCGGCTTCCTCCTCGCCCTCGGCCACGTCGAACCAGTTTACGGTGACGGGTTCGGTGTCGTCGGGGCCGCCCCACCAGGCGGCCCGGGCGACGACGGTGCCGTCGCGCAGGGCGACCCGCTTCCAGTCGGGGCGGTGTCGGGTGCGCCGGTGCCCCTCGCGGGCGTCCAGCGGGTCGGGCAGGGTGTCGAAGAAATGGGCGTCGCTCGCGTCGAGCGCGCGGATGACCGGATCGGTCACGGTTCCTCCGGGAGGTGCGAGTGGGGTGCGCTCCCGGTCAGTCGAGGTACGCCGGGACTACGGGGAGGGAGCGCGAGGATGAGGTGAACTGCACGGCTCTGCCCTCCTTCCGTGTGTCTCGGGGCGTCGGGCACAGACTAGTGGCCGCCGAGCGGGTACGGCCACAGCTTTTCGGACGCGGGCCGCGGGGGCGCGGATTAACCGGGGCTTAAACAGCGGTTAAGCGTTCCTCCGTTCGTCGCACCCGCCCCAACTCCCACCTGGGACAACGCCTTTGAGGACCGTCGGAGGTGGTTGGCCGGGCCGTGGCCGCCGCCTAGCATCGGCCCACGCCGTGAGAGCGCTCTCAGGACTCTTGCGCCGTCATTCCCCGATCACTCTGGAGACCCCCCACATGCCCCCTCGTCACCAGCGTCCGCTCGCCCGCCGCAAGCTTCTGGTCGCCCTCGGCGGCATGGTGGTGGCCGCCCCGGTCGCCGCTGCCGTCGCCCCGCACGCCCTCGCGGAAGTCGGCTCGGACGACGCGGCACCGCAGGCCGGAGCGGCCGGCGCCCTGCCGCTGACGATCGTCAACGGCACCGGCTCCTTCGGCAACGCCGACGTGCACGTGTACATCGTCGGCAACGTGGACGGCCGCCAGGTGCGGGTCACCCCCGACGGCGCCGTCGCCCCCGTGGCCCTCTCCGACAACGGCGCCGACGGCTACACCGACTACGCGATCGGCCTCGCCGGCAGCGGCGAGACCGAGCTGACGCTGCCCCACCTCTCCGGCCGGATCTACGTGTCCCTCGGCCAGAAGCTGAAGTTCAAGGTCGTCGCCGACGGTGCGGGCAACCCCGCGCTGCAGTACCCGGCGGGCTGGGTCGAGTCCGACCCCAACCACGGGGTGCTGCACGACTGCGCGGAGTTCACGTACAACTCCTCCGGGATGTTCTGCAACACCACCATGGTCGACATGTTCAGTGTGCCGATGAGCATCCGGCTGACCGGCGCCGAGGACCGGACGACCGGCACCATACGCCCGGGCGGCCGGGCGGCCGTCTTCGACGCGGTGCGGAAGGTGGAGGAGTTCGCGCCGCTGGTCGTGGACGACACCCGCGTGATCGCCCCCGGCCACGGGCTGGACGCGGGTCTGTTCCCCAAGGACTACCTCGCCCCGTACATCGACGAGGTGTGGAGCACGTACACCGGCAAGGACCTGAGGATCACCACGAACGCGGGAACCTTCACCGGGCGGGTGCGCGGGGACCGGCTGACCTTCGACGGACCCGCCCAGGTGTCCTTCGCCAAGCCGTCCACCCGGGACGTGCTGTTCTGCGACGGCAATCTCGCCGCACCCAACGACGGCACCACCGGCCCCGTCGCCGCGGTCCTCGGCGCGGGCTTCAACCGCTCCACCCTGGTCTCCTCGGCCGACCAGCCCACGACCGACCCGGCGACGTTCTACGGGTCCGCGCTGACCAACCACTACGCCAAGGCGGTGCACGCCGCCACCGAGGACGGCAGGGCGTACGGCTTCGCCTTCGACGACGTGGCCGACTTCGCCTCGTACGTCCAGGACACGGCGCCCACCGGCGTCCGGCTGACGCTCGGCGCCCTCTAGACGCGCGGCGGGCCGGCTCCCCGCGTGCGCGCCGCGCTCCGGCGTAGGAGCGTGGTGGTGTGCGAAAGGTGCCCGCCCTCTCACCGCGTCGGGGCGAGGACCGGAGGAGCTGGCTGAGCGGGGCGCCGCCGCCCCGCTGGGTCCGGGTGCTCCCGCCGGCCCTCGTCGTGGTGATCTGCGCGGCCACCCTGCTCAGTCACGAACCGCTGGAGATCGGCTTCCTGCTGGGCGCCATCCCGCCGCTGGCCGTCCTGTCGTACGGCCCGCTGGCGACCGCCGTGCTGGGCGGTGTGGTGGTCCTGCTGCTGCGCATCCCGGCGCTCCGGCTCGACCGGCCGGGCGACGCCGACCTGCTGACCATCGTCTTCGTCGCCGTCCTGAGCATCTTCGTGTCCTTCGTGCGCAGCCGCCGGGACGCACAGCTGGGTCTGGAGCGCACGGTCGCCGAGGCCGCGCAGCGCGCCGTCGCTCCCCCGCTGCCGGAGCGGGTGGGTGCGGTGCGCTGCACGGGGCTGTACCGGGCGGCGCAGCGCGGGACGCTGGTCGGGGGCGACTTCTTCGACGTACGGGACGGCCCCTTCGGCGTACGGGTCGTGACGGGGGACGTGCAGGGGCACGGTCTGTCGGCGGTGGCGACGGTCGCCGCGCTGCTGGGGGCGTTCCGGGAGGCGGTGCTCGACCAGCCGGACCTGGCGTCGGTGGCGGGGCGGCTGGACCGCAGGCTGGTGGTGGACTCGGCGGACACGCGGCACGCCGAGCTGTTCGCGACGGCCGCGCTGCTGGAGTTCTCCGCCGACGCCCTGGAGGTGCGGGTCGTGGTGTGCGGCAACCCGCCGCCCCTGCTGCTGCGGGGCGCGGACGCCATGGAGCTGGAGGTGTCGCCGTGGACGCCGCTCGGGCTCGGCCTCGCGGACGCCGGGGCGATGGAGGCGTGCACGGTGGCGCTGCGCCCCGGCGACCGCCTCTTCCTCGCCTCGGACGGCGTGGTCGAGGCGAGGGACGACAGCGGCGCCTTCTACCCGCTGGCGGAGCGGCTCGGCGGCCTCGCGGGCGAGGACTCCGCCGCGCTCCCGGACCTGGTCTGGGCGGACCTCGTGCGGTTCTGCCCGGACGTGCAGGACGACGTGACCATGCTCGTGCTCACTCCCGCGCCGCCGGCGCTCGGGATGCGCGGGCCGGTTCCGCATTGAATGGTGTTATCGGGATATTCGGGACCGAACAACAGCACGGCACCGAAGCAGCGATCCGGATCCGAGGAGCACTGATCATGTCGACGTCACAGCCCGACGCCTCCCGACCCTCCGAAGCCCGCGCGGGCGACGACCGCGCCACTCCGGACGACCTGCTCCACGCCCGCACCGGCACGGAGGTGTCCCCGGAGGACCTCGTCCTGGCGGCCGGCCGGGACATCACCCCGCAGAATCTGGAGTGGGCCAGGCGCAAGCTGGCCGAGGAGGGCCCCTCGGCCCTCGACAAACTGCTGCCCTGACCGCCGGGAGCCCCGGCCGGACGATGCGTCCGGCCGGGGCTCCCGGCTTGGTTCCGGGGGCGTCCGGGACTACTCCGGCAGCTCCGTCTCGTCCTGCACCACGTGCACCGCGGCCTCCTCGGCGCCCGCGGCCCCGCCGTCGATGCCGACGTCCTGCGCGACCGTCTCCTTGGTCGTGTCGGTGCGTACGCCCTCGTCGGGGGCGACCAGGCGGCCGGAACGGTCGGTGCCCGCTTCCGGGTCGACCGGTTCGCCCTCGCCCCCGGGTTCGTCGCCCACGCCGTCCCCGTCGGGGGCCGAGACGTCGGGCACCTCCTCGGCCAGCCGTTCGTCGAGGGTCTCGCCCTCGTGCTGCTCGGCGGCGGTGGTGCCGTGCTTGGTCACGCCCAGGGGCTTCTCCGGCGGGGAGTAGCCCTCGTCGAGCGTGTCGTCGTAGGTCCGCTCGTCGACGGCGTCCTGGAGGTCGAGGGGCGCGGCGTCCTCCTGCTCCTCGTTGCTGCCGGTGGGCTGGTAGGCGTCGTCGGCCATCGGGTCCGTGCCCATCGCTGCCTCCCTCTCGCGCTCGCGTCGGCTCGGTGGTCTCGCTGTCCGGTTCGCGTTTCCCGAAACGCGATCTCTAACCCGGGGGCGCGACGCGGATCTCCAGGTCGGTGATGTGGTGGGGGTCCCAGTCGCGGGCGTAGGCGGGCGGGGTGCCGCCCGGGCCGGTGAGGGCGGCGACCGGGATCCGCCGGGCGGTGTCCACGATCTCGGCGACGGTGGTGTTCTCGTTGTTGCCGCCGGTGGAGCCGGAGGAGCAGCCGGTGTAGTAGCCGATCGGGATGGACTCGTGCCCGGTGAGCAGGCAGGGCGGGCGGACTCCGAGCCGGTGCAGTTCGTCGGCTACGCGGGCCCAGTCCTCGCGGCTGTCGACGTTGCCGTTCACGGTGCCCACCAGGACCGAGAACTGGACCGCCAGATGCCCGGCCACCGCGAGCGCGACCAGCGTCGCGGCCGCCGGCCGCCACCGGCCGCGTCCGGTCCTGGCCAGGTGCCACAGCGCGTCGGCGACCGGGAGGGCGAGCAGGGCGTAGGCGGGCTGGAGGAAGCGGGGCGCCGCGTAGCCGATCAGGAACAGGTACGGCACCGCGGCGGTGACGGCGCAGGCCAGGGGCACCAGCGTCGCGGTGGCGCGCCGGGCCCGGACCGCCACGACCGCGCCGAGGATCGCGACGACCGGGAGGAGCAGCCACCACAGGGTGACCACCGGGTGCGGCATGTCCCCGGTGCACGGGCGGCACAGCGCCCGACCGCCCAGGCTGCGCATCTGGTCGTCGACGGCGATGTTCCAGCCGAGGCCGCCCTGGATCTCGGAGGCCCTCCGGAGCCGCTCCCCGAGCCCTCCGTACCAGGCGTACGCCTCCACCGCCCACTCCCCTCCCCCGGCCGCCAGACCGCCCGCGAGGGCGAGCAGCAGGGGCCAGTGGCGCCGGACGAGGACCAGGACCAGGAGAGGGAAGCTCACCCAGACGGCGTCGGTGGGCCGCATCAGCGCCATCAGCAGGGCCCCGGCGGCGACTGCCCACAGCGCGCCCCGGGCGGAGCGCCCCCGCCGGGGCCCCGGGGCGCCGAGGGCCCGCAGGGCGCAGCCCACGGTGATCAGGGCGCCGATCGCGACCCAGTAGTTGGGCATGGCCTGCGGGCCGTAGAAGAGGGTCACCCACAGGGTGGCGAAGAACGCGCCGGCCGTGGCGAGGACCCGGGACGGGAACAGGCCCTTCCAGGCGCGCAGGGCGAGGTACAGCCCCAGGCCGGAGAGCACGGCGAGGTAGACGCGCAGCAGTTCGGTGGAGGCCGACCAGGAGGCCACGGGCGCCACCAGCAGGGAGACGCCGCGGGAGCGGGGCGCGCTGAAGAAGGCGGCGGGGTGGTGGGTGGTGACCTGGCTGGTGTAGACGATCTCGTCCCAGCCGAGCCCCATCGAGGGGTGGACAAGGATCAGTTGGGCCAGGGTGAAGACGCCGGCCACCGCCGCGACCGGCGCGTCGCCGCGCAGCCGCCGCGGGATGCGGGATGCCTTCGCCGCCTCGTCACTGCGTCCGTCGACGAGAGTGGCGTCCACGCCGTCGGCCATCGTGCACCCCTCATCCCCCGCTCGTCGCGGGGCCGCTCGTTTCTCACCTCCTGCCGCCCGTGGCGGGAGCCCGGGTTCCCGGAAAACATGGTCAAACTAACCCGCGTGCCCCGGACCCGCAGGGCAGAACTCGGCCAGTCAGTACTCTCATTCCTCGCCGGGCCCCGGCCGGTCGGCGACGCCCGGGCGGCGGTGCGGGGGCTGCTCGGGCGTGGGCCGCCACTTCGGCGCGGGAATTTCGAGGGTGACGGGCTCGTCCCCGTCCACACGCACCTCGGTCCCGTGGTGATGGATCGTCAGCGGTGGTCCGGCCAGCAGCGAGTACGAGGCCCGGTGGGGGCCGATCTCCACCCGCAGGCACCGGCCGCGGAACTGGAGCCGAAAGGCGAGGCGGCTGAGCTTCTCGGGCAGGCGCGGCGTGAAGCGCAGCCTCTCGCCGTCCCGCCGGGTGCCGCCGAAGCCGGCGACCAGCGCCATCCAGGTGCCGGCCAGTGAGGCGATGTGCAGTCCGTCGCGGGTGTTGTGCTCCAGGTCCGCCAGGTCCATCAGCGCGGCCTCGGTCGCGTAGTCGTAGGCCAGCCGCAGATGCCCGGTCTGCGCGGCGACGACGGCCTGGCAGCACGCGGACAGGGAGGAATCCCGGACGGTCAGCGGCTCGTAGTAGGCGAAGTTGGCCGCCATCTGCTCCTCGTCGCAGTGGGCGTCGAACCAGCTGCCGCAGGTGTACATGGCCAGCACGAGGTCCGACTGCTTGATCACCTGTTTGCGGTAGATGTCGAAGTAGGGGAAGTGCAGCATCAGCGGGTACTGGTCGGCACCCGTGTTCGCGAAGTCCCAGCGCTGGTGACGGGTGAAGCCGGCGTGCTGCTCGTGGACCCCGATCTCCTCGTTGTACGGGATGTGCACGGCCTCGGCGGCGTCCCGCCACGTCGCGCTCTCCTCCTCGTCCACAGCCAGCCGGGCCGCCTCCTCGGGGTGGCGTTCGCACACGTCGGCCGCGGCGAGGAGGTTGGAGCGTGCCATGAGGTTGGTGTAGGTGTTGTCGTCGACGACGGCGCTGTACTCGTCGGGACCGGTGATGCCGTCGATGTGGAAGACGCCGTGGGGGTCGTGGTGGCCCAGCGAGCGCCACAGCCGGGCCGTCTCGACCAGGAGTTCCAGGGCGGTCTCGCGCTCGAAGTCGGTGTCGCCGGTCGCCGCCGTGTAGCGCACCGCGGCGTGCGCGATGTCCGCGGCCACGTGGAAGGCGGCCGTGCCGGCGGGCCAGTACGCGGAGCCCTCCGAGCCGTCGATGGTCCGCCACGGGAACGCGGCGCCGCGCAGCCCGAGCTGGGTGGCGCGGTCCCGGGCGGCGGGCAGGGTGGCCTGCCGCCAGCGCAGCGCCTCGGCGACGGCCTGGGGGGCGGTGTAGGTCAGCAGGGGCAGCACGAACATCTCGGTGTCCCAGAACGCGTGACCGTCGTATCCGGAACCGGTCAGTCCCTTGGCCGGAATCGCGCGCTGCTCGGCGCGGGCCCCGGCCTGCAGCACGTGGAACAGGGCGAAGCGGACGGCCTGCTGGACCTCCTCGTCGCCGTGCACCTCGACGTCCGCGCGGGCCCAGAAGTCGTCGAGGTAGTCCCGCTGTTCGGCCAGGAGTCCCTCCCAGCCGCCGTGTGCGGCGGCGGCCAGCGCGGCCTCGACCTGGTCACTCATCGCGGGGCGGGAGCGGGCACCCGACCAGCCGTGGGCGACGGTCTTCTGCACCCGCAGCCGCTGTCCCGGGTCCAGGACCGAGGTGATGGTCAGGCGGGAGACGTCCGTGTTGCTCTCGCTGCTGGTGGTGATCTCCCCGGGCGCGTCGACGACGTGGTCGGCGGCGACGGCGACCCTGAGGCCGCTGCGCCGGGTGCTGTGGACCAGCCGCAGCCGCGACCCGACGGCCAGGTCCTCCTCCGGCTCTAGCGGGGACCGCAGGGCCTTGGCGGTCCGCGGGTCGCCGTCGGAGGAGGGCAGGCTCTCGTTGGCGACCAGTTCCGACTGGATGACCACCCGCGTCCGGGCGTCGAGGGGCTCGACCTCGTACTCGACGGCGGCGATGGCGCGCTGGGTGAGCGAGACCAGGCGGGTGGAGCGCACCCGGACGGTCGTGCCCGCCGGGGAGGTCCACTCGCAGGTGCGTTCCAGCACGCCGCGCCTGAGGTCCAGGGTGCGTTCGTGCTTGCCGAGCCGCCCGTAGCGCAGGTCGAAGGGCTCGTCGTCGACCAGCAGCCGCAGCAGCTTGCCGTTGGTGACGTTGATGACGGTCTGGCCGGACTCCGGATAGCCGTAGCCCGCTTCGGCGTAGGGCAGCGGGTGGAGTTCGTGGACGCCGTTGAGGTAACTGCCGGGCAAGCCGTGCGGTTCGCCCTCGTCGAGGTTGCCGCGCCAGCCGACGTGCCCGTTGGACAGGGCGAAGACGGACTCGCTCTGGGCGAGGAGGTCGAGGTTGAGGGCGGTCTCGCGCACCCTCCAGGGCTCCACGGTGTACGTCCGGTTGGTGATCACGCGTGGCCCCCCAGCTCGGCGAGGTCCTTGACGACGCGGTCGGCGCCGTGGGCGTACAGGGCGTCGGTCTGGCCCACGCGGTCGACGCCGACGACGTAGCCGAAGTGTCCGGAACGACCCGCGTCCATGCCGGCCAGCGCGTCCTCGAAGACGGCGGCGCGGGACGCCTCGACGCCGAGGTCGCGGGCGGCGGCCAGGAAGGTGTCGGGACGCGGTTTGCCCGGCAGTTTCCGCTCCCGGGCCACCACGCCGTCGATCCGTACGTCGAACAGCCGCTCGGCGTCGATGGAGCGCAGCACGTCCCGGGTGTTGGCGCTGGAGGAGACGATCGCGGTGGCGAGGCCGGCGGCCCGGACGGCGTCGATGTAGCGCAGCGTGCCCTCGTAGGCCTCCACACCGTCGGTGCGGATCTTCTCCAGGAGGAGTTCGTTCTTGCGGTTGCCGACGCCGTTGACCGTCTGTGCGTCCGGGGGGTCGTCGGAGGTGCCCTCGGGCAGTTCGATGCCGCGGGAGGCGAGGAAGGATCGCACGCCGTCGGCGCGGGGGCGGCCGTCGACGTACTGGTCGTAGTCGGAGTCGGTGAAGGGACGGAAGCCCGCGCCGTCCCGCTCGCGCAGGAAGGCGTCGAAGGTCGCCCTCCAGGCGGCGGCGTGCACCACCGCGGTCCTGGTGACGACCCCGTCGAGGTCGAAGAGGCAGGCCTGGATGTCGTCGGGAAGTCCGAGCTGCGTCGTCATACCCCCCACAGTTCCCCGTCGGGGCGGCTCCGATCAGGTGACACACTGTGGGATGTGCCGCCGACGTTCGAGGACCTGCTCGCCCGTGCCCGTCGCCTGTCCCGGGGCCGGCGGCGCGCGATCCTGGGCATCGCGGGCCCTCCCGGGGCGGGAAAGTCGACGCTCGCCGGGAATCTGGTGCGGGAGCTGAACGGCACGGGCGAGCCCTGGGTGGCGCACGTGCCGATGGACGGCTTCCACCTGGCCGATGCCGAACTGGACCGGCTGGGCCGCCGGGACCGCAAGGGGGCGCCGGACACCTTCGACGCGGCCGGGTACGTGGCGCTGCTGGAGCGGTTGCGCGAGGAGGACACGGGGCCCGACGGCGACGTCGTGTACGCGCCCGGCTTCGAGCGGGTGCTGGAGCAGCCGATCGCCGGGGCCCTGCCGGTGCCGCCGGCCGCCCGGCTCGTCGTGACGGAGGGCAACTACCTGCTGCTGGACGGCGGGGCCTGGGCGCGGGTGCGGCCCCGGCTCGACGAGGTGTGGTTCTGCGCGCTGGAGGAGACGGAGCGCGTGCGGCGGCTCGTGGCGCGGCACGAGCGCTTCGGCAAGTCACCGGCGGACGCCGCCGCGTGGGCGCTGGGGCCCGACCGGCGCAACGCCGACCTGGTCGCCGCGACCCGGCACCGGGCCGACCTGGTGGTACCGGCGGACGCGGTGACCGGCCCGCCCCCGGGCGCGCGGGGACCGGCGCCCTCGACGCCCGTCTGAAACGGTCACGTAGGGTCGGTGTCCGAGGCGGTCACTTCTCGTCGTCGGTCAGTTCCCGTACAACGTCCGACGCGGTCACTTCCCGTCGACGGTCAGTTCCCGTACAACGTCCGACGCGGTCACTTCTCGTCGAAGTCGTCCGGGCGGACGTGGGCCTCCTCGAGGGCCTCGCGCAGGGTCCGGCCGGTGCCGCCGGGCGGGCGGGGTTCCTCCTCGCGGCGGCGTGCGGGTTGCTCGAGAACGTCGTCGGTGGTGTCGGTCTTCGGCCGGTTCTCTTCCGGGACGGTCATGACGTCGGCTCCTCGTCCGTGTCTGCGGGTCCTTGTGCCGCGCGGGTTCCCGGGCGACGCGGTGCTATCCCCGTCCGGGGCGGTGCGGTTCTCCTCCGGGCGGTGCGGCGCCGTCCGGGGCGTGCCGCGTGGGCGGTGGTCCGCCCTGGCCGGCGCGGGGGGTGAGCTATGTTGACCTCCGTGGGAGACATGGGAGACACCGGAGACGCACCCGTGCCATCGCCGCAGCAGGCACGCGCACAGGCGTCGGCGATCACGTCCGGACGGGCGGCCCCCGAGTCGGAGATCTCCCCCACCTCCCGGCTCAGGACGCTGTTCGACCGGCCCCGTCTCTCCCCGGGGCAGCGGCGCATCGCCCAGTACCTCATCGACCACCTCACCGAGGCGGCGTTCCTGTCGATCACCGACCTGGCCGACCGGGTCGGCGTGAGCCAGCCCTCGGTGACGCGGTTCGCCTCGGCGGTCGGCTTCAGCGGCTACCCGGCGCTGCGGGAGCGGCTCCAGGCGATCGCGCTCGGCGGCCGGGGCGGCTTCGCGGCCGAGGAGAGCCGCGGCAACGAACTCCAGGCGGCCGTGGACGCCGAGATCGAGAACCTGGAGAACCTGCGGCGCGACTTCGCCGACGCCGACCGGGTGATCGACGTCGGCCGCGAACTGGCCGCCTCCACGCCGCTGACCGTCCTCGGGCTGCGCATCTCCGTCTCGCTCGCCGAGTACTTCGCCTACGCGGCCCGCCGGATCCATCCCGACGTACGCCTGGTCACCCGGGGCGGCACCGTCGCCTACGACGCCCTGCTGCAGTCCAGGGAGGCCGGCGGCACCTGGGTGCTGGCCTTCTCCATGCCCCGGCACGCCCACGAGACGCTGGGCGCCGTGCGGGTGGCACGCGGTGCCGGACTGAAGGTGGCGCTGATCACCGACCTGGCGCTCGGCCCCGTCGTGGACGAGGCCGACGTCACCTTCGCCACGGGCACGGGGTCCCGGCTGGTCTTCGACTCCTACGCGGCGCCGGGCGTGATGTGCGCGGCGCTGCTCCAGGCCATGACGGACGCCGACCCCGAACGGACGCAGGCCCGGCTGGAGAAGTACGAGCAGGTCGCCGACCAGCACCAGTTCTTCCTGCGGGACTGAGCCGGCCCCGCCGGGACGCTCGGCGACGGCGCCGGGCGGTGCGCACAAGGGCTTTCCCGGTCAAAGCGGGAATGAATGTTTTCATACGCCTTGCAAAGCGGATGGCATATATAAATACTGCTCACGGATCGCGCCCCGGCCGCCCCGGAGCGCGTCCGCCTCTGCCGCGAACACTCGGCCGCCGACTCCTACCCGCTCCGGCGCCCCGGGTGTTCCGGTCGGGCATCGCCTGCGCGAGCGCCCGCGGCGGTCCCGGTCGTCCCCTGGACCGGGACCGCCCCCACCCGTCGCCCACCCCGTCGACGCCGCACCCCCGGAAGCGATGATCATGCCCCTGACGACCACGCGCACCAGCCCGGACTGGCCCTGCCAGGTCAAGACACCCGGCAGCTACGACTGGGAACGCTCGGCCACCAGGTGGCTGCGCGAGCTGGTGCCGGCGCGCTACGCCGGCTATCCGGCCCTGATCCGCCACCCGGTGCTGCTCGCCCGGCATGCGCAGATCCAGGTGCAGCACGAGATCCGGGTGGCCCGTACCGCGCTGCAGACCGCCCGCGCGGACCTGCCGCGGCTCGGGCTGCACGAGGCGGCCATCGAGCACACCATCAAGCTGTACGCGGCCGAGGTCCTCCAGTTGCAGCACATCGCGCGCAGCGTGCGGGCGGTCACCGAGGCACTGGCCGAGCGGGGCACCGCCGGACGCTGACCGGGCCCGGCCGCCTCAGTCGATTGGGTGTCCCGGCCTGATGGTGCGGGCGTCGGCGAGCCGCAGGAGGGGACCACCGCCGGTCTTCTCCCGCCCGCCCCACTCGACCGGCTCGAGGACGAAACCGGTGTGGTCGCCCCCCGGGACGCGCTCCAGGACCCGGCCGACGAACCACGCCTCGGCGTCCCCCAGCACGACGGCCCCGCCGTACGCCTCCCGCCAGTGGACCCGCCGGAACTTGTCCACGCCGTCGCCGCTGCTCCCACCGAACAGCTCCGCCGTCTCCCGCCGGTCGCGGGCGAGCAGATGGACCGCGAGGATATCGGCGGACCGTGCGACGCGGAAGGTCCGGTTGACGTCGGAGATCCATTCGACGTACCGCACGGGCCGGATGGAGCACTGCGAGGAGAAGCCGACCAGGCAGCCGGCCCGTTCCCCGTCCGCGGCGGCCGTGACGACGCACATGTCCGGGTCGAGCCGGTCCAGGAACACGTCCATGGCGGCCATGTTGGGCACGCCGGGACGGCACGGGCGGCTCAGCCGGCTCAGGTGGCGAGAAGGCGGCGCAGGGCCGCGCGCAGGGCGGTGACGAAGGCGTCGCGGACGGGCTCGTCGAGGGCGTCCAGGGACAGGTAGGGATTGAGGTCCTCCAGTTCGACCAGCAGCAGCTCACCGCCGGACGCACGGCAGGCGTCGACGCGCTGGATGCCGTGGTCGACGCCGTTCCACTCGATGAACCGCCGCGCGAAGTCGAGGTCGGCCACGGTGGCGTCGTACGGCTCCAGCTGCCAGCGGCGGTCGGGGTGCGGCGCGTGGAGGGCGTACTGGTAGTCCTGGTCGACGAAGTAGAAGGAGACCTCGTAGGCGAAGGCGACGCGCGGCTGGACGAGCAGGTCCCCGACGTCGCCCAGCGCCTGGCGCACGCCCGCCGCCGGGACGATCCGCAGCCCCGCCGAGTCCGCGCCGAGCCCGGGCTTGACGACGTACTCGTCCGCGACGGGCAGCAGGTGCAGGTCCTCGGCGCGGTCGACGGTCGGGATGACCGGGAATCCCGCCGCGGTCAGGTCGAGCAGGTACTGCTTGCCGAGCATGTCCGCCCGGCCGGTGAGCTGGTTGTAGACACGTGTTCCGCGCTCGGCCGCGCGCTCGCGGAAGGCGTCGTGGGCGGCCTTGTACTCCCGCACCGGACCGCTGTTGCGCACCACGACGGCGTCGAAACCGTCCAGCAGCGCGGCGGCGTCCCGGGGATGGCACAGGGCCAGGTCGAACTCCTCGCGGAGCCGGGAGGTCAGGAAGATGTCCTCGTCGCAGTAGCGCCGTCCGCGCGCCCGGTAGGCCAGGTCGGTGACGTACAGGATGCGGGGGCGGGCGAACGGCATGCGGGACTCCTCCGGGGCTGACCGGAAGTGATCGTATGCGATCGACGATGAGCGGACACGAGTGCACTCGGTTCCCCCCTATCGCTGCACTGAGTGCCACCAACCTGGCCGGGCTGCTACGTTCCCCTTCATGAGCACCAGCAGTGCGGCGCCCCGCCGCGGGGACGGGACGGATGCGGCACAGGTCCGGCCGCCGATGCGGGACGCACTGGTCGCGGCGGCGTTCCGGTTGTTCCTCGAGCGGGGGTACGAGCAGACCACCGTGGACGACATCGTCGCCCTGGCCGGCGTCGGACGGCGGTCCTTCTTCCGGTACTTCCCGTCGAAGGAGGACGTGGTCTTCCCCGACCACGAACGGTGCCTGACGGACATGAAGGCCTTCCTGGCCCGCTCCCCCGAGGACGCCGACCCGGTGCGGCGGGTCTGCGACGCGGCCCGGCTCGTCCTCGGCATGTACGCCGAGAACCCGGCGTTCTCGGTGCAGCGGTACCACCTCACGAAGAAGGTCCCGGGGCTGCGCGCCTACGAGTTGTCGGTGGTGTGGCGCTACGAGCGAGCGCTGGCCGAGTACCTGCGGGGGCGGCTGGGCGGTCGCCCGGACGGGATCCTGCGCGCCGACGTGATCGCGGCGGCGGTGGTCGCCGCGCACAACAACGCCCTGCGGTCCTGGCTGCGTTCGGACGGCCGCGACGACGCGGGCGCAGCGGTCGACCACGCGCTGGCCTACGCGCAGTCCGCGTTCGGCGACGTACCCGTGGCGCCCCGGCGCGAGTCGCCCGAGGACGTGGTGGTCGTGGCCGCGCGGCGCGGGACACCCCTGTGGCAGGTCCTGCGGGAGATCGAGTCCGCGTTCTGAATCCGGGGTACCGAGTGCCTTTACTGGTGACACTCAGTGCCATACGCTGAGGTGCGTGCACGGCGGCACGGTGAGCCGCGCACACGCGTGCCCGGTGACCGCGCACGCGGGATTCCGGCCCGAGTGCAGGGAGTTGACCAGCGTGTACCACTCAGGAAACGTCGCTCAGCAGGCGGCCGGCCCCGCGACGGGCCTGCTCGACCCGGGAGCCAAGGGTCGGAGCCCGGACACCGAGGCCGTCTTCTACCAGCGCTGCACCTGGTGCGGCACCGCCATGTACCACCGGGTGCTGTGTCCGGTCTGCCGCGGCAGCGAGCTGCGGACGGAACGGAGCGAGGGCACCGGGACGGTGCGCCACGCCACCGTGGTGCACCGCAACACCCCTGCCGCGCGCAACGTCTCGCTCATAGAGATGGCCGAGGGTTTCGTGCTGCGCGGCCGGGTGATGGGTCCGCTCATCGGCATCCACAGCGGTGACCGCGTCCGGCTGTCCACGGCCAAGGACCCGGTGCGGGGCGAGCCGGTCTTCCAGCTGGTCGACGAGCCCTACCGGGCCTGGACCTGAGCACCGGTCAGTCGTCGGCCACCGGTGCGGACGTCAGCGTGATGCGGATTCCCACGGTGCCGTCGAGTCCCCGGCGCAGCCGGCTGCCGAGGAGGGTGAGCAGGCCGACGAGGCCGTACTTGCCAATCAGCAGCTTGCGGTAGCGGGCCGTGGTGGCCGGGTCGCAGATCTCCGCCGTCCCCGGGACCCCTTCGCCGGTGGGCCGGCCGCGCACGTCGCAGGGGCCCACCAGGACGTCGGCGCGGTTGCGGACGCGTTTGACCTTCCAGGAGTCGGTCACCGTCCAGATCCCGAGCGCGTCCCCGTCCCGCACGACCCACACCGGGGTGGCGACCGGGGTGCCGTTCTTGCGGTAGGTCGTGACCAGCAGGTACTTGCCGGTGCCGAGCCTTTCCAGTGACGCGTCGTCGTCCATGATCCGGAAGTCTAGTCCCGTACGCGGACGAGCCGCGGCGCGTACGTACGGCCCCGCGGCGCCGCGCGTCACCTCAGGGCCGCCGCCATCCTCCCGACCGCCTCCGTGAGCACCTCCGGCGAGGTCGCCAGGTTGAGCCGTACGTGTCCGGCTCCGCCGCTGCCGAAGGGGAGGCCGGAGCTGAGGGCCACCCGGCCCCGGTCGAGGAAGACCTCCGCCGGGTCGTCGCCGAGATCCAGGGCACGGCAGTCGAGCCAGGCGAGGTAGGTCGCCTCCCCCGGGCGGTGGACGACCCCGGGCAGCCGCTCGGCGAGCAGGCCGGTGAGCAGCCGCCGGTTCCCGTCGAGCCCGGCGAGCACCGCGTCCAGCCAGGCGGTGCCGTCGCGCAGGGCGGCGGTGTGGGCGAGGACGCCGATGTGACTGGGTCCGTGCCCGACCTCCTCGGGCATCCGCGCCAGGTCGGCGGCGGCGCCGGGTCCCGCGAGGGCCAGGGCCGCCTTGAGGCCGGCCAGGTTCCAGCCCTTGGAGGCCGACATCAGCGCGAGGCCGCGCTCGGCGCCGGGCACGCTCAGGTAGGGCACGAACCGCGCGTCGGGCGCGGTGACGACGGGTGCGTGGATCTCGTCGGCGACGACCCGGACACCGTGGCGCTCCGCGAGGGCGGCGACGGCCGCCAGTTCGTCGGCGGTGTGCACGGTGCCGGTCGGGTTGTGCGGGCTGCACAGCAGGTAGGCGGCCCGGCCGCCGTCCGCGACGGCCCGCCGGAACGTCTCTTCCAGCACCCCGAGGTCGATCCGCAGGCCGGCGTCGAGCGGCGCCTCGACGACGCGCCGGTCCATATGGGTGACGAAGGCGTAGAACGGCGGGTACACCGGCGGGTTCACGATCACCGGGTCGCCCGGGTCCGTGACCAGTTTGAGCATCTCGACGACGCCGAGCATCACGTCGGGCACGATCGCCGTGCGCTCGACGGCCAGGTCGTCCCAGCCCCACCGCTTGCCGGCGAAGGCGGCCAGCGCCTCGGCGTAGGCGGTGCCGACGGGGTAGCCGGTGTCGCCGAGTTCCATGGCCCCGGTGACGGCGCGCACGACGGGCGGGGCGAGCGGCACGTCCATCTCGGCCACCCACAGCGGCAGTACGTCCGCGGGATGGGTGCGCCACTTCATGCTCGTACGGCGGCGAAGCTCGTCCAGGGTGAGCGCGTGCAGGGGGTTCGGTTCTCCGGACTGGTCCCGCGGGGTGCTGGTCATGGGCCCAAGATAGGACCCGTCGACGGGCGGGGTGAACACCGCGCGGCCCGCCGCCGTATGGGAGGAGGGCGCTCGACGTCCGGAGGCCCCCGCGGCGGCGACGCCGCGCGGTCGGGTTCGGGAGCGCACGCATGAGGCACGCACGACGACGCATCGTCCGGCGAGTGGCACGACTGGCGGCCGTCGGCGGGCTGCTGCTCGGGGGGACGATGGTCACCCGGGCGGTGGCGAGTGAACCTCCCGGTCCGTCCGCCGCGCCGCACACCCTCGCGCGGACCGCGTCCGGCGCCGGTGCCGGTCTCGTGGCCGGGCTGGGCGGCGACCGTACGGCGGGGCACTGGGTCGACGCCGACGGGCGGCCGGTCGTGGCGGTCACGGACCAGCCCTCGGCCGATGCGGTACGGCGGGCCGGTGCGAGGGCCAAGGTGGTGCGGCACAGCATGTCCGAGCTGAGGTCGGCGGCCGCGACGCTGCGTGCGGCGCCCCGGGTGCCCGGTACCGCGTGGGCGCTGGACTACCGGTCGAACGAGCTGGTGGTGCGCGGCGACCGCACGGTCTCCGGGGCCGACTGGTCGCGGCTGACGGGCGTCGCCGAGCAGATCGGGGAGTTCGTCCGCATGGAGCGCGTCGAGGGGACGTTCACCACCCGCCTGAACGGGGCGGAGCCGATCCTGTCCACGGCGGGACGCTGCTCGGCGGGGTTCAACGTGACGGACGGCACGAGGGACTTCATCCTGACCGCGGGCCACTGCGGGCCGACGGGCTCCGTCTGGTTCGCTGGCGGCGGGGGGAACCGGCAGGTCGGCGAAACGGTCGCCGGGAGCTTCCCCGGGGACGACTTCTCCCTGGTGGAGTACGCGGGCGGCAAGGCGGGCGACGACGCCGATGTGGTGGCGGTCGGCGACGGCAAGGGCGTGCGGCTCACGGGGACGGGCGAACCGGCGGTGGGACAGCGGGTGTTCCGCAGCGGAAGCACCAGCGGACTGCGGGCAGGCCGGGTGACGGCGCTGGACGCGACGGTCAACTACCCGGAGGGCACGGTCACCGGACTCATCGAGACGGACGTGTGCGCCGAGCCGGGGGACAGTGGCGGGCCGATGTTCTCCGAGGGCCTCGCGCTCGGCGTGACGTCGGGAGGCAGCGGTGACTGCGCCAAGGGCGGGACGACGTTCTTCCAGCCGCTGCCGGAGGCCATGAAGTCGCTCGGGGTCCGGCTGATCGTCTCCGGCCGGGAGGGTGCCGCGGCCGGTACGCCGGCGCCCTCGGCCTCGGGCGCCGCGGGAGCGGGGGCGTCGGCCCCGGTGGCGGGCGCGGACGGCACGCCGCTCCTGGCCCGGCTCACGGACCGCCGCAACGTCGGGCCGGGGCTGCTGGTGGTGGCGGGCAGCCTGGTCGCGCTGGTGGCGACGCGGTGGATCCGGACGGAACAGGACCGCAAGGCCTACCGGCGGCAGTACTCGGCGACATGGGGCTGACCCGGACCGGTACGAGGGCCGGCCGCGCTGCTGTCGGCGGGCCGGGGGCGAGGAGACCGCTGGCGCCGGTCAGGCGGCCTTCACGGACTCCGGGGCCGCGTTGGCCCACTCCATGACGAGCCGCTGGTACTCCGCGCGCTGCTCGACGCTCAGTGTCCCGCCCGACCGGAGCCACAGGGCCCGGATCTCCTCGTTGACCTCGGCAGCCGATCGCTCGGAGGAGGGTTCAACAGTGGTGGACATGATGTGAAGCATACGGCGCCCAGCGTGAAGACGATGTGAGTAATCGCGAGCCAATCGGACATATCGGACCGTGTTACTGATCACGTCGATCTTGCCATCTGTCAAGACCTGCGGGCGAGTTCGTTCTCCCCGATGTGCCCTGCCGCACACGGGCCGCCTGTCCGCCCCTCGCGCCTTCATCCCTGCGCCGCCCCCGGCACCAGCACCCGGATCGCCGGCACGGCGGCGCCGCGCGCCCAGTCGTGGAAGTCGGACACCCGGGTCTTCAGACCGACCGGCGCGGCCCGCGGAGGCCGGTTGTCGTGGACGGCCGCGTCCACCACGTCGGCTCCCGGACCCTGCCGTCCGTGAACGCGTGGGTCGCGGCCCGCT
Source organism: Streptomyces sp. NPDC085944 (assembly GCF_040686295.1). Lineage (NCBI taxonomy): Bacteria > Bacillati > Actinomycetota > Actinomycetes > Kitasatosporales > Streptomycetaceae > Streptomyces > Streptomyces sp. NPDC085944. Next base: position 207,736 of record NZ_JBFBJX010000014.1, on the reverse strand, counting down.
ACACCCTGCCGGGCGTCGTCGCGCACGAGTCCGCCCGGCAGGGCGGGGTCCGGCTCGAGATCCCGGACTTCGGGGACGCCCCCGAGCTGCGAGGCGCCGCGGCGCGAGCCGGGCGCCCCGCCTCCGTCAGGTGCCGGGCTTACGGCCGTACACGTAGACGTCGTCGCCCTTCTTCAGCAGCGACCAGTACTTCTTGGCGTCGGCCTTCCGCATGTTCACGCAGCCGTGCGAGCCCGGCGGGTTCCACATGCTGACGCCGACGGAGTGGAAGGCCTGGCCGCCGTCGAAGAACTGGCTGTACGGCATCGGCACGTGGTAGATGGTCGAGACGTGGTCGATGTTGCGCCAGTAGACCTTCTTCAGGCCGGTGCGGGTCTCGTAGCCGTTGCGCCCGGTGCGGACCGGGACCGGCCCGTACACCAGCTTCTTGCCGTCCTGGATCCAGCTCAGCTGGAGGCTGAGATTCACACAGGCGATACGGCCCTTGTTGGTGGGGCACTTGCCGGATTTGTTCGGGTTCTTCCCGACGGCCTTTTGCTTCGTCATCAGGTCCATCACTCCCCAGGTGACGGGCCCCGCGTAGCCGGCGTTGGGCGTGATGCCGTGCTTGGTCTGGAAGGCGCGGATGGCCTTGCAGTCCGCGGTGGACTGCTTGCCGTCGGCCTTGCGGCCGAGGAACTTCTCCACCTTCTTCTGGTACGGGCCCGCCTTCGCGCCGCAGCCGGCGGCCTGCGCCGGTGCTGCCGTGAGCGCGAGCGTGAGCGGGGCCACCAATGCCGTGATCCCGAGTGCGACGGCTGCCCGTCTGCGTGTGTCCCCCATGGCCGGTCATGCCTTTCGCGTCGCGGCGGTGCGCCGAGTGGAGGGTCGCCTTCGTGCGACCCCGGCCTGCTAGACCGGCGTCCGGCGGCTTTGGTTGCGCGCCGCCCGCCGCCGCGACGCAACCGTGACAAACACCACCGGAGCGCCCGTGACCGTCAGTGCGAGCCCTCCGCCTCCGCGAGCGCCCGCCCGAAGCCCGTGTTGACCGCGGTCAGGCCGCCGTCGACGGCGAGGGCGGTGCCGGTGATCCAGGACGCGTCGTGCGAGGCGAGGAAGGCGACGGCCGCCGCGATGTCCTCGGGCTCGCCCACCCGCCCCAGCGGGTACAGTCCCCGCACCGCCGCCAGCTCCTCGTCCCGGCCCTCCCAGGCCGTGGTGCGCACCGTGCCCGGGGTCACGAGGTTGACGCGGACGCCGCGCGGAGCGGCATGCCCGGCGAGGGTACGGGTCAGCGAGGCGAGGCCGGCCTTGGCGGCGCTGTAGGCGTGGTTGCCGAAGTCCTGGACCCCGTTGACCGAGCCGACGCCGACGATCGCGCCGCGCCCCGAGGCGGCGAGGTGGGGCAGGGCGGCACGGCAGCAGCGGTAGGCGCCGGTGAGGGTGACGTCGAGGTCGCGGGCCCAGACCTCGTCCGGCTCGTCCTCGAACAGCGGGGCGTCGGGCGTGCACGCGTAGGCGTTGTTGACCAGGACGTCCAGCCCGCCGAAGGCGTCCACTGCATGGGCGACGGCCGCCTCGACGGACGCCCGGTCACGCACGTCGCAGGCGAACGCCGCGACGGTGAGCCCCTGTTCCGTCAACCGTGCCGCCGTGTGCCGCGCCGCGGCGAGGTCCACGTCGGTCAGCAGCACCCGCGCCCCCTCCGTGGCGAGCCGGCGGGCGACGGCCGCGCCGATGCCCCGGGCCGCGCCCGTCACGAGTGCCGTGTGGTCGGTGAAACGCTTGGTGTCCGTCATGGGCCGGACGGTAGTACCGCGAGGATCACCGGGGCAGATACCGTGCGGCCATGTCAGCGTTCCTGCAGCAACTCCCCGCGCTCCTGGGCGTCGTCATCGGCGCGCTCGGTTCCTACCTCGCCGTGGTCCGCAGCGACCGTGCCCGGTCCGACCGGGAGACGGCGGCCCGCTGGGAGGAGCGCAGGCTCGCGGTGTACGCGGACTACGCGCGGACTCTCAAGACGTCCATCACTCTGACGTACCGGGTGGCCGCCCACTTCGGGGCGATCCGCACCCGCATCCCTTGACCCCCCAGGAGGCCGCGCCGGCCCAGGCCGAGGCCACCGCCGCCCGGGACCCGGCCGGTGAGGCGTTGCTCCTGCTGGGCAGCAAGGAAGTGGTCGAGAAGGCGCGGGCCTGGGTGGTGGCGGTGATGGAGATGGAGCGCTTCCTGCGCGAGGAGACCCGCGACCCGGAGGCCTGGCGAGCCCTGCTGGAAGGCCAGCGCACCGCACGTGAGGGCTACTACGCGGCGATACGCAAGGACCTGGCCCTGCCGCCGGGGCACGGCGCCCGGTGGACAGTGCCGCCCGTCAGCGGTATCCCGTGACATCGGCCGGCTTGTCCGGGTCCTGTACCTCGACGAGGTAGCGCCAGGCGTCCGGGCGGCTGCCGTCGAGGTCGGTGAAGCCGTATTCCTGGGCGAGGGAGCCGCTGGAGAGGGACTGGCCGTTGAAGCGTGCCACGCGGGGGTCGGTGGCGAGTGCGGTGACCGCGCGGCCGACGTAGCGGGGCGTCTCGGAGATGGCGAAGTGCGGGACGCGGTCGAGGGCGTCGCGCCAGTTCTCCTCGCCTACGCCGAAGTGGTCGAGCATCATCTCCGAGCGCAGCCAGCCGGGGGTCAGCGCGACCGCCGTGGCGCCGCGGGGTCCCAGTTCGTGCCCGAGGGAGAAGGCCATGCGCAGGACGGACGTCTTGGCGAGGTCGTAGAAGAACGAGTTGCGGTAGTGGTCGCGGTTGTAGGCGTCCGTGCCGTCGGTCATCTCGACGACCAGTCCGCCGGCGCGGCGCAGCAGCAGCGGCAGGGCGTGGTGGCTGGTGATCACGTGGGTCTCGACGGCGAGCCGCAGCAGCCTCAGACCGTTGTCGAGGTCGTGCTCCCACACGGGGCTGTCCCACTCGAAGAGGTGCTCGCCGCCCCAGATGTCGTTGACGAGGACGTCGAGGCGGGCCTGTTCGCGGGCGATGCGGTCGACGAGGCCGGCGACCTGCGCCGGATCGAGATGGTCGACGGGTACGGCGATGCCGTGGCCGCCGGCTTCGGTGACCAGGTCGGCGGTGTCCTCGACGGTCTCGGGGCGGTCGTACTCCGAGCGCCGGGCGCGAGTGCTGCGGCCGGTGACGTAGACGGTGGCGCCGGCCGCGCCCAGTTCCACGGCGATGCCCCGGCCGGCGCCGCGGGTGGCCCCTGCGACCAGTGCGACCCTGCCCGTCAGCGGACCCTTCGGTGACCCTGTCATGTCCGGCTCCCGTTCCTCTCCCTCGTGCCGCGCACGGCTCACGCCCCGCACGGGCGATGTCGAGTTCGAGGGTGCCCGGGAAGCCGGACATCTTCTGTCACCTTTTACCGCGTGTCCGGAGCGTTCTTGAGGGAGACCGCCCCGGCCGCGGTCAGTGCCCGCGCTTGATCCACTCCTCCAGGTGCGGTGCCTCGGCGCCGATGGTCGTGGAGTCGCCGTGGCCGGTGCGGACCTCGGTCTCGGGCGGCAGGACGAGCAGCTTGTCGCGGATGGAGTCGATGATGGTCGGGAAGTGGGAGTAGGAGCGGCCGGTGGCGCCGGGTCCGCCCCGGAAGAGGGTGTCGCCGGTGAAGACGGTGCCGAGACCGGGGTCGTAGAGGCAGACCGCGCCGGGCGCGTGCCCGGGGGTGTGCAGGACGGTCAGGTCGGCTCCGGCGGCCTCGATGACGAGTTCGTCGGTCAGCCAGGCGTCCGGGTCCCGGTCGGGGTGGGTCTGCTGCCACAGAGGCAGGTCGTCGCGGTGCAGCCAGATGGTGGCGCCGGTGCGCTCGGCGAGCGCGGGCGCCGCGTTGACGTGGTCGTTGTGGGCGTGGGTGCACACGATCGCGGTGAGCCGGCGGTCCCCCACGGCCTCGGCGATGGCGTCGGCGTCGTGGGCGGCGTCGATGACGACGACCTCGTGGTCGTCACCGACGAGCCAGACGTTGTTGTCGACGTCCCAGGTGCCGCCGTCGAGGCTGAACTGCCCGGACGTGACGAGGCGTTCGATGCGGGGGGCCATCAGAGCACCACCACCGAACGCAGTACGTCGCCGGCGTGCATCCGGTCGAAGGCCTGCTCCACCTCGTCCAGGCGGATGGTCTCGGTGACGAACTTGCCGAGGTCCAGGCGGCCCTGGAGGTGGAGGTCGATGAGCATCGGGAAGTCCCGGGAGGGCAGGCAGTCGCCGTACCAGGAGGACTTGAGCGAGCCGCCGCGGCCGAACACGTCGAGCAGCGGCAGTTCCAGCTTCATCTCGGGGGTGGGGACGCCGACCAGGACGACGGTGCCGGCCAGGTCGCGGGCGTAGAAGGCCTGCCGGTAGGTCTCCGGGCGGCCGACGGCCTCGATGACGACGTCGGCGCCGAAGCCGCCGGTCAGTTCGCGGATCGCCTCGACGGGGTCGGTCTCGCGGGAGTTGACGGTGTGGGTGGCGCCCATCCCGCGCGCGGTCTCCAGCTTGCGGTCGTCGATGTCCACGGCGATGACCTTCGAGGCACCGGCCAGGTACGCCCCGGCGATCGCCGCGTCACCGACGCCGCCGCAGCCGATGACGGCGACGGTGTCGCCGCGGCCGACGTTGCCGGTGTTGATGGCGGCGCCGATGCCGGCCATCACCCCGCAGCCGAGGAGACCCGCCACCTCGGCGGAGACGGCCGGGTCGACCTTGGTGCACTGCCCGGCGGCAACCAGCGTCTTCTCGGCGAAGGCGCCGATGCCGAGGGCCGGGGACAGTTCCTGGCCGGTCGAGGCGAGGGTCATCTTCTGCTCGGCGTTGTGGGTGTCGAAGCAGTACCAGGGCCGCCCGCGCAGGCAGGCCCGGCACGTGCCGCACACGGCACGCCAGTTGAGGATCACGAAGTCGCCGGGGGCCACGTCGGTGACACCGTCGCCGACCGACTCCACGACACCGGCGGCCTCGTGGCCGAGCAGGAAGGGGAAGTCGTCACTGATGCCGCCCTGCCTGTAGTGCAGGTCGGTGTGGCACACCCCGCAGGCCTGGATCTTCACCACGGCCTCGCCCGGACCCGGGTCCGGCACGACGATCGTCTCGATCCGGACCGGCTCGTCCTTGCCCGGCGCGATCACGCCGCGTACTTCCTGCGCCATGCTCCTGACCCCTTCCTCGGCCGTACAGCGTTCCCCCAGACCCTACGCTCAAGTGATCGGAAAGGGGCAGGTGACAGGGCGGTTGCCGGGGTTCGGCCGGCCGTCCGTACACCGGCGGCCCGCCCGGCCGGGCCCCCACGTAGCCTGAGTGCCCCGCCCGCGTGCCGAAGGAGCGACGTGACCACCGCAGAGCCGGAGACCGGCACGCCCGCCTGGCGGCTGCTCCTGTCCTACATACGCCCGCACCGCGCGGCCCTGTTCGCGGGCGCCCTGCTCTCCCTGGTCACCGGCGCCACGGGGCTGTTGCTGCCGCTGGTGGCGCGGGAGCTGATCGACGACCTGGCGCACGACCGGGCCATCACCGGGGCACTGCTGGCCATGTCGGGGCTGGTGGTCGCCAACACGGCGCTGGGCGCGCTGGGTTCGTACGTGTTGCGGCGCACCGCGGAGTCGGTGGTGCTCGGCGCGCGGCGCACCCTGTCGTCGTATCTGCTGCGGCTGCGGATCACCGCCGTGGACCGCACGGAGCCCGGTGACCTGATGGCCCGGATCACCTCCGACACGACGCTGCTGCGCGAGGTCACCACGGACTCCCTCATCGGTCTGGGCACCGGCGGGCTGACGCTGGTGGCGACGCTGGTGATGATGGGCGTGGTCGACGCGGTGCTGCTCGGGGTGACGCTGGCGGTGGTCGTGGGGGCGGGCACGGTGCTGGGGCTGATCGTGCCGCGCATCAACCGCGCGAGCCGGCAGGCGCAGGACGCGGTGGGGCTGATGGGCGCCGCGCTGGAGCGGATCCTCGGGGCGCTGCGCACGGTGAAGGCGTCGGGCGCCGAGCTCCGGGAGGAGCGGGCACTGCACGACGCGGCCGAGGAGTCCTGGCGGCAGAGCGTGCGCGCCGCCAAGTGGTCGGCCGCCGCGGGCAACACGGCGGGCCTGGCGATGCAGATCGCCTTCATCACGGTGCTCGCGGTGGGCGGTGCGCGGGTGGCGACGGGGGCGATCGACGTGGGCACGCTGGTCGCGTTCCTGCTGTTCGTCTTCTATCTGATGTCCCCGATCCAGCAGGTCGTCGGCGCGATCACGCAGTACCAGACGGGCCGGGCGGCGCTGGACCGGATCCAGGACGCGCTGCGCCTGCCCGCGGAGCCGCCGGCCCGGCCGGTTCCGCTGCCGTCGCCCGGTGCGCGGCCGGCGTCCGTCGCCTTCCACGACGTCCGCTTCCGCTACGCCGACGACCTGCCGTACATCCACCACGGGGTGAGCTTCGAGGTGCCGGCCCGGGGGATGACGGCGTTCGTCGGCCCGTCGGGCGCGGGCAAGACCACCGTCTTCTCCCTGATCGAGCGGTTCTACGACCCGAGTGCCGGGAAGATCACGCTGGACGGCAGGAGCCTCGCCGAGTGGGAGCCGGCCTCGCTGCGGGCCGCGATCGGTTACGTGGAGCAGGACGCCCCGGTGCTCTCCGGTTCCCTGCGGGACAACCTGCTGCTGGGCAACCCGGAGGCGGACGAGGGCACGCTCACCGCGGTGCTGAAGACGACGCGTCTGGACTCCCTGGTGGAGCGGCTGCCGAGCGGCCTGGAGACGCTGGTCGGGCATCGCGGCACCAAGCTCTCCGGGGGTGAGCGCCAGCGGGTGGCCATCGCCCGTGCGCTGTTGCGTCGTCCCCGGCTGCTGCTGCTCGACGAGGCCACCTCGCAGCTGGACGCGGTCAACGAGGCGGCGCTGCGCGACACGGTGGCGGAGGTGGCCCGGACGACCACGGTGCTCGTCGTCGCGCACCGGCTGTCCACGGTGACGACGGCCGACCGGATCGTGGTGATGGACGCGGGGCGGGTGCGTGCGGTCGGCACCCACCGGGAGCTGGTGACCGCCGATCCGCTCTACGCGGAGCTGGCGGCCACCCAGTTCCTGGCGTCCGGCGGCTGACGCCGCCGGCGTCAGCCCAGGGCGGGGACGACGCCGAAGAGGGGCGAGACCAGGCCGGTGACCTGCTGCAGCTGCTGCAGGTCCTGGAGCCGGTTCAGCTGCTGGGACGGGAGCGGCATCTGCGCCCGGTCCTCGGCGGGCATGTCACCGACCGCGAGTGTGTCGAGGGTGTTCGTCACGCTGAGCTTCTCCGTGCCCAGCGGGCCACCGCCTGCCGCGCTCGCCATCGGGGCGGCGAGGCCGGTGACACCGGCGGCGAGCCCGACGACGGCGACGATACGTCGTGTTGAGATCATGTGCTGAGCAACGCCGTCGGGCCGGTGGCGGACACGGGCGGGCGGTGCCGGTCACCCGTGAGGACCATTCTCCCGGTCGGCGTTGCCCCGGGCGGTGAGACGGAGGAAGCTCGAAGGGAGAGGGCCGAGGCGGCCCGTCCCCGCTTTGGGCCGCGGCCTTCGACGTCCGAAGGAGGTCGTCATGAGCACCACGACAGGCCCCGGCTTCGACACCGAAGCCCTGCGCCGGGGCATCGAAGGAGAGACGGCGGCACCGCTGTTGTCGCTGTACGCGCAGGACGCGGAGGTCCGCATCGTCGACCGGTACGACCAGCCCAGCAGCCCGAAGGTCCTGCACGGCCGGGACGAGATCGCCGAGATGCTCGACGACGTCTACGGCCGCGACATGACCCACCGGATGGCAGGCTGCGTCGTCCAGGGCGACCAGGCCGCGTACACCGAGGAGTGCACCTATCCGGACGGTGTGCGGGTCCTCGCCGAGTCGATGCTGAGGCTGCGGGACGGCGAGATCGTCGAGCAGACCATGATCCAGGCCTGGGACGAGTAGTCCGGGGCCGTCACCGCGCGGGGGCGGTCAGCACCCCGGGTTCCAGCCGGGTGGGCGCAGCAGGGCGAGGAGCTGGTGGACCAGTTCCTCGACGACCTGGTCCAGGGTCGCGTCCACCCAGCCCGCGCTGTAGTCGTGCAGCAGGCCGTTGACCCCACCGATGAAGGCGGTGGCGGCCAGCCGGTAGTCACGGGGCGCCGCCTCCCCGCGCACCGCGGCCGCGTCGGCCTCGGCGCGGATGAGGTCCACCCAGCGGGCGCGGCGGGCCAGTCGCTGCTCCTCCAGGCGCGGGCTGACGCCGATGATCTCGACGAAGGTGATGCGGACGCGGCGTGGATCGGCGGTGACGTTGCCCGCGTAGGCGCGGAAGATCGCGGCGGCGCGGTCGGGAAGCGGCAGGTCGCGGGTGCCGTCGGCCGCGGTGCGGACGGCTTCCTCCGCCCAGTCGTTGACCTGGAGGTGCAGTGCGGCGAGCACGTCCTCCAGGGTGCGGAACTCCTCGTAGAACTGGCGAGTGGACAGGCCGGCGGCGTCGCTGAGGGCGGCCACCGTGGTGGCGCGGTAGCCGGGGGTGTCGCCGAAGAGCTGGAGGGCCGCGTCGAGGAAGCGCCGGCGGCGCTCGGCCTGGCGCTGTGCGGCCGACTTGCCGCCGTAGCGGCCCGTCGGTGCCCTGAGCCTGCCCGTCACCCGCTCTCCCTCTCTGCCTCTCTGCCTCTTCCGCGGCAACTCCTCACCGTGCAGCCGATTTTGTCGTGTCCGCGGCCTTGTGGAGAAGGGCGCTCTTTCCTTACTTTGCAGTAAGTTCACTCTGAAAGCGGCTGTGTTCAGATTGCGCGCTCCAGCACGCCACCGCCCCATGGCTCCAGCGCTCCATCGCCCCCACCACCCCCTTGCCGGAGGAGAGCAGCATGCCCGCCTTCACCACCAGGCACCTCGGCGCCGTCGCCGCCGCCCTCGCCCTCACCCTCGCCGCCCCCGCCGCCGCCTCGGCCGCCCCGGACGCCCCTGCCGACCTGCGCGAGGTGATGTTCGTGGGCAACAACTGGGACGGCACCGCGGACGTCATCCGGTCCACCGGCGACTTCGCGAGGATCGGCCGGATCGACGTCGTCCCCGACCGGGCCGAGCGGATGGCGGAGATCAACGCCGATCCGATCAGGTGGATCTACTTCCAGGCCATCCGCAACGGCGTCGGCGAGGGGCACGACCAGCTCGTCGACGACATGTACTCGACGCCGGACGGCACCTCGGTGGTCGTCTCCCGGCCGAGCTTCGCCGACGTGGTCTCCATAGACCTCGCCACCGGCGACATCGAATGGCGCTTCCCCGTCTCCGGATACCGCTCCGACCACATGGCGGTCTCCCCCGACGGCACCCGGGTCGCCGTCTCGGCCTCGACCTCCAACACCGTGCACGTCCTGGACATCGAGACGGGTGAGCAGGTCGGCTCCTTCGCCACCGGCGACAAGCCTCACGAGAACATCTTCACCCGCGACGGCAAGTACATCTGGAACATGTCCATCGGCGAGGTGAACACCGCGCTCGACGCTCCCTGGCTCGACTGGACGAAGGGCGACCGGCGCATCACGATCGTGGACGCGCGGACGTACGAGCGGGTCAAGGTGGTCGACATGCGCGAACGGCTCGACGCGATCGGCCTCGGCGACCACTCGGACGCGGTGCGACCCGCCGTCTTCTCGCCCGACGAGTCGAAGCTGTACTTCCAGGTCTCGTTCTTCAACGGCTTCTTCGAGTACGACGTGGCCACCGACCGGATCACCCGGACGAAGACCCTGCCGAAGAACCCCGCCACGAGCGAGGACCGCACCACGTGGGTCAACGACTCGCGGCACCACGGCCTGTCCATGAGCCCGGACGGCGCCAAGATCTGCGTGGCGGGCACGATGGACGACTACGCGACGGTGGTCGACCGCGACACCCTCCAGGAGGGTCCGCTGGTGTCCGCCGCCAAGCCGTACTGGGCCACGGTCAGCGGCGACGGCAGGCACTGCGTGGTCTCCGAGAGCGGCGCCGACCGGGTCACGGCCATCGACTTCGCCACCGGCGAGAAGTCGGTCTCCGTCCCCGTGGGCGACCACCCGCAGCGGGTCCGCATCGGTCATGTGGCGGCCGACTGGACCGGACCGTCGGCCCGCTGAGGCTCCGTGCCGTCCGGGCCCGTCACGTCGCGGGCGCACGCAGGTGTGCGCCCGCCCTTTCCCACCCTTCTCGTCAGCGCGGCGGCAGCCGGTGCAGCTCGACGCCCCCGAGCCGGCCGTCGGCGACCGTGACGGTCATGTAGGTGCGGTACGGCTGACGGCGACGGTCCGTGGGCGAACCCGGGTTGAGCAGCCGCAGGCCCGTCGCCGCGGTGGTGTCCCAGGGGATGTGGCTGTGCCCGAAGACCAGGACGTCCAGATCGGGGAAGCGGGCGGCGCAGCGTGCCTCCCGCCCCTGTGCGGCGCCGGTCTCGTGGACGACGCCGAAGCGCAGGCCGCCGAGCTCCGCGTACGCCACCTCGGGCAGCCTGGCGCGCAGTGCGGGCCCGTCATTGTTGCCGTACACCCCGACGAGTCGGCGGCTGCGGCTCTCCAGCAGGTCGAGGGTGGCCGTGTCGACCCAGTCCCCCGCGTGCAGGACGACGTCCGCACGCGGGAGCTCCGCCAGCATCGGCGCCGGCAGCTCCTTGGCGCGCTTGGGCAGGTGGGTGTCGGACGTGATCAGCAGACGCACGCACTCGAGTTTAATCGACAGGTAAAACTGTGCAGTTTCAGCTGGACAGCCTTACCTGTCGAATTTACGGTGGTACGGGACGTCGGCCGGCCGGCCCCGAACCGTCCGAGATCCGTCTGAGAGGCACCACCCCATGTCCGTCACCGCTCTGGACCCCCGCACCGCCCTCGTCGTGATCGATCTCCAGGCCGGTATCGTCGCCGCGCCGACCGAGCCGTACTGCGGCGCCGAGGTCGTCTCCCGGAGCGCCGAACTCGCCGAGGCCTTCCGGGCCCGCGGCCTGCCGGTGGTACTGGTCCGGGTCTCCTTCGCCGCCGACGGGGCGGACGCCGTGCCCGGTCGTACGGAGGCGGGGGGCGGCGGCGGTCCGCGGCCCGAGGGCTGGGACGTGATCGTCGACGAGCTGGCCGGGCATCCCGGCGACATCACCGTCACCAAGCGCAACTGGGGTGCCTTCCACGGCACCGGCCTCGATGTCCAGCTGCGGCGTCGTGGCGTCACCCAGATCGTGCTGACCGGCATCGCCACCAGCATCGGCGTGGAGTCCACCGCCCGCGCCGCCCACGAGCACGGCTACCACGTCACGCTCGCCACCGACGCGATGAGCGACATGAGCGCCGAGGCGCACCGCGGCAGCGTCGAGCGGATCTTCCCGCGCCTGGGCGAGACGGGTACGACGCGGGAGATCCTGGAGCTGCTCGCCAAGACGCACGACTGAGACACACGGCTGGGGCGCACGGCCGGCCGGTGGGACGCGCCGGCCGTCAGCCCACGTCACTGCGCCGCTTGAGCGGCTCCCACCAGGCCCTGTTGTCCCGGTACCAGGCGACGGTCTCGGCCAGCCCTGCCGCGAAGTCGCACCGGGGGCGGTAGCCCAGTTCCTCGCGGGCCTTGCTCCAGTCGACCGCGTAGCGCAGGTCGTGGCCCTTGCGGTCCTCGACGTGGTCCACCCGGTCCGGGCCCGCGCCGCAGGCGTCCAGGAGCAGGCCGGTGAGCTCGCGGTTGCTCAACTCGGTGCCGCCGCCGATGTTGTAGACCTCGCCGGCCCGGCCCAGGGTGCGGACGAGGTCGACGCCCCGGCAGTGGTCGTCGACGTGCAGCCAGTCGCGGACGTTGCGTCCGTCCCCGTACAGCGGGACCCGGCGGCCGTCCAGAAGGTGGGTGACGAACAGCGGCACGAGCTTCTCGGGGAACTGGTGCGGGCCGTAGTTGTTGGAGCACCGGGTCACCCGTACGTCGAGCCCGTGGGTGCGGTGGTAGGACAGGGCCAGCAGGTCGCCCGACGCCTTCGACGCGGCGTACGGGGAACTCGGCCGCAGCGGATGCTCCTCGGTGGCCGCGCCGGACTCCACCGAGCCGTAGACCTCGTCGGTGGAGACGTGGACGAAGGGCCCCACGCCGTGGCGCAGGGCGGCGTCCAGCAGGTTCTGGGTGCCGGCGACGTTGGTGAGGACGAAGTCGCAGGCGGCCCGGATCGAGCGGTCCACATGGGACTCGGCCGCGAAGTGCACCACCTGGTCCGCCTCGGCCGTCAGCTTGTCGACGAGCGCCGCGTCGCGGATGTCGCCGTGCACGAACTCCAGCCGGGGGTGGCCGATTTCGAGGTTGGCGGTGGTCCCGGCGTAGGTGAGGGAGTCCAGGACGGTCATCCGCGGTGACCCCGGCCCGTCGGAGGCGAGGAGGGTCCGGACGTACCGGGAGCCGATGAATCCGGCGGCGCCGGTGACCAGGATGTTCATGGGCGGTTCCGTGCCTTGCTGCGGTCGGGGACGGGCGGTGCGGGCGCCCGTGACGCTACCGGTGTGTCCACCGTCCGCGGTGACCGGCCCGGAACGCGCACCGCGCCGGCCCCGAGGCCGGCGCGCTGGGCGGTGTCACCGCCCTCGGGGCTCGTTCAGTCCTCGCCCCGGACGATGTTCGACTCCTGGCCCGGTTGCGGTGCGCGGGTGGTGCTCCCGTCCTCGACGGCCGGCACACAGGTGCGCGGCACACCCCTGCTCCGCAGGCGGCGGGCTTGCGACCAGCCGGTCTCCAACCGGCGGGCTACCGGTTTGCCGCTGGTTTCCGTGGTCACGAGCATCATCTTCCTTCTGGTTCTGCGTCCTCCGCGCCCGGTGCGCCTGGTGCGCTCGCCCTCTCGGGTCCCCGTGCGGCGCGCCGTGAAACACCGTGCGCAGGTGCCCAGCGGTGCCTACGGGTTGGGCCGGGCCACGCTGATGTCGCCGAGCGCCGATTCCGGGTCGCGCTCCATGGCCAGGTCCCCGAGGGAGACGATGCCGACCGGGTCGCCGTCGTCGTCGACGACCGGGACCCGGCGTACGGCGTGCTCGCGCATCAGCTCGACGGCGTGGCTCAGCTCCGTGTCGGAGCGCACGGTCACCAGGTCACCGCTGCACGCGCCGGCGACGGTGGTCTGCTCCGGGTCACCGCCCTCGGCGAGCGACCGGACCACCAGGTCACGGTCGGTGACCAGACCGCACAGCCGGTCATCCTCCGTGACCAGGGCGGCTCCGAGGTCCCGGTCGCGCATGAGACGGGCCACGGCCGTGACGGAGGTCAGCGGCTCGACGGTCACCGGGTCGCCGGTCATGATGTCGCGGACGTACTGGGTCATGGGCTGCTCACTCCTCGGTTCCCGGGTTCCGCACCCGCTCGTGGTCGACCGGGCGGGTTACCCGGCGCGGCGCCGCCCGCACGTCGGCGAGGGCGACCCCGTCGGGCTCGGCCCCCGGCGCTCAGCCGCCGCCCACCGGGATCTCGCTCCACACCTGCTTGCCCCCGCTGACCGGCAGCGTCCCCCAGGTCGCCGACATCGCCTCGACCAGGAGGATGCCCCGCCCGCCCGTGGCCTCCCAGCCGATACTGGTCGGCTTGACGGGTGTGCGCGGCGAGGCGTCGGCGACCGCGACGCGCAGCCGGCCGCTGATCAGGGTGAGGTCGAGCCGCACCTTGCCGTCGGTGTGCACCAGGGCGTTGGTGACCAGCTCGGAGACGATCAGCAGCACGCCGTCGACGGCGTCGTCGGGTACGCCCCAGGAGCGCAGGGTGCGCCGGGTGAAGCGGCGGGCGTGCCGCACGGCCTCGGGCAGCCGCCACACCGACCAGCTCTCGCGCAGCGGGCGCAGGGCCATGCCGTCGTAGCGCACCAGCAGCAGGGCGACGTCGTCGTTGCGGCGGGCGTTGCCCAGCAGGGCGTCGGCGACCAGTCCGAGGTGGGTGGGGTCGGAGACGGCCAGCGCGTGCGCGAACCGGTCCATGCCCTCGTCGATGTCGGCGCCGGGCGACTCCACCAGGCCGTCCGTGGTGAGGGCGATGAGCGTGCCGGGCCGCAGCCGCAGCGGGCTCATCGGGAAGTCGGCCTGGGTGACCACGCCGAGCGGCGGGCCGCCCTCCACCTCGGCGATCCCCGTGCTGCCGTCGGGGTGGCGCAGCACCGGCGGCAGATGCCCGGCGCGCACGCACCAGGCGGAGCCCTCCTCCATGTCGAGGTCGACGTAGACGCAGGTGGCGAAGAGGTCGGTCTCCATGCCGGTCAGCAGCCGGTTGGCGTGGGAGACCACCACGTCCGGCGGATGGCCCTCGACGGCGTAGGCGCGCAGGGCCGTGCGCATCTGGCCCATCAGGGTGGCCGCGCCGGCGCTGTGGCCCTGGACGTCGCCGATGACGAGGGCGACGTGGTGGTCGGGCAGCGGGATCACGTCGTACCAGTCGCCGCCCAGCTCGAGTCCGGCCGTGCTGGGCAGGTAGCGGGCGACGGCGACCGCGCCGGGCAGTTTCGGCAGCCGGCGCGGCAGCAGCTGGCGCTGGAGCATGCCGACCAGTTCGTGCTCGGCGTCGAAGGCGTGGGCACGCATCAGGGCCTGCCCGGCGAGGCCCGCCGAGGCGGTGAGCAGGGCGCGCTCGTCTGGGCCGAAGTCGTGCGGGGCGTCCCAGCCGATCAGGCAGGCTCCGGCCATGCGGCCGCCCGCGGGCAGCGGCAGTACGGCCAGACCGCCGGGGCCCACGTCGGCGAGTGCGGGCTCCAGGTCGCCGGTGCCCGCCGGCCAGATCCGGGCGCGTCCCTCGCGCAGCGCGGCGGCGAGGGTGGGCATCGCCCGCACCGGGGCGTCCGGCCACTCGGTGCGCCACTCCAGGCGCCACAGTTCGGGCCAGGACTCGGGATCGGGCGGATCCAGGACGGTGACGACGAGCCGGTCGTTCTCCAGCTCGGCCAGCGCGATCCGGTCGGCGCGCAGCGGTCGGCGCAGGGCTGCGACCACGGCCTGGCTGACGTCGCGCACGGTCCCGGCGGTGGCGAGCGCTGCGGCGAGCCGCTGGACGCGGGCGACGTCGGTCACGTCCGGACGCAGGGTGGAGGCGTCGGCGACGGTGCCGACCAGGCGGGCGGGCCGGCCGTCGCCGGCGGGCAGCAGGCGTCCGCTGAGCCGGAGCCACTTCGGCGGGCCGGTGGGCTGCAGCACCCGGAACTCCAGCTCGCGCTCGCCGATGGTCATGTGGTCGGACTCGGTCACCGACATCAGCGACGGCAGGTCCTCCGGCACGGTGAGCCCGAGCAGCGTCTCCACCTTGCCGTCGAACTCCTCGGGGGCGAGACCGAACAGGCGCAGGATGCCGTCGCCGACCTCCGCCCGGCCGGTGTCCATGGCCAGCGTGAAGGCGTCCGGCTGGAGGTCGCCGGAGTCGGTGGTGCCGACGGCCTCGGCCGGGGTGGGGCAGGTCATGGCCTCGGCGATCAGTTCGAGGCAGCTGCGGTCGTCGGCGTCGAACCCGCCGGGGCGCTCGGTCAGCACGAGGAGGCAGCCGCCGCCGTCCCCGCGCACGGGCAGCACCGCCAGCGAGAAGCCGCTGGACGGCACGTGCCGCGACTCGGCCGTTCCGGCGAACTCCTCCGGCCCGATCCACACCGCCTGGCCGGCGCGGTGGGCGTCGGCTACCGGGGAGCCGCCGGCCGCGGGATAGCTGTCCCGCACGCCGTACAGGGTGCGCGGCGCACCGGCCGACACTGCCAGACAGAGCAGCTCGGGGTCGTCGCCGGGTGTGTAGAGGGCGGCGAGGGACGCGCCCGCGAACACCAGTGCCTGCTCGAGGATCCCGCGCAGCCGCTCCCGGGGCTCCGGGCCGGCCGCGATCGCCTTCAGGGCACCCTCGGCACGCAGCGTCCTCGGTCCGCGTTCCGCAGTGCCCTCTTCGACCACGTCGCCATTACAGCGCTTGTGGGACATCTGCGCAGCCCCTACGGATCGGGTACCGGCGACCAGGAGCACATCGAGGGCTCGCGTACGGGCGCTTCCGCCGCAGGCGGGTGCGGGCGGAGCCCTGCCGGTGGCCACGGGGCGGACACGGTCGGTACGCGGGACGCGGAACGGACACGGCCGGTACGCGGGGACGCCGGACGGACACGGCCGGTACGCGGGGACGCCGGACGGACACGGCCGGTACGCGGGGACGCCGGACGGACACGGCCGGTACGCGGGGGCACGGGCCGGTGCCGCGGGTGAGACGGCGCGGGCCGGTGCCGCGGACGAGGTGGGCGCGACCGGGAGCGGATCGGCCGGGCAGCAGAGCGGACCGGGAGACCCGAGGCCGCGCGCCCTGCCGTCCGCACCTGCGGGGCGTCAACGCCCGCCACCGGAGGCCGCCCGCCAGGTCGGTACGTGTGCCGTACACCCGGACCGCCGTCCCGCCGGGGTCGGGACGGCGGTCCGGTGGACGTGCCGTCAGTCGTCAGCCCGTCAGCCCCGACCCGTCGTCGCCGACGCCCGCGCCCTCACCCGCGTCACCGGCACCATCCGAGCCTCCGGAACCGGCACCGGCACCCGCCCCACCCGCGTCACCAGCACCGGCAGCGCCGCCCGCGCCCTCGTCGCCGAGGGTGGCCCCGACCGCCTCCAGGGCAGTGGTGACCGGCTGGAAGAAGGTCTCGCCGCCCACCGTGCAGTCGCCGCTGCCGCCGGAGGTCAGGCCGATCGCGAGGCCGTCCCGGGTGAACAGGGAGCCGCCGCTGTCGCCCGGCTCGGCGCAGACGTCGGTCTGTATGAGGCCGGTGACGGTGCCCTCGGGGTAGTTGACGGTGGCGTCCAGGCCGAGGACCTGGCCGTCGGCCAGTCCGGTCGTGCTGCCCATGCGGAAGACCTCCTGGCCGACCGTCGCCTCGGCGGCCCGGCTGATCGGCAGGGTCTGGTCGCCGAGGTTGACCTCGCTCGGGGCCTCGGTCGCCGGATCGTCGTACGTGACGAGCGCGAAGTCGCCCCGGCCGGGGAAGACCGCCCGGTCGACGGTGGCGATCGGCCGGCCGCCCTGCGCGTCGGCCCACTGGTCGGCGGCGACCCCGCAGTGACCGGCCGTCAGGAAGGCGGGCGATCCGTCGCCCGCGGTGACGTTGAAGCCGAGCGAGCAGCGGGCACCGCCGCCGAAGACGGCGTCGCCGCCCGAGGCGAACGTCTTGAAGGTGCCGGCGGACTTCCTGACCGTCGCCATGCCGTCGCCGAGGCGCTCGACGGTGGACTCCAGGCGGTCCCACCGGTCGCCGGTCACGGTGCTGTCGGCGGTCACCAGGATCTTGTTGGTGCGCGGGTCGATCGCCCAAGAGGTGCCCGGGATGCTCGCCTCGGACTTCAGGGTCCGCGCGCCGCTGCGCAGTTCGCTCATGCTGTTGTCGACCTCGCGGACCTGGGCGCCCGCCTTCTTCGCCTGCACCACGACCTGGTTGTCGTCCCCGGGGACGACGTTGACGACGAGTTGCCGCGCGCCGGAGTCGTAGTAGGAACCGGCGAAGGTGTCGCCGAGCAGACCGGCGAGCCGTGAGGCGAGAGACGACGCGTCCGCCGCCTTGAGGGTCCTGGGCGCCGCGGCGGCGCCGTCCGGGGAGCCGCCCTCCTGCGAGGCGTTGGCGTTCGGCAGCAGGATGGCGGCCGCGCCGAGTGCGACCACGCCGCCCGCCGCCATCGCGGCCTTGCGCTTGGGGATTCGCTTGTGACTCAACCTACTCGACCTCCTGGGACCGGGGTTGATACCCGCCGGTCCAGCAGCTGTTGGGGGGCGCCTGGACGGCAGTTGGTACGCACGGGCCGGGCGGGGTGTTCAGACGGGCCCGTCGAGCCGCACACCGGCGCACTCGGTTCACGCCACCCTTCGACACCCTGCGCATTCGCGCCGTGACGCACTGTTCCGCCCACGGAGCGGAATGACTGCTTCAGTGAATCTGCACATCGAATGCCCAACCCGGTCACTCCCGCCCGGGCAGCTGCACAAGCCGGCGAGGGGCCGTACGTCTTTGGGGCCGGAGTGTCCCAATCGCCTCCGCACAGGCAAGGGATCGCACGAGCCGATGTCGCGCACCGTGTGAAGAAGTCACCGCGAAGGCGTGCGCGCTCCTGCACGCTTGGGTGCCCGGACGTCGCAAGTGCGCTGGTGGGAGGGGTGATTGATTGGAAGCCCGGACCGGCCGCGTGCTTTGATCCATCGCACCGCGGGGGCCGCGGAGGGCTCTGGAAACGGGCGCCCGGCACCCGTGGGCCGCGGCCGTCATCTGTCCCCAGAGGGGGCCGCTCCCCCCTTGTGAAAATGGCTATACGAAGGGAAGTTCCATCATGAACTCCACCCCCCGGGTTGAGACCGTCGAGATCTCGGACGCCGACCTCGACAACGTCTCCGGCGGCCTGAACGTGAACGCCGTCGGCACCGTCACCGGCCTGGTGGACGGCATCGCCCCGGTCTCCGGCCTGGTCAACACCGTGGTCGGCACGGTCGAGGGTGCCACCGGCCTGAACACGGCCCCGGTCACGGGCCTGGTCGCCGGTCTCTGATCGCGCCCTTGCGTCGCTGAGTCCCGGAGCCGTCCAGGCTCCGGGACTTTCGGCCGTTCTCCCGCGGCCGTTCTCGTCGAGCCCTGGATACGTCAGCCGTGCAGTTCCGCCAACAGGCCCTCGCAAAACTCCAGTCGCCGGAGGACCTCGATCTTCCGGTGCGTTTCGCCCGTCCCCAGGGCTGGCTGGTGCTGTCCGTGACCCTGGTCGCGATGGCCGCCGCGTCCCTGTGGGCGGTGGGCGGCTCGGTGACCTCGACGGTCTCCGCACCCGCCATCCTCACCCACGGACAGGGCAGTTACCTCCTCCAGAGCCCCGTCTCCGGGCAGGTCACCGCGGTCCTGGCCCGCCCGGGTCAGCGGCTCGCCGCCGACGCCCCGGTGCTGAAGGTCCGCACCGCCGAGGGCGAGAGCGTGGTCCGCACGGTCGACGCCGGCCGGATCAGCGCGCTCGCAGCCACCGTCGGGCAGATCATCAGCACCGGCGCCAACGTCGCCTCGGTGGAGAAGGTCGCCCACGCCGACGACCCCCTCTACGCCACCGTCTACGTCCCCGCCGAGAACGCGGCCGCCATCCCCGCGCACGCCTCCGTCGACCTGACCGTGCAGTCGGTGCCGACGCAGCAGTACGGCGTCCTGCACGGCGAGGTGAAGTCCGTGGACCGCTCGGCCCAGTCGGCACAGACGATCGGTGCCTTCCTCGGGGACGGCGCGCTCGGCGAGCAGTTCACCAAGGACGGCAGGCCGGTCGCCGTGACGGTGCGGCTGGACAGCTCCACGTCCACGAAGAGCGGCTACGAGTGGTCCTCGGCCGACGGACCGCCGTTCGAACTGACCTCCATGACCCTGGCCTCGGGCTCGATCCGGCTGGCCGACCAGCGTCCCGTCGATTGGCTGCTGCCGTGAGCACCGCACAGGAGACCCGGGGCAGGCGCCGCGCCGCCCCGCCGAGACGCAGCGTGCCCAAGAGCCGGGCGAGGACCGTCCGTACGCCCACCGTGCTCCAGATGGAGGCCGTGGAGTGCGGCGCCGCCTCCCTCGCGATGGTGCTCGGGCACTACGGCCGGCATGTCCCGCTGGAGGAGCTGCGGATCGCCTGCGGCGTCTCCCGCGACGGGTCCCGCGCGAGCAATCTGCTGAAGGCCGCACGAAGTTACGGGTTCACCGCCAAGGGCATGCAGATGGACCTGGCCGCGCTCGCCGAGGTGACGGCACCGGCCATCCTCTTCTGGGAGTTCAACCACTACGTCGTCTACGACGGCATGGGCCGCCGGTTCGGGCGGCGCGGGGTGTTCGTCAACGACCCGGGCAAGGGCCGCCGTTTCGTGTCCCTGGAGGAGTTCGACGGCTCCTTCACCGGTGTCGTGCTGACCATGGAGCCCGGTGACGACTTCACCCGCGGCGGCCGCAAGCCCGGTGTGCTCGGCGCGATGCCGGCCCGGCTGCGCGGAACCGCGGGCACGCTGCCCGCGGCCGTGCTGGCGAGCCTGCTCCTGGTGGCGGTCGGCGCCGCGGTGCCCGCGCTCAGCCGCACCTACATCGACATGTTCCTCATCGGCGGGCAGACCTCGCTGCTCGGCGTGCTGTTCGCGTCGATGGGCGCCTGTGTGCTGCTCACGGTGGCGCTGACCTGGCTCCAGCAGGCCAACCTGCTGCACGGCCGCATCATCTCCTCCACCCTCTCCAGTGCCCGGTTCCTGCGGCACCTGCTGCGACTGCCGGTGACCTTCTTCTCCCAGCGCAGCCCCGCCGACCTGGTGCAGCGCCTCCAGTCGAACGACGCGGTCGCCGAGACGCTGGCCCGCGACCTCGCCGCGGCGGGCGTGGACGCGATCGTGGTCGTCCTGTACGCCGTGCTGCTGTACACGTACGACCCGCAGCTCACCTTCGTCGGCATCGGGGTGGCGCTGCTCAACATCCTCGCGATGCGGGTCGTCATCCGGCTGCGCGCGACCCGTACGGCGAAGCTGCGGGCGGACACGGCGCGGCTGACCAACACCGCGTACACCGGCCTCCAGCTCATCGAGACGATGAAGGCGACCGGCGGCGAGGACGGCTACTTCCGCAAGTGGGCCGGCCAGCACGCCACCACGCTGGAGGAGCAGCAGCGGCTCGGGGTGCCGAGCGCCTGGCTGGGCGTGGTCGCGCCGACGCTCGCGACGCTGAACAGCGCGCTGATCCTGTGCATCGGCGGCATGCGCGCGGTCGAGGGCCACATCTCGGTCGGTCTGCTGGTCGCCTTCCAGGCGCTGGTGGTCCGCTTCACGGCCCCGCTGACCCGGCTGAACGGCGTCGCGGGCCGCATCCAGGACTTCGCGGCCGACGTGGCGCGGCTGAAGGACGTGGAGAACTTCCGGGCGGACCCGCTCCACGACCGCCCCGGCGGCGCCGACTCCACCCGTCGGCTGCACGGTCACGTCGAACTGCAGAACGTCTCCTTCGGCTACAACCCGCTGGACAAGCCGCTGCTCACCGGCTTCGACCTGACGGTCGGTCCCGGACAGCAGGTGGCCCTGGTGGGTGGTTCGGGCAGCGGCAAGTCGACGGTGTCGCGGCTGATCTCGGGCCTGTACGCACCCTGGGACGGGGTGATGCGCGTGGACGGGCAGCGGCTGGACGACATCCCGCGCGGGGCGCTGGCGTCCTCGGTCTCCTTCGTCGACCAGGACGTGTTCCTGTTCGAGGGCTCGGTGCGCGACAACGTGGCGCTGTGGGACCCGTCGATCCCCGACGACGCCGTGGTGGAGGCGCTCAAGGACGCGGCGCTGTACGACGTGGTGATGCGCAGGCCGGGCGGCATCCACAGCCCGGTCGAGCAGGACGGCCGCAACTTCTCCGGCGGGCAGCGCCAGCGTCTGGAGATCGCGCGGGCGCTGGTACGCCGGCCGAGCATCCTGGTCCTGGACGAGGTGACCAGCGCGCTGGACGCGGAGACCGAGCTGGTGGTCATGGACAACCTGCGCCGGCGCGGCTGCGCCTGCGTGGTGATCGCGCACCGGCTCAGCACCGTACGGGACAGCGACGAGATCGTCGTCCTGGAGCACGGCACGGTGGTGGAGCGCGGGCGGCACGCGGAGCTGTTGGCACACGGTGGCGCGTACGCGGCGCTGGTCAGGGAGCGGTGAGATGACGACCGTGCACGAGGGACAGGACGACCTGGTCCTGGAGGCGCTCGGCGCGCTGGGTACGCGCATCGACTGCGCCGGCTTCAACCGGCTCGGCCTGGAGGGGCCGCAGGTGCTGTGGCTCGTGGTGTCCGGGGCGGTGGACCTGTTCGCGGTGGACGCCGCGGAGCAGGGCCACTGGCACCACCTGGGGCGCCTGGAGGCGGGCTCGGTGCTGCTCGGGCCGGTCGCCGGGCCGCAGCACACACTGGTGGCACGTCCGCTGCGGGACTGCGTCGTGCACCGCATCGGGCTGCGCGAGCTGTACCACCCGGCGCACACCCAGACGTGGTCGTACGACGCGTACGGCAACCCGCAGTACGTTCCGCCGACGACGAGCCCGCTGGAGTACGCCCTCGCCCTCGGTGTGGGCCGGGGCCTCACCGTTCTCTTCCAGGCGCCGCTGGCCGGCGAGCGGGCCGACGCGCCCACGGACGACGACGTCTTCTGGATGCAGGTGCCGCCGGGCAGCGTGCAGTACGGGGCGGTGTACGGCGAGGAGGCTGCCGCCGACCTGCTGATGGACCCGGCGCTGTGGCAGAGCATGGTCGACCAGCAGTACCGGCTGCTGACCACCATGGACCGCTGGATCGAGCAGCTGGAGCGCACCCACGAGACACGTACCGCGGCCGGCATCAAGGCCGGTGAGGCGGTGCGCGCCCAGGCCGACCGGACACTGCTGGCCTCCATCGGCAAGCGGCCGGGGCAGCGCACCACGGCGGCCGACGCCGACGCCACGTACGCGGCCTGCAAGCTGGTCGCCCGCGCCGCCGGGATCCCGCTCGCCGAGCCGGCCCGGGGCGGCACGGAGAGCGACCGGCTCGACCCGGTGGAGCGCATCGCGCTCGCCTCGCGCGTGCGGACCAGGTCGGTACGGCTGGAGGACCGCTGGTGGCGGGAGGACGTGGGGCCGCTGGTCGGGCAGCGGACCCTGTCGGGGGCGCCGGTGGCGCTGCTGTGGCGGCGCGGCGGCTATGTGGCCGTGCATCCGGCGACCGGACGTGAGACGCCGGTGGAAGGGGCGAACGCCGGGGAGTTCGAGCCCCGCGCGGTGATGTTCTACCGTCCGCTGCCCGAGCGCCGGCTCGGTCCGCTGCGACTGCTGCGGTTCTGTCTGGCGGGCACCCGCGGGGATCTGACGGGCCTGCTGCTCGCCGGTCTGGTGACGGTGGGGCTCGGCGCGCTGGTGCCGATCGCGACGGGCAAGGTGCTCGGCGAGTTCGTGCCGAAAGCGCAGACCGGACTGATCGTGCAGGTGTGTCTCGCGTTGATGCTGAGCAGTGTCGTCGCGGCGGCCTTCATGCTGTTGCAGAACCTCACCATCCTGCGTCTGGAGGGCCGGATCGAGGCGACGCTGCAACCCGCCGTGTGGGACCGGCTGCTGCGGCTGCCGACGAAGTTCTTCACCGAGCGCTCCACCGGCGAGCTGGCCAGCGCGGCCATGGGCATCAGCGCGATCCGCCGGCTGCTGGCGGGGGTGGGTCCGACGGTGGCCCAGTCGGTGACCGTCGGGGCGGTGAACCTGGCGCTGCTGCTCTGGTTCAGCGTGCCGATGGCGCTGGCGGCGATCGGCATGCTGGTGGTCGTCGCCGGGGTGTTCCTGGGGCTGGGACTGTGGCAGGTGCGCTGGCAGCGGCGGCTGGTCAAGCTCACCAACAAGCTGAACAACCAGGCGTTCCAGACGCTGCGCGGGCTGCCGAAGCTGCGGGTGGCCGCGGCCGAGAACTACGCCTACGCGGCGTGGGCGGAGCGGTTCGCGCACAGCCGCGAGCTGCAGCGGCGGGCGGGGCGGATCAAGAACCTGAACGCGGTGCTCGGCGCGGTCTACCTGCCGTTGTGCACGCTGCTGATGTTCATGCTGCTCGCCGGTCCGGCACGCGGTTCGATGTCGGCGGCCGAGTTCCTCACCTTCAACGCCTCGGTGACGATGCTGCTGACCTCGGTCACCCAGCTGACCGGTGCGTTCGTGTCGGGGGTGGCGGCGCTGCCGCTGTTCGAGGAGATCCGGCCGGTGCTGGACGCGACGCCCGAGGTGCGCACGGCGAGCACCCGGCCGGGACCGCTGTCGGGGGCGATCGAGGCGCGCCGCTTGTCGTTCCGGTACACCGACGACGGTCCGCTGGTCCTGGACGACGTCTCCTTCGACGTGCGTCCGGGCGAGTTCGTCGCGGTCGTCGGGCCCAGCGGCTGCGGCAAGTCGACCCTGCTGCGGCTCCTGATCGGCTTCGACCGTCCGCTGTCGGGCAGCGTCCTGTACGACGGCCAGGACCTGGCCGCGCTCGACCAGTCGGCGGTGCGCCGGCAGTGCGGAGTGGTGCTCCAGCACGCGCAGCCGTTCACGGGCTCGATCCTGGACGTCGTCTGCGGCACGGAGCCGTACACGCCCGAGGAGGCGATGGCGGCGGCCGAGATGGCGGGGCTCGCGGAGGACATCAGGCGGATGCCGATGGGCCTGCACACCATCGTCTCGGGCAGCGGCGCGGTCTCCGGGGGCCAGCGGCAGCGGCTGATGATCGCGCAGGCACTGATCCGCCGACCGCGCATCCTCTTCTTCGACGAGGCCACCAGTGCCCTGGACAACGAGACACAGCGCACGGTGATCGAGTCCACCAAGGCGCTGAACGCCACCCGCGTCGTGATCGCGCACCGCCTGTCCACGGTGCTGGACGCCGACCGTGTGATCGTGATGGAGGACGGCAGGGTCGCCCAGCAGGGCCCGCCGGCCGAGCTGCTCGCCGACACGGGCGGCCGGCTGCACGAGCTGGTGCGGCGGCAGCTGGCCTGACAGGCGCTCGATTGGGTACCTGTTGCCCTCATGCGGATCAGCGTGGTGGATGTGGGGTCGAACACGGTCCGGCTCATGGTGGCGGACGCCGAGGGCGGGGTCGCGCTGCCGGTGCACACCGCCAAGTGGCGGCTGCGACTCTCCGAGCAGGTCAGGCCGGGCGCCCCGGTCCCCGATGAGGCGCTGGAGCGGCTCGTCGAGGCGGTCGCCGGCGCGAGCAGGACCGCGGACCGGTGGGGGGCATCGGAACCGCTGGCCTTCGCGACCGCCGTGGTGCGCGCCGCGCCGAACCGGCGTGAGGTGCTGCGCACCGTGCACGCCCGCACCGGCCTGCCGCTGTGCACCCTGCCGGGCGAGGTGGAGGCGGAGCTGACGTTCCTCGGGGCCCGGCGCTGGATGGGCTGGCGGTCCGGGCCGCTCGCCCTGCTCGACATAGGCGGCGGCTCGCTGGAGGTGGCGTTCGGGCGCGGTCGGCTGCCCGACTTCGTGGCCTCGCTGCCGCTGGGGGCGGCCCGGCTGACCCACGAGTTCCTGGCGGGCGGCACGGACCCGGCGTCGCGCGACCAGGTCAAGGCCTTGCGCCGCAAGGTCCGCCACCAGCTGCGGGACGTGGCGGCGCGGATCCGCTGGGAGGGGCCGCGGACCGCCGTGGCCACCTCGCGGACCTTCCAGCAGCTGGGACGGCTGTGCGGCGCTCCGCCGGGCCGGCACGGGCCCTTCACGGAGCGGCGGATGCTCTGCTCCGACCTGGGGGACGCGGTGAGCCGGCTCGCCGCGCTGTCCGCCGCCGAGCGGGCCCGGCTGCCGGGCATCTCCGCACCGCGCTCGGCGCAGAGTCTGGCCGGCGCCGTCGTGGGGCACACGGTGATGAAGTTGACCGGTCTGGAGTCGGTGACGCTGTGCCCCTGGGCGATCCGGGAGGGGGTCCTGCTGCGCCAGATCGAGGACGGCCCGTCCTGGTGGGCCGAGATGGTCCGCCGCAGCGACGAGGCCGCGGTCCCGGCGCCGGTACCGCTGCGCCTGGCGTCCACGTCGAACTGAACCGGCCGGACGTACGAACCGAGGACGAGAGCGGTCGTACGGAACCGTACGACGCGAAGCATGAAGGAGGATTCCGTGTCCCAGAACGGCGAACACGACCCCAAGCAGCCCGAGACCGCCATCGACGAGGTGCTGCGCGAGATCGAGGAGGCCAGGCCCCGCGACGCGGAGTCCGACGAGGGCGAGCACCGGGGCGAGGCGGGGGACGCCACCTCGCCGAACACCGGCGCCCAGGAGGACGTCGAGGGCGAGTGACGCGCCGCCGAACGCGGCCGGGGGTGCCACGGCGGCGTCCGGGTACCCGCGGCGCATGGAGTACGACCGTGAAGGACCACAGCTGCCGACGCCCCGGGGACCGGTCTCCGGGGCCGTCGGCGCTCATCTGCGCGGAACGGGCCCGCTGCCGGCCCCCGAGGCCGTCGCCGCCGCCCCGGTGTACGGCGACGACCTGCAGCTCGCCCTGTACCAGTGCTACGAGCTGCACTACCGGGGCTTCGCCGGGGTCTGTCCCGGCCTGGAGTGGGACCCCGGACTGCTGGGCGTGCGGGCCGCGCTGGAGCGGCGCTTCCTGGCCGCCCTGCGGGCCGGCACGCCGGTCCACGAGAGCGTCGCGGACGCGGTCGGGGCGCTGCTCGTCGAACCCGTGCACGGCGAGGGCGTGAGCCACTTCCTGCGGGACGCGGGCGAGCTGTGGCAGCTGCGCGAGTACGCGGCCCAGCGTTCCCTGTACCACCTCAAGGAGGCCGACCCGCACGCGTGGGTGCTGCCGCGGCTGTGGGGCCGCGCCAAGGCGGCGATGGCGGCCGTGGAGTTCGACGAGTACGGCGGCGGCCGCGCCGACCGGGTGCATGCCCGCCTGTTCGCCGACCTGATGACGGACCTGGGCCTGGACACGACGTACGGCGCCCATCTGGACGCCGCCTCGGCCGAGTGCCTGGCCACGGTGAACATGATGTCGCTGTTCGGTCTGCACCGGTCGCTGCGCGGCGCGCTGGTGGGGCACTTCGCGGCCGTGGAGATCACTTCGTCGCCCGGTTCCCGGCGGCTCGCCGAGGCGATGCGCCGCACCGGTGCCGGACCGGCCGCCGAGCACTTCTACGACGAGCACGTCGAGGCCGACGCGGTGCACGAGCAGATCGTGCGGCACGAGGTGATCGACGGCCTGCTCGAGCAGGAACCGCACCTCGCGGCGGACGTCGTGTTCGGCATCGACGCCACCGGGCACCTCGACGACCGCTTCGGCGCCCGGCTGCTCGCCGACTGGCGGGCGGGACGGTCGTCGCTGCGCACGGCGCTGCCGCCCGCGCCGCGCGCGCGTGAGGAGACTGCTCATACTTCGTGACCGCCGGGGTACCTGGGGTCCGTGAATTTCATGGTGCTACCGGGCGTGTACGCCCCTCAGGAGGACACCGCCCTGCTGGTCGGGGCGCTGTCCGACGAGTCGGTCCCGCCGGGCGCGGCCGTGCTCGACGTGGGCACCGGCACGGGCGCACTCGCCCTGGCGGCGGCGCTGCGGGGCGGTCGGGTGACCGCGGTGGACGTGTCGTGGCGGGCGGTGTGGGCCGCGCGGCTCAACGCCGCCCGGGCCGGGCTGCGGATCCGCGTCCGGCACGGCAACCTCTTCACTCCCGTCCGCGGTCAGCGGTTCGACCTGGTGCTGGCCAACCCGCCGTACGTGCCGGCGCCGGCCGGTGGCCGCCGGCCGCGGGGTGCCGCCCGGGCCTGGGACGCGGGCCGCGACGGCCGCATGGTGCTGGACCGGATCTGCCTGGAGGTGCCGGGGCTGCTGCGTCCCGGCGGCGTGCTGCTGCTGGTGCAGTCGGCGCTCAGCGACCCGGCGCGGACCGAGGCGCTGCTGCGCGAGGCGGGTCTGAAGGCCGCGGTGACCCGGCGGCGGCGGATCGCGTTCGGTCCCGTGGTGCGCGGCCGGGAGCGCTGGCTGCGGCAGCGCGGGCTGCTGTCCGGGGCCGAGCACGAGGAGGAGTTGGTGGTGGTCCGTGCCGAACTCCCCGTCTGACGCGCCCCGCCCGGCCGGTGATCCGCGCCCGGCGGACGCCCCGCGCCGGATCAAGGTCCAGCGCCGGGGGCCGATGCTGGTGGAAGGGCCGGTGGAGGTGGAGCTGGAGGACGGGACGACGGTGTCCTGCGACCGCTTCCGGGTGGCGCTGTGCACGTGCCGCCGCAGCCGGCGCTACCCCTGGTGCGACACCAGCCACCGCGCCCGGTCGTCCGGGACCGGTGAAGGGCGGGCCGGGACGGAGTGACCGGCGGTGCCGTGCGGACCACAAGTGGCGCGAACCGGGAGGACGGCGGACGGCCCCACTCCGTCCGCCGTCCCCGGTGCGGGCCCGCGGGACCCGTACGGCGGCCGCTCGCACTCCCCAGTAGCGAGCAGCCGGTCACGCCGCACGGTCCCGGCGGTCCCGGTCCCTCAGAACGTGAAGACGCTCGCGCTGCCCGCGTTCTTCACGCACTCGTTGGCGAAGGTGCGTTCGTAGGACAGGCGCCGGCCCTGCCAGACCCCGTCGACGGTGACGACCACGGGGGCGTACTCCCGGGTGCACATCATGGCGTCGTCGGCGGCCAGGGCGCTCGGGTCCCCGTGCGCGGCGCGCAGTTCGGCGCAGGCCGCGTCGGCCGCCGGGTGGGTGCCGGAGGCGGTCGGGGCGCAGGTCAGGGTGACCGCGCGCAGGGGTGCGGCGGTGGCAGCGCTCTCTCCGTGCCCCACGGTCAGCACCAGGGCCGAGGGAGCGTAGAGCGACGCGGGGGCGGTGGCCGGGGAGGCGAGGGAGGCCCCGGCGAGGGGCCCGCAGACGGCGGTGGCCGTCAGGCCCAGAGTCGCTGCCCAGCGCGCGGTGTTCCGCATTGTGTGCATCCTTCCGCTCGTTTCGAGGGTGGTGCCGGCCCGGCTCGGTCGGTGCCGGAACGGCGAGCGCGAGTCTGCCGAGTCCGGCACCGAAACTCATCTCGACCCCATGGGTTTCGGTAACCTTGGGTATTCAATCAGTGGCGCGAAGTTACGAAGTTAGAACGTTCCAAGTCCGGAACTGGGCGTTTCTTGATCGATTATTGAGAGCAGAACTGGCCGAATGGCGTGATCCGCTCGTTCGCCAATAGTCCTGAAACACCCCTGAAACAGCCCCGCCGCCCCTGACGGCCACCCTCCGCATACCGCCGGGTATGGTGCCCGCAGCGCGAGCTCGACGACGAGAGGCGGAGGTGGGATGCCGAAGCACTGGGCGGACTTCCAGTACGAGATCTACCTGAACGGCATGACGGGCGCGGTTCCGCGACTGCCCACCGACCTGACCCGGCTGGAGGAGCTCACCGAGCGGCGCCTGGGCCCGGGACCCTTCGGGTACGTGGCGGGCAGCGCGGGGGACGGCAGCACCGTCCGCGCCAACCGGGCGGCGCTGGCCCGGCGCCGGATCGTCCCGCGCATGCTGCGCGACGTGCACGAGCGCGACCTGAGCGTCGAGGTGCTGGGCCGCGACCTGCCCGCCCCGCTGGCGCTGGCACCGGTCGGCGTCCTGTCGATCATGCATCCCGACGCCGAGCCCGCCGCGGCCCGGGCGGCGGCCGCGCAGGGCGTGCCGTACATCCTGTCCTCCGCCTCCAGCACCCCCATGGAGCAGGTCGCGGAGACGATGGGCGACGCCGAGCGCTGGTTCCAGCTGTACTGGCCCAAGGACCGCGAGGTGGCGCGCAGCTTCCTGAACCGCGCCCGGGCGGCGGGCTACACGGCGCTGTTCGTCACGCTGGACACGCCCCTGCTGTCCTGGCGCCCGCGCGATCTCGACCAGGCGTACCTGCCGTTCCTGCACGGGGTGGGCACCGCCAACTACTTCTCGGACCCCGCGTTCCGGGCCGGTCTGGCCAAGCCCGTGCACGAGGATCCGAACGCGGCGGTGATGCATTTCGTCGGCATGTTCTCCGATCCCGCCAAGTCCTGGCCCGACCTGGCCTTCCTGCGGGAGAACTGGGACGGTCCGATCGTCCTCAAGGGCGTCCTGCACCCGGACGACGCCCGGCTCGCCGCCGACGCCGGGATGGACGGCGTGGTCGTCTCCAACCACGGCGGCCGGCAGGTGGCCGGTTCCGTCGCGGCGGCCGACGCCCTGCCGCGCGTGGCGGAGGCGGTCGGCGACCGGCTCACCGTGCTGTTCGACAGCGGAGTCCGCACCGGCGACGACGTCTTCAAGGCCCTCGCGCTCGGTGCGCGGGCGGTGCTCCTGGGCCGTCCCTACGTCTACGGCCTCGGCCTGGACGGACAAGCCGGCGTCGAGCACGTGATCCGCTGCCTGCTCGCCGAACTCGACCTCACCCTGGCTCTGTCCGGGCACGCCTCACCGGCCACGCCGGGTCCCGCCGACCTCGTCGAGGACCCGGCGTGAGGGGACGGCGACGCCGCCGTCCCCAGGAGGGTGCGGGTTCCGTCAGCCGGCGGACAGGTCCACGGCTCGCGCGCCCGGCACGTCGGCGCGGTCGATCGACAGGGAGCCCTCCGCCGCCGGTACCGGTTCGGTGCGCCAGTGCTGGTCGTCGGACCCGTCGTGCACCTTGACGACGACGTCGGCGTCTGGCGCACGGGTGGTGGGGGCGAGTGCGAGCAGTTTCTGCCCGCGCGGCACCAGCTCCTCCTCCTCGGTGAGGTCGTAGCGCACGTCGTCGCCCCGCTCGGTGCCCTCGTCGGCGCAGGTACCGAGAATGACGACTCCGGCGTCCGCCCGCGAGTCCAGGCACAGGCCCGGGTCGGCGACGCTGCGCAGCAGTCCGTCGTCCTCGTGGGTCCACTGCTGGGTCCACGCCTCGGAGCACTTCGCCAGCCGGGCGCCCGCTCCGGCCCTGGGCTCGCCGCGCACGTCGAGGCAGAGGTTCGCGGCGACGTTGCGCAGCCGTGTGCGGTCGGCGGACGTGGGCATCCCGGCAGTGCCGGGCGGTTTCGGGCGGCTCGTCGCGGACGTCTCGCCCTTGCCGTCGACGGCGCTGGTGGAGGCGGCCGGATCGGCCCCGTCCCCGTCGTAGGACCACACGCTCACCACCAGTACGACGGCCAGCACTCCGGCGGAGGCCGCACCGAACTGCCTCAGCACCGACCGCCCCGAGCGCGGTCGGCCCGGCGTCCTGCGCACCGGCACGGGGAGCCGGCCCAGCAGCCCGGGGCGTGAGCCGCGGTGCCGGGCGGCACCCTTGGCCAGTGCGCCCGGTGTCGCGCGCCCCGGACGGGAGTCGAGGTAGCGCCGGGCGCCCCAGCCGAGCACCGCCTCGGCGATCAGAGTACCCAACTCACTTTCGAAGCGGCCGAGTTGGTCGGCGGCGTGCCGACAGTGACGGCAGTCCGCCAGATGCTTGCGGACGTCCGGCAACAGGGCGCCGCCCCGGCGGATCGGGACGTCGAGCAGCCGGCTCTGGAAGCGGCACTCCTGACTCGGCGCGAGCTGCCGGTGGGCGTGCAGACAACCTTCGCGGAATTTCTCACGCGCCTGTTCGAGAGTGGCCGACGCGGTGTCGGTGTCCATGCCTAGCAGACCGGCCGGGACACTTATCGACTCCCCTTCGACCTCCGTGTGCCACAGCAAACACCGGGCCGGTCCAGGAAGAGAGGCGAATGCGCGGGCGGCCAGCGCGCGGTTTTCCGGGGTCATGGACTTCGCCGCCCGCATACCGCGCCCGCCGGCGGGTTTGAGCAACTGCGGCAGGACGCCGGAAATCGCATCGTCGGCGGACCACTGCCGGACCGTGTCGCGCACGGCCACCAGCAGCAGCGGGCGCAGCGCGGTGGCCGGTTCGCCCTGGGCCAGACGGGCCAGCACCCGGTGCCATGCGGCGGCGGTGACCATGCCGGTGACCTCGGCCGACGTGGCCAGGCAGATGGTCGAGTAGTCGTGCGCGGGCTGCCAGTGGCGGGCCATCAGCAGCGCGGCGATCCGGGGCGCCTCGCTCTGCGGACCGTCCCGGAGCCGTGCGGCCAGCAGCTCGTCGGACTCCCCGGGGTCCCCGCCGGAGGGCGGGTACGCGGGCCGAGGGGGGTGGGGGGTGGGCACTGAGATGTCTTCCTTCCCACGCGCAGGTGACTCAGATGTTCGGATCGCCGAAAGGACCCACGGATTGGTGTGTACCTCTTGGGCGTGGCACGGAAGGTGTGAATTCGCCATGGCGAAATCGGACCCGGCCCGTCAAAGCGCGTGCGAGACCCGGCCTTTACCCCCCGCACGGGTGCTTCACTCTCGCACAAACCACTCATGGTCAACAAGGCGAGCGGGCAACCTCGGCCGCCTTTGAAAGAAGGTCAGAATCCCGGCATGCCAAGAGGGCCGCACCTGCATTCCGCTTTTCTGCTGCGGAAACGGCGCGGCCCTCTACGGGGGGAGCCGGTCGGGTCGGTCGGTCGGTCAGCCCTGGTCCGCCACGAAGGAGGCCATGCGGGCCAGTGCGGCGTTCCAGTTGATGGTGTGCTCGTTGGTCGACCAGGACTGGATGTCGTCGATGTAGCAGAACTGGCCGACGCAGCCCTGGAGTTTGCTCTGTGCGTAGGGGTCCTGGATGCTCGAGTTCGGGCCGCCGGACAGGGTGCCGTCGGGCGGCGCGGGCAGCGCCGGGTCGAGCTGGTGGGCGTACCAGCGGCTGTGCTGGTTGTGCGCGTTGGCCTCGCCGTATCCGGTGACGTACGACATGTTCAGCGCGTTGCGGCCCAGGATGTAGTCCATGCTCTGGACGGCGCCGTCACGGTACTTGGAGCCGCCGGTGATGTCGTAGGCGGTGGCGATGACGACCGCGTTGTTCAGGATCTGGTGGCTGGAGCCCCAGTCGTACACGTTGCCGGCGGGGGCGTAGGGCATGCCGTACGGGTGCGCCTTCAGGGTGGCCAGGTAACCGTCGGCGCCCCGCACGACGGAGCGGCGGACCTTGTCCCGGCCGGGAAGGCGGCTGGGGACGGTCGCCAGGTCGAGGCGGGCGGGGACGGCCGTGCTCGCCCAGTCGAAGCTGATCGGCCCGAAGATGTCGGCGGTGTGCACCGGGGACTTCAGCACGTACTCCTCGAAGTCCCGCTCCCCCGTCGTCAGGTACAGCTCGGCCGCGGCCCAGTAGAAGTCGTCGGCGACCTTGGCGTCGGGGTAGGCGCCGCCGCCGATGCCGTCGTTCTCGTCGGCGAGCAGGTCCGGGTGGGCGAGCGCCGCCTTCCAGGCGGTACGGGCCGCGTCGAGCGCCTTCGCGGCGAACTCCCGGTCGTAGGGGCGGTACAGGCGGGCGGCCTGGGCGGCCGAGGCCGCGAGGTTGAGGGTCGCGGCGGTGGTCGGCGGGTGCAGTTCGCGCTTTTGCGGATCGTCGCTCGGCAGCAGCGGCAGCCCGGTCCACTGCTCGTCATGGATCTTGTGGTGGGCCATTCCGGCCAGCGGCTGCCCGTCCGGCACCTGCATCTTCAGCAGGAACTCCAGCTCCCAGCGGGCCTCGTCGAGGATGTCCGGCACCCTGTTGCCGCTCTCGGGGATGTCGAGCGAACCGTCGCCGAGCTTGCGGGGTTCCCCGGTGCGGGCGTGCAGCGAGCGCTCGTAGGTGCTGAGCAGCTCCCAGGCGGAGATGCCGCCGTTGACGACGTACTTGCCGTGGTCGCCCGCGTCGTACCAGCCGCCGGAGACGTCGAGGGTGTAGTCGCACACGCCCGGCTGACAGGGCACCTCGGTGTCGCCCTGGTTGGGTGCCGTGCCCACGTGGCCGGCCGGGCGGCCGTAGCCCGGGCGGAGTTCGTCGCTGATGGCGATGCCGCTGCGCTGGGTGTAGTAGTACTTCGCCGAGTCCAGGCGCAGCCGCTCGTAGGCGGCCGTCCCGATGTCGAACGGGCGGCTGGTCTCGCCGTCGGCGACGAGCGTGTAGCCCTCGCCGCGCTTCTTGTAACGTCCGAAGTCGATCGAGTGGACGTTCTGTCCGGACGAGGCGTCGACGCCGCGCGGCCTGCTCCAGCCGTGGGCGACGACCCGCCCGCGTTCGTTCTTCAACTGCCAGCGCAGACGCGAGGTCGCGTCGGTGACGAGGGTGGCGTTCTTCGGGCCGGACGGCAGGTAGGCGACCTGGTTGACCCGCACCCGCGGCCCGGTGTCCGGCACGTACGGCTCGGGCGCGACGCCGCCCAGCAGGGACACGTCGTCCACGCAGAACCGCCAGGCGTCGGGCGTGCCGCCCAGCTGGAAGCCGACCTGG
The DNA here is from genome assembly GCF_040686295.1 of Streptomyces sp. NPDC085944. Classification (NCBI taxonomy): domain Bacteria; kingdom Bacillati; phylum Actinomycetota; class Actinomycetes; order Kitasatosporales; family Streptomycetaceae; genus Streptomyces; species Streptomyces sp. NPDC085944. The sequence continues at coordinate 174,092 of NZ_JBFBJX010000014.1, read as the reverse complement.
CCCTGGGTCGTGTCGACGGGCGAGGTGAAGGTGTACGAGTAGGTGTTGCCGGAGACGCTCAGCTGCGGGCTGATCTCGTAGTAGGTGTCATACGGGGACACCGACAGGCCGACGATCGCCCGGACCACGTGGTCGGCGGGCGTACCGGTGGCGGTGAAGGAGAACTTGTACGACTCCCCCGCGACCAGTGTGACGTCGTTCTGGCCGAGGGCGGCGTCCCAGCGGTTGGTGGTGCCGCCGGGGGCGTCGGCGCACAGCCGGCCGTCGGTCACGGCCGCGGTGACGTTGCTGCTCGTCCACCAGGAGTCGGTGCCGTTGTCGAAGGTGCCGTTCCTGACCTGCTCGGTCTCCTCGGCGCCGGCCGGGGCGGCAGGCAGCGCGGTGACGGCCGCCGCCAGCAGGGCCGTCAGGGAGACGAGCGCGGTTCTGCGTCTTTTCACGTCCGGGCTCCTCGGGGGAGGTGGCGCTCGCGATGAAAATGGGAGCGCTCCCAAATGCGGTCGCAGGACATGCTTGTGGCAGACATGACATGCCGTCAACGGTTCGGACGGGACCGGTTTTCCAACCGGTCCCGTCCGGAGCGTGGTGGTGCGGCGGCTCAGGCGGCGGGCGTCTCCAGGCGGCTGACCCGGATCGCTCCCCGTGGCTCGCCGGGGTGGCGGCTGGTGAACGTGAGGCGGATGCGGGAGCCGCGCAGCCGGTCGAAGGTGAGGACCGTGGGCGCGTCGGACGCGGTGGCCCAGTCGGTCCGCATCCCCTCGACGGCACGCCAGGCACGGCCGTCCCAGACCGCGACCTCGACGGCGGCGGGCAGGCTGTGCCCGTCGTCCACGGAGAAGAAGACCGCGACCCGGTCGTAGCCGCGCGTGCGTCCGTGGTCGACCGAGAGCCAGTCATTGTCGAGTCCGGCCAGCGAGCCGCCCGCGACGTCGAAGGAGATCAGGTGCTCGGCGCCGGGCACCACCACGCCGTGCCGGTCGACCACCTCGGCGGTCGACCGGCGCGCCCGTCAAGGCCGCGGAAAGCACTTTCTGTCCTGCGCCCGCCGGACCGTCCGGTGGCCTGCGGGGCGGCCGCTCTCCGTGCGGCCGGTGGGTTCGGGTCCGCACCGGGCCCGAACCCACTAGGCTTGGAACAAGGTGACGCGCTGATCACTGTGGGTGTGCGCAATGGAGTGGCGACGATGAGTCCGGTCAACCCGTTCGACGATGCCGCCACGGCCCGCGCCGTCGTCGACGGCTCCGGCACCTTGCGGGAGTGGAACGAGGGGGCCCGTCTGCTGCTCGGTCATCCGGCCTCCGAGGTGGTGGGGCGCCCCGCCGCCGACCTGCTCGCCGACGACCGCGACGGCACACCTCCCGGGCGCGAGGACGACCGGTGGAGCGGCACCCTGGCCCTGCGGCACCGCGACGGACACACCGTGTCGGTGTGGGTGCTCGCGCACCGCAGACCGGCCGCGGACGACACCCCGGCCACGTGGCTCGCCGTCACCCCGCTGGAATCCGGTCCCGAGCCGGAGGACGACCCCCTGGTCAGGGCCGCCCTCACCCAGTCGCCCTGCGCCACCATGATCTTCGACGACCGGCTGCTGCTGCGCGGCGTCAACCACGCGATGGCAGGGCTGCTGGGGCTCCCGCCCGACCGCCTGCGCGGCCTGCGGGCCACCGACTTCGGCGACCGGCCGCAGAACGCGGAACTGGAACGCCAGATGCGGCGCGTGCTGGCCACCGGCCGCCGGCACGAGCTGCAGACCCGCCTCAGGGCGGTCGGCGAGAGCCGCGCCCACGCGTGGAACGCCCGGATCGCGCCGCTCACCGGCGCCGACGGCCGGGTGCGCGGCGTGTGTGTCAGCGCCCACGACTTCACGGAGCAGCACCGCGCCCGCGAGCGGCTGCAACTGGTCAACGAGGCCAGTGTGCGCATCGGCACCACCCTCGACGTCACCCGTACGGCGCAGGAGCTGGCGGACGTGTGCGTGCCCGCGCTCGCCGACTTCGTCAGCGTGGACCTGCTGGACCCGCACGAGCACGGCGGCGAGACCGCCGCCGTGGTCGAGCCGCCGGTCGGCCTGCGCCGCACGGCGCACCGGTCGGTCACTCAGGAGTGCCCGCAGTCGGTGTCCGAGATCGGGCGCCTGGACGTCTATCCGGCCGGCTCCCCCCAGGCCGAGTGCCTGCTCTCGGGGCAGGCGATCGTGGCCTCGGTGGCCTACGGCGACCTCGAACGCTGGCTGCGGTGGGACCCCGCCCGCCTGCGGCGGGTGGAGGAATACGGCATCCACTCCACGATGTCGGTCCCGTTGCAGGCCCGCGGCACCACCCTCGGTGTCGCGGTCTTCACCCGGTTCCGGCGTCCCGACCCGTTCACCCACGACGACGTGCTGCTGGCCCAGGAGGTCAGCGCCCGCGCCGCCGTCTGCATCGACAACGCCCGCCGGTACTCGCGCGAGCGCGAGGCGACACTGACCCTGCAGCGCAGCCTGCTGCCCCGGTGGCTGCCGCCCACCGCCGCGGTGCAGGCGGCCTCCCGCTACCTTCCGGCGGCGCGCTCGGGCGTCGGCGGCGACTGGTTCGACGTCATCCCGCTGTCCGGCATGCGGGTCGCCATGGTGGTGGGGGACGTCGTCGGCCACGGCATCCCGGCCTCGGCCACCATGGGCCGGCTGCGAACCGCCGTACGCACCCTCGCCGACATCGACCTGACACCCGAGGAGTTGCTCACCCACCTCGACGACCTGGTGGTGCGGCTGTCCGAGGAGTCCGGGGACGACCGGGCGGGCGAGGTCGGCGCGACGTGTCTGTACGTGGTGTACGACCCGGTGTCGCGACACTGCTCCATGGCCCGGGCCGGCCATCCGGCGCCCGTGCTGATCCCGCCGGACGGCCCGCCCGAGCAGGTCGAGCTGCCCTCCGGGCCACCACTGGGGGTGGGCGGGCTGCCGTTCGAGTCGGCCGAGCTGGAGCTGCGCGAGGGCAGTGTGCTGGCGCTCTACACCGACGGCCTGGTCGAGAGCCGGGACCGGGAGACCGACGCCGGCCAGGCGCTGCTGCGCGAGGCTCTGGCCGCGCCCGTCGATTCCCTGGACGCCGCGTGCGACCGCGTCCTGCACACGCTCCTCCCCGCGGGCAGCGCCGCCGACGACGTGGCCCTGCTGCTCGCCCGGACCCGGGGGCTGCCCGCCGGACAGGTCGCCACCTGGGACATCCCCGCCGATCCGGCACTGGTCGCGCCGGTACGCAAGCAGGTCCTCGACCAGCTGTCCGACTGGAATCTGCTGGAGGCGACGTTCACCGCCGAGCTGGTCGTGAGCGAGCTGGTCACCAACGCCATCCGGTACGGCTCCTCGCCGATCCGGCTCCGGTTGATCCATGACACGGCCACGCTGATCTGCGAGGTCTCCGACACCAGTCACACCGCCCCGCACCTGCGCCGGGCCAGGACCTGGGACGAGGGCGGGCGCGGCCTGCTCCTGGTGGCCCAGCTCACCCAGCGCTGGGGCAGCCGGCACACGACCGAGGGCAAGACGATCTGGGCGGAGCTGGGGCTGCTCGACGAGGAGGAGTGAGCCGGGCGTACGCCGGGGCGCGAGCGCCTCGCGTCGGCGCCCCGCTCCGATGCGGAGCGCGACCCCTCGTTTCCCGGACCGCGCGACGGGACACTCGAAGGGACGGACCGCACGGTGCCGTTCCCAGGGCCGTGTGCGAGAACCCGACGGAAGTGTGGAGAAGCGATGGCTGACACGTCACAGCCGCTGCGCCGGGCGGCTCTGCTCGCGAGCGGGGTCGCGCTGCTCGGACTGGTGACCGCCTGCGGCGGCGAGAGCGCCTCGTCGAGCGGCACGCCGGAGCCCGGCAAGGCCGCCCGCAGCAGCAGCGCGGACCCGGGCGGCGGCGCCTCGTCGCCCGGCGACACCGCCTCGGCGGTCGGCAGTGCGCCCAGCGACACCGCGGGCTCGGCCTCCGCCTCGGCCCGCACCGACGGCCGCTGCCACACCTCGGAACTGCGGGCCTCCGTCGGCCGCGTGGACCCGGGGGCCGGTCAGCGCAACTTCCCCGTCGTGCTGACCAACACCTCGGAGCGCACCTGCACGGTCTACGGCTATCCCGGCGCCGCGTTCGTGGACGCCTCGGGCAAGCAACTGGGCCCGGACCCCGAACGCGCGGCCGGCTCCCCGCGGACGGTCACGCTGACGCCGGGCAGGAGCGCGTGGTCCGGGCTGTCGTTCTCCAGTCCGCAGATCAGCGGCGCCCGCACGGCCACTCCGGCGGCGTTGCTCGTCACCCCGCCGGACGAGCGGGAGCCCTTGAAGGTGAAGTGGGTGGCCGGCGAGGTCCCGGTGGGCGGCAACGAGTCGTCGGTGACCGTCACCGCCCTGTCCCCGGGCACCGGCCCCTGAGGCGCGCCCCGACGGCGCCGGCCGGTGATCAGTGACCGGCGACGGGGTGCGGCGCGTAGGGCCGCTGCAGTTCCTCGATCTCCTTGTCGCTGAGCGGCAGTTCGACCGCCGCCACGGCGTCCTCGAGGTGGCCCGGCCTGGAGGCGCCGACGATGGGCGCGGTCACCGTGTCCTGGTGCAGCAGCCACGCCAGGGCCACCTGGGCGCGCGGGACGCCGCGCTCGCCGGCGATGCGGGTGACCGCCTCGACCACGGCGCGGTCGCCCTCCTGGTACAGGGTGCTGCCGAAATCGTCGGTGGCGCTGCGCTCGGTGGCGGTGTCCCAGTCACGGGTGAGCCGGCCGCGGGCGAGCGGGCTCCAGGGCAGCACCCCGACGCCCTGGTCCGCGCAGAGGGGCAGCATCTCGCGCTCCTCCTCGCGGTAGACGAGGTTGTAGTGGTTCTGCATCGACACGAACTTCGTCCAGCCGTGCCGCTCGGCGGTGTGCTGCATCTTGGAGAACTGCCAGGCGTACATCGAACTGGCCCCGACATAGCGGACCTTGCCCGCCTTCACCAGGTCGTGGAGGGCCTCCATCGTCTCCTCGACCGGGGTGTGCGGGTCGAAGCGGTGGATCTGGTAGAGGTCGACGTAGTCGGTGCCCAGGCGGCGCAGGCTGTGGTCGATCTCGGCCATGATCGCCTTGCGGGAGAGTCCGGCGCCGTTCGGCCCGGGGCGCATCCGGCCGTGCACCTTGGTCGCGAGCACGATGTCGTCCCGGCGCGCGAAGTCGCCGAGCGCCTTGCCGACGATCTCCTCGCTGGTGCCGTCGGAGTAGACGTTGGCCGTGTCGAAGAAGGTGATCCCGGCCTCCAGCGCCTGCCGGATCAGCGGGCGCGAGGCCTCCTCGTCGAGGGTCCACTCGTGCGTGCCGCGGTCGGGAACGCCGTAGGTCATGCAGCCCAGGCAGATCCGCGACACGTCCAGGCCCGTCGAACCGAGCTTCACATACTGCATCGTTGCCGCTCCTGTCTTCGCCGATCATCGGTACCGGAGCGAGCGTACGTCTTGGTGCGGGCTCGAACCGCGTGCGGGTCAGCGCCGTTCGAGCAGGTCCAGGGCGCTCTCCCAGCCGAAGTCCGGACGCCCCGCGCCCTTTCCCGCGGCTGCGGTGTACGGGGCGCCGAAACGCACCCCCATCCCGCGCAGCCGGGCCAGGCTCTCCCGGTAGGCGGGGTGGACGGCCAGCGCGTCGGCGACGCACGGCAGGACGGCGACGGGGACGCCGAGGCCGCTCGCCTCGCACAGGGTGGCCACGGCGAGGGTGTCGGCCAGGCCTGCGGCCCACTTGTTGATCGTGTTGAAGGTGGCGGGCGCGACCACGACGGCGTCGGGCGCCGGGAAGGGCCGCGGATCGTTTGGCGTGCGCCAGGCCGAGCGGATCGGGCGGCCGGTCCGCGCCTCGATGTCGGCCACGTCGAAGAAGCCGCCCACGGCGACCGGTGTCGCTACGACCCCGACCTCCCAGCCGCGCTCCCGCGCCGCATCGACCAGCCGGCCGACGCCGTCGGCCACGCCCGCGGCGCAGACGACGACGTAGAGGAACGGCCTTGCGACGTCGTCACTTCCCGCCTGTTCGCTCACCCCGGCACCCTACTCAACCGCCGGACGCCGGCGTCGGGCCGGGTGAGGCGGGGCGGGGCGGGATGCGGGCGCCGGGGTCAGCCCACCCGCTCCGACACGGTGATCGCCCGCACGGGGCACGCACGGGCCGCCTCCCGTACCAGCGCGCTGCCGCCTCCGTCCTCCCGGCCCGCAACGAGGGTGCTGTAGCCGTCGTCGTCCTGGGTGAAGACGTCGGGGGCGGTCAGGGCGCACTGGCCCGCGCCGATGCAGGTGTCCTTGTCGATGCCGATCCGCATGTCCGCAGCCTCCTACCAGGTCACGGGGAGTTCCAGCATCCCCTGGATCGTGTCGCCGGGCTTGAAGGGGATCTCCTGGGCCGGGGCGGCCAGGCGCAGCGTGGGCAGCCGCTCGAAGAGGGTGTGCAGGGCGATCTCCAGTTCGGCGCGGGCCAGGTTCTGGCCGAGGCACTGGTGGATGCCGAACCCGAAGGCGACGTGGTGGCGGGCGGGGCGGTGCCAGTCGAGGGCGTCCGGGTCCGGGTAGACGGACTCGTCCCGGTTGATGACCGAGGTCGAGAAGACGACCGCGTCACCGGCCCGGACGGTCTGCCCGTCCACGTCGATGTCCTCGGTGGCCAGGCGCAGCAACCCGTCCGCGATCGACAGGACCCGCATCAGCTCCTCCACGGCGCCGGGCAGCAGCGCGGGGTCCGCGCGCAGTTCGGCCAGCCGTTGGGGGTTGGTCAGGAGGGTGTAGGTGCCCAGCGAGATCATGTTGGCGGTGGTCTCGTGGCCCGCGACCAGCAGGATCACCGCGAACGAGACGAGCTGCTCCCGGTCGATTACGCCCTCGGCCGACTGTCGCCGGACCAGGTCGTCCAGCAGGCCCTCGCCGGGGGCCTTGAGCTTGCGGTCGATCAACTCGCCCAGATACGCCTCCAGTCGGTCACGGGCGTCGAGGGTGTCGGCGGGGAGGGGGCCGCGCAGCAGCCGACGGGACTGCTCCTCGAAGAACTCGTGGTCGGCGTACGGCACCCCGAGCAGGGCGCAGATCACCATCGAGGGCACGGGCAGCGCGAAGGCCGTCACCAGATCGGCGGGCGGGCCCTGCGCGACCATCGCGTCGAGCCGTTCGTCGACGATGCGGCGGATGTGCGGGCGCAGTGCGGCGGCGCGCCTCAGGGTGAAATCCGGCAGCACCATCTGGCGCTGGGTGCGGTGTTCGGGGTCGTCGACGCCGAGCAGGGCGGTCCTGCGTCCGCGTACGCCGGCCAGTCGCGCCGTGGTCACGGGGAAGTCGTCGCGGGTGCGGTCGGTCGACAGGCGCTGGTCGGCCAGCAGCCGGCGGGCGGCGGCGTGTCCGGTCACCAGCCAGGCCGGGCGGCCGTCGTAGAGCGTGATCCGGGCCAGCGGCCGGGCGGCGCGCAGCGGGTCGTAGGCGGCGGGCGGGTGGTAGGGACAGGTCCGGTCCTGCGGAAAGGCGACGGGGGACGCGGCCTTCTGGTCCGTTGCCGGGACCGCGTCCGTCGTGGGGGTGTCCGTCATGGAAGACCTCGCAGACGAAGAGTGCGTCGTGCCGATCTTCATTAGATGCCTCGGGCATCTATGGAGCGACGGCAAGTTCGGCCAGATCGGTGGCGCGAGCAGACTGGCCGGGGATCACCGCTCGGGGCGGCGGGAACACTGCGGTGCCGGTCGGAACGGCGGCGCGCGTGGCGCGATCGGGACCTCCAGAGGCCGCTGCCGGGCCCTGGAACTGGCCGAGCGGCACGGTGTGACGGCCGACGGGCGGAGCCGCTGCGTCCGGATCTCCTCATTTCCGCGGGGCAGCAGGGGAAGGATGCGGTAATGATGGTCACGCGCCGGTCGTCGGTGCTCACCCGACCGGCCTCAGGTCACGACGATTACGGACGGATGCACATGCCTCTTGACGGCGAGTACGAACCCAGCCCCACGCAGTGGGTGCGCGAACAGGTCGAGCTGTACGAGAGCTCGGGCGGCACCAAGGGCACGACGCTGAGGGACACCGGCCTGCCGGTGATCGTGCTGACCACCCGGGGCGCGCGGAGCGGCAAGGTGCGCAAGACGCCGCTGATGCGCGTCGAGCACGAGGGCCGCTACGCCGCGGTCGCCTCCCTGGGCGGCGCTCCCAAGCACCCGGTCTGGTACTTCAACGTGCTCGCCGATCCCCGGGTGGAGCTCCAGGACGGCCCGGTGAAGCGGGACATGACGGCCCGTGAGGTCACCGGCGCGGAGAAGGCCGAGTGGTGGGAGCGCGCGGTCGCGGCGTTTCCGCCGTACGCGGACTACCAGAAGAAGACGGAGCGGGAGATCCCGGTCTTCGTCCTGGAGCCGGCCGACGCGGGCTGAACCCGGGCGCGGGGAACCGGGCAGGGGGTGAACCGGGCGGGGTCTGAACCGGGCAAGCGAGAGTTTCCCGGTTCCGGCGTGCATGGACCGGCGGGTGCCGGGAAAGCGTCGTTCAGGCCCCGCCGCGTTCCCCCGTCGCGGCGGGGCCTTCCGCCGCCTGCCTCATGGCACGGTCGGTGACGTCGAGGAAGACCTGCCGCGCCTCGGGGACGGTGTGCGTGATCGACCTCTTGATGCGCACGGCGACCTCCTCCACCTGTTCACTGTCCAGGCCGGGTACGAGGTCGACGCGTGCGGCCACCAGCGCGGAGTCGAGGCCGGTCTTCATGGTGAACAGCGCCTCGACGCTGTCGATCTCCGGCTGTGCCCCCAGCAGCGCCCGGATGCGGCCGCTGGCCTCGGGGTCGGCGGCCTCGCCGATCAGCTGGTCGCGGGCCTCGCGGCCCAGCCGGTAGGCCACGTAGACGAGCAGTGCGCCGATGGCGAGCGAGGCGCCGGCCTCCCACACCACCTGTCCGGTGACCATGTGCAGCGCCATGCCGGTCATGGCGAATGTGACGCCGAGCACCGCGGTGCCGTCCTCGGCGACGACCGTGCGCAGCGCCGGGTCACGCAGCCCGTCGGCGAGCCCGCCCTGACCGCGTACCTGGTGCAGGGCGCGCAGCAGGGAGCCGCCTTCCGCGAGCAGGGCGATACCGAGCACGATCAGGCCGGCCACGTAGCCGCTGAGGCTCTCCTCCGCTCCGTTGTGCAGGGCCTCGGCGCCCTGGAAGAAGGAGAAGCAGCCGCCCATGACGAAGATGCCGACGGCCGCGAGCAGCGACCAGAAGAACCGTTCCTTCCCGTAGCCGAAGGGATGCCGGCGGTCGGCGGGGCGGCGGCTGCGGCGCAGTGCGGCAAGGAGGAAGATCTCGTTCATGCTGTCCGCGACCGAGTGGGCCGCCTCCGACAGCAGCGCGGGCGAGCCCGCGATGAGCCCGCCGACCGCCTTGGCGACCGCGATCACCACATTGGCCGCCAGGGCCACCAGCACGGTGACGCGTGTACTGCGGTCGGCCTTTCGGCCCGGCTTCTCTTCTTCGGCTGTCGCACTCACGAAGCCCCGACTGCCCCGGCCGGCGCGGCTCACACCCCGCCTTGCGGGTGGCCACCAGTGCCGACGGGCGAAAACGGGGAACGCCTACACAGGGGCGCACGGACAACGGGAACGGCGGCACAGGGACACACGGACGGCGGAAGGGCAGGGCCATGAGCGGTGACGAGGGAACCCCGGGCAACAACGACTACGGGAAGAAGGCGTTCAAACGCTCCCGGAGTCATTTCGCGGACCGGATCACCGCGGACGGGAGGGACGGCTGGCCGGTGGAGACCGGCCGCTACCGCCTGGTGGTCAGCCGCGCCTGTCCGTGGGCGAGCCGGGCCCTGGTGTCCCGGCGACTGCTCGGTCTGGAGGACGCCCTGTCCCTGGCGGTCGCCGACCCGATCCAGGACGACCGCAGCTGGCGCTTCACGCTCGACCCGGGCGGCCGGGACCCCGTCCTCGGCATCCGTCACCTCAGCGAGGCCTACGACCGGCGGGAGACGGGATACCCGGGCGGGGTGAGCGTGCCCGCGATCGTGGACGTGCCCAGCGGGGCGCTGGTCACCAACGACTACCAGCAGATCACGCTCGACCTCGCGACCGAGTGGACCGAGCTGCACCGGCCCGGCGCCCCCGATCTGTATCCGCGGGCCCTGCGCGAGGAGATCGACGAGGTGATGGCCGGGGTCTACGAGGATGTCAACAACGGCGTGTACCGGGCGGGCTTCGCCACCGGCCAGGAGGAGTACGAGACCGCGTGCGCGGGGGTGTTCCGGCGGCTGGAGCAGCTGACGCCCCGGCTGGAGCGGCAGCGCTACCTGGTCGGCGACACCATCACGGAGGCGGACATCCGGCTGTTCACGACACTGGTCCGCTTCGACGCGGTCTACCACGGCCATTTCAAGTGCAACCGCTGGAAGCTGACGGAGAACCCGGTGCTGTGGGGATACGTCCGCGACCTGTTCCAGACGCCCGGATTCGGGGACACCGTCGACTTCGACCACATCAAACGCCACTACTACCAGGTGCACACCGGCATCAACCCGACCGGCATCGTCCCCATGGGCCCGGACCTGACCGGCTGGCTCACGCCCCACCACCGGCAGGAGCTGGGCGGCCGCCCGTTCGGCGACGGCACCCCGCCCGGGCCGGTACGGGCCGACGAGGAGGTACCGGTACGGGGCAGGCCCTGACCCGGTACGCACACGACCACCCGCGCCGCACGACCGTGCGGCACACACAAGGCAAGGAGATTCCCATGGCGAAGAAGGCGAAGAAGAAGCAGAAGCTCCCCCTCGCCTACAAGCCCGTCGGGTTCGCGCTCGGCTGGCTGGGCGGCACGCTGGCCGGGATGACGTTCCAGAAGACCTGGAAGGTGATCCGGCACGAGGACGACGCGCCGGACGCCCTGGACCCGGACCGCGGCTGGGGCGAGATCCTGCTGGCCGCAGCGATCCAGGGCGCCATCTTCGCCGCGGTGCGCAGCGCGGTGGACCGCACGGGCGCCAAGGTCGTCCAGCGCTCCACCGGCGCCTGGCCGGTGGCCGGGAAGGGTGGCCGGGACTGAGCCCGTGGAGAAGTCCTAGCCCTGTTTGGGTGCCGTGGGCGCGAGGGCGCGGCGGAGGGTGAAGGAGTGGCCGGCCGGGTCGGAGAAGCCGCGCTCCTCGTGCGGGCCGACCGGGTCCTTCGCCTCCACCGGACGTCCGCCCAGCCCCACGATCATCCGCTCGGCCTCGTCCAGGTCCGCCACCACGAAGTCCAGGTGGACCTGGAGGGAGTTCTCCGGGCGCGGCCAGCTCGGCGGGGTGGCGTTCACGTCCCGCCGGAAGGCCATGCGGAAGCCGCGGCATCCCTCGATCTCGATCCGGTTGGCGCTCACGTCGGTTTCCTCCGCGCCCAGCAGCCCCTTGTAGAACTCCGCGAGCCGCTCGGGCTCGGCGCAGTCGAGCACCACGACGCCCGCGTTGATCAGTGCCATGTCTCCTCCGAAGGATTCCGGGGCGCGGGACGTCGTCCCCGTGCCCTCTGCCTTGCGGATATCCCGGCCCGGCCGAATCAGTCGGTGGGCAGCCAGCGGCCGTCACGCATCAGTTCGCGTCCGGCGAGCTCGTTCGCCTCTCGCCAGGCCTGGACGCGTTGCGGGCGGATGCGGAAGTACCGGTAGGGCGTGGCGAGCCGGCGCGGGTCGAAGCCGGTCCTGGCGGCGAACAGTTCGGCGTCCTCCTCGGGCAGGTCGGCGGGCTCCACGGTCTCGACGGTCCCCTCGACCATCACCACGTCACGGGTCGGGCCGATACCGATCCGCGCCCGGCCGCTCGCCGCCAGGTTTCGTCCGGTGGGACTGGCGGCGGGCGTGGCGAACAGCAGGGTCGAGCCGTTCCAGTAGAACGACAGGGGCACGAGGTAGGGCCCGCCGGACGCGCCGCCGGCCGTGGCCACCCAGGCGTCCTCGTCGTGGTCCAGACGGTGCAGGGTGTCGACTCTGCGCTGTTCGGCGGTGCGGGCGGGCGGCGGAGCCATCGGAGAACGGCCTCCTGACACGATGTCATGAACGGTGGGTGACGATGGTGCCACAGCGGCCTCGCCCCGTCGCGATCCGGTCGGCCCGCGATGCCGGGCGACGCCGGGAATGGCACGATCACCTCGGAGGTTGCAGACCGTGCCACCCGTCCCCTCCCGGCATTGCGAGGTCCCGATGAACACCATGCGCGCCATCAGCCAGGACGTACTCGGCGGTCCCGAGGTCCTGAAGGAGGTACGGCTCGAGCGCCCCGAGCCGCGCCCGAACGAGGTACTGGTCCGGGTGCGTGCGGCCGGCGTGAACCCGACCGACTGGAAGCACCGGGCGACCGGCGGCTTCCTGGGCGAGCCGCCCTTCGTCCTGGGCTGGGACGTGTCCGGCGTGGTGGAGTCCGTGGGGATCGGCGTCGCCGCGTTCCGGCCCGGCGACGAGGTCTTCGGCATGCTGTCCTACCCCTTCGGCCACGGCTCCCACGCGGAGTACGTCACCGCGCCGGCGCGCACCTTCACGCACAAGCCGGCCGGGATCGACCACGTTCAGTCGGGCGCGCTCCCGCTGGTGTCGCTGACGGCGTGGCAGGCCCTGGTGGAGCGGGCTGACGTACAGCCGGGGCAACGGGTGCTCGTCCACGCGGCGGCCGGCGGTGTGGGCCATGTGGCGGTGCAGATCGCCAAGGCCCTGGGCGCCCATGTGATCGGTACCGCCAGTGCGGGCAAGCACGAGTTCCTGCGCTCGCTCGGGGCGGACGAGGCCGTGGACTACCGGGAGACCGACTTCGCCGAGGCCGTGAAGGACGTCGACGTCGTCCTGGACACCATCGGCGGCGACACGTCCCTGCGGTCTCTGCGGGTGCTGCGTCCGGGTGGCGTGGTGGTGTCGATCCTGCCGGTCGGGTCGGACGACTTCTTCGAGGAGGCCGACCGGCTGGGGGTACGGGCGGTGCGGATGCTGGTGGACGCCGACCGGGCGGACATGAAGGAGATCGCCCGGCTGGTCGAGTCGGGGAAGCTGCGGGCCGAGATCGCGGGCACGTTCCCGCTGACGGAGGCGGCGCGGGCGCACGAGCAGGGCGAGACGGGTCGTACGACGGGCAAGCTGGTCCTCGTGGTCGACTGAGTGGTCGGCCGGCGCGGTCTCCCCCGGCTCTGCCGCGAACCGTCGGTGTGCGGCTGTGAGATTTCGATGACATATGTCAATCGAACATGCTCAAACTCGCTCGATCGGGGTAACTTTCCGAGCGGATTGGGTAGTTGAGCCCCCGGAAGCAGGCCCAGGAGGCCGGGACAGGCTGGAGGCAAGGTTCGTGCGGCAGGAATCGGCGTCGCCCACCCGGCACCTCCGTGTGCGCCGGCACCGGGGGCACACGGTGCTGGAGTTCCGGGGCGAGATCGACATCGCCTCGGCGGCGGAGATCACCCCGCACCTGGACCGGGAGACACGGCGTCCCGGCGCCCGGGTGGTCCTGGACCTCGGCGGCATCGAGTTCTTCGACTGCTCCGGGCTGCGCCTGCTGTACCGGGCCCGCAGTCAGGTACTCGCACAGGGCGGGCAGCTGCACCTGGTGTGCGCCCACCCGCTGACCCTGCGCATGCTGCGGATCACCGGTCTGGCACGGCTGCTGCCGCCCCGGCCGACCCTGGAGGAGGCCCTCGGCGTCACCCGGCCGGCGGAGCGTCGAACAGGGCGCTGACCGACTCGCCGTTGTGGATGCGGCGCACCGCTTCCGCGAGCGCCGGGGCGATGGACAGGATCCGCAGCTTGTCCGTGTGGTCGTCCACCGGCACCGGCACGGTGTTGGTGCACACGATCTCCAGCACGTCCGGCTGCTCGCTGAGCCGCCCCAGCGCCCCGGCCGCGAACAGCCCGTGCGTACAGGCGACGCGGATGGTGCGCGGGCCCGCCTCGCGCAGCCGGTCGAGCAGCTCCAGCACGGTGCTGCCCTTGGCGATCTCGTCGTCCAGCACGATGACGTCCCGGCCCGCGACGTCCCCGATCACGGAGCTGATGCTGACCCGGTCGTCCGCGAACCGCTGCTTCGCCCCGGCCGCCACCTGGGCGCCGAGCATCCGGGCGAACGCGGCGGCCTCCTTGGCGTTGCCCAGGTCCGGCGAGACGACGGTGGCGCGGGAGAGGTCGTACTGCCTGAAGTGCGCGGCGAGTTCCCGCAGCGCGTGCAGGTGGTCGACCGGGACGGAGAAGAACCCGTGCACCTGGGGCGAATGCAGGGTCATGGCGAGGACCCGGCTCGCGCCCGCCGCCACCAGCAGGTCGGCCACCAGGCGCCCGCCCAGCGAGATGCGCGGGGCGTCCTTCTTGTCGGAGCGGGCGTAGGAGTAGTGCGGCATCACCACGGTGATGCGGCCGGCCGACGCCCCGCGGGCCGCGTCGCACATCATCAGCAGCTCGACGAGGTGCTCCTGGACCGGCTTGACCAGCGGCTGGACGAGGAAGACGTCCCGCTCGCGGCAGTTGGCCATCAGCTGCACTTCCAGGCAGTCGTTGGCGAACCGGCTGACCCGGGTGGGGCTGAGCGGCACGCCCAACTGGGCGCAGACCTCCTCGGCCAGCTCGAGGTGGGCACTACCGCTGAACACGGCGATGTCTCGCACGGACCGCTCCTCGCGTGATCCTGTCCGGCCGGGAGCCCCAGCTTACGGAAATCCTGTTGCGCCGCGCCGGGGGCCCGGGGGCATGATGGCGCCACCCGTACTCCCTCCACGCCCCTCAGGTCAGGAATCCTCAGCATGCGCCGACTCCTCGAAATCCCCCAGCGCCCCTTCCGGCCCACGGCTTTCGAGGACTCCTCCCCGCATGCGCACCCTGAACATCGGCATTCTGGCCCACGTCGACGCCGGTAAGACCAGCCTCACCGAGCGACTCCTGTTCGACCACGGGGCCGTCGACCGGCTCGGCAGCGTCGACGCCGGCGACACCGTCACCGACGACGGCGGCATCGAGCGCCGCCGCGGCATCACCGTCCGTTCCGCCGTCGCGGGCTTCACCGTCGGCGACACCCGCGTCAACCTGATCGACACCCGGGGCACTCCGACTTCGTCGCCGAGGTCGAGCGCGCTCTGGAGGTGCTCGACGGCGCGGTGCTGCTGCTGTCCGCCGTCGAGGGCGTACAGGCGCGGACCCGCGTCCTCATGCGCGCCCTGCGGCGGCTGCGGCTGCCCACGCTCGTGTTCGTCAACAAGATCGACCGGTCCGGCGCACGCGCCGACGGCCTGCTCGACGACGTCCGGCGGCTGCTGACACCGCACGTCGCGCCGCTGACCGAGGTGACGGGCGCCGGTACCGCGCACGCCCGGGTCGCCCGCCGTCCGCCGGACGGTCGGACCGCGGAAGCGCTCGCCGAGGTCGACCCGGGCATTCTGGGCGCGCTGGTCGACGGCCCCGAGCCGACCCCACGGGACCTGGCCGCCGCCCTGGCCGCCCGGACCGCCGACGGCTCGTTCCACCCGCTGTTCCACGGCTCCGCGCTCGGCGGCCAGGGTGTCGCGGAACTGGTCGAGGGCCTGGTGACGCTGGTTCCGACCGCCGCCGGGGAAACGGCGGCCGGAACACCGGAGCCGCGCGGCACGGTCTTCGCCGTACGCCCCGGGCCCGGCGGCGAACGCAGGGCCTACCTCAGGCTGTACGCCGGTGAGGTGCGCCCGCGCCGGCGGCTCACCTTCCTGCGGCGCGAGTCCGACGGGCGGACCACCGAGGTCTCCGGCCGGGTGACCCGCCTCGACGTGGTCGGCGGGGACGCCACGCTCACCGCCGGGAACATCGCCGCGCTCACCGTCCCCGGCGGCCTGCGCGTCGGTGACCGGCTCGGTGAACCGGCCGACCGCGCACCGCGGTTCGCACCGCCGACCCTGCGGACACTGGTTTGGGCCCGGCGCCCGGAGCAGGCGACGCCGCTGCGCTCGGCCCTGCTGGCGCTGGCCGACGGGGATCCGCTGCTGCACGCCCGCCCGGCGGCGTCCGGCGCCACCGAGCTGCTCCTGTACGGCGAGGTCCAGATGGAGGTACTCGCGGCGACGCTGGCCGAGGAGTTCGGCATCGAGGCGGAGTTCGCACCCGGCCGGGTCCGGCTCCTGGAGCGCCCGGCGGGCACGGGTGAGGCCGCGGAGGAGACGCCGTGGCTGGAGCACACCCGGTACTGGGCGACGATCGGGCTGCGCGTCGAACCGGGTCCGCACGGCTCGGGCGCGGTCTTCGGGTACGAGACGGAACTCGGCGCGCTGCCCCGCGCGTTCCACCAGGCGGTCGAGGAGACGGTCCACGCCGCCCTGGCGGCCGGACTCACCGGCGCGGCGGTCACCGACTGCCGGGTCACGCTGATCCGCTCCGGTTTCGACTCGGTGCTCAGCACCGCCGCCGACTTCCGCAGGCTGACGCCGATCGTGCTGCACCGTGCCCTCACCCGGGCGGGGACGGTGCTGTACGAGCCGTACCTGGCCTTCGAGGCGGAGGTCCCGCCGCACGCGCTGGCCGCCGTGACGGCTCTGCTGGCCTCGCTGGGCGCGGACGTCACCGGGACGGCGGGCGGCGACCCCGCGTGGATCGTCACCGGCGAGTTGCCCGCCCGGCGGGCGCGGGAGGCCGAACTGCGGCTGCCGGGGCTCACGCGCGGGGAGGCGGTCTGGTCCGCGCGCCCGTCCGCCGACCGTCCGGTCAAAACGGGACGCTGAGCCGGCGCCGTGCGCCCCGTGGGCTCCCTCTCCCGCCTTCCTGCGTCAACTGCTGCGTCTGACAAGGGAGATGGCGGGCATCCGGTCTGTAGGAAGGAGGGCCGTCGCCATGACGACTCCCGTCAGGAATCCCACGAGTTCCGTCGAACGGCCCGCGCGGCGCATGCCCGGCTGGGCCAAGGCGCTGACCGCGGTGGTGCTGGTGCTCGTCGTGCTCTTCGCGGGGCTGCGGCTGAGTCTCGTACCGGGACTGAAGGACCTGTTCGGCTCCGAGACCCGGGACCGTTCGGGGCCCGCGCTGCTCAAGTCCGTCCAGGACATCAGCCGCTACGAGGCGGCGTCCGGCAACTTCCAGGTCGTCGTGGACCTGGAGAAGGACGCCAAGTTCCTCCCCGACGCGATCCGCGGCACCCGCACCCTGTACGTCGGTGCGGGCACCGTCGACGCCTACGTCGACCTCGGGAAGGTGGGCGAGGACGACGTGAGGGTCGACGAGGAGCGGACGTCGGCGACGCTGCGGCTGCCGCACGCCGCGCTGGGTGAGGCCGCTCTCGACCCCGACCGCTCCTACGCAGTCTCCAAGCAGCGCGGACTGCTCGACCGGCTCGGCGACCTGTTCTCGGACAATCCGAACGGCGAGCAGGCCGTACAGAAGCTCGCGGCCCGGCACATCGGTGAGGCGGCGAAGGACAGCGAGCTGAAGGCGCGGGCCGAGAGCAACACCACCGCCATGCTGCGGGAGCTGCTGACGTCGCTGGGCTTCGAGAAGGTGCGGGTCACCTACGGGACGTGAGCCCCGCCCGCGGACACCGTCCGGTTCATCCGGACAGGACCGCCGGCAGGGCCGGCACTCCCAGCGCGATGGCGCCCACCAGCAGCCACGCCACGGGTCGGTCCCCGGGCGGGCGGCGGGTCGTCGGCCAGTTCGTCGGCGAGCAGCCGGGCGAACACGAGCGTGCCGACCGGACCGAGGACGGCGACCACCAGGGCGAGGCCGACTACGCGGGGCGCCGTAGCCCTGGGCGAGCAGCAGCAGCGCCGGGCAGGCCAGTGCGGTGGAGAGGTTCTGGGCGGTGGCGCGGCGGCGCAGGGGACCGGTCGCGGCCCCCACAGGGTGACGCCGCCCCCGGCGACGAGGACGACGGCGGCGGCGAGGATCCAGCCGTCACCGTCCGGTCACCGCCCGCCGCGCGCCGCGCGCCACGAACGCCGTCAGGGCCGAGGCGCCCGCGCCCACGGCGAGTTCCAGGGGGTCGACGGTGCTGATGAGGACCAGCCAGAGTGCGGCGGGACCCACCACGCGGCCACCTCGGCCACCTCGGCCACCTCGGCCACCGCGAGGAGTGTCCTACGGCTCCTCACACGCCACTTCCACGGCCCCGCGCGACCGTCCACGGCCCCGCGCGACCGTCCAGGGCCCGGCGCGACCCTTCACGACCCTCACGGCCCGGCAGGCCGGTGCGTCACGTGCGGGATGCCCTGTGTGCCGTTCTTGTTGCCGTTCGTTCGGGCTTCGCCGTCATCCAAGCACCGCGCGAGGGACGGCCGACGGCGGCGCGCGGTGGCACCACCGGCCGGAGTGCCCGGGCCGGGCGAGAGAAACAGCGGACGGGACGGCGATACGGCGGCATCGACAGGCGCGGCTCATTGTGTGCCGCCCCGGGCATCCTCGGCGGATCGGCGGGTAACCGCCCTACCACGCAGGGAAGTTGACGACTGGAGGACCGACATGGCTCGCGCCGTCTCACGGCTGCGTCTGCGGCCGCGCCCCCGTGCCGCCGGGACGCGGGAGACCGACCGTCGCGAACGGCACGCACTCGCCCTGCCGTTGCGGCTGCTGGCGACGGCGTGCGCGTTCGTCTTCATGGTGGCGTTCGCGGTGGTGCTGGCGCGTCTGACCCTCCACCCCTCCCCCGCCTCCGAGGCCCTGATCCACACCAACCTGCACCCCGGGCGCTCGCTGAGGGCGTATCTGGACCAGCCGGCACTGCGCGACGCCGTCAAGCAGATCGGCGGGAACATTCTGCTGGGGGTGCCGTTCGGCGTCCTGGTCCCGGTCGTCGCCCCGCGCACGCGCGGGGTGCTGCGGGTGCTGCTGCTGACGGCCGTCGTGATGCTGCTGGTGGAGTTCGCGCAGGGCGCCCTCGTCACCGGGCGGGCCTTCGACGTCGACGACGTCATCCTCAACACGGGCGGCGCGCTGATCGGTTACCTGCTTCTGGGTCGCCGGATGAGCCGCACGGTACACGCGCGGCGGGCGCGTACCTGAGAGCGGTACATCTGGTCCGTACCAAGATATTGACCGACCCTTACCTCACTACTTGAATAAAGAGGCGACACATCCACCCCCACCTCGGTCGGCGCCCCGCGGGGCGCCGTACGGAAGGGAGAGCCGTGGCCCGCCCACGCCTGCTCCGCAGATGTCTCCTCGCCGCCGCCCTGTCCGCCGGGCTGGCCGCGTCCCTCGTGACCGGCCCCGCCCAGGCGGAACCGGACGACTCCCCCGCGGTCGGCTCCTCGTCCTCGACGGCCGCCGCCGTGACCTTCTCCGACACCTTCGACGGTCCGGCCGGCGCCGCCGTCGACTCCTCGAAGTGGCAGATCGAGACCGGCGACAACGTCAACAACCACGAACGGCAGTACTACACCTCCGGCAACAAGAACGCGGCCCTGGACGGCCAGGGCCACCTGGTCATCACCGCCCGCAAGGAGAACCCGGCCAACTACCAGTGCTGGTACGGCACCTGCCAGTACACCTCCGCCCGGCTGAACACCTCGGGGAAGTTCACGGCGCAGTACGGGCACGTCGAGGCGCGGATGAAGGTGCCGCGCGGCCAGGGCATGTGGCCCGCCTTCTGGATGCTGGGCACCCCGGTGAACTGGCCGGACTCCGGTGAGATCGACATCATGGAGAACGTCGGCTTCGAACCCTCCACGGTGCACGGCACCATCCACGGCCCCGGCTACTCCGGCTCCGGGGGCATCGGCGCCGGCTACACCCTGCCGGGCGGCCAGGCCTTCGCTGACGCCTTCCACACCTTCGCCGTCGACTGGGCGCCCGACTCGATCACCTGGTCGGTGGACGGCAACGTCTACCAGCGGCGCACCCCGGCCGACCTGGGCGGCAGGCAGTGGGTGTTCAACAAGCCGTACTTCCTGATCCTCAACCTGGCGGTCGGCGGCTACTGGCCGGGCGACCCGGACGGCTCCACGGCCTTTCCGCAGACCCTCGTCGTCGACCACGTCTCGGTGACCACGGGCGACTCCTCCGCCGACGGCGCGATCCGCGGCCTGGCCGGCAAGTGCGTGGACGTCGCCGCGGCGAACACCGCCAACGGCACGCCCGTACAGCTCTACGACTGCAACGGCACCGCGGCCCAGCGGTGGACGGTGGGCTCCGACGGCACCGTCCGGGCGCTCGGCAAGTGCCTGGACGTCGACGCCGGCGGCACGGCGGACGGCACGGTGGTCCAGCTGTGGGACTGCAACGGCACGGCCGCCCAGCAGTGGGTCGTCACCGCCGCGCACGACATCGTCAATCCCCAGGCCGACAAGTGCCTCGACGTCACCGGCAACAACTCGGCCAACGGCACCCGGCTGCAGATCTGGACCTGCACGGGCAGCGCCAACCAGAAGTGGACGGTCGGCTGAGGCACCGCACCGCACCGGGCGGGGCGGCCCGGACCCCTCCTAGTGCGCGGTCCAGGTGAACTTGTCCCCGCCCACCCAGCGGACGACCTCCGGGTCGTCCAGGTCGTGGACGGTGATGCCGAAGGCGGCGGCGGCCTCCAGCACGTCGACGACGGTCCTGGCCTCGCCGACCACCTGGCCGTCGATCTCCACGATCCGGAACGGGGGTGGACCCGCCTGCACCCCGAAGACGAGGATCCGCGGATTGCCGATGTGCGGGCTGTCGATCTCGGTCATGCATCGAGGGTAGGCCGGAACCCGCCGGAGCGAGGAACAGCCGAAGCGGGGAATCGCACCCGGGCCCGGCACGGCCCCGGGGCGCCCCGTCTCGTGGTGCGGTTCCCCCCGCGCTGGGGAACCCTGGTCGTGCCGGTGCAGGTCGCTGGGGGGCCGGCCGAGGTGGGACGAGGAGGCGGCGATGGAACCCGTCGAGGCGCTGGAACGGATCGCGTTCCTCCTGGAGCGGACCCGGGCGCCGACGTACCGCGTCCGCGCCTTCCGCACCGCGGCCGCAGTGCTCGGGGGGCTCTCGTCCGCCGAGCTGCGCGAGCGGGCCGGCTCGCTGGAGTCGCTCAAGGGTGTCGGGCCCAGGACGGCGCAGGTGGCGCGGGAGGCGCTGGACGGACAGGTGCCCGGTTACCTCGCGAAACTGGAGGAGGAGGCGGACACCCCGCTCGCCCGGGGCGGTGAAGGGCTGCGGGCGCTGGTGCGCGGAGACTGCCACCTGCACTCGGACTGGTCCGACGGCGGCAGCCCGATCGAGGAGATGGGCCGGACCGCGGCGGCGCTGGGGCACGAGTGGGCGGCCCTGACCGACCACTCTCCGCGGCTCACGGTGGCCCGCGGGCTCTCTCCGGCCCGGCTGCGCGAGCAGCTGGACGTGGTGGCGGAGCTCAACGCGACCTGGGCGCCCTTCCGGCTGCTGACCGGCAT
This sequence comes from Streptomyces sp. NPDC085944, assembly GCF_040686295.1. NCBI lineage: Bacteria > Bacillati > Actinomycetota > Actinomycetes > Kitasatosporales > Streptomycetaceae > Streptomyces > Streptomyces sp. NPDC085944. The sequence continues at coordinate 152,814 of NZ_JBFBJX010000014.1, read as the reverse complement.
CGAGTGCGACATCCTCGACGACGGCTCGCTCGACCAGGAGCCGGAGCTGCTGGAGCGGCTCGACGTGGTGGTCGTGTCCGTGCACTCCAAGCTGCGCATGGACGCCCGCTCGATGACCCGCCGGATGGTGACCGCCGTCCGCGACCCGCACGCGGACGTCCTCGGGCACTGCACCGGCCGGCTGCTGACCGGGCGGGGGCGGCCGGAGTCGGAGTTCGACGCGGACGAGGTGTTCGCCGCCTGCGCGGAGTCCGGGACGGCCGTGGAGATCAACAGCCGTCCGGAGCGGCTCGACCCGCCCCGGCGGCTGCTGCGCCGGGCGGTGGCGGCCGGCGTGCTGTTCTCGATCGACACCGACGCGCACGCCCCCGGCCAGCTGGACTGGCAGATCCACGGGTGCGCCCGGGCCGAGGAGTGCGGAGTGCCCCCGGAGCGCGTGGTCACCACGTGGTCCCTGGACGAGCTGCTGGACTGGACGCGCGAGGGCCGTACACCGTCCGGAGTGGCGGGGCGCTGACGTGGTACCCGCCCGTCGATCCAGACTCCGCGGACCGGAAAGGGACAGTGCATGGAACGGGCGGCCGTGTTCGACGTCGACGGAACCCTCGTCGACACCAATCACCTGCACGTGATCACCTGGTGGGAGGCGTTCCGGCAGGCCGGTCACCGGGTGCCGATGCACGCGGTCCACCGGGCGGTGGGGCTGGCCTCCACCGACCTGATCGCCCATCTGCTGGGCGAGGACCGGGACACGGACCGGGACACCGAACTGAGCGCCGCCCACAAGGCGCTGTACGGCCAGTACTTCGACCGGCTGCCCGCGCTGCCGGGCGCCGGGGACCTGCTGCGCCGCCTGGCCGGTGACGGCTGGAAGGTGGTCCTCGCCACCTCGGCGGGCGGCGCGGAGCTGGGCGCACTGCGGCGGGCGATCGACGCGGACGACGCGATCGCCGCCACCGCGAGCGCCGACGACGTGGCCGCGGGCAAGCCGGCTCCGGAGCCGGTCGAGCACGCCCTGGAACTGGCCGGGGTGCCGGCCGAGCGGGCCGTCTTCGTCGGCGACACCGTGTGGGACATGCGGGCGGGCAGCCGGGCCGGGGTGCGCTGCGCAGGCGTGCTCTGCGGCGGTCTGCCGCGCGCCGACCTGGAGGAGGCGGGCGCCCGGGCGGTCTACGCCGATCCGGCCGACCTGCTGGCCTCCCTCGACGGGAGCCCGTTCGCATGAGCCGCGGGTCCGTATGCCCCTGCGGGAAGTTCCACCGCGGAACGTTCCACCGCGAGGCACTGCGATGCGTGACGTTCCGACGCGAGACGAGTCCGCCGGCCGTGCGGACCGCCGGCACCGCATGACCGCTGTGGTCCACGGCCTGCGGGAAGCGCTCCGGGGAAGGCGGCCCGCGGCCGCGGTGTGGTGGGAGGCGTGCGCCGTCGGACGGGCCGCGCGGGCCGCCTGGCAAGGCCCGGGGCGCGAACGCGACCTGATCGTGCAGTCGCTGAAGGCCGCGGGCGCGGCGCTGATCGCCTGGGCCGTGGCCGGCGTCTGGCTGGGCGACCCGATGGCGCTGATGGCGCCCTGGGTGGCGCTCGTCCTCGTGCAGGCCACCGTGTACAGCTCGGTGCGCCAGGCCGGACAGCAGTTCGCGGCGATCTGCGTCGGTACGCTGGTGGCGTCGGTGGCGCAGGCGATCACGGACGACAACACGGGAGCGCTGGCGCTGTCCCTGCCGCTGCTGATGCTGGTGGCGAACTGGTCCCGGTTCGGCCGGCAGGGCATCTACGCGGCCACCACGGCGGTGTTCGTCCTGGCCTCCGGCACAGCGGTGTCGGCCGCGGCGGTCGGCCACCGGGTGGGACAGGCGGCGCTCGGCGCGGTCATCGGCGTGGCCGTCAATGCCCTGGTGCTGCCGCCGATCCACCTGAGGGACGTGCGGGAGAACCTCGCGGCGCTGGCCCGGGAGTCGGGCGACCTCCTGTGCAGCGTCGCAGGCGACCTGCGGGAGACCCAGTGGGACGCCCAGAGCGCGGCCTCCTGGTCGAGCGGTGCCGCGCGTCTCCAGCGACGTCTCGACGCGCTGTACTCGGCCCGCTCGTGGAGCCGGGAAAGCCTGCGGCTGACCTCGGGCGCACTGCGCCGGCTGCACCGCGGACCCACCACGGCACCGCCGGAGGACGAGGACCAGCGGTGGAGCCGGGTCACCGGAAACCTCACGGCGCTGACCCGGGCCCTGGCGGTCGCGACCGACGAGCACCGGACCCCCGCGCCGCCCGAGGGGCCGGTACTCGACCTGTACGCACGCCTGCTGCGGCTGATCGGCCAGTTCTGTCACGCCGAGGCGGAGCGGCTGGTGGGCGAGCGACCCGACGGCGACACGGAGGAGGCCACCGAGGAGACGATGGAGGAACTGCACCGACGGCTGCAGGAAGGGCTGCGGGAGCGCGCCGGGCAGGAGGCGGCCGCGCGGACCGCGGTTCTGGGCACGCTGCTGCTCCAGGCGGAGAACCTGTGGGCCGAGGTCGTGCCCGGGCCCACCGACTCGACCGACCCGCGGGAGCAGTGACGCACATCACCGCAAATCGCGACACACGGTGGAACACCGGCAGGTGGGTAGCCGTTGAACAGACCGTGGGTACGGATGGGACAGTGTCCCCGGGCCTCACCTATTGCCCACAGGGACGATCGTTCGGCTGAAGCCCTGTGGAGCCTTTCGCCGAGAGGCGACCGCCATCCGTATCCGCCTACAGCCGCCCCGGCCGTGATTCCCCCGTCGCGGTCGGGGCTTCTCCTTGCGCGCCTTCGCGGCGCCCGCCCCCGCGCGTGCCTTTCCCCGGCGGCGGGTACCCGGTGCTCTCCGTACGGGCAGGCGGCCGAGAGGAGCACAGGGTGAGCAGCGCAACGGGCAGCAGGATCGTGGTCACGGGCGCCACGGGCAACGTGGGCACCAGCGTGGTGCGCCTCCTTTCCGAGGATCCGGAGGTGGGGTCCGTGCTGGGGCTGGCCCGGCGGATCCCCGAGTGGTCGCCCGCCGTGACGGAGTGGGCCGCGGTCGACCTCGCCTCGGAGCAGACCGACCTGAGCGGGCACTTCGCCGGCGCCGACGCCGTGATCCATCTGGCCTGGGCGTTCCAGCCGACGCACGATCCGGCGACGACCTGGCGCACGAACGTCCTCGGCTCCATCCGGGTCTTCGAGGCGGCGGCCGCGGCGGGGGTGCCCGCGCTGGTGCACGCCTCGTCGGTCGGCGCGTACTCGCCGGGGCCGAAGAACCACGCGGTGGACGAGTCGTGGCCGACGCACGGCTGGCCGGACGCCGCGTACTGCCGGGAGAAGGCCTATCTGGAACGGGCCCTGGACACCTTCGAACGCGACCATCCGGGGATCCGGGTGGTGCGGATGCGGCCCGCCTTCCTGTTCAAGCGGGAGTCGGCCAGCGAGCAGCGCCGGATCTTCGGCGGCCGGTTCCTGCCGGGTCCCGCGGCGCGTCCGGAACTGCTTCCGTTCCTGCCGGACATCCCCGGTCTGCGCGTGCAGGCCCTGCACACGGACGACGCGGCGTACGCCTACCGGCTGGCGGCGCGTTCCGAGCAGGCCCGGGGCGCGTTCAACCTCGCGGCCGAGCCGCCGGTGGACGCCGCGCTGCTGGGCGAGCTGACCGGGAAGCGGCCCGTACGGCTGCCGCGCACCGCGGCCCGCTCGGCCGTCGCCGCCGCGTGGGGGCTGCGGCTGCTGCCGGCCTCGCCGCATCTGTTCGACGCGGTGCTGCGGCTGCCGATCATGGACTGTACGCGGGCGCGGGTGGAACTGGGTTGGCGCGCGACGCGTACGGCCACGGAGGTGCTGGAGGAGTTCCTGCGGGGTTTGCGGGAGGGCGCCGGGGCGGCCACGGAGCCGATGCGCGGGCGCAAGGTCGGCTGAGCGCGGCGCGCACGGGTGCGGCGGGCGGGTGCCCGCCGCACCCGCGGCTCGCTCGGGTGGCTCGCTGCGGTGCCTCGTTCAGCCGGAGGACTCGTCGGGCACCGGGTGCTCGGGGTGGACGGCTCCCGAGTGGGGCGCACCCTGCCGCCCCGTGCCCGCCTCGTCGGTGTCGGGCACGTCGGTCGCGGGCCCGGTCTCCGCGTCGCCGGCGGCTTCCCCGTCGTCCTCGGGCCGTTCGTTGTCCGTGCCCTGGCGGTGCTCGCGCTGCTCGCGGGTGGGCGAGGCGGCCTCCCACGGGTCGTCGTGGTCCCCGGCCTGCTGGTCCGGCATGTCGCGCGGGACGGGGCCACCGTTCTCCCCCGGCCCTTGGTGGCGGTGGTCGGACACGGCGCGCTCCTTCCCGTGGTTCTCCGTTCGTCCGAGACCGTCCGGCAGTGCTCAGACGGCCTTCGGAGCGGCGTCGGGTACCTCCCCGGTGACCGGCGAAACCTCAGTGCGGCGCCCGCTCCTCGAGCGCCGCGCGCCAGGCGGGACCCGGGTGGGCGGGGGCCGGCTCGGGCCGCCTGCCGCCGCACGCGAAGAAGTCGGCCAGGGGCAGGATCGCGGCGCCCACCGTGACGGCGTCCGGGCCGAGCCGCCCCAGGCCGATCGTCACCTTTCCGGCGGGGTGGCGCAGCGCGTACGACACGGCGTGCCGGCGTACGGCGGGCAGGAAGCGGGTGCCGAGCTGCAGGCCGGCCCAGCCGCCGATGAGGATGCGCTCGGGCTGGAAGAGGTTGATCAGGTCGGACAGGCCGGCGCCCAGGTACTCGGCGGTCTCCTCGAGGACGGCGAGCGCGACCGGGTCGGCCGCCTCGCCGCCGGACGGGTGGGCGGCGGCGAGCAGCGCGGTGAGGCCGCTCTCCTCGTCGGTGCCCTCCGGCACCCGGCCGCCCTCCTCCCGCCAGCGGGCCAGCAGTGACTCGGCGCCCGCGTAGGCCTCCAGGCAGCCGAGCGCTCCGCAGCGGCAGCGGCGGCCTCTGACCCGGACCGTCAGGTGCCCCCACTCCACCGCCCGGCCCTGCTCGACCTCGGGGGTGACGAGGCTGGCGCCGACGCCGGAGCCGAAGAGGACCACGACCGCGTTGCGGGCGCCGCGTCCGGCGCCGAACCACATCTCGGCCTGGCCGAGGGTCTTGGCGCCGTTGTCGACGAGGTAGGGGACGCCGTCGGGCAGCGGGGAGCCGGCACGGAGCAGTGCCTCCAGCGGAACGGCGTCCCAGCCGATGGTCTGGCCGTGCACCACTGCGCCCCGGTCGGCGGTGTGCTCGACGATGCCGGGGACGCCGATCCCGGCGCCGAGCAGCCGTTCGGGCGGGAGCCCGGCCGTGGCCAGCACCTCGGCGATGCCGTCACGGATGTGGCCGACGATGACGTCGACGTCGTAGCGCTGCTGGGCCAGAGGGCGTTCGGCGCGGGCGAGTTCGGTGAGCGTCAGGTCGAACAGTTCGACCCGTACCCGGGTCTCGCCGACGTCCACGCCGATCATGTGGCCGCTGGTGGGGGCGACGCGCAGCAGGGTGCGGGGCCGACCGCCGTCGGACTCGACGCTGCCGGCCTCCTCCACCAGGCCGTCGGCGACCAGGTCGGCGACCACGTTGCTGACGGAACCGGAACTGAGGCCCGTGGCCGGGCCCAGATCGAAGCGGCTGAGCGGTCCGTCGAAGTAGAGCCGCTGCAGCACGGCCGTACGGTTGGCCCTTCTGAGGTCGCGCACCGTGCGCCCGTTCCGCCCCGCCATGTGACTCCTCCCCTGCTGTGTTCCCGGTCTGCAACCTACCTCTGCGGGACGGCCGCGCTCCCCGGAATTCGGTGGTGCCTCACCCACAGGCTATCTACGCTAGGCCAGAACCTAGAGTCTCTAGGACGACTTTCGACCCAGAGGAGGCTCCCATGAGAGCACTCGACGAGCGGGCCATCCGCACCTCCTTCATCAACTGCTCGAAGGGCGAGGCCAAACGCCTGACGGTGCCCCGCGACCTCGACGAGCACCCGTGGGACGATCTCGACTTCTTCGGCTGGCGGGATCCCGGGGCGCCCGACCGCAGCTACCTGGTCGCCGACCTCGACGGACGCCTCACCGGTGTGGCGCTGCGGTTCCAGCAGGCCCGCGGCGGCTCCTTCCGGCGCAGCATGTGCGGGCTGTGCCTGACCACCCATCCCCGGGGCGGAGTGTCGCTGATGACCGCGCGCAGAGCGGGGGCGGCGGGCCGCGAGGGCAACTCGGTCGGCCTGTACATGTGCACGGACCTCGCCTGTTCCCTGTACCTGCGGGGCAGGAAGACGCCGGAGGGCGGCGGCCGGTTCGAGGAGAGCCTCACCGTGGAGGAGCAGATCGCCCGCGCGGTGGGCAATCTGTCCGCGTTCGTCGCCAAGGTGACCGGCTGACCCGTCCGGCGGCGCCCGGCGCGTGAGAGGGGCCCGGCCGCCCGCGTCCGGCTACCGTCCTGATCGGACACGTTCGAGGCGCCTGCGGAAGGGAACAGCCCGAGGATGCGGGATGTGCTGGAGGCCGCGAGGGCGGCTCTGCGGCGGGTGAAGTGGCTGAGGGACCCCATGGTCGTGCAGGCCCTGCGCTCCGCCGCCGCGGCTTCGATCGCCTACGTGATCGCGGTGCGGCTGACCCCCGACAAGTCGGCGGCGCCGCTCACCGCTCCGCTGACCGCCCTGCTGGTCGTCCAGGTCACCCTGTACGCCACACTGAAGATGAGCTTCCGCCGGGTGAACGCCGTGGTGGCCGGGGTCCTGGTCGCGATCGCCTTCAGTCGGCTGGTCGGGTTGAGCTGGTGGAGTCTGGGCCTGATCATCCTGGCGGCGCTGGGCGTCGGGCACCTGGTGCGCGCCGAGGAGTTCACCGCCGAGGTGGCGATCAGCGCGATGCTGGTGCTCGGCGTGACCTCGCACGGGAGCCTGGCGTGGGCCCGGGTGGTGGAGACGCTGATCGGAGCGATCGTCGGCCTCGTCTTCAACCTGATCCTCGCGCCTCCGGTGTGGGTGGAGCAGGCGGGCGAGTCGGTCGTGGGGCTGGCCCGGCAGGTACGGCAACTGCTGCTGCGCATGGGCGAGGAGGCCGCCGGCAGCACGCCGTTCCACGAGGCGGCGGCCCGGCTGCACGAGGCGCGCCGGCTCGACCACGACATCGGCGAGGTGGACGAGGACCTGCGCCAGGCCGAGGACAGTCTGCGGTTCAACCCCCGGGTGCGCGAGGGACTGCTGCACCGGGTCGTGCTGCGCACCGGCCTGGACACTCTGGAGATCTGCACGGTGGTCATGCGGGTCCTCGCGCGCAGCTTCACCGACCTGGCCAAGGAGCGGGAGCCGGAGCCGCTGTTCGCGCCGGAGACGGGAGCCGCCGTCCAGCAGCTGCTGTCCGAGATCGCGGACGCCGTGGTGAGCTTCTCGGTGCTGGTCACCAGCAGCGTGAGCGAGAACGCCGAGTCCGCGGAGGAACGGCTGGCCGCCGAGTTGCGCCAGGCCGCGGCCACCCGGGACAGGCTGGCCGACCTGCTGCTCGATGAGGTCCGGCGCGACGCGGGGCAGTGGCAGCTGCGGGGCGCGGTACTGGCGGAGGTGAACCGCATCATCGACGAGATGGATACCGAGCACCGCTCCCGCCGGCTCCTGGAGGAGCTGGACCGCCACACGCGCGAGCAGCGCGAACGCATGCCGCGGCTGACCCGGTTGCGGGACAGGGCGCGGGCCCGGCTGCGCCGGCGGAACCGCGGCACCGCCGCCCGGCGTTCTTCCTGAAGGACGAGGACGGTTCACGAGGAACGGTTCACGGCGAGTGAGGGGGCGTTCGGATGACCGACACCAGTGTGCGGATCGACGGGAACCGGCTGATGCTGCCGGGCGGTGCGACGGTCCGTTTCGTACGCACCCTGCGGCTGCCCGAGACGGGAACGCACCCGCTGCCGCCGGGGCTCGGCGAGTTCCCGGTCCGCCGGGTGTCGGACTACGCCGGCACCGTGCCCGAGCAGTGGCGTGCGCGCGGCGGTGTGATGCTGCCGGTGTACCTGCGGGAGGCCATGTGGCTGAGTTTCGCGGGCACGCGGGAGCCCGCCGCCCTCCAGGTCGGGGTGGGCAAGGTGTGCGCGGTCTCGGGCAGGCCGTGGAGCGACCGGCTCTCCCGCGATCCGCAGAACTACGTGGTCCTCCCCCGCCAGCCCTGGCTGGACGGCATCAACTCCGGTTCCGGCACGGTCCGTCAGTTCGTGGCGGTGCCGCTCGGCATGGGCGCGACCGTCGAGGGCCAGGTCACCGGTGAGGAGGTCTGGGGAGGCGTCCAGTTGCAGGCGTTCACCCTGAGCGCCCCCGAGCTGGCCCGCTGGCGCGAGGAGGAGCGGCGCCGCAGGGAGGCGGCTTCCCGGGGAGCACGCTCGGCCGGGGCCTTCGGGGTTCCGGCGCCGGGGGCGGCTCCGGCCGCCCCCGGTGCGGCTCCGGGCTACGGGGGGACGATCAGGCGCCGGTCCGCGCCCGCCATGGGTCTCGGGGTGGGCGGCTCCATGCGCCAGGAGGTGTACCGCGACCCGCGGCCGCCGACGGACTGGGCCGAGCAGCCGGCCGGCCGGGTCTTCGTGCACCTGGTGACGCCGCCCGAGTGGCGCCGCATCACCGGGGAGGCGCCGCCGCCGTCCCCCGTGGACCGGGCCGCGTACACCCGGGCCGGTCTGCCCTGGTACGACTACTACGACCAGGACGCCCACGATCTCGCGCCCGCCGAGCCGCTCCAGGGCGTCAGGCCGGTCGGGGACTGGGTCGGCGACGACCACCAGCCGTGGCAGGCACCCACGCCCCACCAGGTCCACCCCCTCAAGGACGCTCCGGGCAAGCCGGTGCAGGACGGGGACTGGTAACGGCGGCGCCGTGGAGCGGCGGGGGCGGCTCGCGCGGCCGTCGGGACCGGGACGGGAGGACTCGGCATGAGCGGCGACGGATGGAGCAGGCGGCGCTTCGTCGGGGTGCTCGCGCGGGCGGCCGGCGCGGCAGCGGCCCTTCCGGCGGCGGCCTGTGGCGGGCCGTCGGAGCCGGACGGGCCGTCCCCGACGGCCACCGGGCCGGGGGCGAGCAGAGGTTCGTCGGGGCGGCAGCGGGAGTCCTCCGGACCGCGGCGGCTCCTCCTCGGCACCTACACCTCCGCCGAGGGCGGTGGCACGGGCGTCGGGCTCGCCGAGTACGACCCCGGCACCGGCCGGATCACCGGCCGGGGTGTCCTCGCCGAGATGGACGACCCCTCGTACCTGGCGGTCCACCCCGACGGCCGCACCCTGTACGCGGTGAACGAGCGCGCGGACGGGGCGGTGACCGCCGTCCGGCTGTCGGACCGCAGGGTGCTGGGCAGCCGGAGCACCTCGGGAGCGGCGCCCTGCCACCTGTCCGTGCATCCGGGCGGACGCTGGCTGTTCAGCGCCAACTACGGCTCGGGCAGCGTCGCCGTGCACCCGATCGACGCCTCGGGCGCCCTCGGGGAACGGACCGGCCTGGTCACGCACTCCGCTCCCCCGCCGGGCCCGGGACAGCAGGGCCCGCACGCCCACCAGGTGCTCACCGCTCCGGACGGGGGTCACGTGCTGGCCGTGGACCTCGGCACGGACACCGTGTACACCTACCGCCTGGACGAGGACGCGGGGACCCTCGCGGAGGTCTCGCGGGCACGCACCCGGCCGGGCGCCGGGCCCCGGCACCTCGCCTTCCACCCCGGCGGGCGGCACGCCTATCTCGCCAACGAGGCCGACAACACCGTCGCGGTCTGCGCGTACGACCCGGGAACGGGACGTCTGACCGTGGGCGAGGCGCAGTCCACCGGGGCGGAGCCGGGCCCGGGGGCCGGCACCAACCACCCGGCGCAGTTCCTGGTCACGTCCGACGGCGCGTACGCCTTCCTCGCCAACCGGGGGCACGACAGCATCACGCGGTACGCGGTGGAGGCCCGGGGCGCCCGGCTCCGGCTCCTCGGCACGGTGCCGGTGGGCGGCGACTTCCCCCGGCAGATCGCCTTCTCCCCGGACGGCGGGCTGCTGTTCGCGGCCAACCAGCGCTCCGGCACCGTCGGCGTGTTCCGCGTGAGCGGGGGCGAACTGCGCCTCGTGGGAGAGCCGTTCGCCTCACCCGTCGCCGTCTGCGCGCTGCCGCTGTAGGGCCCGCGGGCAGGAGGCGGTGCCCGCCTGCGCGAGGAGCACGTGCACCCGCTCGGTGAGCTGCGCGATCTCGTCGGCGGGCGCGTGGAAGGGCAGGCGTACGTCGCCGTGGTCGCGGACGCGTTCGATGCGCAGGGTCAGACCGTGCCGGTCGACGGCGAGGGGCCGCACCCGCACGGCACCGTGCAGGCTGTCCGGGTCGACGAGCCGGGTCAGCCGCTGGACGGCGTCGTCGTGGCAGTCGGCGAGATGGGTCAGCAGCCGTGCCTCGGCCAGGGCCAAGGGATCGGGCGCGGCGGCGGTGAACTCGTCGACGTCGACCACCACGGCCCCGGAGGGGCGCCGCAGCACCACGCGGGTGGGCCGGAAGGCGAGGTGTCCGTCCTCCACGGCCAGCCGGCCGGCGAGCCAGAGCCGGGCCCTGATCCGGCCCCGCACGGGGACGGGCGCCACGTCGGCGAACTCCAGCACGGTGGACGGCTCCCCGCGGGGCGCGCACAGCGCCGTGGCGAGCAGCGCGCTGTCCTCGGGCACGTGCAGGAGCACCCGGCCGTCGTCGGCCACGGTGTGCGCGCCGACGAACTCCTCGCGGCCGCCCTCCGCGGTCACCGCGCAGGACCAGGCGGCGGCGAGCACGGACCGGGCCTGTTCCGCCGCGGCCGGCGCGGCCGTCCAGGCGTGGCTGTCACCCATCCCAACCTCCGTTCGGCAATTCATTAGGTAAGGCTCACCTAACCTATCGGAGTTCAGGGGGCACGCCAACCACGACACCTGCTCGAACCGGCATCCGGACAGGCGCCCTCAGAGCGCGATGGCCCCGAGCAGCGCCCGGGAGCACAGGTCCCGCACCTGCTCGCGGGCGGGTTCCGGGTCCCGCAGCCACTCCAGGCAGACCGCGGTGGTGAAGGCCAGCCACCCGCGCACCGCCAGCCGTACGTCGCCGCGTTCCCCGAAGACCGGGCCGAACTCCGGGTCGGCGGCCAGGGCGGCGAGGATCTGCCGCTCCTGCGCCGCGAGCGCCTTCCGGTAGACGCGGCGCACGGCCTGGTCACCGGTCGCGTCGGCGCGGTGGAAGGCGCGGTAGCCGTGCGCGTGGGCCCGGACGTACTCCAGGTACGCGTCGAGGCCCGCGGTGAGCTGCTCACGGACCGGGACGCCGGGCACGGCCGCCGTCATCCGCAGCATGCGCTCGCTCTCCCGCTCGACGACCGCGGCGAAGAAGTCCCGTTTGTTCGGGAAGTAGTGGTACAGCAGTCCGCGGGAGACCCCGGCGATCTCGGCGACCCGCTCGATCGGGACCTCGTCGTAGGGACTGTCCGAGAACAGCCGCGCGCCCACCGAGAGCAACTGCTCCCGGCGCTCGGCGGTGCTGAGCCGGCGGCGGGTGCGCTCGCCCTGGTTCACGGCCATGCCCGCACCTTACTTGACGCCGGTTCAACAACGGGACGAGACTGTGCCGCGTTATTGAATCCATGTACAACACGCTCGCCTCGGTCGTGCAACACGCCGCTGCGTCAAGGGAGATCGCGTCATGGCCCGGACAGCGAGGGAAACGGCCCGGAACGGCCTGCCGAAGGGCTTCCGCAGCGCCGAGCTGGGCTGGCCCGAACTGCGCCGCATCCCGCACCCGCCGTACCGGCTGCCCCTGCTCGGGGACGTGGTGGGGGCGAGCAGGCGCACCCCGATGCAGGACTCGCTGCGGTACGCGCGGAAGCTGGGGCCGATATTCAGGCGTCGGGCCTTCGGCAAGGAGTTCGTGTTCGTGTGGGGCGCCGCCCTCGCCGCCGACCTGGCGGACGAGACGCGGTTCGCCAAGCACGTGGGCCTGGGGGTGGCCAACCTGCGGCCGGTCGCCGGGGACGGGCTGTTCACGGCGTACAACCACGAGCCCAACTGGCAGCTCGCGCACGACGTGCTGGCCCCCGGGTTCAGCCGGGAGGCGATGGCCGGGTACCACGTGATGATGCTGGACGTGGCCGCGCGGCTCACCGGCCACTGGGATCTGGCGGAGGCGGCGGGCCGGGCGGTGGACGTGCCCGGCGACATGACCAAGCTGACGCTGGAGACCATCGCGCGCACCGGTTTCGGGCACGACTTCGGCTCCTTCGAACGCTCCCGCCTCCACCCCTTCGTCACCGCGATGGTGGGCACGCTCGGGTACGCGCAGCGCCTGAACACGGTGCCCGCGCCGCTCGCCCCGTGGCTGCTGCGCGAGGCGAGCCGTCGCAACGCCGCCGACATCGCGTACCTGAACCGCACGGTCGACGACCTCGTCCGCGAGCGCCGGGCGGGCGGCGGCACGGGCGGCGCGGGCGCGGGCGCGGGCGACCTGCTCGACCGGATGCTGGAGACGGCCCACCCGACGACCGGTGAGCGGCTGTCGCCCGAGAACGTGCGCCGGCAGGTCATCACCTTCCTCGTCGCCGGGCACGAGACGACCTCGGGCGCGCTCTCCTTCGCCCTGCACTACCTCGCCCAGCACCCCGACGTCGCGGCCCGGGCCCGTGCCGAGGTGGACCGCGTGTGGGGCGGCACGGAGGCGCCCGGCTACGAGCAGGTGGCCAAGCTGCGCTACGTGCGCCGGGTGCTCGACGAGTCACTGCGGCTGTGGCCGACCGCGCCCGGGTTCGCGCGGGAGGCCCGCGAGGACACGGTGCTCGGGGGCGCGTATCCGATGCGGCGCGGGGCCTGGGCGCTGGTGCTCACGGGCATGCTGCACCGCGATCCGGAGGTGTGGGGGCCGCACGCCGAGCGGTTCGACCCGGACCGCTTCGACGCGAAGGCCGTGCGGTCGCGCGCCCCGCACACGTTCAAGCCGTTCGGGACGGGGGCGCGGGCGTGCATCGGGCGGCAGTTCGCGCTGCACGAGGCGACGCTGGTCCTCGGGCTGCTGCTGCGCCGCTACGAGCTGCGGCCGGACCCGGGCTACCGGCTGCGGGTGACCGAGCGGCTGACGTTGATGCCGGAGGGGCTGCGCCTGCACCTGGCCCGGCGGACCGCGTCGGCGTCGGCTCCCGCTTCCCGCGCGGACGCCACCGGGGAAGCCGCGGATGGTACCCCGGAGGCGGGAGAGGAAGGCGCCGGGAAGACCGGCCCCGCGTCACGCTGCCCAGTGCACCGGGCGGGTGACTGAGCCCGGCAGCCTGGTGCCGGGGCCGCCCCGGGCCGCGTTGACCTGGGGCTGGGTGAGGAAGAAGGCTCCGGTCAGGTCCGCGTCGGTCAGGTCGGTGTCGCGCAGGTCCGCGCCGATCAGGTCGGCGCCCCGCAGGTCGGCCCCGGTGAGGTCGGCGGCGATGAGGCAGGCCCCGCGCAGATCGGCGCCGGCGAGGTCGGCGCCCCTCAGGCGGGCGCCCATCAGGTCGGCGTTGCGGCGGTTCTTCTTCCGGCCGCGGGCACCGGCCCGGGCCAGCTCGCTGGTGCGCAGCAGGAGCGGGTTGACGCGCTGACGGTGTGCGGGCACGTCGAGGGCGGCCAGCTCCTCGGGGGTGCCCCCGGCGAGGCGCTCGGTGTCGGCGAGGGCCCGGCGCAGGTCGGCGTGGACCGGGCGGGCGGCGGGCAGGGTCAGCGCCTCGGTCAGGTACCGGAGCAGCTCGTGCAGTTGGCGGACGACCGGGAACGCGTCGAACATGCGGCGCCGGTGCTCGGGCGGGCCGCCGCGCCAGTCCGCGCCGCCGAAGGTGACCTGCGAGACCCGCTGCCCGGCGCCGAAGCAGTCGTAGACCGTGCAGCCCGTGAAGCCGCGTTCCCGAAGCGTCGCGTGGATGCCGCACCGGTGGTCGGTGCGGAGGTTCGTGCAGGGTGTGCCGGCGTCCTTGTCGAGCGCGAAGTCCGCCGAGCGGGCGAACGGCAGGGCCACGCAGCACAGGCCGAAGCAGCTCCCGCAGTCGCCGCGCAGTTCCGTTGCGGCCCGCGCCTGCGACGGGTCCGCCGTGTCCTCTCGCATGTCGTCGAGGATACGGGCCGTCACCGCGCGGGCCCGACCGGCCCCGCGCGGCCCGGTCAGGCCTCCAGCGCGGACAGGTCCAGCCGGGCCAGCCGCTCCGGGTCGGACAGGATGTACAGGCCCGTGATGAGACCGTCGGCGACGGTGACGTAGGTGACCGACCGCGGCTCCCCCTCCGACACGGCGACGGTGCCGACCGCGCCGTTGACCAGGACGACGCGGGCGAGCCCGGCGAGGTGGCGGAAGTGGAACGCCCCGGTGGCGACCGTCCGGGCTCCCCGCACCACCTTGGACGCCGCCGCGCCCCGGGCGAGCGCGCCGGCGTCGGCCCGCAGCACCACGTCCGGGTGGAGGACGGAGACCAGGGCGTCGAAGTCACCGGCGCGGCTCGCGGCCAGGAACGCGTCGACCACCTGGCGCTGGCGGCCCAGGTCCGGTTCGGCGGCGGGGGCCGCCTCGCGCACGCGGCGCCGGGCCCGGCTGGCGAGCTGCCTGGTGGCGGCCGGGGTGCGCTCGACGACCGGTGCGATGTCGTCGAAGGGCACGGCGAACATGTCGTGCAGGACGAACGCCAGTCGCTCGGCCGGTTCCAGGGTCTCCAGGACGACCAGCAGGGCGATGCCGACCGAGTCGGTGTGGAGGGCCTCCTGCTCCGGGTCGGCCTGCGGCAGGGCCCGCAGCACCGGGTCCGGCACGAAGCTGTCGAAGCCCTCGGTCATCGGCTCCTCGCGGCGTGCGGTGCGCGAGCGCAGCAGGTCCAGGCAGATCCGGCCGGTCACGGTGGTCAGCCAGGCTCCGAGGTTGTCGATGCCGTCCTCGCCGGAGCGGTCGAGCCGCAGCCATGCCTCCTGCACGGCGTCCTCCGCCTCGGTCAGTGAGCCGAGCATGCGGTAGGCCACCGCCTGGAGCTGCCCGCGGTGCTCCTCGAAGCGCTCCGCGAGACCCTGCTGACCCCGTACGTCCTGCACGTCCTGCCGACCCCGCTCCCCAGCCATGCCGCTACCGTCCGAAGACTTCGAAGGTCACCGCCGGCTTCCCGCCGAACCGCTCCCCGGCGGCCTGGGCGAAGCCGGTGAGGAAGTCACGGACGTACGTCTCCGGGTCCTGATCGGTCAGCACCTCGATGTAGGTGCGGTGTTCCAGCAGCGAGCGCACCGCGCGCTCGAGGCCCGGGGCGGCGTCCACGGCGTGGGTGGGCGAGGAGGACCCGGCGACCGCGACCCAGCGCACGCCGTTCCACGGTTCAAGGCCCTGCTCGGTCAGCTCCGGGAAGATCCAGCGGTTGCCCGCGTCGGCCACCGCGTCGAGGGTGGCGCGGCCGACGGCGACGTGGTCCGGGGTGTTCCAGGCGACGCCGCCCCAGGTGTCCCGGTGGTTCAGGGTGATGACCAGCTCGGGCCGGTGCCGGCGGATCGCGGCGGCGATGTCGCGGCGCAGCGCGGTGCCGTACTCGATGACACCGTCCCGGTGGTCGAGGAACTCCACCTCGCTCACCCCGACGACGGCGGCACTGGCGCGCTGCTCCCGCTCACGCAGCGGGGCGCACTCGTCCGGCGGCAGCGTGTCGATGCCCGCCTCGCCCCGGGTCGCGAGCACGTAGGCGACCTCGCGGCCCTCGTCGGTCCAGGCAGCGATCGCCGCCGAGCAGCCGTACTCCAGGTCGTCCGGGTGGGCCACGACGGCGAGGGCGCGGCGCCAGTCGCCGGGCATGGGCTCCAGTTGCGTGATCGTCGGCTCCGTCATGCCCGCACACTAACCCGCGCCACCGACATCCCACCCGGTAATTCCTCGGGTGCCGTCATGCCTCGTCGCGGGCGAGCGCGAGCAGCCGGTCCAGGACGCGGGGGCCGCCGGTCCGTACGCCGTCGTGCTCGAACTCGTCGGTGACCCAGGTGCGCAGCCCCCGGATCGCCCGGGCGGTGGTCAGCGCGTGCGCGGTGTCGACGTACATGTCGTCGTGGTAGACGGCCGCGGCGGCCGGCACCTCGTTGGCGGCGAGGCGGGCGGGGTCGTACAGCGGGGTCCAGTCGGTGCGGGCGGCGAGCAGTTCCGCCGTCTCGCGCAGCGGGCGCAGGGCCGGGTCGCAGTCGTACATCCAGGGGTGGATGGTCTCGCCGGTGAACAGGAGCGGGTCGTCGCCCGCGAGGGCCTTGGCGGCGTCGAAGCGCGGGAACTCGGCGCGGACCCGCTCGGCGGACCAGGCGGTGGGGCGCGCGTCCTGGCCGTAGATGGCCTCGTGGACGAGGGCGTACAGCGGGCGGCTCGCGTACGACAGCAGTCCCTGGACCTGTTCCTGGAAGGCGTCGGAGAGCTCGTGCCCGTTCGGGGTGCGGACGAAGGCGTCCTCCAGGAGGAAGTGCAGCTGGTGGCTGCCTTCCCCGCCGCCGAGCATGATGCCGAGGGACTGGAAGGCCTCCACGGTCAGGCGGTAGCCGTTCGGCAGGACCACGTCGTGGGTGAGGAGGTGGTCGGCGATGCGGCGGGCGCGTTCGACGTCCTGCGGGTAGCGGGCGTAGTGCGCGACGGCCTTGCGCTCGATGCGGGGGTATGCGGCCCGGTAGACGTCGTCGGCGTGGGCGTCGAGGGAGGGCAGACCGCCGGTGATCAGCGCGGTGCGCACGCCCTCGGGGGCGAGCGACAGGTAGGTGACGGTGCAGAAGCCGCCGAAGCTCTGGCCCAGGACGGTCCAGGGGGCGCCGCCGGTGACCTGGGGGCGGATGGCCTCGCAGTCGCGGACGATGGCGTCGGCGCGGAAGTGGGCGAGGTAGTCGGCCTGCTCGGCGGGGCCGCCGCGCAGCGGGAGGGTCTGGCGGTTCGCGGGGGTGGAGGCGCCGGTGCCGCGCTGGTCCAGGAGCAGCACGCGGTACTCCTCAAGAGCACGGCCGAACCAGGCGGGGCGGCCGACGAAACGGTTCGCCTTGCCTCCGGGGCCGCCCTGGAGGTACAGCAGCCACGGCAGGTCCTTGTCGGCCTTGTCGCTCGCGACGGCCTCGCGGGCGTACAGCTCGATCGTCTCGCCGTTCGGGTCGGCGTGGTCGAGGGGCACGGTGAAACGGCGGTCGGTGAGGACGACGCCTGGCTGGCGGTAGCTGACGCTCAACGGGGCTCCCGGGGCGGACGGACGCGACGGCCGATCCTTTCGGCCGTGTCCCAGTTCAGCACATCGTCCTGCGGCGTCCGACCCCCGGGATCATGAAATCGTTTCGCACGATGTACTGAACGTCCGGTCAGCGGGCGCCGAGGCTGGAGTGCCGCACCACCAGTTCCGGCTGGAGGACGACCCGGCGGTGCGGGTGGGCCCGGTCCGTGCCCTCCAGTTCGGTCTCCTCCAAAAGCAGTTCGGCGGCCATGGCGCCCATGGTGACGGCGGGCTGGCGCACGGAGGTGAGCGGGACGGCCGCGGCGGCGGCGAACTCGATGTCGTCGTAGCCCACGATCGCGAGGTCGTCGGGGACGCCGACCCCGGCCGCGTACATCGCCTGCAGGACGCCGAGGGCGAGCAGGTCGTTGGCGCAGAAGACGGCGGTCGGCCGGTCGGCGAGACCCAGCAGCCGGGCGCCGGCGTCGCGGCCCGCGGCGACGTCGAGCCGCTCGGTGGGCAGTTCGCGCAGCGCGTCGGGGCCGAGCCCGGCCTCGGCGAGCGCGGCGAGGGCGCCGGTGCGGCGGTCGCGGACCTGGTTGAGCCCGGGCGGGCCGCTGACGTAGGCGATGGAGCGGTGTCCGGCGTCCACGAGGTGGCGCACGGCCAGCGCGCCGCCCGCGACGTCGTCGACGGAGACCGAGCACTCGGTGGTGCCCTCGGCGACCCGGTCGACGAGCACGAACGGGATGTTGTGGCGGCGGAAGCCCTCGATGTTGCGGCCGGTGGCGTCGGCGGGGGTGAGCAGGACGCCGCGGACCCGCTGCTCGGCGAAGAGCGAGAGGTACTCGGCCTCCTCGGCCGGGTTCTGGGCGCTGTTGCAGACCATCACGCCGAGCCCGGCCTCGCGGGCGGCCCGTTCGGCACCGCGTGCGACGTCGACGAAGAACGGGTTGCCCATGTCCAGGACGAGCAGGCCCATGATGCGGCTGCGGCCCGCGCGCAGTTGGCGCGCGGACTCGCTGCGGACGTAGCCGAGCCGGTCGATCGCGGACAGCACCCGCGCCCGGGTCTCGGTCGCCACGGTGTCGGGGCGGTTGATGACGTTGGAGACCGTGCCCACGGAAACTCCGGCGGCGCGGGCGACATCCTTGATACCCACGGAATGGGCCATCGGGCAGGGACCTCCGAGGTCGGGTGGGGGTGGGGGGCGGCCGTGGGACCTTCACACAGTACCCGGGCCGCCCCGGCGGGGCCCCCGTCAGGCGAGGTGGAACACCTCGGTGAGCGGTTTCATCGCTTCGTCGGGGCGGACCCCGTCGAGGGACTCGAAGAGCGGGCCCATCTCCGCCTGCCAGCGGGCGTTGACCTCGGTGGCCTCCATGCCGGCCTGGGCGGCGGCGAAGTCCTCGGTCTCCAGGTAGCCGACGAGCAGGCCGTCGTCGCGCAGGAAGAGCGAGTAGTTGTGCCAGCCGGTGGCGGAGAGTGCCTCGCACATCTCCGGCCACACGGCGGCGTGGCGTTCGCGGTACTCCGCGATGCGGTCCTGGCGGACCTTGAGCAGGAAACAGACGCGCTGCATGAAGTACCGCTCCCGTGCGAAGGGTGTTGTACCGGGCCTAGAAGTCGTACTGGTCGACGTTGTCGGCGGTGAACACGGTCGGCTTGCCGAGGTTGATCACGCCGTCCTTGCCGACGGTGTACTCGCCCAGGGCGCCGGCCTCGAAGGTCTCGCCCTCCTTGCCGGTGATCTGCCCGGAGGCCAGGGCGACGGCGGTGCGCGCGGCCAGCTCGCCGAGCTTGGCCGGGTCCCACAGCTCGAACGCCTCGACGGTGCCGTTCTTGACGTACTTGCGCATGTCGTTGGGGGTGCCGAGGCCGGTCAGCTTGACCTGGCCCTTGTACTTGGAGCCGGACAGGTACTGGGCGGCGGCCTTGATACCGACGGTGGTCGGGGAGATGATCCCCTTCAGGTTCGGGTGCTCCTGGAGCAGGCCCTGGGTCTGCTGGAAGGACTTCTGGGCGTCGTCGTCTCCGTAGGCGACCTTGACCAGCTTGATGTCCTTGTACTTCGGGTCCTTCAGCTCGTCCTTCATGATCTCGATCCAGGCGTTCTGGTTCGTCGCGGTCTGCGCGGCGGACAGGATCGCGATCTCGCCCTTGTTGCCGATCTGCTCGGCCAGCTGCTGCACCTGGGTGCGGCCGATGTCGTCGGCGGAGGCCTGGGAGATGAAGGCGTTGCGGCACTCGGGGTCGGTGTCCGAGTCGTAGGTGACGATCTTGATGTCGTTCTTCATGGCCTGCTTGAGCGCGGTGCACAGCGCGCCCGGGTCCTGCGCGGAGACGGCGATGGCGTCGACCTGCTGCTGGGTGAGCGTGTTGACGTAGGAGACCTGGCCGGCGGTGTCGGTGCCGCTGGAGGTGCCGACCTCCTTGTAGCTGGAGCCCAGCTCCTTGAGGGCCTTCTCGCCGCCCTTGTCGGCGACGGTGAAATAGGGGTTGTTGACCTGCTTGGGCAGGAAGCCGACGGTCAGCCCCTTCTTCGTCGCGGCGTTCGGGTCGGCCTTGCCCGCAGCGGCGGCCTTGCCGCCCTCGTCCTTGACGTCCTCCTTCGTGGTGCCGCCGCAGGCGGTGGCCGCCAGGGCGAGGGAGGTGACGGCGGCGAGTGCCGCGCAGGTACGGCGGATGGACGACTTGCGCATGGTGGGTTCCTTACGAGGGTGGACGGAGCCGGGGACGGGGTTACGGGGTGGGCGCGGGCGCCTTGGACGGGGGCGCCGTCGCCGCCCTGCGCCCGGCTCTCGCGAGGGAGACCTGCCGTGCGACCCGGGGGCCGAGCACGGAGAGGACGAGCAGGACACCGGTGACGACGATCTGGGACTGGGCGGAGACGTCCTGCAGGCTCATCACGTTCTGCAGCGCGCCGAGCAGGAACACGCCCGCGATCGCCCCGCCGAGGGTGCCCTTGCCCCCGTCGAAGTCGATACCGCCCAGGAGGACGGCGGCGACGACGGAGAGTTCGAGGCCGGTGGCGTTGTCGTAGCGGGCGCTGGCGTAGTGCAGGGCCCAGAAGACGCCGGTGAGGGCGGACATCAGACCGGTCAGCGTGAACAGGATCAGCTTTTGCCGCTTGACCCGGATGCCGGCGAACCGGGCGGCCTCCTCGCCGGCGCCGATGGCGAACAGCGAGCGGCCGAACGGCATGGCGTGCAGGGCGACGACGGCGACGGCCAGCAGCACGAGGAAGGGCAGGAAGGCGTACGGGACGAAGGTGCCGTCGATGCGTCCGGCCGCGAAGTCCAGGTACTGCGAGGGGAAGTCGGTCACCGCGTCGGAGCCGAGCACGATCTGCGCGATGCCGCGGTAGGCGGCCATGGTGCCGATGGTGACGGCGAGGGAGGGCAGCCCGAGCCGGGTGACCAGCAGGCCGTTGACCACACCGCAGACCACGCCGAGCAGCAGGCAGATCGGGATGATCGACTCGATGGTCATGCCCTGGTTCCACAGCGCGCCCATGACCGCACCGGACAGGCCGGCCGTGGAGGCGACCGACAGGTCGATCTCCCCGGAGACGACCAGCAGCGTCATCGGCAGCGCGATGAGCGCGATCGGCAGGGTGTTGCCGATCAGGAAGGACAGGTTGAGGGCGTTGCCGAAGCCGTCGACGAAGCCGAAGGAGAGCAGCAGGACGACCACGAGGAGGGCACCGACGGCCCCGTCCCACCTCAAGGAGGCGGACCGGCGGACGGCGCGCGTCAGGGAGGTGTCAGCCATGGCGGGCGTTCCTCTTCTTCAGGGCGTTGGCCACGCGCAGCGCGACGACCCGGTCGACGGCGATAGCGAGGATGAGCAGGATGCCGTTGATGGCCAGCACCCACACGGAGCTGACGCCGAGGGCGGGCAGCACGCTGTTGATCGAGGTCAGCAGCAGCGCGCCGAGGGCGGCGCCGTAGACGCTGCCGGAGCCGCCGGTGAAGACGATGCCGCCGACCACCACGGCGCTGACGACGGTCAGTTCGTAGCCGTTGCCGGTGCCGGAGTCGACGTTGCCGAAGCGGGCGAGGTACAGGGCGCCGGCTAGTCCGGCGAGGGCGCCGCAGAAGGTGTAGGCGGCCAGGATCCGCTTGCGGACCGGGATGCCGGCCAGCCGCGCGGCCTCGGGGTTGGAGCCGAGCGCGTACAGCTCGCGTCCGCTGCCGAAGTGCTTGAGGTAGTACGCGGTGGCGACGAGCACCGCCAGCGCGATCAGCGCCAGCCAGGGCACGGCGGAGATGCCGCCGGAGCCGAAGTCGACGAAGCCGCCGGGCAGGTCGGCCGCGGTGATCTGGCGGGAGCCGACCCAGACGGAGTCGATGCCGCGGATGATGTAGAGGGTGCCGAGGGTGACGACCAGGGCGGGCACCTGGCCCAGGCTGACCAGCAGGCCGTTGAGGAGGCCGAAGCCGACGCCCGTCAGCACGGCGAGCAGCACGGCCACAACGGGGTTGCCGCCGCCCTGGAGGTAGGTGCCGGCGGCGAAGGCGCTGATGCCGAGGGTGGAGCCGACGGACAGGTCGACGTTGCGGGTGATGACGACCAGGGACTGCCCGGTGGCGACCAGGACCAGGATGGTCGCGTTCAGCAGCAGGTCCTTGATGCCCTGTTCGGACAGGAACTCGGTGTTGCCGGCCTGGGTGACGGCGATCATCACCAG
Organism: Streptomyces sp. NPDC085944; assembly: GCF_040686295.1. Classification (NCBI taxonomy): domain Bacteria; kingdom Bacillati; phylum Actinomycetota; class Actinomycetes; order Kitasatosporales; family Streptomycetaceae; genus Streptomyces; species Streptomyces sp. NPDC085944. Next base: position 131,010 of record NZ_JBFBJX010000014.1, on the reverse strand, counting down.
GAAGACCAGCAGGATGGCCAGCTCGCGCATCTTGAAGATGCGGTCCACGAGCCGGGTGGCGCCGGCCCTCGGCACGCCGGCCGCGGGGGCCTTCTCGGGTGCGGTGACCGTCATGCGGCGGCCCTCCCCGTGGCTGCGGCCATCACGGTCTCCTCGGTGGCGTCGGTGCGGGATATCTCGGCGGTCAGTCGGCCCTCGTGCATCACCAGGACGCGGTCGGCCATCCCGAGCACCTCGGGCAGGTCGGAGGAGATCATCAGGACGGCCACGCCGTCGGCGGCGAGCTGCGAGAGCAGCCGGTGCACCTCGGCCTTGGTGCCGACGTCGATGCCGCGGGTGGGTTCGTCGACGATCAGTACCTTGGGGCCGGTGGCCAGCCACTTGGCGAGGACGACCTTCTGCTGGTTGCCGCCGGACAGGGTGGCGACGGTGTCGGCGATGCGGGCGTACTTGACCTGGAGCTTGACCGCCCAGTCGAGGGAGCGGCTGCGTTCGGCGCCGCGGTCGACGAGGCCGGCCCTCACGGTCGTGCGCAGGCCGGTGAGGCCGATGTTGCGCTCGATGGACATGTCCATCACCAGGCCCTGGGCGCGGCGGTCCTCCGGGACGAGGGCGAGGCCGGCGGCCATCGCGGTGGAGGGGGCGCCGTTGACGAGCGGCCTGCCGTCGACCTCGACCTCCCCCGCGTCCCAGCGGTCGACGCCGAAGACGGCGCGGGCGACCTCGGTGCGTCCGGCGCCGACCAGTCCGGCCAGCGCGACGATCTCGCCGCGCCGCACCTCGAAGGAGACGTCGGTGAAGACGCCCTCGCGGGTCAGCCGGCGCACGCTGAGCGCGGTCTCGCCGGGGGTGACCTCCTGCTTGGGGTACAGCTCGTCGAGGTCGCGGCCGACCATGCGGCGCACCAGGTCGTCCTCGCTCATGCCCTCCAGCGGCTCGCTGGCGATCCGGGCGCCGTCGCGCAGCGTGGTGACCCGCTCGCAGATGCGGAAGATCTCCTCCAGGCGGTGGGAGATGAACAGCACCGCGGCGCCCTGTTCGCGCAGGGTGCGCACCACGCCGAAGAGGCGGGCCACCTCACTTCCGGTGAGGGCGGCGGTCGGCTCGTCCATGATCAGGACGCGGGCGTCGAAGGAGAGCGCCTTGGCGATCTCGACGATCTGCTGGTCTGCGATGGACAGGCCGCGCGCGGGCCGGTCGGGGTCGAGCTCGACGCCGAGGCGCAGCATCAGTTCGGCGGTGGCGGCGTGGGTGGCCTTGTGGTCGATGCGGCCGAGGGCGCGGCGCGGCTGGCGGCCCATGAAGATGTTCTCGGCGATCGACAGATCGGGAAAGAGGGTGGGCTCCTGGTAGATCACGGCGATGCCGGCGTCGCGGGCGTCGCCGGGACCGTGGAACACGACCGGTGCGCCGTCGAGCAGCACCTGGCCGGCGTCCGGCCGGTGCACACCGGCCAGCGCCTTGATGAGGGTCGACTTGCCGGCGCCGTTCTCTCCGGCGAGGGCGTGCACCTCGCCGGGGAACAGCTCCAGGGAGACGTCCCGCAGCGCACGGACCGCGCCGAAGGACTTGGAGACGTCCCTGAGCGCCAGAACCGGGGCCGAACCCGTGTCGGACGGGTGGGTCATTGGGGGCTCCTCGACGACGCCGGGCGGGACGGCCCTCACGGCGTCGTGAAAGGTTTCAACTCGGTTGCCGGGGACGTTAGGCAGCGAGGGTATGTCACGTCAATGGTTCCGGGTCGAAAAAGTTTCGATCTCCGAAGGTCACGACGGAGTCACGGACAGCCGGGGCGGCGAGAAGGGTTGACACCTCTTCGAGGGGCTCATAACTTCGCGTTCTGAATCGTTTCATCCTTGGTCGTGCTCGCAGTGGAACACGACCCGATGCCACAGGAGCGCCGAAGTGACCGAGCTCGCCGCGGTGAAAGCCGCGCTCAGGACCCAGGCCGTCGAGACGCCGTCGTGGGCGTACGGCAACTCGGGCACCCGCTTCAAGGTGTTCGCCCAGGCCGGTGTGCCGCGCGACCCCTTCGAGAAGCTGGACGACGCGGCGAAGGTGCACGAGTTCACCGGCGTGGCCCCGACCGTGGCCCTGCACATCCCCTGGGACAAGGTCGAGGACTACGCCGCGCTGGCCGTGCACGCCGAGAAGCGGGGGGTGCGGATCGGCGCGATCAACTCCAACACCTTCCAGGACGACGACTACAAGCTGGGCAGCATCTGCCACCCCGACGCGACGGTGCGCAGGAAGGCCGTCGACCACCTGCTGGAGTGCGTCGACATCATGGACGCCACCGGGTCGCGCGACCTGAAGCTGTGGTTCGCCGACGGCACGAACTACCCGGGCCAGGACGACATCCGCTCCCGTCAGGACCGGCTGGCCGAGGGCCTGGCCGAGGTGTACGAGCGGCTCGGCGAGGGGCAGCGGATGCTCCTGGAGTACAAGCTCTTCGAGCCGGCGTTCTACACGACGGACGTTCCGGACTGGGGCACGGCGTACGCGCACTGCCTGAAGCTGGGCGAGAAGGCGCAGGTCGTGGTCGACACGGGGCACCACGCGCCGGGCACGAACATCGAGTTCATCGTGGCGACGCTGCTGCGGGAGGGGAAGCTCGGCGGATTCGACTTCAACTCGCGCTTCTACGCGGACGACGACCTGATGGTGGGCGCGGCCGACCCGTTCCAGCTGTTCCGGATCATGTACGAGGTGGTGCGCGGGGGCGGGTTCACGTCCGACGTGGCGTTCATGCTCGACCAGTGCCACAACATCGAGGCGAAGATCCCGGCGATCATCCGGTCGGTGATGAACGTGCAGGAGGCCACGGCGAAGGCGCTGCTGGTGGACGATGCGGCGCTGGCTGCCGCGCAGGCCTCGGGGAACGTGCTGGAGGCCAACGCCGTGTTGATGGACGCGTACAACACGGATGTGCGTCCGCTTCTTCGTGAGGTGCGGGAGGAGTCGGGGCTGGACCCCGAACCCCTGAAGGCGTACCGGGCGTCCGGTTGGGGCGAGAGGGTCGTTGCCGAGCGGGTCGGCGGGCAGCAGGCGGGGTGGGGGGCGTGAGCGTCTGCCTGGTTCCTGTTGTTCGCGGACCGCGGGTTGTTCGTGCTTGATCGCGCGGTTCCCCGCGCCCCTGGAAGTCACCCCCCGTTCGAAAAGGATTGTAGAGACATGGCGACCCACCCTGCGGCCGATGCCCTCCTCGCCCGTTCCCATCGGCTCGGCGCCGATCCGCGCAACACCAACTACGCCGGCGGCAACGCGTCCGCCAAGGGCACCGGCACCGACCCCGTCACCGGGGGTGATGTGGAGCTGATGTGGGTCAAGGGGTCCGGCGGGGACCTCGGGACACTGACCGAGGCGGGACTCGCCGTGCTGCGGCTGGACCGGATGCGGGCGCTCGAGGACGTCTACCCGGGCGTCGAGCGCGAGGACGAGATGGTCGCCGCCTTCGACTACTGCCTGCACGGCAAGGGTGGCGCCGCGCCCTCGATCGACACGGCGATGCACGGGCTGGTCACAGCCGCGCACGTCGACCACCTGCACCCGGACTCCGGGATCGCGCTGGCCTGTGCGGCGGACGGCGAGAGGCTGACCGCCGAGTGCTTCGGCGACACCGTGGTGTGGGTGCCGTGGCGGCGGCCCGGGTTCCAGCTCGGGCTGGACATCGCCGCCGTCAAGGAGGCCAACCCGCAGGCGATCGGCTGTGTGCTCGGCGGGCACGGCATCACTGCCTGGGGCGACACGTCCGAGGAGTGCGAGCGCAACTCGCTGCACATCATCCGCACCGCCGAGGCCTTCCTGGCCGAGCGGGGGAAGGCCGAGCCGTTCGGCGCCGTGATCGAGGGCTACGAGGCGCTGCCCGAGCCCGAGCGGCGGAAGCGGGCGGCGGCGCTGGCTCCGTACGTCCGCGCTGTGGCGTCCCGGGACCGGGCGCAGGTCGGGCACTTCACCGACACGGACGTGGTGCTGGACTTCCTGGCGCGCGCCGAGCACCCGCGGCTCGCCGCGCTGGGCACCTCCTGCCCGGACCACTTCCTGCGCACGAAGGTGCGGCCGCTGGTCCTGGACGTGGCGCCGACCGCGCCGCTGGAGGAGGCGGTCGCCCGGCTCAAGGAGCTGCACGCGGCCTACCGCGAGGAGTACGCCGCCTACTACGAGCGGCACGCGCAGCCCGACTCCCCCGCGATGCGCGGCGCGGACCCGGCGATCGTGCTGGTGCCGGGCGTGGGCATGTTCAGCTTCGGCAAGGACAAGCAGACCGCCCGGGTGGCCGGCGAGTTCTACGTCAACGCGATCAACGTGATGCGCGGCGCCGAGGCGGTGTCGTCGTACGCGCCGATCGAGGAGTCGGAGAAGTTCCGCATCGAGTACTGGGCGCTGGAGGAGGCCAAGCTCCGGCGGATGCCGAAGCCGAAGCCGCTGGCCACCCGGGTCGCCCTGGTGACCGGCGCGGGCAGCGGGATCGGGAAGGCGATCGCACGCCGGCTGGTCGACGAGGGGGCGTGCGTCGTCGTGGCCGACCTGAACGCCGAGAACGCGGCCGCGGTCGCAAAGGAGCTGGGCGGGGACGACAGGGCCGTGGCCGTGCGCGTCGACGTCACCTTGGAGGAGCAGATCGCCGAGGCGTTCGAGACGGCCGTGCTCGCCTTCGGCGGGGTGGACCTGGTGGTCAACAACGCGGGGATCTCGATCTCCAAGCCGCTGCTGGAGACCACCGCGAAGGACTGGGACCTGCAGCACGGCATCATGGCCCGGGGTTCGTTCCTCGTCTCGCGCGAGGCGGCCCGGGTGATGACCGCGCAGGAGCTGGGCGGCGACATCGTCTACATCGCGTCGAAGAACGCCGTGTTCGCCGGCCCCAACAACATCGCCTACTCCGCCACGAAGGCCGACCAGGCCCACCAGGTTCGCCTCCTCGCCGCCGAGCTGGGCGAGCACGGCATCCGGGTCAACGGCGTCAACCCCGACGGTGTGGTGCGCGGTTCCGGGATCTTCGCGGGCGGCTGGGGCGCCGAGCGCGCCGCCGTGTACGGGGTGCCGGAGGAGAAGCTGGGCGAGTTCTACGCCCAGCGCACGCTGCTCAAGCGCGAGGTGCTGCCCGAGCACGTCGCCAACGCCGTGTTCGCGCTGACCGGCGGCGACCTGACCCACACCACCGGTCTGCACGTCCCGGTCGACGCCGGCGTCGCCGCCGCGTTCCTGCGATGAGCGCCGCCGTGGACGTCACGTCGTACGCCGCGGTCGACCTCGGCGCGTCCAGCGGGCGCGTCATGGTCGGCCGCGTCGGCCCCGGCCGCCTGGAGCTGGCCGAGGCGCACCGCTTCCGCAACCGGCCGGTCCGCACGCCCGACGGGCTGCGCTGGGACGTCCTCGCGCTGTACGCCGGTGTGCTGGACGGGCTGCGGGCGGCCGGACCGGTGGCCTCGGTGGGCGTGGACAGCTGGGCCGTCGACCACGGCCTGCTGGACGCGGACGGGGCACTGCTCGGCAACCCCGTGCACTACCGGGACGCCCGCACCGAGGGCGTCCCGGAGAAGGTGTGGGCCACGCTGCCGGCCGGGGAGCTGTACGCGGCGACCGGACTGCAGTACGCGCCCTTCAACACCCTGTACCAGCTCGTCGCCGCCCGGGGCACGGCCCAGTTCGCGGCGGCCCGGCGGCTGTTGCTGATCCCGGACCTGCTGACGTACTGGCTGACCGGCGAGCAGGGCACGGAGCTGACCAACGCCTCCACGACCCAGCTGATCAACCCCCGCACCCGGGACTGGTCCCGTCAGGTCGCGGACCGGCTGGGGATCGACCTCGGCCTGTTCGCACCGCTGCGCCGGCCCGGCGACCCGGCCGGGCTGCTGCGGCCCGAGGTGCTGGAGGAGACCGGCCTGGCCGGGCCCGTGCCGGTGACGGCCGTCGGCTCGCACGACACCGCCTCCGCGGTGGCCGCCGTACCGGCCCCGGACGAACGGTTCGCCTACATCTGCACCGGCACCTGGTCGCTGGCCGGGCTGGAACTGACCGCGCCCGTGCTGTCGGAGGAGAGCCGAGCCGCCAACTTCACCAACGAGCTGGGACTGGACGGCACGGTCCGCTATCTGCGCAACATCATGGGTCTGTGGCTGCTCCAGGAGTGCGTGCGGGACTGGGGCGGCCCCGATCTGGGCGCGCTGCTGACCGAGGCAGCCCGGGTGCCGGGGCTGCGGTCGGTGGTCGACGCGGGTGACGCGGCGTTCCTGGCGCCGGGGCGGATGCCGGAGCGGATCGCCGAGGCGTGCCGCGCGTCCGGGCAGCCGGTGCCCGAGTCGCCGGCCGAGGTGACCCGGTGCATCCTCGACTCGCTGGCACTGGCCCACCGCAGGGCCGTGACGGACGCCCAGCGGCTCGCCGGGCACCCCGTCGACGTGGTGCACGTGGTCGGCGGCGGCACCCGCAACGCGCTGCTGTGCCAACTGACCGCCGACGCCTGCGGGCTGCCGGTGGTGGCGGGGCCGACGGAGGCCGCCGCGCTCGGCAACGTCCTCGTGCAGGCCCGTGCCCAGGGCCTGGTCGGCGACCTCGCCGGCATGCGCCGGCTGGTGGCGCGCACCCAGTCGTCGACCCGCTACGAACCGACCGGCGACACGGCGCGCTGGCGGGCCGCCGAGGCCCGACTCGCCCACCGGTGAACCGGGTCTCCCCCGCCCTCCGCCCCGACGACTACCCTGCTTCGGGCATGCGCCCGACGATCGAACACGAGGAGCCGCGATGCGTGTCGCCCTGTTCCTGACCTGCGTCAACGACACGCTCTACCCGGACACCGGCCGGGCGGTGGTGGAGCTGCTCACCCGGCTGGGCGTCGACGTCGACTTCCCCATGGCCCAGACCTGTTGCGGTCAGGCGCACTACAACACCGGTTACCGGCACGAGGCCGAGCCGCTGGCCCGGCGCTTCGCCGACGTGTTCGCGGGCCACGACGCGATCGTGACGCCGTCGGGCTCGTGCGGGGCGATGGTGCGGGAGCTGTATCCGCGGATGGGCGAGCGGGCGCGGGCGGAGGGGCGCGGGGACGCACTCGCGGCCGCGCTGGCGCCGGTGGTCCCCAAGACGTACGAGCTGACGGAGTTCCTGGTGGACGTGCTGGGGGTGACCGACGTGGGAGCCTACTACCCGCACACCGTGACGTACCACCCGACCTGCCACGGTCTGCGCAGCCTCGGCCTGGGCGACCGGCCGCGGCGGCTGCTGGAGGCGGTGAAGGGGCTCGAACTGGTGGAGCTGCCGGGCGCCGAGGAGTGCTGCGGCTTCGGCGGGACCTTCGCCGTGAAGAACTCCGACGTGTCGGCGGCGATGGGCGCGGACAAGGTGCGCAACGCCGAGTCCACGGGCGCGGACGTGCTGTGCGCGGCCGACAACTCCTGTCTGATGCACATCGGCGGGACCATGGCGCGGCTGCGCACGGGCATGCGGCCGGTGCACATCGCGGAGATCCTGGCGAGCACTCAGGAGGCGGTGACCGCGTGAGCGGGACGTTCGTGGGGATGCCGGCCTTTCCCGAGGCGGCGCGGGAGGCCGTGGGCGACGAGACGTTGCGGGGCAACCTGCGTCACGCCACGCACACGATCCGGGACAAGCGGGCCCGCGCGGTCGCCGAGCTGGACGACTGGGCGGCGCTGCGCGAGGCGGGGAAGCAGATCAAGGACCACACGCTGCGCCATCTCGACCGGTACCTGGTGCAGGTGGAGGAGGCGGTGACGGCCGCCGGCGGCACCGTGCACTGGGCCGCCGACGCGGACGAGGCCAACGAGATCGTCGCCCGGCTGGTCCGGGCGACCGGCGAGCGCGAGGTCGTCAAGGTCAAGTCGATGGCCACGCAGGAGATCGCCCTCAACGAGGCGCTGGAGGCGCAGGGCATCCACGCCTACGAGACCGATCTCGCCGAGCTGATCGTGCAGTTGGGCAAGGACCGGCCCTCGCACATCCTCGTGCCGGCCATCCACCGCAACCGGGGCGAGATCCGGGACATCTTCCGCTCCGAGATGAGCGAGTGGGGCCGCCCGGCGCCCGAGGACCTGACGGACACGCCCGCCGAACTCGCGGAGGCGGCCCGGCTGCACCTGCGGGAGAAGTTCCTGCGGGCCAAGGTCGGCATCTCCGGCGCCAACTTCGTGGTGGCCGAGACCGGCACGCTGGTGGTCGTGGAGTCCGAGGGCAACGGACGGATGTGCCTGACCCTGCCCGAGACGCTGATCTCGGTCGTCGGGATCGAGAAGATCGTGCCGAGGTGGCAGGACCTGGAGGTGTTCCTGCAGACCCTCCCCCGCTCCTCGACGGCCGAGCGCATGAACCCGTACACCTCCATGTGGACCGGCACCACCGGCGAGGACGGCCCCCGCGCCTTCCATCTGGTGCTGCTGGACAACGGCCGCACCGACACGCTCGCCGACGAGGTCGGCCGCCAGGCGCTGCGCTGCATCCGCTGCTCGGCCTGCCTGAACGTGTGCCCGGTGTACGAGCGGGCCGGCGGCCACGCCTACGGCTCGGTCTACCCGGGCCCGATCGGCGCCATCCTCAGCCCGCAACTGCGGGGCACCGGCAGCGAGATCGACGCCTCACTGCCGTACGCGTCCTCGCTGTGCGGGGCGTGCTACGAGGTGTGCCCGGTCGCCATCGACATCCCCGAGGTGCTGGTGCACCTGCGGGAACGGGTGGTACAGGGCGGACCGGCCGTACGGAACGGAAACCGGGTGTTGTTGAGGCCGGCCAAGGGGCACGCCGCCGAGCGGGCGGCGATGCGGGCGGCGCAGTGGGCGTTCACGCACCCGGGCGCGCTGCGGACCGGCCAGCGGCTGGCCTCCCGCACCCGGCATCTGCATCCGCGCACCCTGCCCGGTCCCGGCCGGGCGTGGAGCGGCAGCCGGGACCTGCCGGCGGTGCCCGCGGAGCCGTTCCGGGACTGGTGGCAGCGCACGCGTGGCGGGAAGGGCGGAGCGAAGTGAACAGCAGGGAACGCGTTCTGGGCCGGGTGCGCCGGGCGCTGGCGGACGTGCAGGACGACGCGAGGCCCTACGAGGAGACCGTCGTCCGGGACTATCTGCGCGAGCACGGGCAGCGGTCCGTCGCGGAGACGGTGGACCTGCTCGCCGAGAACCTGGTGGACTACCGGGCCGTCGTGCACCGGTGCGCGGACGGGGAGTTGCCCGGGCTGCTGAGGCGGCTTGTGGCGGCGCGCGGTTCACGGAGCGTGGTGGTCCCGCCGGGGCTGCCACCGCACTGGCTGGCGGCGGTCGACGCGACCCGCGTCCACGACCGGGCTGCGAGCACCCCGCAGGAACTCGACGGGGTCGACAGCGTCGTGACCGGCTGCGCCGTCGCCGTCGCCGAGACCGGCACGATCGTCCTGGACGGCTCCCCCGACCAGGGGCGGCGGCGCATCACCCTGGTCCCCGACCACCACATCTGCGTGGTGCGGGTGCCCGACCGGGTCGTGTCGTCGGTGCCCGAGGCGCTCGAGCGCCTCGACCCGACCCGCCCGTTGACATGGATCTCCGGTCCTTCCGCAACGAGCGACATCGAGCTGGACCGCGTCGAGGGGGTGCACGGCCCACGCACCCTCGAGGTGGTGCTGCTGAGCGGCTCGTAACGCTGCCGGGGTGTCGCTGAGTACACCCCCCGATACGGGCTCTGCACCCAGTGTGGCCCGGCGCCGCTCTCCGTAGCGTCTTCCACGAGGCACCGCACAGGGCGGGCCGCACGGAAGGTGATGACCATGTTTCGCTCCGGAGCACGAGGCACCCACGACCCGGGCCCCGCCCCCGAGGCGCTCCGGCTCGTCAAGGTGACCCGGACGTACGGCTCGGCGGAGAACGCCGTGAGGGCCCTGGACGGTGTGACGCTGAGCCTGGGGCGCGGAACGTTCACCGCGGTGATGGGGCCGTCGGGTTCGGGCAAGTCCACGCTGCTGCAGTGCGCGGCCGGCCTCGACCGGCCGGACAGCGGCATCGTGTGCGTGGACGGCAAGGAGCTGACGGGTGGCGGCGAGGCGGAGCTGACGAAGTTCCGGCGCGGCCGGGTCGGGTTCGTGTTCCAGCAGTACAACCTGCTGGAGACGCTGACCGTCGCGCAGAACACGGTGCTGCCGCTGAAGCTGGCCGGACGGCGCGTCGACCGGAGGCGGGTGCGGGAGATCCTGACGTCGGTCGGTCTCGGGGACCGGCTCGGCCACCGCCCCGACCAGCTCTCCGGCGGTCAGCGGCAGCGGGTGGCGATCGCCCGGGCCCTCGTCACCGAACCCCGGGTGATCTTCGCGGACGAGCCGACGGGCGCCCTGGACACGCGCAGCGCCCGGCAGGTGCTGCTGCTCCTCCAGGAGGCGGTGCGGGTGCACGGACGGACCGTGGTGATGGTGACGCACGACCCGGTCGCCGCCTCGTACGCCGACTCGGTGGTCTTCCTCGCCGACGGCCGGCCGGCGGGGCGGATGGACGCCCCGACCCCGGACGCGGTCGCGGAGCGCCTCGCGCACCTGGGCGACGACGTGCCGGCGGAGGTGTGAGCGATGTTCGTACTGGCTCTCCGGTCGATCCGGCGCCGTCCCGGACGGTTCCTCGCGACGCTGCTGTCCGCCTTCCTCGGGGCGGGGATCATCATGACGTTCAACTCGATGCACGACACGGCCGGGCAGGCCGGCGTCGACCCGGTCAGTTCGCAGACGCTGGGCACGGCGGCGGGGGTGGTCGGCGGGTACGGAACCCTGCTGGTGTTCTTCGCGGTGGCCTCGACGCTGACGGTCAACGTGCGTCAGCGCACCGCCGAGCTGGAGCTGCTGCGTTGCTCGGGGGCGACCCCGGCGCAGATCAAGCGGATGGTCGTGGGTGAGGCGGTGGCCGTGGCCCTGGTGGGCGCGGCGCTGGCGATCGGCCCGGCGATGCTCGGCGGACGGGCGCTGCTCGACCTGTTCCAGGACAGCGGCCAGGTGGCGCGGTCCGTGGACTACTCCTTCGGGCCGGTGGCGCTGCTGAGCGGTGTGGACATCACGCTGCTGGCGTCCGCGGGCGCCGCGTTCCTGGCGGTGCGGCGGCTGACCCGGGGCCGCCGGGAGCGGACCGGGGCGACGCGGTTCCTGGCGTATGCGGCACTGGTCACCGGTGCCCTCGGGGCCTGCTCCACCTTCCTGTTCTCCGCGACGGACGAGGCGCTGATGGCGGCGCCGGCCTACGGGGCGATCCTGTTGTCGGTCGGTTTCGCGCTGCTGTCGCCGCGGCTGCTGAAGGGCGTGCTCGACCGGCTGCCGCTGAGCGGCGCGAGCGGCTGGCTGGCCGTGCGGAACCTGCGGAGGCGGGCGGATCAGCTGGCCGGGATCCTGGTGTCGCTGATCATGTTCACCGCCGTGTCGACGGCCACGGTCACGATGCAGGCCGTGGAGAGCGACGCGGTCGAGGCCTCGGGCCTGGTGAAGTCGGTCGACGCCAAGAACCTGGAGACGCTCAACCTCACGGTGGTCGGCATCATCGCGGTGTTCGTGTGCGTGATGCTGGTCAACTCGCTGTACGCGGCGACGACGTACCGGGCGCGTGAATTCGGTCAACAGCGGCTGGCGGGGGCGACGCCGGGGCAGGTGCTGGGCGTGGTGGCCACCGAGGGTCTGGTCCTCACGGTGACCGGGGTGTTCTTCGGCACGGTGGCCGCGCTGGCCGGCGTGGTGCCGTTCACGGTGGTCCGCACCGACGCGGTGCTGCCGGACCAGTTCCTCGGGGTGTGGCTCGCGATGGTGGCCGTGTCGGCGGCGGTGACGCTGGGGACGATCCTGGGCACGGCCCGGCGGGTGCTGCGGACACCGGCGGTGGGGGCGGTGACGGCGGCCGCGTGAATGGCGGGAGGGGGAGGGGGCGACCACCACTGCGGTCACCCCCTCCCCCTTTTCTGTCCTCCGGTCCTCCGGTCAGTCGGCCTTGGCGTACTCCTTCGCCATGCTGCCGGCGAAGTCGTACACGACGCACTGTCCGTCGCCCACCACCCAGGCGTCGTGGCCCGGCGAGCAGACGAAGACGTCGCCCGGGCCCATCTCGCTCTCGGTGCCGTCGTCCATGCGGACGTGCATGCGTCCCTCGACGACGTAGCAGTTGTGATGGATCATGCAGCTGTCGGTGCCGGCGATCGGCGCCACGGACTCCGACCAGCGCCAGCCCGGTTCGAAGGTGGCGACGGCGAAGTCGAGCCCTTCCATGTGGACGGCCTCGATGTGCCCGCGCGGAAAGTCGCGCCGCTCGTCCGGCTTGTCGAGCGTCTTTGCCTCCAGCATGACGCTCCTCCTTTCCCTGGCCCCACCACTCCATCGTCCGCCTGTCAACTCGGGGACGCCATCCGGGGGACCCATGGGGTCAGCGAGGCCCGCCGCAGAGTGCGGCGAAGCGGGCGGCGTCCACGTTGCCGCCGGAGAGGATCACGCCGACGCGGTGGGGCAGGGCGTCGATCCGGCCGTTGAGGAGAGCGGCCAGCGGGGTGGCTCCGCTGGGTTCGAGCACGGTCTTCAACCGCTCGAAGGCGAACCGCATCGCGTGGCGGATCTCGTCGTCCGAGACCAGCACGACGGCGTCGAGGAGCCGCCGGTTGAGGGAGAACGTCAGCTCGCCGGGGGTGGGCAGCGCCTGGCCGTCGGCGATGGTGCGCGGGACGGGCACGGTGACGCGCCGGCCGGCTTCCAGGGAGCGCCTGGTGTCGTCCCCGGCCTCCGGTTCGACGCCGATCACCCGGGTGCCGGGGTGCAGGGCCTTGACGGCGGTCGCGCTCCCGGCGATCAGTCCGCCGCCGCCGACCGGTGCGATCAGCGCGTCGAGCTCTCCCGTCTCCTCGACCAGTTCGAGGGCGGCGGTGCCCTGGCCGGCGATGACGTGCGGGTGCTCGTAGGGCGGGATCACGGTCAGGCCCCGGTCGGCGGCCAGGGCCTCGGCGATGGCCGCGCGGTCGCCGGTGTAGCGGTCGTAGGTGACGATCTCGGCGCCGTAGCCGGCGGTGGCGTCCCGTTTGGAGGGCGGTGCGTCCTCGGGCATGACGATCACGGCGGTGGTGCCCAGCTCGCGTGCGGCCAGGGCGACGGCCTGGGCGTGGTTGCCCGAGGAGTAGGCCGCGACGCCCCGGGCCAGCTGCTCCGGCGTGAGGCGGGAGGCGGCGTTGTAGGCGCCGCGGAACTTGAAGGCGCCGACCCGCTGGAGGTTCTCGCACTTGAGGTGGACCTCGGCGCCGACGAGGGCGTCCAGGGTGCGTGAGCGCAGGACGGGGGTGCGGTGTGCGACGCCCTCGATGCGGGCGGCGGCGGAGCGGACGTCGTCGAGGGTGACCGGCGGGGTGGTGGACGTCACGGGGGTCCTCAGTGGGTGTCGGCGGCCGGGCCGGGGACGGCGCGGGCCTGGGAGAGGTAGTGGTAGGCGGAGGCGCGGGAGATGCCGAGCCGGGCGGCGACGTGCTCGACCGAGCGGCGTACGGCGAAGACCCCGCGCCCGTCGAGGTCGCGGAACAGCTCCAGTCGCCGCTCGCGGTCCAGCGCCGCCCAGCTGGTGTCACGGCGCAGCGGGTGGTCGTCCACGATGGCGTCGACCACGGCGTCGATGTCGTCGCCGAAGGTGGTGGCCGGTACTTCGGCGGGGGTGCGCGCCATCCCGGCGAGGGCGCCTAGGAGGGCGTGGGCGCGGTCGACGGCGGTGACGTCCAGGTTGACGCACAGGGCGCCGAAGACGGCGCCGGTGGAGTCGCGCAGCACCATGGTGGAGGACTTGAGCAGCGTGCCCTCGCGCGTGCGCGTGACGTAGTTCAGCTCGTCGCGCGCCTCGTCGCCGCGGGCGAGCACGCGCATGCCGATCTCGCTCATCGCCCCGCCCACCGTCCGCCCGGTCACCGACCCCGCGACGGCGACGACCGAGTGCTCGGGATGCCGGTAGTCGTGGAGCACCGCCTCGCAGACCGGCCCGAACGTCGCGGCGATGCCGTCGACCACGGGCCGCAGCGCGGCGAGGACGGCGTCGCGTTCGGCGTCCAGTGCGGGTTCGGTCATCTTCTGGGCCTCCTCGCTCGACTCCGAAGCCATTCAGACTACACGTCCAGCACCTGGACTGAAAGTCCAGACATCTTGGACAGGGAACGGCGGGAGTGCGCGGCCCGGCTCGGGTATGTGTCCCGCTACCACGAGGCCGGCACGACCGGCGACCACTGGCCCCGCCCGGCACTCTTCCTGTCCGAGTCACTCGTACGGAGGTCGTCCCCCATGCCCGAGGACGCCAAGTCCCCGAAGAAGCTGCGCAGCAACCGTGCCGCGCTCACGCACAAGGCCGGGTACGCGCTGCGCCACCCCGAACGCGTCGGCCCCTTCGTCCGCCGGGCGGGCCGGGACGCGTGGCTGCGGATCAAGCACCCCGATCACGTCGGCTACTACCGGGCGGTGATGGCGTCCGACAGCCGGCGCGCCCCGGAGGCCGCGGTCGGCAGCCGGACCCACGAGCGCTGGCTGGCGCTCGGGCGGATGCAGTTCGACTACCTGATCGAGCACGGGCTGCGTCCCGGGCACCGCATGCTCGACATCGGCTGCGGCAACCTGCGCGGCGGCTGGCGCTTCATCGACCACCTCGACACCGGTCACTACTACGGCATCGACATCTCGCCGGACATCCTGATCGCCGCCAAGGAGACCCTGGCCGAACGCGGACTCCAGGCGAAACTGCCCCACCTGACCCTCACCGGGGATCTGCGGCTGGAGTTCCTGCCCGACGGCCACTTCGACGTCGTCCACGCGCACAGCGTCTTCTCGCACTCGCCCCTGAAAGTCATCGACGAGTGCCTCGCGCACGTCGGCCGGATCCTGACCGACACGGGATTCTTCGACTTCACCTTCGACCGGACGGAGGGCACCGAGCACCATGTCCTCCGCGAGGACTTCTACTACCGCACCGACACCCTGCTCACCCTCGCCGCCCAGCACCGCCTGCACGCCCGGTTCATGGAGGACTGGGAGAAGCGGCCGCACGGCCAGTCCAAGATCCGGGTGAGCCGCTCGCCGCTGACCGAGTAGACGCGCACCGAACGACGCGCTCAGGGCCGGACCGCGCGTCCGGCCCTACGGACGCGGATTGACGCGCCGCCAGGCGGGCCGGGAGTCCGCGCCCCGGCGGCCGGCCGCGGCGGCGCAGCGGGGGCAGACCCGGCGGACGGCGTCGGCGGCGCCACCGGACTCGGGGAGCACATCGGTCCAGGTCACCGCGGAAAACCGGGAGAGCCCCGACCGGTGGAGGGACAGCCCGCACACGGTCTCGTTCCGGCCCTGTTCCCAGGCGTGCACCTCACCGGCCGGCAGCCAGCGGCCGTCGCCCTCGTCCCACCAGCGGCCGGAGGCCGCCACGTCGTAGCGCCGTGTTCTGGCCATGGCTCCCGGGTGCCCCGGAGGGAGCGCGCCCACACGCACGCACGTACCTCCGCCTGTGTGATCACTCAGCAAGCCCTTCCGGTTCAAGGCGTTTTGTCTGCTTAGCATGCGGGGTCCGCGCATCGCCCCGTTGTACGAGAGGACACCAGATGGCGCCCACGGGCCGTCCCAGCGCACTGGCCGAGCACGCCTTCTCCCCGCACGACGCCGTGATGGGCGCCGCCGTCCGGCACCTCGGCCGCCGGCGCTTCCTCACCGTGACCGCGGCCGCCGCCGCACTCGCCTTCACCACCAACCTGCCGGCCCGGGGCGCGGTCGCCGCCCCCGAACGCGCCGCCCGGATCAGCAAGGACCCCTTCACCCTCGGTGTCGCCTCCGGCGATCCGCTGCCGGACTCGGTGCTGCTGTGGACCAGGCTGGCGCCCGAGCCGTTCCTGGAGGACGGCGGGATGGGCACGGAACGGGTGACGGTCGAGTGGGAGGTGGCCCTGGACGAGTACTTCGCGGGTGTCCTGTTCCGGGGCACCGCCGACGCGCACGCCGAGTACAACCACAGCGTCCACGTCGACGTGAAGGGCCTGACGCCCGGGACGGTCTACTACTACCGCTTCCGCGCCGGGGCCTGGCTCAGCCCTGCCGGCCGCACCCGCACCGCGCCCGCGGCGGGCAGCGCCGCCGCGTCGCTGAAGCTCGCGGCGGTCGCCTGCCAGGCCTACATGGACGGCTACTACACCGTGCTCCGTCATGTCGCCGAGGACGACGTCGACGTGGTGTTCCACCTCGGCGACTACCTGTACGAGTACGCGGTGAACTCCACGGGCGGGGAGCGCCACTACACCGATGTCACACTGCCCGACGTGTTCAACCGCGAGACGATGACCCTCGCGGACTACCGGCTGCGCTACTCGCTCTACAAGACCGACGAGGACCTGCGGGCCGCGCACGCCCGGCATCCGTTCGTCGTCGCCTGGGACGACCACGAGACCGAGAACAACTACGCGGGCAGCGTCCCCGAGAACGACATCCCGCCGTCGGAGTTCCTGCTGCGCCGGGCCGCCGCGTACCGCGCGTACTGGGAGAACCAGCCGCTGCGCGCCGCCCAGTTGCCGCAGGGTCCCGACGCCCGGCTGTACCGCCGGCTGCAGTGGGGCACGCTCGCCCAGTTCGACATCCTGGACACCCGCCAGTACCGCTCCGACCAGGCCTACGACGACCGGCCGCACGCCCCCGGGGCCGAGTCGGACGACCCGGCGCGCACCATCACCGGCACCGCGCAGGAGCAGTGGCTGCTCGACGGCTGGAAGGCCTCCACCGCGCTGTGGAACGTGATGCCCCAGCAGGTGTGCTTCTCCCAGCGCAAGTTCGACGCGACCGCCGACGCCGCGCTGTCCATGGACGCCTGGGACGGCTACCGGGCCTCGCGCGACCGGGTGGTCGCCGGGGCGAAGGCCGCCGGCGTCGACAACTGGCTGATCCTCACCGGCGACGTGCACGTGGGCTACGCCCTCGACGTCAAGGAGGACTTCGACGACCCGGCGTCCGCCACCGTCGGCACCGAGGTCACCTGCACCTCGGTGGCCAGTGGCCGGGACGGTGTGGACAAGCCCGCCAACTGGGACCTGTACATGCGGGCCAACCCGCACATGAAGTTCTACAACGGCAGGCGCGGCTACGTCCGGGCCGAACTGGGCCGCCAGGCCACCCACCTCGACTTCAGGACGGTCTCCGCCATCAGCACACCCGGCGCCGCCGTCACCACCGCCGCGTCGTTCGTCACCGAGGCGGGCGAGCCGGGACTGAAGCCCGCCTGATCCCCCGGTCCCGCCACGCCGCGGGAGCGCGCCGCGTACTGCACATGGCACCCGCCGCGTCCCCCATCGCGCGAACCAGACCGGGGTCCGGCATCCCCGCGGATCTTTGCGGCAAGGCCTGTGACTTCGCCGCAGGCGCACCGTGCCCCACGGTCGCCCACCGAACACCGCTGTCTCGCACAGCACTCGAAGGAGGCACATCGCATGGTCGGCAGACATGCCGCGCGCAGCCGCCGCGCAGCCCTCACCGCGCTCGGCGCCCTGGTCCTTACCGCACTCCCCTCGGCCGCGTCGGCCGCACCGCCGCCCGTCCCGGGGCCGCGGCCCGCCGTGGCCCGCACCCCCGACGCCGCCGCGGCCCCGGCGCGCATGCTGAGCGCGATGGAACGCGACCTGGGGCTGGCGCCGGGACAGGCGGCGGCCAGGCTGGTCAACGAGGCGGAGGCGGGCACCCGTGCGGGCATGCTGCGCAACACGCTGGGCGACCGCTTCGCCGGGGCGTGGGTGAGCGGCGCCACCTCGGCCGACCTGACCGTGGCCACCACCGACGCCGCGGACACCGCGGCCATCGAGGCCCAGGGCGCCGAGGCGGCCGTCGTCGACCGGAACCTGGCGGACCTGCGCGCGGTCAAGGAGAAGCTGGACACCGCCGCCGTCCGGACCCGGACCCGGCAGACGCCGGTCTGGTACGTCGACGTGAAGACCAACCGGGTCACCGTCCAGGCCACCAGCGAGTCGGCGGCGAACGCCTTCCTCGCGGCCGCCGGGGTGGCGGGCCAGGACGTGGGCGTCCGGGTCTCGCCGGACCAGCCCCGGGTCCTGGAGGACCTGGTCGGCGGCGACGCCTTCTACATCAACGACCAGGCCCGCTGCTCCATCGGGTTCTCCGTCACCAAGGACGACCAGCAGGGCTTCGCCACGGCCGGGCACTGCGGCGACCCGGGCGCCACCACCACCGGGTTCAACGAGGCCTCCCAGGGCACCTTCCAGGCCTCGACCTTTCCGGGCAAGGACATGGCCTGGGTGGGCGTCAACTCCGACTGGACCGCGACGCCGGACGTGAAGGCGCAGGACGGCGAGAAGATCCAGCTCGCCGGTTCGGTGGAGGCGCTCGTGGGGGCCTCGGTGTGCCGTTCCGGCTCGACCACGGGCTGGCACTGCGGGACCGTTCGGCAGCACGACACGAGTGTCACCTACCCGGAGGGCACTGTCGACGGGCTGACCGAGACGACGGTGTGCGCCGAACCGGGCGACTCCGGCGGCCCCTTCGTGTCGGGCACCCAGGCGCAGGGCACCACGTCCGGCGGCTCGGGCGACTGCACGAACGGCGGGACGACCTTCTACCAGCCGATCAATCCGTTGCTCAGCGACTTCGGCCTCACCCTGAAGACCACCTCCGCCGCGTCGCAGACGCCGGCGCCGCAGGACAACGCGGCGGCGGACGCGTGGACCGCGGGCCGGGTCTACGAGGTCGGCACCACCGTGTCCTTCGACGGTGTGCGCTACCGGTGTCTGCAGAGCCACCAGGCGCAGGGCGCCGGATCACCGGCGGACACTCCGGCCCTGTGGCAGCGGGTCTGACGGACGGAAGGCTCCGTCCTAAACACGACACACACTGCACGACGAACGACACACGGCGCTCGACGCTCGACGCTCGACGCTCGACGCGGGGTCGCTTCGCGCGGCCCCGCGCCGAGCATCTCGCTATCCCTCCGCCAGGAGCGCGTAGGCGGTGGCGATGAACGGGTCACGGGCGCGGAAGCGCCGGGTGCACACCGCGGCCAGCGCCGTGTCCGTGTCGGGCCGGAAGCCCAGGAACGCCTGCTGGCCCAGGGTGGCACCGCTGTGGAAGTACATCGGTCCGCCGTCGGTGGGGTGCCGGAACCAGCCCACGGTGTGCACGTGCCGGTGCCCGAGTCCCCGCCGCAGCACCGGCACCCGTACCGCCCGCAGCGCGCCCGCGGCGGGTGAGCGGGACGGGTCGAGGTGCGCCTCGAGGAAGGTGAGCAGGTCGTTCGGGGTGGACCGGACCGCTCCGGCCGCCTGGAAGCCGCCCGCGTCGAAGGCCGGCACGGGGGTACGGCCGTCCTTGCGGTGGCCGACGGCGTCGGTTTCGGGCCCCTCCGCGCGCAGGGCCGTTCCGCTCAGGCCGAGGGCGCGCAGCACCTGCCCGGTGATCAGGTGGTCCCAGGGGGTACCGGTGGTCGCGGCGACGGCGTGGCCGAGCACGGAGACACCGTAGTTGGAGTAGTGCCAGCGGGTTCCGGGGCGGTGCCTGGGCGGGTGCCGCAGGAAGGTGTCGACCAGCCGCTCGGCGGAGTACCGGGCGTAGGGGTTGGTACGCCAGGCGGGCAGGCCCCGGCGCAGGAAGCCGGGGGGCAGTGCGGGCAGTCCCGACGTGTGGGTGATGAGGTGGGCGAGCGTGACGGGGTGCGGGCCGGGCCGCGCGCCGGGGTCCAGGCAGGTGACGGCCGGCTCACCGCCGGTCAGCACGCCGCGCCGGATCAGGCGGGTGAGCAGCAGCGCGGTGAAGGTCTTGGACGCCGACCCGGTCTCGTAGCGCAGGTCCTCGCGGGGGACGTCGGGGGGCGGGGCGGTGCCGCCGCTGTGCAGGGTGCGCCGGCCGCGCCGGGAGACGGCGAAGACGACGTCCGGGGCGTCGGAGGCGTCCACGGCCTCGGCCAGCCGCTCGCGCAGTGCCGTCTCGTCGGCCGGTGCGGACCCCCGCGGGGTGCCGGTGTCCGGGGCGCGTTCGTCGGTGGCGGGGACGCCGGGCCAGGGAGTGCGGCGGCCGGTCACGACGCGGAGTGCGCCAGCTCGGTGAGGGCGCGTGAGGTGGCCAGCAGGGAGGCGAAGGCGGCGACCAGGGTCGGGTGGTAGACCACGTCGAACACCGCGTCGGGTTCGCCCTCGGGCATGGTGCGTACGGCGGGCATGGCGCCGTCGGGCTGCTGCGCGGCGGCGAAGCCCCGCCAGGCGGCCTCGTCGAGGGTGGGGCGGGGCAGGCAGGCGTCCACCACGAGGAGTTCGCCGAGCAGGTCCCAGCGTTCGAGGTCCAGCCAGTCGTCGATCCAGACCGGGAGCCAGGTGGCGAGGTAGTCGGCGACGTCGGGCGGCAGCCCGCCCGGGTTCTCGCCCCAGTCGGTGAGGTGGAAGACGGTGTGCGTGATGTCGTACGCGGTGTGGCCCTCGACCGTCCACGGCTCGGGGGTGCCGGCCAGCCAGGTGGTGGCGACCAGGTCGGCCTCGGGCGGACGGGCGGCCAGGCCGAAGCGGCGCTGGAAGGCGGACAGGCCGAGGCGCCGGGTGGGGGTCACCGGGATGCGTGCCCAGCTGTCCAGCCGGTGGTTGAGGACGGTGGCGCTCTCGATCTCGGGCTGGCTGTAGCCCAGTTCCCGAAACGGCAGGTAGACCTCGAAGGGGGCGGGCGAGAAGGGCTCGATGCGCTGGCCGCGCACCAGCATGCGGCCGCCGTCCAGCGTCTCGCGCCAGGTGTGGTCGAGCAGTTGGCGCGCGAGCTGGGCCTGCCGGGAGCCGGCGACGCCCTCGCGGAAGAGGACCTTGCAGATGAGGGCGAGTTCACCGATCGGCTTGAAGCGTTCCAGAAAGCCGATCTCCGGGTCCACGTCCGGCTCCAGGCGGAATGCGTCGCGGTGGGCCCACAGCCACTCCAGGGCACCGGCTCCGACGCGGTGGATCAGGCGGGTGTCCGTCATCCCGGCGCTCCTTGTCCGGCGTGCTGTCCTGTGCGGGGTGCGGTGTGCCGCACCCCCGGCGGGGCTGCCGTCGCCGCCGTGGTGAGGGCCGCCGCGAAGGCGGCCATGAGGGTGGAGTGGTAGCAGTCGGTGAAGTCGTAGGGATCCGGCCCCGGGTCGGGCCCGGCGGCGTCCTGGGCGGCGCCCTCCTCGGGGATCGCGCCGGACGGGGCCCGGGCAGCCGCGACACGCTGCCAGGCGTCCTCCAGGACGGCCGGCTCCGGGGCGCGCGGCAGGCTCGCCGCGACGGCGAGCAGCTCGCAGCTCAGATCGTACATCCGGGCGTCCAGGCAGGTGTCGAGCCAGGGCGGCAGCCAGTGGAGCAGATAGTCCGCCAGGTCCGCCGGCACGCCCCGGGCCTCGCGTCCCCAGTCGGTGAGGTGGAAGACGACGTGGGTGAGCGCGTATCCGGCCTGGCGTTCGAAGGTCCAGGGTTCCGGCAGGCCGCCCAGCCAGGTGCGCTCCAACGCCTGCGGCATGCCCCCGTGCGGCCGGATGCCGCTGCGCCGCTCGGCCTCGAGCACGCCGAGGCGCCGGGTGGGGTACTGCTCGGTCTGCCGCCAGCCGCGGGTGCGGGCCACCACGGCGGCGGACGCCTCGTAGCCGGGGTGGCGCAGTCCGGCCGAGGCGAAGGCCGCGTACACCTCCAGCGGGTAGGTGGCGAAGGGCTCCAGCGACTGCATGAGCGGGAAGAGTTCGCCCCGGTGGGTCTGCTGCCAGGTGAAGTCCAGCAGTTCGGACGCGCGGGCGTGCAGCGGGTCCCCGGGCGGGGTGCACCGGCACACGGACGCGCAGACCTGGGTCAGCTCGCCGAGCGGCTTCCACGTCCGGTTGACCTGGCCTTCGGCCGCCAGGGCGTCGTCGCCGAGCGCGAAGCGGTCGCGGTGGGCCCACACCCAGTCCAGCGCGGCCGCCTCGACCTCGCGCACGCGCACGTCGTGCGCGCTCCCGTCCCGGACGTTCACAGCAGGACTCCGGCCGGCATCAGTCGCGCCGCTTCCAGTTGCAGGGCCACCCGCGGGTCGGAGCCTCCCATGAGGCGGACGAAGTCCAGGCCGGCCTCGAGGCCGAGGGTGTCGGGGACCCCGTCCAGCAGGGTGAGCCAGCGCCCGGCGCCGGCCGCCTGCTGCCAGTCGCGGCGGCGCACCGCCCGTACGAAGCCGCGGGCGACGTCCACGGGCCGGGCACGCGCCACGCGAGTCACGGCGCACTCCTCGCCGGGCAGCGCGAGCGGGGCGAGGACGGCGAGCTGGTGGGTCAGGAACTGCCAGGACGCGTCGTCGAGCCAGCGGGCGTCGGGTTCGGTGCCCGGCTCGTCGGCGAGCGGGCCGTCCAGGGGTGGTTCGGTCCGGCGCAGGGCGCGGGTCATGGCCCAGTGGCTCCACACGACGGTGGGTGCCGCGTCGTCGCGCGGCGGGTGGGCCGCCACGGCGTCCTTGAACACGGTGAGTTGTGCGGGCTCGGGCGGCACGCGCAGCAGGACGCCGGGCAACAGGGTGTCGGCGCCCAGGACGCGTACCGCCGCACGTGCGACGCCTTCTCCGGCGCCGCCTCCCGTCAGGGTGCTCCCCGCTCGCACGTGGTCTCCGCTCCGAAGAGCGGAGACCACGTCGGATGCGAGGTCAAGCACCGTTCCCTGCAGGAGGGCCGATGTGCTCGACTGCTCCATGTCGTTCTCCCGTCGGTCCGTCAGCCCTTCTTCGGGCGCGGGGTCGGCGGCGAGAGCAGGAGGTTGCCACCTCCGGACTGCAGGGCGAGCGCGGCACACTCGCGGCTGTCACGGAAGACTCCGTCGGGCTCGGCGGGGTCGAGTACCGCGTCGATGTCGATGTTCTCGGTGCGGACTTCCTCGAGCACCTTGTCCTTGGAAGGCATTTCACCATCTCCCTCTGGTAGCCAAATGGCCTTCACACCCAAGGGTGTCCGGTAAGTCCCAGAACATGCCTTACTTCACAAAATTCTCAGAAGGTCACTCATTCAACAACAGACACCCGCACGAGGCGCCACACGTGGTCCTCGCGGAAGCCCTCGACCCCCTCGGGCGAGACGCTCGGCCGGCGAGCCGTCCGACGTGTCTCGACGCTCCACTCCCCCTCGGGCAGGGCGAGTTCGGCGAGAACGCCGTCCAGGGTGGGGAAGACCGCCTCGAAGGGCGGTTCGCTCTGCCAGGAGGGCCAGCCGGCGTGCATCACGACCAGCAGGGTGCCGCCGGGCGCCACGGCCCGTGCGGCGGCGCGCAGCACCGCCTGCTGGTCGAGCTCGACCGGGGACTGCAGATAGTGGGCGCTCACCAGGTCGAAGGAGCCTTCGGGGAACGAGGGTCCCAGCTCGTGGCGTTCCCAGGCGACGCGGTCGCCGACTCCGGCCTCGGCGGCGTGCCCGGCCGCGCGTGCGAGCGCGGTGGCGGAGATGTCCGCACCGGTGACCCGCCAGCCGCGCGAGGCCAGCCACACGGCGTCCGCGCCTTCGCCGCAGCCGAGGTCGAGCGCCGTGCCGGGGGCGAGGCCGGCCGCCTCCTGGACCAGCAGCTCGTTGGGGCGCCCGCTCCAGACGCGGCCGGTGTCGCGGTAGCGGGCCTCCCAGAACTCCGCGGCCGGGGCCTCGGCGGGGGTGTCGGTCATGGTGCCTCCTGAGCGGGCGGGGCGGTCTGCACGGCGGGGCGCGCGTCGCACGCGCGTCCCGTGTGCAGGCTGCCCCCGCCGGTCAGAGGTCGCCAAAGTTGTTTGCCGGTCCGGCAAATCCGGCGTCGGTGGGCCGGCCCGTCAGCGCGTCAGCGCGTCAGCGCCTGGGGCTCGTCCTCGGGATCGTCGGTGCGCAGCCACACCGTCCGCCGCGGGAAGGGGATCTCGACGCCCGCGTCGTCCAGCGCCTCCTTGACCCGGCGGCGCAGCTCCCGGGTGACGCCCCACTGCTGGAGCGGCACGGTCTTGACGGCGAGGCGCACCAGCACCCCGTCGGCGTCCAGGGACTGCACGCCCCACACCGCGGGATCCTCCAGCAGGACGTCCGCGAAGTCGGGGTCCTCGCGCAGCGCGCGGCCGGTGTCCTCCAGGACGCGGTAGACGGTGTCGAGGTTCGCCTCGTGGGCCACGGCGACGTCGAGGACGGCACGGGCCCACTCCTGGCTGTCGTTGCGGACGCGCAGGATCTCGCCGTTGCGGATGTGCCACAGGCCGCCGTTGAGGTCGCGCACGTGGGTCAGGCGCAGGCCGACGTGCTCCACCTCGCCGACCGCCTCGCCGAGGTCGACGGAGTCGCCGACGCCGTACTGGTCCTCGACCATGATGAGCAGCCCGGACAGGTAGTCCGCGACCAGGCTCTGGGCGCCGAAGCCGATGGCCAGGCCGACCACTCCGGCGCTGGCCAGCAGCGGGCCGAGGGCGATGCCGACCTGGTCGAGCACCATGGCGACACCGACCATGAAGAGCACGATGGTCACGGCGCTGCTGAGCACCGAGCCGATGGTGCGGGCCCGCTGCTCGCGGCGCTGCCGGGCCCGGGACCGGTCGCGGTGCAGGACGGCGGCGCCGCGGGCCGGCCTGCGGGGGCGGCTCTGTTCGGCCTCGCCCGCCGATGGTTCCAGGACCCGCTGGACGACCCGGGTGATGGCCCGCTTCGCCACCGCGCGCAGCACGAGCAGGATCACGACGATGAGCGCGATGCGCAGGGGTATCCCGATCAGTGCCGCGGTGTGGTCGCCGATCCAGTCCGACCACGAGGCCGCCAGGTGCGGGTTCGTGGCCGGTTCGGCGGGCGGGGAGGTGTGCGACATCGGCTCGGCTGCTCCGTTCCTCGGGGACTGCTTGTCTGCCGTCGGGGCCCCCTACCCGGGAACCGCGCGAACATGACGGCTTTGACCGGCGCGTACCTGGGCACCCGCGGGGCGTCGTCCCACAACGGAAGGGGCCCGCGGCGTGGTTACCGTTGCCATCCTGCTACTGCCCGGACTGGGGTTGCTGTTGTTCGGCATGACCTGTCTGGAGGACCGGCTGTTCGGTGATCCGGCGCCGCGCCGGCACGCGCGGCACCGGCACCTGCGCCTGATCCCCGGCGGCCGGAGCCACCGCTCCCTGGGCCCCCGCCCGGAACCGGCGCAGGCTCACGCGTCCGAACGGGACGCCGCCTGAGCGGAGCCCCCGCCGCCTGACGGACCCCGCCGGGCGGGCCTGCGGCAGGCCGGGCGATGCTGTTCCGGAAGGAACGCACGCGGCGCGGGTGAGGAGAGCGGATGGACACCGGGGAACGGTTCGACGTGGACGACGCATTCGTCCGGTTCTGGCAGGAGCGCCGGATCTGCTTCCTGTCGACGCCACGGGCCGACGGGACGCCCCACCTGGTCCCGGTCGGGGTGACGTACGACCACGCCACCCGCACGGCGCGGGTCATCACGAGCCGGGACACCACGAAGGCCCGCAACGTGCGGCGGGCCGCCGGAGCGGTCGTCGCCGTGGGCCAGGTGGACGGCAGGTACTGGTCCACGCTGGAGGGCGTCGCGTCGGTGCGGGACGACGCCGCGGCGGTCCGCGACGCGGAGGCCCGGTACGCCGCCCGCTACCGGCAGCCCCGGGCGAACCCGGAGCGGGTCGTCATCGAGATCGACGTACGGCGTTTCCTCGGCACGGTGCGGCCCCTGCCCGCCCGGCCGGACGCGTGACGCGCCCGGCCGGGCAGGGCCGCTCACCCCCGCCCCGTCCCCGTACGGCGTCCCAGCCGCCCGGGCCACCAGGCGACGGCGCCGATGTCGCGGGCCAGCGCCGGGACCAGCAGCGAGCGGACGACCAGGGTGTCCAGCAGGACGCCGAAGGCCACGATGAACGCGATCTGGAGCAGGAAGGCCAGCGGAATCACCCCGAGCGCGGCGAAGGTGGCGGCGAGGACGACGCCGGCCGAGGTGATCACGCCGCCGGTGGCGGTCAGCCCGCGCAGGATGCCCTCGCGCACGCCGTGGCGCAGCGCCTCCTCCCGTACCCGGGACATGAGGAAGATGTTGTAGTCCACGCCGAGGGCGACCAGGAAGACGAATCCGTACAGCGGAACGGAGGCGTCGGTGCCGCTGAAGCCGAACACGTGGGTGAAGACGAGCGCCGAGACGCCCAGGGTGGCCAGGAAGTTCAACCCCACCGTCGCCACCAGCAGCAGGGGCATCAACAGGGAGCGCAGCAGCAGGACCAGGATGACCAGGATGATGGCGAGGACCACCGGCACGATGAGCGTGCGGTCCTCGGCCGCGGTCTCCTGGGTGTCGTACTGCTGGGCGGTGTAGCCGCCGACGAGGGCGTCCGCGCCGGAGACCTCGTGGACGGCGGCCCGCAGCCGGACCACCGTGCTCTTTGCGGCGTCGCTGTCGGCGGGCGCCTGGAGCGTCGCGTCGATGCGTACGCGTCCGTCGACCACCAGGGGCGCACCGTCGCCGGGGCGGCCCGAGGCGGTCACCGGGGCGGCCGCGGCGACGCCGCGGGTGTCGCGGGCGGCCCGGAGGACCGGGTCGAGACGGTCGGCCTCGGCGATGACGACGGCGGGGTTGCCGGAGCCGCCGGGGAAGTGCTCGGCGAGGGTCTGCTGGGCGGCGACCGAGGGAGTGTCGTTCACGAAGATCTCGTCGAGCGGGACGCCCTTGGAGCTGAGGGTGGGCGCGAAGGCCGCGCAGGCGAGCAGTGCGGCCAGCGAGACGGCCCAGATGCGGCGCGGAGCGCGGTCCACGAGGGCGGCGACACGGTGCCACATCCGGTGTCCTGCCTCCGGGTCGCCGGTCCGCACCGGCTTGGCCGGCCAGTACGCGACCCGGCCGAGCAGCACCAGCACGGCGGGCAGGAAGGTGAGCGTGCTCAGCACCGAGCACACGATGCCGATGGCACCGACGGGCCCGAGCGCGCGGTTGTTGGTCAGGTCGCTGAGCAGCAGCGCCAGCAGGCCGAGCGCGACGGTGGCCGCGCTGGCGACGACGGCGCCCCAGGAGTCGCGCAGCGCGGCGCGCACGGCGTCGAAGCGGTCCGGGTGGCGGGCGAGCTCCTCGCGGAAGCGGGCGGTGAGCAGCAGCGCGTAGTCGGTGGCGGCGCCGATGACCAGGATGGAGAGGATGCCCTGGACCTGGCCGTCGACGCGCACGACGTCGCGGTCGGCCAGCGCGTAGACGACGGCGCACGACAGGGCCAGTGCGAAGACCGCGCTCAGGATGATGACCAGGGGCAGCAGGACGCTGCGGTAGACGAGCAGCAGGATCACCAGGACCGTGATCAGCGCGACGGCGAGCAGCAGTCCGTCGATGCCCGCGAAGGCGTCGGAGAGGTCCGCCTGGGAGGCCGCGGGGCCGGCGAGCTGAGCCCGGGTGCCGGGGACCTGCCCGGCGGCGTCACCGATGTCGGCCAGCACGTCCGGGAGCCGTTCGCCGAGGTCCGGTTCGACCTGGACGACGGCCTGGAGCGCCCGGCCGTCGTCCGAGGGCACCGCGGGGCTCGCGGGTCCGACGATCCCCGGGTCGCCCTCGAGACCCGCGACCGAGCGGGTGGCCGCCTGCCGGTGTGCGGTGACCGCGGCGTCGCCGTCGCCGTCGGCGGTCCAGACGACGATCACGGGGAGCGTCTCGTCCTGCTGAAAGGCCTTCTGCTCCTCGACGACACGGGTGGACTCGGCGCTGCGGGGCAGGAAGGAGGCCTGGTCGTTGGTGGCGACCTCGCCGAGCTTGCCCGCGTAGGGGCCGAGCGCGCCGCCGACGACGAGCCAGACCAGGAGGAGGAGCACCGGGACGAGCCATCGGGCGCGCCGGGCACTTCGGGGCGGGTGGGAGGGGGTGGACATCGGTGTCGGGTCTCCAAATCTCGGGGGGCACTGGCACCAAATGCAGCTCGATCATAAACAATCTCAACTATCGAGTTATCTTCGGGTGTCATGGAGGCGCCGGACGTCGCGACACGCCGCTGTCCCCGTGGGCGGCGGCCGGCTCAGCGGTCGTCCGACGCCACGTGGCTCAGCTCCTCGTTCAACGCAGCCAGAAAACGGCCCACGACGGCCAGTTCGTCGTCGTCGAAGTGTGCGCGGGCGGCCACGGCGGCGTCGGCCAGCGGACGGAAGTACCGTCGGGCCGCCTCGCGGGCCTCGGGCACGTAGTGCAGGTGGACGACCCGGCGGTCGGCGCTCTCCCGGACCCGGCGCACGTGTCCCGCGCGTTCGAGCCGGTCCACGCAGGCCGTCACCGCGCCCGAGGTGAGCCCCAGGTGCCGGCGCAGCCGCCCCGGCGTCATGGGTTCGGGCGCGTCCAGGATCGCGGCGAGGGCCTGGATGTCGGTGGCGTGCAAGGTGTGGGCACCGGCGAAACCGTGCACGACGCGGTTGATCTCGCCGTTCATCCGCCGCAACTGGACGGCGAGGACGCGCAGGTCGCTCGCCTCGGGGCCGGGTCCGGTCCCCCGCTCGTGCGCGTGCTGTCCGCGCTGGTTCGCTGTCGCCACGTGATCAGCGTATAGAAGGGTCGACCTGGGCCCGGACGCGTCAATCCCGTCGCGTTCGGGGGAAGGGGTCACGGTGACGGCTGTCCCGCGAGCGACGGAGCCCCATGAGCCACGCAGGTGAAGGACCCGCGGACGCGGTACCGCCAGCGGGCGCTGTTCCACCCCCACGGGCCGGCGGGCCACGCTTACTGGTGGAGCGTGTGGCCCTTCCACG
Organism: Streptomyces sp. NPDC085944; assembly: GCF_040686295.1. Taxonomy (NCBI): domain Bacteria; kingdom Bacillati; phylum Actinomycetota; class Actinomycetes; order Kitasatosporales; family Streptomycetaceae; genus Streptomyces; species Streptomyces sp. NPDC085944. The sequence goes on along the minus strand of NZ_JBFBJX010000014.1, from coordinate 102,400 downwards.
CCGTAATCTTCGGCGGCATGGCCCGCAACACCGCCCGCGCCGCCGCCCGTGCCGCCCGTGCCGCCCGGCGCTCCGGCCCGGTCCCCGGTACCGCAACGCGGTGAGCCCGGCGGTCACGCCCGTGCCGGGCCCACCGCCCCGGTCCGGGCCCCGCCCGTCCCGCCGGGCCGCGGGGCGTGGTCAGGCGGGGCTGTCGGGGCGGGACGTGTGGTCCGGGTGGTCGCGGGTCCGGCGGGCCTCCTTCAGCTCCGCCTCGTAGAGGTGGGTGCGACCTCCGGCCAGGCGCGCCACCGCTTCCCGCTCCAGGTCCCGGAACGCCTGGTAGTACGTCCGGTCGTACGCCTCGACGATCTGGAACGTCCAGTGACCCGGGATCACGTTGCGGCCCTGGATCTCCGTGCGGACCCGCTCCGCCCAGTCCTCGTGACCGGCGGCGCGCAGCAGTTCCACCGCGCGGTCCAGCTCGAAGTCGGCGGAGCCGGTGAACTGGTGGAAGGCGAACAGGTGGCCGCGGGCGCACTCGGTAGTCTCCAGCGCCTTGGACAGCGACCCGAGGGCCTCCACGGTCGCGTCGCTGACGCCCTCGGGGCGCCGGTGCGGATCGTCATCCATGGTGCTCCAGCGGGTCGTGGCCCCAGTTCATGAGCGAGTACCGCCATCGGGTCTCCCCGACGTCGCCCGACGGGCGCTGGGCCAGGTGCCTGCGGATGTAGCCGACGACCTTGCGCATGTGCTCGTAGTCGTCGTCGGAGAGGTCGCCCTTCTTCTTCCGCAGGATCTCGACGATCCGGCGGCCGGAGGCGTGCCCGACGGACTCGCCGCCGTCCTGGTGGTGCCCGGCGTCGCGGGACTCGTCGCTGTCGAGCCACTTGTCCAGTGCGGCCGGTGTCATGTTCACCAACTCGTGGAACGCGTCCCGGGTCTCGTCCTGCGCGTCGCCGTCCATGTCACCTCACCTCTTGTCACTTCTTCTTCAGCGCGGACGGCTTGTGCACCGCCGACCTGCCCGACTTGTCGCTGCGGACCTGGTACTGCGGGTCGTCGGGAGAGGCGTCCACGGTGCGGCCCGCCGCCTCGGTGCGCTCGGTGATCTTCTTCTCCACCTCGCCCCCGGTGCGGGAGCCGTGACTGCTCCAGGTGACCTTGTCGCCCTTCTTCAGCCGCTCGCCGTCGTCGCGGTTCTTCGCCATCGCGGTGCTCCTTCGCCTGCGGTCCCCCTCGCACTTCCTGGACGGCCTGGGTTCCCCGCCGGAGGTGCCCCACTCGGGCCGGGACCGATTCGGCGCCGAACTATCCTGGTCGCGGCCCCGGCGCCGCCGTCCCGGCCCGCCGCCGTCGTCCTCGCACCGCCGTCGCTTCAGGAGCAGCCCGTTGAACACCAGCACAGCGACCATGGACAGCTACTACGAGCGGATCGACGAGCACCGCTACAAGCCCACCCGGCACGCGGGCGGCGCGTGGAGCCCGGACGAACAGCACTTCAGCCCGCTCGGGGGCCTGATCGTCCACGCGGTGGACCGCCATCTCGCGCGCCGTCCCGGCGCGGCGGAGCTGTCACTGAGCCGGATCAGCTTCGACATCCTGGGCCGCCCGGCGCTGGACGAGTGCGAGATACGGGTGGAGACCGTGCGTCCGGGGCGCACCATCGAGCTGGTCGAGGCGACGGTGCTCATGGCGGACCGCTCCGTGGCGCGGGCCAGGGCGTGGCTGCTGGCGGACGGGGACACGAGTGCGGTCGCCGGTGGCGGCGCCGACCGGCTCACCGCGCCGGACACGCTCCCCCGCTGGCCGATGGAGACCGAGTGGCCCGGCGGCTACATCGCCTCCCTGGACGTACGCCCGCTCGCACCGCCCTCCCCCGGCCGCACCACGGCCTGGATCTCCACCGGCCTCGACCTGGTCGCCGGGGAGAGCGCGAGCCCGCTGGCCTCGTACGTCGCACTGGTCGACACGGCCAACGGCATCGCGGTGCGGCAGTCGCCGCGGGAGTGGATGTTCCCGAACGTCGATCTGACCCTGCACCTGCACCGCGCACCGCGGGGCCGCTGGACCGGACTGGACACCACCGTCGTCTTCGGGCCCACCGGTCAGGGCGTCACCAGCACCGTGCTGCACGACGTGGACGGCCCCGTGGGCCACGCCCAGCAGCTGCTCACCGTCCGTCCGCAGCCCCGGGCGTGAGGACGAGGCGCCCCCGGACCTCCCCGGCCTCCAGCCTGCGGTGCGCCTCAGCCGCCCGCGACAGCGGCAGGCGGTCGGCGACGCGCGGGCGCCACGGCGTGTCCCGGAGCGCCCCCAGGACGCCCCGGGCCGCGTCGGCGAGGTCGGCGGTCGTGGCGTTGCTGATGGCGAAGCCCACGATGCTCGCGTCCCGGGTGTAGAGCCGGCCGAGCGGCAGTTCGACGGCGCCCTGGCCGAGTCCGACCATCGCGACCAGGCGCCCGCCGTGGGCCAGCAGGTCCACGGCGTCGGCGAGCACCCCGTGCCCGGACGTGTCCAGGTGCACGTCGTAGCCGTCGGGAGCGGCCCGGCGCAGCTGCCGGCCGAGGTCGGGCGCCCGGTGGTCGAGGACCTCGGCCGCGCCGAGCCGGCGTACCCCGGCGGCGTCCTCGGTCCGGGCCGTGGCGACGACGCGTGCGCCGGCCCGGGCGGCGAGGGCCACGGCGGCGCCGCCGACGTTCCCGGCGCCGCCCCCGACGTACACGGTCTCCCCCGCCCGCAGCCGGCCGTGCCGGAACAGCGCCAGCCAGGCCGACGCCGCGGGGTGCGCGGCGGCCACGAGAGCGTCACCGGCGACGCCGGGCGGCAGGGGGTAGAGCCGGTCGGCGGCGACCGTGGCGTACTCGGCGAAGGAACCCTGCCGGCCCGCGTGGCCCAGGCTGTTGCACCACACCGGCTGCCCCGGAGTGAAGCCCGCCGCGCCGGGACCGGCCACGGCGACCTCGCCCACCAGGTCCCGGCCGACGACGAAGGGCAGCGGCAGCGGGGTGGCGTACGCGCCGGACCTCACGAAGGTGTCCACGGGGTCGGCGGCGACGGCCCGGACCCGCACCAGCACGTCGGTGGGCCCGATCGGCGGTACGGGAAACTCCCCGTACCGGATGGCGTCGGCCGGTCCGACGGCCTCGACGTACGCCGCCTGCATCGTTGCGGGGACTGTGCCGCTCATGCGTGCATGCTACGAACGCTCGGCAGCCGCCGCAGCCGTGGGCCGAGAGCCTGTCCGACGGACACTCGCAGCACGCTGGCGCAGACGGCGGCCGCGCCGGGTGAGTCCCCAGGGCTTGAGAAGCGAGATCACGGTCATGAACACGTAGGCGGACAGAGAGACCACCGGCCCGAAGAGCACGTCCCCCGCGTTGGGCAGCGGCCCGCCGGCGGCCACGACGGCGACCGCGGAGTTCACGCCGGGGCGCAGGGCGAAGAACGTGGCGACGGTGGTGGCCAGGGTCAGCCAGAACTTCGTGTACACCCACCGGTACCGGGCGAGCCCCCACGGCGTGCCGAGGGCCAGCACCAGGCCGCTCGCCAGGGTGAGCAGGGCCAGGGGAAGCAGCAGCCGGTCGGCGAACAGCTTCATGCAGCGGACGGCGGCCTCCACCGTCTCCGGGGAGGAATCGGTGGCCGCTGTCACGCCGAGCTCCAGCAGCCCGAGGGTGAGCCCGAGCCAGGCGGCCGAGGCGACGACATGGACGACGAGGCAGGCCCGGCGTGCGGGGCGGTTGAGTTTCACCCCGCCCACGCTGCCGGTCCGCGACCGCCGCGGCGTCCCACGACGGGAGTAACCCGCCGTACCGGTCCGGGCGTACGCGGCGGGCCGGCGCCGTGCCCCGGTCGGAGCAGAGCCCGGGCGTCCGCGCTGCGCGGGGGACGTGTGCCTCGTAGCCTGAGCGTGTCTCCGAGGAAACGCCGCTAGGAGTTCCCATGCGTCTGCCCATCGAGTTCAGGCATGTCGCCCCACGACTGGCCACCGGGGCTTTCATCCTCAATTCCGGTCTGGCCAAGCGGAGAGCCGACGAGCAGACCGCCGCCATGATGCACGGCATGGCGAAGAACACCTATCCGTTCCTCGGCAAGCTCCAGCCGACGACCTTTCTGCGGCTGCTCTCCGCCGGTGAGATCGCACTCGGTACGGCGCTGCTCCTGCCGGTCGTGCCGACGGCGCTGGCGGGCATCGGTCTGACCGCCTTCTCGGCCGGGCTGACGGGCCTGTACCTGCGTACTCCGGGGATGCGCGAGGAGGGCAGCCTGCGTCCGACGCAGGAGGGGACGGCCCTGGCGAAGGACACCTGGATGCTCGGCATCGGCGTGGGATTCGTCGTCGACGGAGCCACGAACAGGTCCTGCTGAAGGCCGGTTCGCTCTACCGCGTCGGCGCCTGACACCAGTCCCGCTCGGTGCGGGCCAGCATGGCTTCGACGGTGTCTGCGTCGGGCAGGGGCCCGTGGTCGCCCACGACCTGCAGCGCGGAGGCAGCGGTGATGTGGCCCAGGCGCAGGGCGCGGGTGAGGTCGGTGCCGCGCCACAGTCCGGCGAGGAATCCGGCGGCGAACGCGTCGCCCGCGCCGACCGGCTCCACCACCTCCGCCGCCAGGGCGGGCACGGTGCACACACTCCGTTCGGTGAACGCGGTGGCGCCCCGCCCGCCGTCCTTGACGACGAGGACGCGCGGGCCGCTCAGCAGCCCTCGGACGCCGGCTTCGGTCAGGCCGGCACCCCACAGTTCCTGTGCCTCGTCCAGGCCGACGAAGACGATGTCGGCGCGATCGGCGAGGTCCCGGAGCACCTCGGCGGCCGTGTCCGGCGGCCACAGCGCGGGGCGGTGGTTGACGTCGAAACTGACGGCGTGGGTACGCCGCGCCCGCGGGGTGCCCAGTGCGCGTTCGACCAGGGCCCGACAGGACGGTGACAGGGCCGGGGACACCCCGGTCAGGTGGAGGAGGGCGGCCCCGCCGACCCGTGCGTCGTCCAGGACGTCGGGGCCGAGGGCCGAGGCCGCCGAACCCTGGCGGTAGTAGTGCACGCGGGTCCCGGCCGCGCCCGGGTCCTTCAGGAGCAGCCCGGTCGGCCGGGCCGGGTCGGTGCGCACCCCGGAGACGTCCACGCCGGCCCCTTCGACGGCCGCCCGCACCCGCCGGCCGAGGGCGTCGTCACCGACCGCGGAGAGCCAGGAGACGGGCAGGCCCAGGTCCGCGAGGTACATGGCCACGTTCGACTCGGCGCCCGCCACCGACAGGCGCAGGGATTCCGTGCCGTCCAGCGTGTGCGGCGGCGCCGGGGCCATGGCCGCCATGGTCTCCCCGATGCACACCACGGGTCCCCGCGCCGGCCGCCAGTGGCTCGCGGTCCGCGGTTCGGCGTCGGGCCCGTCGCCTCCGCGCGTGCGTACGGCGGCGTCGGCGTCCCCTTCGGACGCGGGCCGGGCGCCGGTCACGGCCGGGCCTCCCGCACGGCGGCGCGGAAGGCGCGGGCCCGGGCGCGGAGGGCGTCGAGGCTGCCTCCGTCCGCGGCGTCGCCGATCAGCGGGGAACCGACCCCGACGGCGGTGGCGCCGGCCGCCAGGTAGGCGCGGGCCGCCGCCTCGTCGACGCCGCCGACGGGTACGAGGGTCTCGTGCGGGAAGGGCCCGCGCAGGGCCTTGACGTACGCGGGCCCGCCGGCCTGGGCCGCCGGGAAGATCTTCAGCGCGGCGACGCCGAGGGTGTGCGCGGTGATGATGTCGGTCGGTGTCATGACGCCGGCCAGGACGGGCAGGCCCAGCTCACGGGCGGCCACGACGCCCTCGCCCAGCCCCGGCGTGACCGCGAAGTCGGCGCCCGCACGGTGGGCGGCCACGGCGTCGTCGGCGGTGAGGACGGTGCCGGCGCCGAGGGGCCGGTCGGGCCCGAGCGCGGCTCTGGCCCGTTCGACGACCCGGAGGGCGTTCTTGCCGGTCAGCGACACCTCGATGAGCTCGAGCCCCTCCTCGGCCAGCGCGAGTACCGTGCGCAGCGCGGCGTCGGCGTCGTCCCCGCGCACGATGGCGACGAGGCGGTGGGCGGCGAGGGTGGCTCGCAGATCCACGGGCGAGGCTCCTTCTCCAGGGGTCGTGGGGTGCGGGTCGGTCGGCGCGCGGGGCACTCGGCGACCAGGGTAGAAGGCTCCCGCGCCCGGTCCGGAGGCCGGGGCCCCGCAGGCGCCCGCGGGGAGGGACTGCCGTGCGGCACCCGCGGGGAGGGACGGCCGTGCGGCACCCGCGACCGTGCGGGGCGCGGCCCCGTCCCGTTGCCCGACGTCACTTGTCCCGCTGAGCGGGGTGGGTGACACCCCGCCACGTTTCAGGGCGCACCCGGCGCGGACGGCGCCCTGGAGGCGAGCGCTCCGACCCTTTGCCGGGCAGCCGCCACACGCACGTCGGCCGCACGCACGTCCGGCATGTGCACGTTGCGCGTTTTGCACCATTCCTCATGGTGACCCGGGTGGAGGACATCCACGTGCGACGAGGTGAGAAACATGCTGGTGCTGGGTCTCCTGCTCATGGCGGGCGCCGCCGCCTTCGCAGGTCTGCTGATCGCGTACAACCTGTCCGGCGGTCCGGACTACACCGTGACCCTGTTGGGGAGCGAGCCATTCACGATCAGTACGCTCGGGGCGTTTCTCGGCGGCATCGCCCTGACACTGATCTTCGGCCTGGGCATGTGGATGCTCCTGGCCGGGACGGCGCTGGCGCGCCACCGCGGCAAGAAGCGCCGCAGGGAACGCGAGACCGCCAGGCAGGCCACCGCCGAGCGCGACGCACTGGCCGACCGGCTGGAGGGCCGGGGCAGCAGCACGACCGCGGCGGAGGAGCCGGCCGGACAGCGCCGCCCGGCATCCCACCGACCGCAGTGGCTGCGGCCGCACGGCCACCACTGACCGACCGGGAACAGACCGGCCGGTCCGGCTCACCGCCGGGCCGGCCGGTCTCCGCATCGAAGGGCCCGGCCGGCGGCGGAAACTCGGCAGGTCTCTGGGCCCGGTCTCGGTAGGGTCGGGCGATGCCCGAGCTGAAGCGGCTGCATGCCGACCACGCCCCGGCGGTCCTCGCCTTCGAGCTGGCGAACCGCGCGTACTTCGTCGCCTCGATCCCCGACCGCGGCGACGACTTCTTCGACCGGTTCCCCGACCGGCACAGGGCCGCGCCGGCCGAGCAGGAGGCCGGCGTCTGCGCCTTCTACCTGCTCGTGGCCGAGGACGGCTCGGTACTCGGCCGGTTCAACCTGTACGACGTGGAGGACGGCACCGCCAGACTCGGCTACCGGGTCGCGGAGCACGTCGCCGGCCGCGCAGTGGCGACCGCGACCGTGCGGGAGCTGTGCCGGACGGCGGCGGCGGTGCACGGCCTGCGCACCCTGAGGGCGGCCACCTCGCACGACAACGCCGGGTCCCGGAGGGTCCTGACCAAGGCCGGGTTCATTCCGGTGGGTCCCGCCACCGCGGCCGATCTGGGCGGCAAGTCCGGCAGCTGGTACCAGCGCGACCTCCAGCCGTAGGCCCCGACGCGAAGGAGGCGACCCACGCGCTGCGGCTCGGGGTCAAGTGCTCGTACGGCGGCGGGCGAACTCCAGGGTGCGCAGGCCCACCCGGAGGTGGTTGCCGCCGGTGAGGAGGCGCAGGTCCGGCTGGTGCCCCGCCGCCCGGAGGGCCTCGGCGAGGCGCACGGACTGCCGGGCGGGCACCAGGGTGTCGTCGGTGCCGTGCAGGATGAGGAACGGCGGTGCGTCGGGGCTCACGCGGGTGACCGGACTGGCGTCGCGCGCCGCCTCGGTCCGGTCCGCCAGGGCGCCGCCGAGCAGCAGGGACTCACGGGAGGCGGGGCCCTTCGGGTCGTACGCGCCCCCGAGGTGGTCCTCGGCGAGTCCGGTCGGGTCGGGTCGGGTCGGGTCGGGTCGGGTCGGGTCGGGTCGGAGGGGGCGTACCAGGTGACGCAACCGGTGACGGTGGCACCGTCGGCACGGGTGTGCCGGGTCGGCCGGGCGAAGGGGCCCGGCCGCCAGTACGCGTCGGGTTCGCCCACCCGACCGTCTTCAGCGCCTTCTTCCGTCAGCACACCGGTTCGACACCGACCGAGTTCCGGTCCGTGACACAGTCCTGAGGACCACGCCTGGCAGGAGGGAACTTGTGACCAGTGGAACCGATCGTCTCCCCGAGGGGTTGCTCGGCGACTACCCGCAGATGACCGCCGGCGCGATCGCCGCCGCGGTCCGGTCGGGCGACCTGACGGCGCGCCAAACCACGGCGGTGGCGCTGGAATTCGTCGCCCGCCACGACACGGTGCGGGCCTTCTCCGAGACCTGGGAGCGCACGGCCGCCGAGCAGGCCGCCGACGTGGACCGTCGTATCCTCGCGGGCGAGGCCCTGCCGTTGGCCGGAGTGCCCCTCGGGGTCAAGGCCACGGAAGGACTCACCGCGCACCAGACCCGCCGCCTGATCCGGGCCGGCTGCGTCGCCGTGGGTGCGACGTCCACCCCCGGGCCCGGCACCGCTTGGCAGACCTGGGGTGCCACGGACCTCGGCCCCACCCTCAATCCGCACTCTCCCCTCTGGAGCCCGGGCGGTTCGTCGGCCGGTTCGGCCGCGGCGGTGGCCACCGGTCTGGTGCCCCTGGCCACCGGCAGCGACGGGGCCGGCTCGGTGCGCATCCCCGCCGCCTGGTGCTCGGTGATCGGCCTGAAGCCCACCAACGGCCTGGTGCCGGCCCGCGACCGGGCGGGGCTGAACATCGCCGGACCGCTGTCGCGCACCGTGGGCGACGCCGCGCTCTACCTCGACACGCTCACCGGCGCGGAGCGACCGTCCCCGCCGACTCCCCCGGAGCGTCCCCTGCGTGTCACGTGGTCCGCCGCCTTGGGCTTCGCCGACACCGTCGACCGGATCGCCGCCTCGGCGCGGAACTTCCTCGACGCCCTGCTCAGCACCGGGTACATGGTCGAGCACGACATCCCCGTGCGGTTGGACGACCCGGTTCCGTGCTGGGCGGCTCTGCGCGGCGGCGACAGCGCGAGTTCCACCGACGTGTCGCGGCGGATCGCGGCGATGAAGGAGGAGTTGGAGCGCGTCTTCGCCGTGGCCGATGTCGTCGCCACTCCGACGACGCCCAACCCGCCGCACGGTCACGACGGACCCGGTGCCACCATGAGCGTCGCCCTGACCTGCGCCTTCAACATCAGTGGCCACCCGGCCGTCAGCATCCCCGCCGGGACGACCCCGGCCGGGGAACCGGTCGGGCTGCACCTGATCGCCCGCCGGCACCGCGAAGCCGACCTGCTGGCCGTCGCCGCGGCCGCCGAGCACCTGGCTCCGGCAGCGCCGGGCCCACCCGGTTCCGCCCGGCGACCGTGACCGCCGGGCGGGCGGCCGCGGTCACGAGGTGGTGGCGTCCTTGCGTGCCAGCCGCGCGAAGGCGTCGTCGAGCCGGTGCGCGATCTGGGCGGCCCCCGGGATGCCCAGTCCCTTCTGGCCGCGCAGGGCGGCCCGGGCGGCCGAGCGGGCGGAGTCGAACAGAGCCAACGAGTCGGGGGTGTACCGCCCGGCACCGGGTCTCCCGCCTCGGCGAGGCTGTCCCGGATCGCAGTCGCGTCCACCCGGCCGTCCACGTCGCCGGAGATGGCGGTGAAGGCGTCGAAGACGATCGTTCCGGACTTCAGGACGACCGTACTTCTGGCAGGCGTCGAGGATGGTCTCCGTGTACCAGGTGTACATCTCCTCCTGCCCCGTGCCCTTGTCCCATTCCTTCTGGACCCATTCGGCCATGGTCCAGCGCAGGATCGACACCTTGAGGTCCCGGTTGACCGTCTTGGCGTCGGCGGCCAGCTGGCAGCCGGGTCTCCGTCACCGGGCGGAAGAGCCGCCCGGTGACGGAGGACGACGGCATGGATGACCGGGTACGGGAGGCGCCGGCCGGTTCGTCCGGGGTACGCGTGGTCGCCGGGTCGGCGCCGGTCGACGTGTTCGTGTCCGAACCCATCTCGATCTTGACGGGGTTGATCAGCGGGTTCTTCCCGCAGAACAGGACTCGGATCAGCTCCCAGTACCGCTCGGGATGCTCGGCCTTGCAGTCCAGCGGCAGGTTGCTCGTACTGTTGCAGCTGAGCAGCCCGAGGCCCTTGCAGGTCAGGCCGTTGACGTTGTCGGCGCGGACGTCGTTCCCGTCGACCACGATCTCCACGGGACCGTCCACGGGATGGGCGGCAGGGGCGGCGATCAGGCCGGCCGCCAGCTCCAGGACGGCGGAGGCGGCCAACGGCAGCCATCCGGTTGTTCTGCGCACGCCCATCAGACGCGTGTTTCCCTCGGGTTGCGGGGAGGGACACCGGAACAGAAGGGTCCCACGCAGCGGTCACCAGACCTCAAACCAAGAACGAAGAAAATCGATCACGATCACACACGGCTTGGAGACATGTGCGCCGGAATCCCGGTCACCTCGGCTCCGGTCGGCCGGACGTCGGCAGATCGGATGGCACACCCCGCGCTGCCAGCGTGTCCAGGACGTCCGCGACCGGGGTGGGATCCAGAGGGCCGACGTGTGACGCACCGGGGAAGTCGTGCACGCGGAAGCTGTTGCCGGGCGTGGACGCGTCGGCTTCCGCGATCATTCTGTCCTGGAGGGCGGTGGCGATCGTACGGTCCCTGCCGAAACGCAGGTACGTGCGGGGAACGCGTCCCCAGCGCCCGGCCCGGCCGACCGCTCGGCCCGCATAGGCGGCGACGGGCTCGTCGGTCTGCATGCCGGCCAGTATCCGGCGGAAGTCGGCGTGCGGGTAGTCCGCGCAGATCATCTCCTTCAGGAGGGCCAACTCACCGCTGACACCGGTACGGAAGTTCAGCCGCAACACCCCGAGCCGGTCCGGGTCACCCACCGTCAGCTCCACCGGGCTGACGGCGTTCGCGTTCTCGGGTGCAGCCGTGCAGGCGTCCGCCGTGGGCAGGACACGGCTGGGGCAGAAGGCCGCCATGTAGCAGATGTGGTGCAGCAGGTGCGGGACGGCGTCGCCGACCCGGCTGACCGACACGCCACCCAGGCTGTGCCCGACCAGCACCACCGGGCCGTTGCGTGCCGCCTGCCGCACGACGCCCGTGACGCGCGCCTCGTAGTCGTCCAGCCCGAGCCCTCTCAGCGGGGACGGCTCGACCGCCATCGCTGCGAGATCCTGCCGCTGGTACGACTCCGCCACGAATGCCTCCGCACCGTGTCGCGGCTGGTCCACCATGACGACGCGGTGGCCGCGCAGCGCCAGTTCCCGCGCGATCGGCATCCAGAACGCGCCGGCGCTGTGCGTACCGTGCACGAGCACGTACGTGGTGATCCCGTGACGCGGGACCGCCGCGGCCTGCGAGGTGCCGAGCCCGGTGGCCAGCGCCATGCCGCCCACTGCGAGTCCCAGCCCACGCAGCGCCGTCCGCCGGGTGGCGCGCCCTTGTTCTTCGTTCGTGTCATCCATCATGAACACAACGCTATGAACGGCCCGTTCGGCCCACCAGCGGTCCAGCACCCCCTTCAGGGGTGGGCCCACAACCACCGCGTGCGGCCCGGTGGGGTTCGGGGGCGGCGGGCGATCCAGGCCCTGTGTGTGGTGCGTACGCCGCCGGGGCGCAGCTGCTCGAACGCCCGGGGCAGGGTTCGGCCGGGGTCGGCGTGCTGATCCGGCGGGAGCCGGCGCGCGAGGGCCAGGCTGGCGGTGCACCCGAGCCGACGGCATCGGCCGCTCACCGCCCGGCCGCCACCGGCCGGTCGGCCAGTCCTTCGGGTCAGCGCACCCTCCCCCGCGGCTTCAACGGCCCCGGCGGCAGCGCGGGAGCGGGCAGCGGAGCGCCGTCGTAGCCCTTGACCTCCCCGAACCGGGAGCCTTCCGTCCAGTCCCGGCGGGCCTGGACGATCTCCTCCTGGGAGCGCCCGATCCAGTTCCAGAACATGATCAGCTCCTCCTCGAACGGCTCGCCGCCCAGGAGCATCAGGCCCGTGTCCGAGTCGGCCCGCAGGGGCAGTTCGTCGCGGCCGCAGCCGAGGTAGAGCATCGAGCCCGGCACCAGGGGCACCCCGTCGACGTGGGCCTCGCCGCTCATGGCCAGTACGGCGTACTCGAAGTCCCGCTCCAGCGGCAGGCGCACGTCCGCGCCGGCGGCGAGGGTCAGATCGGCGCCGACGAGGGGGGTGTAGGTCGTGCCCGGCGAGGTGGCCGCGTCGAGGGTGCCCATGAGGACGGTGGCCGTCAGGCCCGGGGCCGTGACCCGGGGCAGCTCGGCGTGGAACTCGAAGTGCGGGTCGGTGTGGCGGTGGGCGTCGGGGAGGGCCACCCACAGCTGCGCGCCGTGCAGGAGGCGGGCGTGCGCACGCGGGCTCTCCTCCGAGTGGCTGATCGCGCGGCCGGAGGTCATCAGGCCCAGCTGACGCGGGCGGATGGTCTGCAGGCTGCCCGTGGAGTCGCGGTGCAGCACCTCGCCCTCGTGCAGCCAGCTCACCGTCTGCAGGCCCATGTGCGGGTGGGGCGGCACCTGCATGCCGGGCTCGTCGGCGATGTCGTCGGGGCCGTAGTGGTCGACGAAGCACCAGGCACCGACCATGCGCCTGCCCAGGTTGGGCAGCAGACGGCGGACCTCGGTGGACTCGCCGAGCTTGACGTTGCGAGGGCTGAGGAGTTCGCGCACGGGCTCCGCCACCACGAAGCCGCGGCCGCCGCACAGGCTGGGAACCGCATCCCGGTCAAGATTGCTCATGCCGCACAACGTAGCCCCCGCGCGGCCCTCCGTGTGCGGCGGTCCCCGAGGCGTCACCGTGGCGGGCGACGCGGACCCCTCGGCGACAGAGGCAGGCAGCGGGAGCGAGGTAGTGGAATGTTCAACCGTGTGGCGTGGTTGGAGTGGCCGAAGGAGGTCTCTGGTGGACACGACGTACTACGACCACGGAACGCCGGCGGAGCGCTGGGAGCGCGCGCGGATGTTCTTCGACGCCAAGGACTACGCCGCCGCGGCGCGCGTCCTGGACGGGCTGGTCGCCGAGGTGCCCGAGCAGACCGGTCCGCGGCTGCTGCTGGCCCGTTCCTACTACCACTCGGCCCAGCTGCGGCGGGCGGAGGCCGAGCTGCGGATCGTCGTCGAGCGCGATCCGGTCGAGCACTACGCCCGGCTGATGCTGGGCCGTACCCTCGAACGGCAGGGGCGGCAGGAGGAGGCGGACGCACAGCTGCGGATCGCCTCCGCCCTCGCGGGTGACTTCGCCGAGCTCTGAGCGGGGACGACGACCACGAGCCCGCCGCCGGGCGCTCCCCGGCGGCGGGCCCGTGGCGCCATGGCATCCTGGCGCGATGGGAACCGCGATGGGAACTCCGAGTGATCGTGCCCCGCTTGCCGAGCGGGTCGAGGAACTGCTCGCCGTCGGCGGCCCGTTGCCGATCGTCACGGCCGGGGATCCGGTGCTGCGGCGCGCGGCCGAGCCGTACAACGGGCAGTTGGCGCCCGCGCTCCTGGCGCGGTTCGTCGAGGCGCTCCGGCTGACCATGCGCGCGGCGCCGGGTGTCGGCCTCGCCGCGCCGCAGGTCGGGGTGGGGCTCAGGATCGCGGTGATCGAGGACCCGGCGCCGGTGCCGGACGAGGTGCGGGTGGCACGGGGACGGGTGCCGCAGCCGTACCGGGTGCTGGTCAATCCGTCGTACGAGCCCGTCGGCGCCGGGCGGGCCGCGTTCTTCGAGGGCTGTCTGAGCGTGCCGGGCTGGCAGGCGGTGGTGGCGCGCCACGCCGAGGTGCGGCTGCGGGCGCGGGACGAGCGCGGGCGGGCCGTGGACGAGGTGTTCGCGGGCTGGCCGGCCCGGATCGTGCAGCACGAGACGGATCATCTCGACGGCACCTTGTACCTCGACCGGGCCGAGTTGCGCTCGCTGGCCTCGAACGCGGCGATGGCGGCCCTGTGGGCCCAGCCGACGCCGGAGCGGGCGGCGTCGGCGCTGGGGTTCGAGCTGCCCGGCCCGGCGGCCTGACCGGCCGCCGGGCCCGCGCTCACGCGACAGCTCGCCTCACGTCCGTCAGTTGTCCCGGTACGTCTCCAGGAGCCTGAGCCACACCTCGCTGATCGTCGGGTACGACGGGACCGCGTGCCACAGGCGGCTGATCGGGACCCGGCCGGCGACGGCGATCGTCGCGGAGTGGATCAGCTCGCCGACGCCGGGGCCGACGAAGGTGACACCGCGCACGATCTCGTCCTCCAGGTCGACCACCATGCGGGCGCGGCCCCGGTAGCCGTCGCCGTACAGGCTGGAGCCCGCCACGGCGATCGGCACGTCGACGGCGCGGACCCGGTGTCCGGCCTGCTCGGCCTCGGCGAGGGTCAGGCCGACGGACGCGGCCTCGGGGTCGGTGAACACCACCTGGGGCACGGCGTCGTGGTCGGCGGTCGCGGCGTGCGCGCCCCACGGGTCGGACTCCAGGATCGGCACGCCGGAGGCGCGGGCGGCGATGGCGGCGCCCGCGATGCGCGCCTGGTACTTGCCCTGGTGGGTGAGGAGGGCGCGGTGGTTGACGTCGCCGACGGCGTAGAGCCAGTCGTGGCCCGTCACACGGAGGCTGTCGTCGACCGGCAGCCAGGAGCCCGGTTCGAGGCCGACGGTCTCCAGGCCGATGTCGCCGGTGCGGGGCGTCCGGCCGGTGGCGAAGAGGATCTCGTCGGCCTCCAGGCGGTCGCCGGTGTCGGTGACGGCGACGACGGTGCCGCTCTCACGGGTGACGGACTCGACCGAGACGCCGGTGCGGATGTCCACGCCGACCTCGGTGAGTGCCTCGGCGACCAGTTCCCCGGCGAACGGCTCCATGCGGGCGAGCAGGCCGCCGTCGCCGCGCACCAGCATCGTCACCCGGGAGCCGAGGGCCTGCCAGGCGGTGGCCATCTCGACGGCGACCACCCCGCCGCCGACGACGAGGAGGCGGCCGGGCGCGCTCTTGGCGCTGGTGGCCTCGCGGCTGGTCCAGGGGCGTACCTCGGCGAGTCCGGGCAGCGGGGGCAGGGCGGCGGCGCTGCCGGTGCAGACGGCGACGGCGTGGCGGGCGGTCAGGGTCCGGCGGGTGCCGTCGGGACCGGCCACCTCGACCGTGCGCGGTCCGGCGAGCCGACCCTGGCCGCGGTACAGGTCGGCGCCGATGCCCTCGACCCACTGGACCTGGCCGTCGTCCTTCCAGTGCGAGGTGAACTCGTCGCGGCGGGCGAGGACGGCCCGCGCGTCGAGGGGCTCCTGGACCGCCGCGGCCAGGCCGGGCAGGCGGCGGGCGTCGGCGCGGGCGATGACCGGGCGCAGCAGGGCCTTGCTGGGCATGCAGGCCCAGTAGGAGCACTCGCCGCCGACCAGTTCGCTCTCCACGATCGCCGTGGACAGGCCGGCCGCGCGGGTGCGGTCGGCGACGTTCTCCCCGACGGGGCCCGCGCCGATCACGACGACGTCGTACACGAGGGAATCCGATTGCGTCATGGGGTCAGTCTGGTGGGTGGTGTGCGACGTGGCCACATGGGTACGTGCGCGGAATACCCACCGCGTCGGCAGTGTTGTGCCGACGGCTACTCCCCCGAAACCAGGAAGAGGGAATACCTCATGACCAGCACCGTGGAACTCACCAAGGAGAACTTCGACCAGACGGTCACGGACAACGAGTTCGTGCTGATCGACTTCTGGGCGGAGTGGTGCGGTCCGTGCAAGCAGTTCGGGCCGGTCTACGAGAAGGCGGCGGAGGCCAACCCGGACCTGGTGTTCGGCAAGGTTGACACCGAGGCGCAGCCGGAGCTGGCGCAGGCCTTCGGCATCAGTTCCATCCCGACGCTGATGATCGTGCGGGACCAGGTGGCCGTGTTCGCACAGCCGGGCGCGCTGCCGGAGGCGGCCCTCACCGACGTCATCGGCCAGGCCCGGAAGCTGGACATGGACGAGGTCCGCAAGGCGGTCGCCGAGCAGCAGGCGCAGGCCGGGCAGAACGGCCAGGAGGGCCAGTAGCGGGCGGGTCGGCCGCCGGTCAGCTCGACTCCCGGTGCACCACCGTCGCACCCAGCACCTTGTGGCGCTCGAGCGGGGCGCCGGGGTCGTGCACGGCCCGGTCGACGAGTGCGGCCAGGTCGCGGCCCGCGGGCAGCTCCAGGTGGACGGTGCTCAGCCGGGGCCGCAGCAGCCTGCCGAGCATCAGGTCGTCGGCGCCGATCACGGCGGCGTCGCCGGGGATGCCGAGGCCCTCGTCCTGAAGGGCCCGCATCAGCAGCATCGCGTACTCGTCGTTGTACGCGAACACCGCGTCCAGCCCGAGGGGACGCCAGCGCGCCGCGAGGCGGGCGGCGTCCCCTTCGTCGTAGGCGAGGGGCAGCTCGGTGACGGTGGCGTCGGTGCCGGACACGGCCTCGCGGGCGCCCGCGAGGCGCGGAGCCGAGAAGACGTCGAGGCCGCGTTCCGCCGGCACGACGACGCCGATGCGGCGGCGTCCGCGGTCGTACAGGTGGCGGGTGGCGCCACGGCCCACGCCCTCCTGGTCGGTGAGCAGGGCGTGCGCTCCGTCGACGGCCTCGGGACCGAGGGTGAGGACCGCCCGGGCGCCGGAGCGTTTGAGGATCTCCACCCCGCGCGGGCCGAGATCGGAGCCCGGGGCGAGGACGGCGACCGGGCGCAGCTCGGCCCAGGCGCGGGCGGCCTCGTCGCCGTGCACGCCGACGGTGCCGTGCTGCACGACGGTGTAGTCGAGGCGGCCCAGGGCCCACTGCAGTTCGGTGAGGAAGCGGTTGTAGAGCGGGCCGGCCGGGAAGGACGGCGCCGGCATCAGGACCATGCGGCTGTGTCCGGCGCGCAGTGAGCGGGCGGCGGCGTGCGGGACGTATCCGAGTTCCCGGGCGGCCTCGCGGACGCGGCGGCGGGTGGGTTCGCTGATCCGTACGGCGTCGGCGTTGTTGAGTACGTAGGAGACGGTCGCGCGCGAGACGCCGGCCAGGCGGGCCACATCGGCGCTCGTGGGGGCGGAGCGCGGTGCGGGCGTCTCGGGGGCCGGTTGATTCGGTATCTGCACCATGACGTACGGCATCCTGGCAGAAGCCGGACGCGGGGCGGCGGGCGGGGCAACGTCGGCCGCCCCGGACGGAGTTCAGGCCGTCGGGCAGGTGGCCGGGGACTCGGACCCCCGGGCCGGGGGTTCGGTGCGGGTGACGCGTGCGACCAGGTCGAGCCAGCCCGCCCGCACGCGCTCCGTGGGCAGCCCGCGCTGCTCGGTGAGGTGATGGATCAGGGGGGCGTCGAGGTAGGCCATCAGGGTGTGGGCCAGGAGCTCGCAGTCGGCGTCCGGCACGGCCTCCCGCAGCAGCAGTGCCACGTGCTGGTGCAGGAAGCGACGCGGGGGGAAGGCGTGGCGTCGCTCGGCGCTGGGCTCCCCGGCCAGGAGCAGGTCGAGTTTGTCGACGGAGCGGCTCAACAGCGCGCAGCCGAAGGCCCGCAGCCGCTCCACCGGCGGTGCGCCGGGCCCCAGCGGCGGCGGACCGCTCAGGAGCGCGGCCTGGAACTTGCGCTCGGAGTGGTCCAGCAGCGCCGCGAGCAGCCCGGTGCGGTCGCCGAAGCGGCGGAAGACCGTGCCCTTGCCCACGCAGGCCGCGGTGGCCACCGCCTCCATGGTGAGCGCGGCCGCGCCGTGCTCGGCGACCAGGCGCTCGGCGGCCTCCAGGAGGCGGGCGCGATTGCGCGCGGCGTCGGCACGCAGGCAGGGCTCGTCCTCGTCGGTCCCGATGCCGAGCTGCAGCAGCTCGGGCGGACCGACGTTCTCCTGGGGTCGGGGGAAGGGCGGCAGGGCGGCGGACATGAAGCCAGCGTAAAGCATCGGGAAGGAAACTGGACCGCGGTCCGTTTGAGATGTTAGAAATTAAACGGACCCCGGTCCGGATCCTGCGGCAGCAGGGTCTCGGCCCGCCCGTCACCATCTTTTCCAGCAGTGGGAGTACTCATGTCTGTCCGCATCCTCGCGCTCGTCGGCAGCCTTCGCGCCGGTTCGCACAACCGCCAGCTCGCCGAGGCGGCCGCCAAGTTCGCGCCGGAGGGCGCCGAGGTCCAGCTGTTCGAGGGCCTCGCCGAGATCCCCTTCTACAACGAGGACATCGACGCCGAGGGCAGCGTCCCGGCCGCCGCCGCGAAGCTGCGCGAGGCCGCGCAGGGCGCGCAGGCCGTCCTGCTCTTCACCCCGGAGTACAACGGCACCATCCCGGCCGTCCTGAAGAACGCCATCGACTGGCTGTCCCGCCCCTTCGGCGCCGGCGCCCTCACCGGCAAGCCGGTCGCCGTGGTCGGCACCGCCTTCGGCCAGTACGGCGGCGTCTGGGCGCAGGACGAGGCCCGCAAGGCCGTGGGCATCGCCGGCGGCAAGGTGATCGAGGACCTCAAGCTGTCCATCCCGGGCTCGATGACCCGCTTCGCCGAGACCCACCCGGCGGACGACGCCGAGGTCGCCGCGCAGCTGACCGAGGTCGTCGCCCGGCTGCACGGTCACGCCGACGAAGCCCTCGCCGCCTGACCGGCACGGCCTGACGCACGGAGGGACCGGGGCTCGCGACAGCCCCGGTCCCTCCGTGCGTCAGGCCACCGCGGCGGCGGCCAGGGTGCGCAGCTCCTCGAGAGCCACCGCGACCGCGGCCCGCCGGTGGCCACCGGCGCGCGTGCAGGTCATCAGCTTGCGGTGGGGCCGGTTGGCGCAGGGCACACGGACGACCGGCAGCTCGGGGGTCAGCCGGGCGAGCCGGGGCACCAGGGCGACGCCGAGTCCGTTGGCGACCAGGTGGGCGGTGACGTTCCAGTCCACCGTGTGATGGACCACGTCGGGGGTGAACCCGGCGGCACCGCACGCCGACATGATGTGGGTCCGGCAGGGTGTCTGCGGCATCGGCGCGATCCAGGCCTCGTGCGCGGCGTCGGCCAGGTCGGCCACCTCCCGCCCGGCCAGCGGATGGTCCGCGGGGACGACCAGGTCGAACGGTTCGTCCAGCAGCGGCCGCTGGTCGAAGCGCGCGTCGGCGGACGGCGGGCTGGAGGGGGTCGCCTCCACCACCGCCAGGTCGCTCTCCCCCTCGAAGAGCAGGTCGAAGCTCTCCACCACCTCGACCTCCCGAATCCGCACCGACAGCCGCGGACACCGCTCGCGCAGCCGCGCCGCCATCGGGGCCAGCAGGACGCAGACGGCCACCGGGAACCCCGTCACCCGCAGCGGCCCGGCAGGGGCCCCCTCCCCCACCCGCAGCTCCAGCTCGGCCTCGTCCCAGCGGGCCTCGATCGCGTCGGCATGTCCGAGCAGGCTCTCCGCGGCCGCGGTGAGCCGCACCCCACGCCCCTGCGGCTCCAGCAGGTCGACGCCCAGGTCCCGGGACAGCTGCCGGATCTGCTGCGACGCGGCGGAGGTGGTGAAGTGGAGGGCGCGGGCCGCCGCGGTGACGGTGCCGTAGTGGGCGACGGCCCGAAGCACGTGCAGCCTGCGCAGATCAATCATGAAGTACACGCTTCACGGTCGAGTCCGTAAAGTCAACGTGGACATGAACGGATGCGAGGCCGCACCCTTGTCAGTGGCGCCACGGTGGGATCGACGCCCACAGCAGCTTTCCGACGCACCACCGACCCATGGCGCATCACTGACCCATGACGCAACACCGCCCCTGACGCACCACCGACCATGAGGAGTCGCCATGCCCAGCACGACCGGTGTCGCCTGCCCGCACTGCGGGTGGCCCGACGGTGCCGAGCCCTTCCAGGTGCTGTCCGCCCACCCCACCGGCGCGGGCGGCACCCTGTGGACCCGCTGCGCCTGCGGTTCCCTCCAGGCCCGTCTGGTCGACGAGCACGGCAGCCGGGTGGTCTCGCGCGGCAGGCCCACACCGGCGGGGTGCTGACCCGCCACCGGGAGGCGACGCGCAAGACGGTCGGCCGTCCTTCGGGTGGGACCGGTTTCGCCGGCAGGCGTCACGCCCGCTCCTGCCGCCGCGTAACCCACAGGCTCGTCGCCGTGGTGACCGCGAGGACCAGCACGATGAACCCGAGCGAGAAGGGGATGCCGATCTCGGGGACGTGCACGCCGGACTCGTGCAGGGCGTGCAGCACCAGCTTGACGCCGATGAAGCCGAGGATCACGGACAGGCCGTAGGACAGGTGCACCAGCTTCTTCAGCAGTCCCCCGATGAGGAAGTACAGCTGGCGCAGGCCCATCAGCGCGAACGCGTTGGCCGTGAACACGATGTACGGGTCCTGCGTCAGCCCGTAGATGGCGGGGATGGAGTCCAGGGCGAACAGGATGTCGGTGAACCCGATGGCGAGCATCACGACCAGCATCGGGGTCATGACCCGCTTGCCGTTCTCCTCCACCCACAGTCTCGTGCCGTGGTACCGGTCGGCGACACCGAATCGTCGCTCGATCGACTTCAGCAGCTTGTTCTCCTCGTACTCCTCCTGCTCGTGCCCGCCCTTGCGGGCGTCCTGGATCAGTTTCCAGGCCGTCCAGATCAGGAAGGCGCCGAAGAGGTAGAAGACCCAGGAGAAGGCGGAGATCATCGCCGCGCCGGCCGCGATGAACGCGGTGCGCAGGACGAGGGCCACCAGGACGCCGATCATCAGCACCCGCTGCTGGTACTCCGAGGGCACCGCGAACTTCGCCATGATCAGGACGAAGACGAAGAGGTTGTCCACGCTGAGCGACTTCTCGGTGATGTAGCCGGCGAAGAACTCCCCGCCCGGCCCGCCGCCGCGGAACACGAGCAGTCCGACCCCGAACAGACAGGCCAGCACCACCCAGACGGCCGTCCAGATCCCGGCCTCCCGCAGGGACACGTCGTGCGGCTTGCGCCCGATGAAGAAGTCGGCGGCGACGAGGACGCACAGGGCCACGACGGTCAGCAGCCAGACGCTGAGGGAGACGTTCACCGGTGCTCCTCGTACGGGACGGGTTCGCGTGCGGGGTGGTTCCTGAACAGGGTGTTTCCGGCATGCCGGGCAGGCAACCCGGCACCGTGCGCGGCACCGCGCGGCCGGACCGGCGCGCGCCGGCCGACTCCGACGTGACGGGAGTTGCGGATGACTCTTCGGCCCTCGCATCCGCACCCCGCCCGCCGCGGCCCGCGCATCGGCGTACTGGGTTCCTACGGCGGCTTCAACACCGGCGACGAGGCCGTCCTGACCTGCGTGCTGAGCTGTCTGCGCGCCCTGCGCCCGGACGCGCACCTGGTCGTCCTGAGCCGGAACGCCGAGCACACCCTCGCCCATCACCCCGACGCGGACGAGGTGGTGCCCTGGGAGGGGGTGAGCCGCAATCACGTCCTGGACGTCCTGCCCGGCCTGGAGCTGCTGGTACTCGGCGGCGGAGGCGTCCTCTACGACGGCGAGGCGCGGCGCTGTCTGCGGTTGGTGCGCGCCGCGCAGATCCGACGCGTGCCCACCTTCGCCTACGCCGTCGGCACCGGGCCCCTCACGGGCGCCGAGGACCGGGACGCGGTGCGCACGGTGCTGGCGGAGACGGACGACGTGGTGGTGCGGGACGAGGAGTCGCGGCTGGTGCTCGAGGAGGTCGGCCTGGAGCGGGAGGTCACGGTCACCGCGGACCCGGCGCTGCTGCTGGCGCCGGAGCCGTTCACCGAGACGATGATGCGAGAGGAGGGCATACCGTCCGGTGCCCGGCTGGTGGGGATGTCGGTGCGCGAGCCGGGGCGGGCGGCCGAGAAGCTGGACGAGGGCGACTACCACGCCCTACTCGCCGACGTCGCGGACTTCCTGGTCCGCCGACTGGACGCGCGCGTGGTGTTCCTGCCGATGGAACGGCACGACGTACGGCACGCGCACGCCGTGCTGTCCCACATGACGGCCCCGGACCAGGGCCGCATCCTGCACGGCGACTACAGCCCGGGGCAGGTGCTCGGCTTCATGCGCCACCTCGACGTGGCCGTGGGCATGCGGCTGCACTTCGTGATCTTCGCCGCGCTCACCGGCGTGCCGGTGCTGCCGCTGCCGTACTCCGGCAAGGTCTTCGACCTCGCGCGCCGACTGGGCGCCCCGGCCCTGGTGGGGGTGGCGCGGGAGCAGGCCGGGCTGCTGCTCGCGGAGGTGGACCGGCCCTGGGACGAGTATCCGCAGCGCCGTGACGACCTCGGGGCCCGGATGGCGGAGCTGTCCGCGTCGGCCCGGGAGACCTGCGAGCGTCGCGCGGGTGCGGGGTCGCGCCGCGCCGCCACTCGTCGTGCCCGCGGGAGTCGGCGCCGGGGCGCCGCCCGTGTCGCGCGCGGCGTCGATCCGGTCGAGCAGGGCTCCGCATCGGGGTGTGCGCGGCGCTGACCGTCCGGCACGGGCGCGGACCGCGAGGGCTGCCCTACCGGCTGGTCCAGCGGGAACTGCTGCGGCAGGGGGCCCGACTGCGCACCGAGCCGCACCAGCGCCGAGGACGCAGAGCGCCCGGGCCGGGTCAGCTCGCCCAGTCCAGCAGGCGTTCCCGTTGCTCGGGGGCGCGCAGGTGGGCGAGGGACTCCTTCTCCAGCTGGCGGACGCGTTCGCGGGTCAGGCCCACGTGCTGGGCGACCTGCTGCAGGGTGCGCGGGCGTCCGTCGTGCAGGCCGTAGCGCAGGCTGAGGATCAGGGACTCCCGGGGGGCGAGGGTGCCGACGGCCTCCCGCAGTTCCGCCGCGAGCGCCTGGAACTCGGCGACTTCGGGGGCCCGCAGCACCTCGGTGTCGGGGATGAGATCACCGACGACGGTGTCCCCGGTCTCGTCCACGGGGGTGTCCAGGCTGACCGCGTCCCGTCCGACCCGGCGCAGCCAGCCGACCTTGTCCGCGTCGATGCCGCTCTCTGCGGCGACCTCCTCGGTGGTCGGCTCTCGGTCGAGGCCCGCACGGAGCTTCCGTTCGACCTTGGCGAGCTTCTGGAGCTGCTCCACGACGTGGACGGGCAGCCGGACCGTGCGCGCGTGGGTGGCCAGGCCCCGTTCGATGGCCTGGCGGATCCACCAGGTGGCGTACGTGGAGAATTTGAAGCCCTTGGTGTGGTCGAACTTCTCCACGGCCCGGATCAGTCCGAGGTTGCCCTCCTGGATGACGTCGAGGAGGGGCAGCCCGCGGTGGGCGTGGCGCTTGGCCGTCGACACGACGAGCCGGAGGTTGGCCCGCACCATGTGGTCCTTGGCCTCCTGGCCGTCGTGGACCGTTTCCTCCAGCGCCCGGCGCCGTCCGGGCGTGGGGGCGGGCTCGCCGGTGTCGGCCGCCTCCAGTTCCTCCCTGGCCCGGACGCCGGCCTCGATACGAGTGGCGAGCCGGACCTCGTCCTCGGCGGTCAGCAGAGGTGTGGCCCCGATCTGGGTCAGGTACTGGCCGAGCAGGTCGGGTTCCTCGTCGGGTTCGGGGATCCTGCCGCGCAGCCGCGCGGTCCGGGTGGTGGCACGGCGGTCGTCCCGGCTGCGTGCCGCGGGTGTGCGTGCCGTGGGAGCCATGTCGCTTCCTCCGTCTCCCTCCCCTGCTCGGGTCCTGGGAATCAGTGCGGTGCGGGGGTGCCGCGTTCGCTCCGCAGCCGGCGGATCACCACCAGCAGGTCGGCTGCCGCGAGGAGGGCGAGCGCTCCGCACACCACGGCGATGACCACGAGCATGCCGCGGCCCGGACTGTCCCCGGTGCCGGTGTCGGCCGCCCATTGGCCGAAGTAGGCGGCCCCCGCGAGGAACAGCGGCAGGAAGACCGCCGAGAGCAGCAGTCTCAGCCGCAGGGCGCTCTGCGCGCGTACCGGTTCGGTGCCGGTGCGCGCGTAGTGGCGGCCGACCGCGCCCGAGCGGGAACGGGGGACGGGTTCCGTGGTCCGGTGCGGGCTCCGTCGGTCGTTCATGCCGTTCCTCCCCGGTGCTCGGGGTGCCTGGGTCCTTCCGTGCCCTGCGTGCCGCCGGCGGGGCTTCACCGGCCGGCTTCGGTGGCCGGGCTGCGGTGGCCGCTCTTCAGTGGTCGGGTGCGGCGCGGCTGATGTCCGCGAGCGCGGAGTGCGGGTCGTCGGTGGCGGCGAGGTCGCCGAGGGTGACCACGCCGACGGGGACGCCGCCGTGCTCGACGACCGGGAGCCGGCGCACGGCGTGGCGGCGCATCAGCTCGGCGGCGCGGTCGGTGGTGTCGTCGGGTTCGAGGGTGACCACGGGCGGGGGTGTGCACACCGCGCCCACCGTCGTGGCGTCCGGGTCGCGGCCGTCGGCGACGCTGCGGAGCACGATGTCGCGGTCGGTGAGCAGGCCGAACAGGTCGCAGTCATAGGTCACGAGGACGTCGCCGACGTCCTTCTCGCGCATCAGCCGGGCCGCCCGGGCCACCGTCGTCATGGGCTCGACGGACACCGTCGCCGGTGACATCACGTCTCGGATGCGCCGTGTCATCTCGCGCCTCCCGGGGTGTCGGTTCTGGATTGCCTGCGGGCCGCGTAGCCCGCACCCGGCCGGTAAACCGTCCCGCGACGTCCGGCTCAGCCCAGGTCGATCAGGGCCAGGCCGATGTCGGGACGGTGGGTCTTGGCCAGCTCGGCCGGGCTGTCGCGCACGACCACCTCCAGCGTCGGCCAGACCCGGCCGGACAGCAGGTGGCCGCCGCGCGTGGAGCCGTCGGACAGGCCCAGTACGGCGTGCAGGTGCGGGGTCGGTCCGTCGTCGCCGACGGCTACGTCCCCGATGAGCGACAGCACCTCGCACTGTTCGTCCACCGGGATGGGCCGGTAGTCCCTGGCCTGCCGGTCGAACCAGCCGACGACCGCCTCGGAGAAGGCCCCCACGGCGGTCACCTGGGAGGCCCCGAGCGACCTGTCGTGGGCGAAGGCGGTGAGCTCGGCGACCGGGTCCTCGCCGGGGTCGAGCACCACCACGTACACCGCGGACGGTCCGTCCTGTACCTGCTGCCACTTCATGGCCCGGCGGGTACCCGGGACCAGCCCGGACAACCGCGGTCGGCGTGGCGCACCGTCCTCGACGCGCGTCGAGGACGTCGAGGACGTCGAGGACCCGACGGCGATACCGGAGAACACGTCACGGCGGCGGTCGCGTCGCCCCGCTCTCCCGCCGTCACTCCTCCAGCGCCCGGCGGATCGCGGCGAGCCATCCGTCGACCGGTCCGAACGTGAGCAGTCCGCTGCCCGCGCCCGCGAGTTCACCGGCCGCGGGCAACAGCCTGTCGTACGTCCGTCGCAGTGCCGGGCGGTCGCCGAGTGCGAGGGCGAGCGCGGCCTCGGCGCAGCACAGGGCCTCGTAGAGGAGGTCGGGCGGCGGTTCGGGCAGGGCCCGCAGGGCGCCGTGCGCCTCGGTGTCGCGGCCTTCGGCCAGGAGGGCGAACGGCTCGGCCCAGGGCCGGTACGGTCCCCAGTCCGCGCGCGGGTCCACCCGCGCGGGCCGGCCGCGGGACAGGCGCAGGCCGAGCAGGGCGAGGGGCAGCAGCCCGCGTTCCAGACCCGGCATCCCGGCGCCGTCGAGCCGTTCGGCGGCCGACCGGTAGGCGGCCTCGGCGCTGTCCTGGGAGCTGCCGGAGGAGTCGGGCGAGCCGCAGGGGTCGGGGGAGGCGTCGGTGGAGACGGCCTCGCGCAGAGCCCGGTACCAGGCGGTGAAGACGGCCACCAGGGGCCGTTCGTGCCGTTCGGCGAGGCGGTCCGCGGCCCTGGCGTGCTCGTCGGCGGCGGTGAGGTCGGCGAGGGCGGCACGGGCCTGGAGCCGGATCAGGTGGCCGAGCACCTCGTGGTTGACCAGGCCGTGCCGGAGGCCGAGGGTGACGAGTTCGGCACCGATCGCGTCGCGCCGCGGCGCCAGTCCGGCGCGGGTGCAGGACTGCATGAAGACGCCGTTGAGGACGAACGCGAGAAGCGCGGGATCGTCCAGACGGCGGGCGATGTCCTCGGCCTCGGCGGCTGCCCGCGGCCCGCGCGGGGAGCGCACGCCCCGCGACTCGAGGGCGACGGTGGCCAGCAGGCGGCAGCGGGCCGCGTCGGCGGAGGGGGCCGCGGGCAGGACGGCGAGGGTGCGTTCGGCGGCCTCGACGATCCGCCGGGCCAGTTCGGGGTCGTCGCTGCGGGTCCAGTTCGCGGGGACGTCGTAGGCGCCGATCACCCGGGCCGCGAGGTCCGCGTCGCCGGTCTCCTCCGCGGCCTGGACCACCGCCGTCCGGTGTTCCCGGGCGGCCTCCAGGCCGCCGCCGCCGGTGACGGCGAGGCTCCGCAGCAGGCCGACGGTGGACTCCAGGCGGGCCCGGGCGCCGGCGGCGACGGTGCGGTCGTACGCCTCGGTCGCGCGGGTCCACAGGCGGGCCGCCGCGTCCGCCGGTTCGCCGGGCGGGTCCAGGTCCGGGTCCTGGGCGAGGATGCCGGCCTCCAGGCGGCGCAGCCGGGGCCCCGGGTCGATGCCCAGCCGTCCGGCCAGCAGGGCGCGGGCCCGGCGCAGCACTGCGAGGGCGTCCGCCTGCCGCCCGGTCCGGTACAGGGCGAGCGCGAGCAGGCGCCAGGACTCCTCGCGCCAGGGGTGCTCGGTGAGGTGGGCGTCGAGGTCGGGGACCGCCTCGGCGGCGCGGCCCAGTTCCACCAGCAGCTCCGCGCGGCGTTCGACGGCGCGCAGACGCAGTTCGGTGAGCCTGGAGCGTTCTCCCCTGGCCCAGTCCTCCGTGCCGAACTCGGCGTACGCGGGCCCACGCCACTCCCCCAGGGCCACCCGCAGCCGGTCGGGTGCCTGGGCGGCGGGCAGCCGGTCGGCCTCGGCGACGGCAGCCTCGAAACGCCAGGCGTCCACGGCGTCCGGCGCGGCGCGCAGGGCGTATCCCGGGCCCTCGGTGACCAGCAGCCGGGCCGGGGCGCGCGGCGGGCGGTCGGGTTCCAGGGCACGGCGCAGGTCCCCCACGAAGGTGCGCACCGCTCCGACGGCCCGGGGCGGCGGTGTCTCCCACAGGTCCTCGACCAGGCGGGCGACCGGGACGACCCGCCGCCTGGCCAGGATCAGCCGGGCGAGCACGGCGCGGTGCCGGGGGCCCTTGAGGGCGAGCGGCTGCGGGCCGCGCCCGGCGGTGACGGCGCCGAGCACACCGAACGTGACCGCGTCCATGTCCCGTGTTCCGTCCGCTCCGATCCACCACCGTTCGTGCGCTCACCACGGTACGCGTACGGGCCGGTGCCCGGCCGGGCGCCGCTCGGTTTGCTGATCGGTTGCTGATTCGCGCGCGGGAGGCTCGAAAGCGTCACGAGGACCTGTGACGCGAGCAGCGAGAAAGAGGCACTGACCACCATGGAACCCACCATCCCCGGCTTCACCCACGACCGTGTGACGGTCGCCGACGGCGTCGGCCTGCAGGTGGCCGTCGGCGGCACCGGCAGCCCCGTCGTCCTGCTGCACGGCTTCCCCCAGACCCACCTGATGTGGCGGCACGTCGCCGCCGACCTGGCCGCGGACCACACGGTCATCTGCCCCGACCTGCGCGGTTACGGCGCCAGCGACAAGCCCGCCGACCCGGACGGCACCGCGTACGCCAAGCGGACCATGGCCGCCGACGTGGTCGCCCTGGCCCGTGAGCTGGGGCACGAGCGGTTCGCGCTGGCCGGTCACGACCGGGGCGCGCTGGTCGCGGTGCGTGCCGGGCTCGACCACCCCGGCACGGTGACGCACCTGGCCGCGCTGGACGTGCTGCCGACGCTCGACATGTGGAACGTCCTGCACGGCACGACGGCGGCGGTCGCCTTCCACCTGTACCTGATGGCGCAGCCGCCGGGGCTTCCCGAGCAGCTGATCGGCGCCGCGCCGGACGCGTTCTTCGGCCACTTCCTCGACCTGTGGACCCGGGACCCGGGCGCCCTGCCGGCCGACGTCCGGGCTGCCTACCTCAAGGCGTCCCGCGAGGCGGTGCCCTCCATCGTGGCCGACTACCGGGCCTCGGCCGGCATCGACGTGGACCACGACCGGGCGGACCGGGAGCACGGCAACCGGCTGCGGATGCCGGTGACCGTCCTCCAGCAGGACTGGGGCGCCGCTCTGGGCTACGACGCCGCCGCGCTGTGGCGGGCGTGGGCACCGGACCTGCGGCACGAGACCGTGGGCTGCGGGCACTTCATGGCGGAGGAAGCGCCGGACGAGGTCGCCGGGGCACTGCGCGCGCTGCTGACCCGGTAGGGGCACACCGGGGGCTCATGCACAACGATCGGTTGTACCCGCTGCCCGGCCGGTTGTTTGATCCGCCCGGCCCCGGATCGCTTTGATGTCGGGCGTGACGGAGTCGGGTGTGGTCGAGTCGGACGTGGTGGGCGGCGGGTCGTTGGGGAGGGGGTTCCGGTGGCTGTGGGCGGCGTACGCCGTCAGCACCTTCGGCACACGGCTCGCCTTCGACGCCTTTCCGTTGATCGCGGTGGTGGTGCTGGACGCCGGTCCGGGGCAGGTGGCGGCGCTCGCGGCGGCGGGTCCGGCGGTGGGCGCGGTGGTGGCGGTGCCGCTGGGGCCGTGGGTGGAGTTCCGGCGCAAGCGGCCGGTCATGGTCGCGATGGACCTGGTCCGGTGCGCGGTGCTGCTGAGCGTGCCGCTCGCGTACGCCTTCAGGTGGCTCGGCTTCGCTCAGCTGCTGGCCGTGTCGGTCGTCGTCGCCGCGGCCGACATCACGTTCCGGGCCGCCTCCGCCGCCTGCCTCAAGGCCCTGGTGCGCTCGCCGGACCTGCTGGCCGCGAACGGCCGGTTCGAGGCGACGACCTGGACCGCGACCATGCTCGGGCCCCCGGTCGGCGGGGCCGCGATCGGGCTCTTCGGCCCGGTGGTGACGGTGGCGGTCGACGCCGTGAGCCATCTGCTCTCCGCGCTGGGGATCCGTGCGATCGGCGGCGCGGAGCCACGCCCGCGGCGCACGGAGGCGGCCCGGTGGCGCGCCGGGGACTTGCTGGACGGCTGGCGGTACGTGCTCGCCTCGCCGGTGCTGCGCCCGCTGTTCCTCAACACGGTCCTGGTCAACGCGTTGATCATGGCGACCGCGCCGCTGCTCGCCGTGCTCATGCTGGGCGAGTTGGGCTTCGCTCCCTGGCAGTACGGTCTCGCCTTCGCGGTGCCGTGCGTGGGCGGGCTGGTCGGCTCGCGGCTGGCCCGTCCGCTCGTGGCGCGCTTCGGCGAGCACCGGGTGCTGGTCGCCAGCGGGGTGCTGCGCGTGTGCTGGCCCGTCGGGCTGGCCTTCGTCGGCCCGGGGGCGGGGGGCCTGATCCTGGTGATGGTGGTGGAGTTCGGGCTGATCACCTCCGTGGGCGTGTACAACCCGGTGTTCGCGACCCGTCGGCTGGAGCTGACGCCCGCGGACAGGGTGACGCGCACCCTGTCCGCGTGGACGATCAGCGCGAAGCTGACGACCGCGGCCCTGACCGCGGTGTGGGGGCTGCTGGCGGGTCTGACCGGAACGCGTACGGCCGTCGCGCTCGCGGGCCTGCTGATGCTGGCGACCCCGCTCCTGCTGCCGCGGCGGGACCACGCGCCCGGCCCCGGCCCCGGTTCGGCCCGCCGGTGACGGGTGAGCCGGGGCCGGGGCCGGACGCGGCGGACGGGCGTCGTCAGCGGGCCCCGGGCACGTCCTCGGTGACGCCGTTCAGCGGCGAGGCCGGATCGCTGCCGTACGGGCGGGTGATGGCCTCCATGCCGTGCCCGGACGGGTCGGTGAAGTAGACGCCCCGACCGCCGTCGTTGCGGTTGATCCGGCGCGGGTGCCGGCCGTGCGGGTCGGCCTGGACGGGCGTCCCGCTTTCGACGAGCCGGGCGAGGATCCCGTCGAACTCGTCCTCCGAGACGAGGAAGGCGTAGTGCTGCGCGGGAATCTCGATGTCGACGCCGGCGAAATCGAGGGTGACGCCGTTGGCGGTCGTCACGGGCAGGAACGCTCCGGCCGGCTCGCCGACCTCGAGACCGAGGATCGAGGCGAGGAAGCGGGCGGACTTCTCCCGGTCGTGGGAGAGAACGATGGTGTGGTTGAACTCGACTGACACGGTCAATGCCTCCACGGGCATCTCCGCGGCGCCTCCATGCCTCACCCGGACGGTGACCGACACGCGATGCCGCGCGCGGTGATCATACGTCGCTGTCCGCCCCTTGCCCACCCTCAGCCGGACTGGTCGCTGTCCTTCATCGCGCCCCACCCGTGCCAGCGCTCCACCTCGATCCAGGCGCTGACCCGGGGTCGCTCCCGGTTCGGGTACGGGTTGCCCGAGTAGTGCCTGGAGAGCCGGTCGATGCCGGAGAGGTCCTCGTCGTCGCGCATCTCGGCGACGCGGCCGATCAGGGTGACGTGCGTGTACCAGTCGTCGTCCGCGAGGACGGTCAGGGTGACGCGCGGGTCGCGGCGCAGGTGTCCGAGGCGTACGCGGCCCGCATCGAGGTTGACCAGCACGCGGCCGTCGTCCCAGAGGTACCAGGTGGGTGTGGAGACGGGGGCGCCGTCCGGGCGAAGGGTGGCCATGACGCACGGGTTGGGGCGGCGCAGCAGTTCGACGGCCTCGGGCGGCAGCGGCGGCTTGGACATGCGGGCTCCTCACGTTCGGTGTGGTCCGGCGCCGGGTCCGGTGCCGGTGTGGGGGTGTCTCGTGCACCCGGTACCCCGGGCGGGCTCAGTCGGTCGCCTTCTCCTCGAAACTGGCGAAGTAGGCCGCCGCCATGTCCTCGTCGCCGTGCCCCTGGGCCGCGGCCCGCGCGAACCGCTGCGCACCGGCCGCGGCGAGGTCCAGCCGGACGCCGTTCGCCTCGCCCGCCTCGACGATCAGGCGGGCGTCCTTCTCGGCGGTGGCGACGGCGAACTGGGCCGGCGTCAGCGCGCCCTCGCGGATCAGGCCGGCCTTGGCACGCAGATAGCCCATGTCGAGCGGCCCGCCGGCGACGGCGTCGAAGAAGGCGTCCGGGTCCACGCCCAGCGCCTTGGCCAGCGCCAGGACCTCACCGACCGCGTTGGTGGCGGCGAGGACCCAGCTGTTGGCGACCAGCTTCAGCCGGGTCGCGCTGCCGGCCGCGCCGTCCTCGCCGGTCCACACGGTGCGGGAGCCGACGGCGTCGAACACGGGCGCCACCCGGTCCCGCGCCTCGCCGGGTCCCGCGGCCAGCACCAGCAGTTGACCGTCCTCGGCGGGCCGGCGGGTGCCGAGGACGGGAGCGTCGAGGAAGACGAGCCCGTGCTCGTGGGCGAAGGCGGCCAGGTCGGCGACCGCGTCGACGCCCGCGGTGGTGGACTGCGCCCACACGGTGCCGGGGCGCAGGCCGGGGGCGGCCCGCCGCATGACGTCGAGGGCGGCCGGGCCGTCGTAGAGCATCGTGAGGACGACGTCGGCGCCGTCCACGGCCTCCTCCGGGCTCCCGGCGACGTGCGCGCCGTCGGCGGCCAGTGGCTCGGCCTTGTCCCGGCTGCGGTTCCAGACGCGGACGGTGTGTCCGGCGCGGGCGAGGTTGCGGGCCATCGCGGCACCCATGATGCCGGTGCCCAGGACGCTCACGGTGAGCTGGTCGGTCATGACGTCGCCTTCTGATTCGGACTGGTTTGCCGGGGGCCAGCCTGCCACCCGGCGCGGGTCCCCGCGCGTCCGCACCGGGCCGTCCCGTACGGTACGGCCCGTGAGCGCCTTCCCCGACGACATCGACAGCAACGGCGAGACCGTCCCCGGACGTTACGGTCCCTGCGCCACCACCGAGGCCGATCCCCGGGGGGTGGGCCGGGTGCGGACCGAGTACTCCCCCGCTCACGACGGCGACCCCGATCCGGGCGAGATCGTCTGGACGTGGGTGCCCTTCGAGGAAGCGGACGGCCGGGGCAAGGACCGGCCCGTCCTCGTGGTGGCCAGGGAGGCGGCCGGGACCGTGCTGGCCGTCCAGCTGTCCAGCAAGCGGCACGACGGTGACCGGGAGTGGGTGCCGATCGGGAGCGGGCCGTGGGACCGCTCCGGGCGCGACTCCTGGGTCGACGTGGACCGGGTGCTGCGGCTGCACGACGCCGGGATGCGCCGGGAGGCGTGCGCCCTGGACCGGATGCGCTTCGACCTCGTACGGCAGCGGCTGCGGGAGCGCTACGGCTGGAGCTGACCGGGTCGGGCCGCGCCCTGCGGAAAGGCGCGGTCGAACGCGGCCCGGACGGTCGCGCCCGGTGTGCGGTCCAGGATGCCGAACGCCGCTCCCCGGTGCAGGCCCCGGCTCCACTGGAGCGGCTTCGCCGCGCCCCCTACCGCCCCGGCGAACCGCCCGCCAGGCCCGAGCAGCGTCCGGAACGCGCCTGTCACCTGGGCGGGGTCGTTGCGGAACACCCCGCAGCCCCAGGCGCCCAGCACGAGGCGCCGGTAGCCGTGGGTCGCGGCGGTCTCCAGCACCCGCCCGGCGCGCACGGCGAGCGCGGCGGGCAGGTCCGCGGCGCGCTCGGGGACCGTGCGCAGCACCACGCCGGCGTTGGGCGCGGGCGGAGGTGAGGGATCCGGCCGTGTACGGCTGGTCCAGCAGGCGGCCGCGGTCGTCGCGGACAACGGGTACGCCGGGCGAGTGGACGACGCGGTCGGTGTAGAACGGGTCGCGGTGGGAGCGGTGGTGGTCGTAGAACTCACGTGCCCGCAACAGGCAGGTGTACAGCGCCGAGGCCCGGCACAGGGCCTCCTCCCGGGCCTGCGCGCCGCCCAGGTAGCCGCCACCCGGGTTGCGGGCGGAGGCGGAGTTGAGCACGGCGACCTCACCGCCGAGACGGCGGGGGGCCTCCAGGCTGCTCTCGCCGGTGACCTCGAAGACGGTCCGCCCCGGGGCGGGCAAGGCCACAGCGGCCGGCACCGGCCCTACGGGATCCGGCCCGTACATGCGGGTACCGTCCCGTGCCGCCTCGACCGCCGCCGCGACGGACACCTCACGGCCGTCGGGCGCCCGGTGGGACCCGGCGGCGACGATCTGCTCGGTCTGCCGTGCGATGCCCCGCACGCGCGCTCACGGCGCCACCCCCGTGGACGCCCTGACCGCGTGCCGCGCGGTCTCCCCCGTCGTGCTCATGCGGAAATCCTGGGCGATGCTGGGGCTGTGGTGCAACGGAGTTTCCCGACCGGCCAACGCCGGGGAACGCCCTCGGGAACGGGCGGATCTCGGAGATTACCGAGCGGGAACGTCCCGATATGCATCCTTGTGCGGAGCGGCACGAGGGTCTTGGGTGGGACGGGTGTGCCGGCCCGGCCCACCGCAGAAGGGCCGGCGGCATGGTGGAATCTCAGGAGGATCCCGACATGTTCGATCCGGTTGGTGGCTGTGTCCGGCCACGTACCGCCGTCAGTGAGGCCGAGGTCGAGGCGCTCGTCCGCGGCATCTGCTTCAAGACCGGTCCGCCCAGGCTCCTCGGCGTCGAGGTGGAATGGCTCGTCCACGAGTTGCGCGCGCCGCGGCTCCCCGTGTCACCCGAACGGCTCCGCGCGCTCTACACCGCCCTGCGGGGCGTGCCCCTGCGGTCGGCGCTGACCGTCGAGCCCGGCGGCCAGCTGGAGCTGAGCTCGCTGCCCGCCGCGTCCCTGACGGAGTGCGTCCGCTCCGTCAGTGCCGACCTCGACGCCGTGCGCGCCGTACTGCGCGAGGACGGCCTGGCCCTGGTCGGCCTCGGCCACGATCCCTGGCACCCGCCGCGCCGCTATCTGCGCCGGCCGCGCTACGACGCCATGGAGTCCTGTCTCGACCGCACCGGTCCCGGTGGCCGGTTCATGATGTGCGCCTCCGCCTCGGTGCAGGTGTGCGTGGACGCGGGGCACGAGGAGCCGGGTCCGCTGGGTCACGTACGCCGGTGGTGGCTGGCCCATCATCTGGGCGCCGTGCTGCTGGCCGCGTTCGCCAACTCCCCGCTGTCCGGCGGACGGCCCACCGGCTGGCGGTCCACCCGGCAGCTGCGGTGGACGCAGATCGGCAGCGGCCGGGCGGGCGGCCCCGTGCTGGACTCCGACCCCCGCGGCGCTTGGACCCGGCACGTGCTGGACGCCCCGGTGATGTGCGTACGCCGCGACGGCGGCCCCTGGGACGTGCCGGAGGGTCTGACCCTGCGGGAGTGGACCCGTGAGCTGGTGCCGAGGCCGCCGACCCGGGAGGACCTCGACTACCACCTGACCACGCTCTTCCCGCCGGTCAGGCCGCGCGGCCATCTGGAGCTGCGCATGATCGACGCGCAGCCCGGGGACGACGGCTGGATCGTGCCGCTGGCCGTGACCGCCGCGCTGTTCGACGACCCGGAGGCCGCCGAGACCGCCTACCGTGCCGTCAAGCCACTGGCCGAGCGCACCCACGGCCTGCCCGCGCCGCACAACCCGCTCTACGAGGCCGCGGCCCGGGACGCCCTGACCGACCCGGAGCTGCGCGAGGCGGCCGTCGTCTGCTTCGCCGCGGCGCTCGCCGCGCTCCCCCGGCTCGGCGCGACGGCCGACGTGAGCGACGCCGTCGCCGGGTACCTGGAGCGCTACGTCCTCAGGGGGCGCTGCCCCGCCGACGATCTGCTGGACATGCCGGGCGGCCTCGGCCCCGGCCCGCACGGGAAGGAGACCCGCTCATGACCGACCCCGCTGACGCGACCACGACCCCCACCGCCGAGGCCCTGCGGGAGCGGGCCCTGACCACGCTCGTCACCGCGCGGGAGCGCACCACGCTGCTGACCGGCTCCGTCGACGGCCCCGACCTGACCGCCCAGGTGTCGCCCCTGATGTCCCCGCTCGTGTGGGACCTGGCGCACATCGGCAACCAGGAGGAGCAGTGGCTGCTGCGCGCGGTCGCCGGACAGGAGGCGATGCGCCCGGAGATCGACAGCCTGTACGACGCCTTCGAGCATCCCCGCTCCGAGCGACCGAGCCTGCCGCTGCTGTCGCCCGAGGAGGCTCGAAGGTACGCGGCGGACGTGCGCGGACGCGCCCTGGACGTGCTGGAGCGCACCGCGTTCGAGGGGACGCGGCTGACGGAGGCGGGCTTCGCCTTCGGGATGATCGCCCAGCACGAGCAGCAGCACGACGAGACCATGCTGATCACGCATCAGCTGCGCAGGGGGCCGCGGGTCCTGACCGCGCCCGATCCCGATCCGGCGGGGCTGTTCACCGGGCCGGCCGAGGTCCTGGTGCCGGGGGGCCCCTTCACGATGGGCACGTCGACCGAGCCGTGGGCGCTGGACAACGAACGCCCCGCGCACCGGCGCGAGGTCGCGCCGTACTTCATCGACACCGTCCCCGTGACCAACGGCGCCTACCAGGCGTTCATCGACGACGGCGGCTACGACGACCCCCGCTGGTGGACCCCCGAGGGCTGGGACCACGTCCGCCGGCACTCCCTCACCGCCCCGCTGTTCTGGCGCCGGGACGGCGGGCAGTGGCTGCGGCGCCGCTTCGGGGTCACCGAGGCGGTCCCGGCCGAGGAGCCGGTGCTGCACGTGTGCTGGTACGAGGCCGATGCCTACGCCCGCTGGGCGGGACGCCGGCTGCCCACCGAGGCCGAGTGGGAGAAGGCCGCGCGGTGGGACCCGGCCGGCGAGCGGGCCATGCGCTACCCGTGGGGCGACGCCGACCCCGGCCCGGAACACGCCAACCTCGGGCAGCGGCACCTGCGCCCGGCACCCGCGGGCAGCTACCCGGCCGGCGAGTCGCCGCTCGGCGTACGGCAGCTGATCGGCGACGTGTGGGAGTGGACGTCGAGCGACTTCGCGCCGTACCCGGGCTTCCGGGCGTTCCCGTACCGGGAGTACTCGGAGGTGTTCTTCGGCCCCGACTACAAGGTGCTGCGCGGCGGTTCCTTCGCCGTGGACGCGGTGGCCTGCCGGGGCACGTTCCGCAACTGGGACTATCCGATCCGGCGGCAGATCTTCTCCGGGTTCCGCACGGCCCGCTCGGCGGAGGCTTCCTGATGTGCCGGCACCTGGCCTACACGGGCCCCGCGGAGGTGCTCGGCGCGCTCCTGGTGGCGCCGCCGCACGGTCTGTACCGCCAGTCCTGGGCGCCCCGGCACCAGCGGTACGGCACGGTCAACGCCGACGGGTTCGGCGTCGGCTGGTACGCCGAGGGCGACCCGGTACCGGCCCGGTACCGCCGGGCCGGGCCGATCTGGGCGGACCAGTCCTTCGCCGACCTGGCCCGCGTCGTGCGCACCGGTGCGCTGCTCGCGGCCGTACGGGACGCGACACTGGCCGGCGCCGACGCGGAGGCGGCCGCCGCGCCGTTCGCCGCGGGGACCTGGCTGTTCAGCCACAACGGCGCCGTGCCGGGCTGGCCGGACTCGCTGGCGCCGGTGGCCGCGACGCTGCCGCCCGGACCGTTGCTGTCGCTGGAGGCGCGCAACGACTCGGCGCTCGTGTGGGCGCTGGTCCTGGCCCGGCTGCGCGCCGGGGACGACGAGGGCCGGGCGCTGACCGAGACGGTGCTGGAGGTCGCCGCGGCGGCCCCCGGCTCCCGGCTCAATCTGCTCCTCACCAACGGCTCCACCGTCACCGCCACGACCTGGGGCGACACCCTGTGGTACCTGGCCCGTCCGGGCGGCGGCACGGTCGTCGCCTCGGAGCCCTACGACGACGACCCCGGCTGGCAGGAGGTCCCCGACCGCACCCTGCTGACCGCGAGCCGCACCGACGTGCGGCTCACCCCGCTCAAGGACCCGGGCGAGACCGCCCCCGCAGACGCTTCCGTCTCTTCGAAGGAGCCCCGAACGTGAGCCAGTTCCGTCTGACCCGGACGCTGCCCGAGGACGCCACGGACGCCGCGCTGCGCGCCGACGTCCTGGCGGGCCTGACGAGCACGCCCAAGTGGCTGCCGCCGAAGTGGTTCTACGACGCACGGGGCAGCGAGCTGTTCGAGGCGATCACCGCGCTGCCGGAGTACTACCCGACGCGGGCCGAGCGGGAGGTCCTCGTCGACCGGGCCGGCCGGATCGCGGAGGCGACCGGTGCCCGCACCCTGGTCGAGCTGGGCTCCGGCTCCTCGGACAAGACTCGGGTCCTGCTCGACGCGCTGACCGAGCGGAACGGGCTGCGCGGCTACGTACCGGTCGACGTCAGCGAGAGCGCCCTCGCGCAGGCCGGGC
The DNA here is from genome assembly GCF_040686295.1 of Streptomyces sp. NPDC085944. Taxonomy (NCBI): domain Bacteria; kingdom Bacillati; phylum Actinomycetota; class Actinomycetes; order Kitasatosporales; family Streptomycetaceae; genus Streptomyces; species Streptomyces sp. NPDC085944. The sequence goes on along the minus strand of NZ_JBFBJX010000014.1, from coordinate 65,404 downwards.
AGGCGCTCGTCGCCGAGCGTCCCGGTCTCCAGGTGCACGCGCTGATCGCCGACTTCACGGGAGGGCTGACGCTGCCCGACACACCGGGCCCCCGGCTGGTGGCGTTCCTCGGGGGCACCATCGGCAACCTGCTGCCCGAGGAGCGCGGCGCGTTCCTGGCCTCCGTGCGCGCCCTGCTCTCCCCGGGCGACGCCCTGTTGCTGGGCACGGACCTGGTCAAGGACGAGGGGGTGCTGGTCCGCGCGTACGACGACGCGGCCGGGGTGACGGCCGAGTTCAACAAGAACGTGCTGTCGGTGGTGAACCGCGAGCTGGAGGCCGACTTCGCGCCCGCGGCCTTCGAGCACGTGGCGCTCTGGAACGCCGAACGGGAGTGGATCGAGATGCGGCTGCGCTCGCGGGCCGCGCAGACCGTCAAGATCCAGGCGCTCGACCTGGTCGTGGACTTCGCGGACGGGGAGGAGTTGCGCACCGAGGTGTCCGCGAAGTTCCGACGGGAGGGCGTGCGGGCCGAGTTGGCGGCCGCCGGGTTCGGTCTGGCCCACTGGTGGACGGACCGGGAGGGGCGCTTCGCCCTGTCGCTGAGCGTGGCACGCTGAGGTGCGGCGGGGCGGGACCGTCGGGTCGGCCCCGCCCCGCCCCGGTCAGCGCGTGTTGGGGTCCAGCAGTTCGGTGATGCGGTCGGACGCCTTACCGGCCTCCGATTTCGCGTCGGCCCCCTTGAGCACCTTCGTCATGTACGCCTTGATCGGGTTGTCCGCCTCGACGGCGCCCCATTGCGGCGTGCCGGGGGTCGCCCGGCCCTGTGCGGCGCCGGCGGCCATGGCCTCGGCCCCTTCCTCGCCGGAGACGGCCTCGGCGAGCGTCTTCTTGTTGGGGACGTAGTTCATGGTGCGGGCCAGGTCGGTGTTCCACTTCTCGCCCGCGAGCGCCTCGACCACGGCGAGGGCGCCTTCCTCCTGGTCGGTGTTCTTCGGGACGACGAGGTCGGAGCCGCCGGTGAAGACGGCTCCGGGGTTGTCCGCGCTCTTGCCGGGCACGGGGAAGAACCCGATCTTGCCCTTGAGGCCGGGGTTCTCGCGCAGCACGGACTGCGCCTGGCCCGGCACCGCGATGATCTGCGCGACCTGACCCTTGGCGAAGACCCCGGCCTGCGGCGGGTGTTCCTCGTCGGCGTCGACCGGTCCGTCGCCCAGGGCCTGCAGTTCGCGGTAGAAGTCCATGCCGCGCAGGGCCTCCTCGGAGTCGAGGGCGCCCGTCCAGACACCGCCCTCGCCGGCCTGGGTGGCCAGTTCGCCGCCCTCGTCCCAGATGAAGCCGGCAAGCGTGTACCAGTCCTGGCCGGCCAGGTAGATGCCCTGGTCGCCGTTCTTGTCGAGCTTCTCGGTGGCGTCGAGCCACTCCTCGCGCGTGCGGGGCGGTTCGTTGACGCCGGCCTGCTCGAAGAGGTCCTTGCGGTAGATGACGACGCGGTTGGCGGCGTACCAGGGCACGCCGAACTGCTGGGACATCCACTGCCCCGGTTCGGCGAGGCCCGGCAGCCAGTCGCGGATGCCCCAGTCCCGCATCGACTCCAGGGTCAGGTCCTGCAGCCGTCCGCCCTCCGCGTACTGCGGGACCTGGGTGTTGCCGACCTCGATGACGTCGGGGCCGTCCGAGCCGTCGGCCTTCAGCGCGGTCTGGACCTTGTCGCCGATCCCGGTCCATTCCTGGATGCGGATGTCGAGGTCGAGGTCGGGGTGGTCGGCCTCGAAGCCCTCGGTGAACCGCTTCAGGAAGTCCTGGGAGGCGCTGTCCTTCATCAGCCACACGGTGACGGTGTGCCGATCGCCCCCGCCGTCCTGCGAGATCAGGCCGCAGCCGCTGAGCACGGAGGCGGACACACAGACAAGGGCGAGGAGGCGACGTCTCACGAGGGGTCCTTCTGACTGACGAACAGAGGGCGGAGGCAGGTGCGTCCTGCGCACGCGAAGGGAGACCCGACGTGGGGGGCGAGCCCGAGGCTCGAACGGGTGTCTGGGATTTTGGTATGGACCATTACAAAGGTCAAGGGGAGCTACCGGATTCCGCCCCGAAGGCCGACGCCTCGCGCTCCGTCCCGGCTTGGGGCACGGTGGAGTGACGCAGGGCACACGGCTGTCCTGGGAAGGGAGCGCCCGCATGTCGAACCACACCTACCGGGTCACCGAGGTCGTCGGCACCTCGCCCGACGGCGTCGACCAGGCCGTCCGCAACGCCATCACCCGCGCCTCGCAGACCCTGCGCAAGCTGGACTGGTTCGAGGTGACACAGGTGCGCGGCCAGATCGAGGACGGGCAGGTCGCGCACTGGCAGGTCGGTCTCAAGCTCGGCTTCCGTCTGGAGGAGTCGGACTGACTCAGGTGCGCCCCTCGCGCTCCTGCGCCACGCGCAGCTCGGCCGACCGGGCCGCCCAGCGGGCCCGGAGCACGGTGAAACCGGCCCGCTCTGCGTCGTCGCAGACCAGCTCGTCGTCGTCCACCAGGACCCGCACCTCGCGGGTCCGCGCGAGGCGCCGCAGGATCTCCAGCTTGGTGCGCCGGGCGGGCCTGCGGTCGGCGTTGCCGCGCATGTGCACGACGCCCTCGGGCAGGCCGTGCGCCGCCAGCCAGTCGAGGGTGTCGCGCCGGCAGCGCTCGGGCCGGCCGGTCAGATAGACGATCTCGCACTCCTTCGCGCTCTCCCGCACCAGTGCGATGCCCTCCGCGAGCGGCGGATCGTGCGGCGCGGCCGCGAAGAACGCGTCCCAGTCGCGCGGCCGGCGCTCCAGGAAGCGCTGCCGGTGCGCAGTGTCGGCGAGGGTGTTGTCCAGGTCGAACACGGCCACCGGGGCCTTGTCGCTGTCGCTCACGCGCTCACCCTAGAGGGCGCCGCCGGGAAACGGGAAAGAAGCACCGGACTTCCGCGCCGGGGGTCCGATGCCGGAGGCCCGCGCCGGGAATCTGTGCCGGGCACGGGCGTTGAACATCATGTGACCTCCTCGATCGCCACCACCCGCTTCTCCGTCCTCGACCGGTCCCGCATCCGCACGGGCCGCAGCGCCGGGGAGGCACTGCGCGACACCGTGGAGCTGGCGCGGGAGGCGGAGCGGCTCGGCTACCACCGGTTCTGGGTGGCGGAGCACCACGGCGTGCCCGGCGTGGCCGGGTCGGCTCCGACCGTCCTCGCGGCCGCCGTGGCCGGGGCGACGCAGCGCATCCGCGTCGGCACCGGGGGCGTGATGCTGCCCAACCACCGGCCGCTGGTCGTCGCCGAGCAGTTCGGCGTGCTGGAGTCGCTCTTCCCCGGCCGGATCGACATGGGGCTGGGCCGCTCGGTGGGCTTCACCGACGGCGTCCGCCGGGCGCTGGGCCGGGAGAAGGACGACGCCGAGGACTTCGACGCACAACTGGCCGAGTTGCTCGGCTGGTTCCGCGGCACCTCGCCCACGGGCGTGCACGCGCGCCCCGCGGAGGGGCTGACCGTACCGCCGTTCGTGCTGGCGATCGGCGAGGGCGCGGCCGTCGCCGCGCGTGCGGGCCTGCCGATGGTCATCGGAGACCTGCGCGACCGGGACCGGATGCGCCGCGGCATCGACCGCTACCGCGCCGGGTTCCGTCCCTCCGAGTGGAGCCAGGAGCCGTACGTCGTCGTCTCCGGCACCGTGGCGGTGGCCGCGACACCCGAGGCGGCCCGGCTGCTGCTCGTCCCGGAGGCCTGGTCCATGGCCCACGCCCGCACGCGCGGCTCCTTCCCGCCGCTGGCCCCGGCCGAGGAGATCGAGGCCCGGACGATGACCGGCAAGGAACGCGACCTGTACGACGCGGGTCTGGCGGGCCACGTCGCCGGCACGCAGGAGCAGGTCGCCGACGAGCTGGAGACGCTCGTGAAGGAGACGGGCGCGCAGGAGGTCCTGGTCACCACCAGCACGTACGACCGCGAGGCGCTGCTCGACTCCTACCGGCGGCTCGCCCGTGTCACCGGCACCGGACCGCCCGACGCCCCGGCATAGAATCGCGGAGTTTGTCCCCCACCGTACGGAGTTCCCCGCGATGCACAGCCCCCACGACCCGTACGTCCGCGTGCGCGACGCCCGCGAGCACAACCTCAAGGGCGTCGACGTGGACGTCCCCCGGGACGTGGTGGCGGTGTTCACCGGCGTCTCGGGGTCGGGGAAGTCGTCGCTGGCCTTCGGGACGGTCTACGCGGAGGCGCAGCGGCGCTACTTCGAGTCGGTCGCGCCGTACGCCCGTCGGCTCATCCACCAGGTGGGCGCGCCGAAGGTGGGCGAGATCACCGGCCTGCCGCCCGCCGTGTCGCTCCAGCAGCGGCGGGCCACCCCGACGTCCCGCTCCTCGGTGGGGACGGTCACCAATCTCTCCAACTCCCTGCGGATGCTCTTCTCCCGGGCCGGCGACTACCCGCCGGGCGCCGAGCGGCTGGACTCCGACGCCTTCTCGCCGAACACCGCGGCCGGGGCCTGCCCCGGGTGCCACGGGCTCGGCCGGGTGCACCGCACCACCGAGGAACTGCTGGTGCCGGACCCCTCGCTGTCGATCCGGGACGGGGCGATCGCCGCGTGGCCGGGCGCCTGGCAGGGCAAGAACCTGCGGGACGTACTGGACGCGCTCGGTTACGACGTGGACCGGCCCTGGCGCGAGCTGCCCGCCGAGGCGCGGGAGTGGATCCTGTTCACCGACGACCAGCCGGTGGTCACGGTGCACCCGGTGCGGGACGCGGGCCGCATCCAGCGGCCGTACCAGGGCACGTACATGAGCGCCCGGCGCTATGTGATGAAGACCTTCGCGGACTCCAAGAGCGCCACCCTGCGGGCGAAGGCGGAGCGGTTCCTGACCAGCGCGCCCTGTCCGGTGTGCGGTGGCGGCAGACTGCGGGCCGAGTCCCTCGCGGTGACCGTCGGCGGCCGCACCGTCGCCGAGCTGGCCGCCCTGCCGCTCACCGAACTGGCCGCCCTGCTGCCGACCGAGGGCGAGACGGCCAGGGTGCTGACCGAGGACCTCGTCTCGCGGATCGCGCCCGTCGTCGAGCTGGGACTCGGCTATCTGAGCCTGGACCGCCCCACGCCCACCCTGTCGGCGGGCGAGCTGCAGCGGCTGCGGCTGGCGACCCAGCTGCGCTCCGGGCTGTTCGGGGTGGTGTACGTCCTCGACGAGCCCTCCGCGGGGCTGCACCCGGCCGACACCGAGGCGCTCCTGACGGTGCTGGCGCGGCTGAAGGCGGCCGGGAACTCGGTGTTCGTGGTGGAGCACCACCTGGGGGTGATGCGCGGCGCCGACTGGATCGTGGACGTCGGTCCGCTGGCCGGCGAGCACGGCGGGCGGGTGCTGTACAGCGGCCCGGTCGACGGGCTGGCCGGGGTCGCGCAGTCCGCCACCGCCCGGCACCTCTTCGGCCGCTCCCCCGCGCCCGCGCGTGAGGTGCGCGTGCCGCGGGGCACGGTGACGGTCGGTCCGGTGACGCGGCACAACCTGCGCGGCGTGACCGCGCGGTTCCCGCTCGGGGTGCTCACCGCCGTGACGGGCGTGTCGGGCTCCGGGAAGTCGACGCTGGTCGGCGAGATCTCGGAGGACCTGGCGGGGGTGGACGCGCTGGTCTCCGTCGACCAGCGGCCGATCGGCCGCACCCCGCGCTCCAACCTGGCGACCTACACGGGACTGTTCGACGTCGTGCGCAAGGTCTTCGCCGCCACCGACCAGGCGCGCGAACGCGGTTACGGCGTGGGCCGGTTCTCCTTCAACGTGGCGGGCGGGCGCTGCGAGACCTGCCAGGGCGAGGGTTTCGTCAGCGTCGAGCTGCTGTTCCTGCCGAGCACGTACGCGCCGTGCCCCGACTGCGGCGGGGCCCGCTACAACCCCGAGACGCTCGAAGTGAGGTACCGGGGGCGGAACATCGCCGAGGTGCTGGAGCTGACCGTGGAGGGCGCGGCGGAGTTCTTCGCGGACACCCCGGCGGTGGCCCGCAGTCTGGCCGCGTTGCTGGACGTCGGTCTCGGCTATCTCCGGCTCGGCCAGCCGGCGACGGAGCTGTCCGGCGGAGAGGCGCAGCGCATCAAGCTGGCGAGCGAGCTGCAGCGGGGGCGGCGCGGTCACACCCTGTACCTGCTCGACGAGCCGACGACCGGTCTGCACCCGGCCGATGTCGAGGTGCTGACGCGGCAGTTGCACGGTCTCGTCGACGCCGGGCACACGGTGGTCGTGGTCGAGCACGACATGGGTGTGGTGGCCGGCGCCGACCACGTGATCGACCTGGGTCCCGGCGGCGGCGACGCGGGCGGCCGGATCGTGGCCGCGGGGACGCCCGTCGAGGTGGCGGGCGCCGAGGGGAGCGCCACCGCTCCCTTTCTGGCCCGGGCCCTGAACGACGGGAAGCGCCGGTGAAGTCGGTTCACCGGCGCACGGTCCCGCGCTGACGTCGGGGGACGGTCACTCGCGGCCCCGCCGCTTGCCGCTCTGCCGGGTCTCGTCCTCGGTGAAGGTCTCGGTCTCGGCCTCGATGCGCTCCTTGCGGACCTGGCCGCGCACCGTCTCGTTCTCCGTGAACTCCTCCGTGGTCATCCGGACGCGCTCCACCGGCACCGTCTCCGTCTCCACGACGGGGCGTTCCGCGTGCAGCGTGACCTCGTGCTCGGCCTCGCTGATCTCGGGCCCGGCCAGCGCCTCGTCACGGTTGGCGTCCGTGATCGGCTCGCGCACCACGCGCACTTCCTCGTGGGTCACCGGGACGGTCTGCTGCACCTCTTCCGTGACGACGTACTTGCGGAGCCTGGCCCGGCCCGACTCGTGGCGTTCGACGCCGACGCGCATCTGCTCCTCGGAGCGGGTCATGGCCTCGTCACCGCGCAGGGCCTCGCGCCGCGCGGCGTCCTCGCGGCCGGTCGTACCGCCCGGTGTCGTGCCGGCCACGCCCGCGGCACCCGCCGCTCCGGCCGCTCCGGCCGCTCCGGCCGCTCCGGCGTTGCCCGCCGTGCCCGTTCCCTCGGCGAAGCGCCCGTCGTCGGTTCGTTCGGCCTCCGACAGCACGCTGTCCCAGTTGATGCCGTAGTAGTCGTACAGCCGGTGCTCCTCGGTCTCCGACAGATGGCCGCCCGCGTCGACGTCGACAGAGGGCGCGCCCTTGACCTGGTCCTTGCCGTAGGGAACCTCGAGGTGGTCCTGGACCAGCGCGGCGTCGCGGATGGGCACGAAGGACTCGGCGGAGCCGAACATGCCCGTCTTGACGCTCACCCACTCGGGGCGCCCGGTCATGTCGTCGAAGAAGACATGCTTCGCGTCGCCGATCTTGTTGCCGTCCCCGTCGTAGACCGGTTGGTCCAGGACGTTGGCGATCTCTTCACGGGTGATCATCTGCCATCACCCTCCTTTCGGGTGCCTGCTTTCCGATTGTCCGCATCCAGCGGGGAGGAAACGGCACAAACATCACAAACTACACATACTTTTCGAATGTGCTTTCCCCTGGTGGCCGTGGACCGCGTGCTCCGCCGCCCGGGCCAGAGAGCGACGGTCGGGGTGACGGCCTGGTGGCAGGGCCGAACACACTTCCACCTCGGCGGTCAGTCCCCGCGCCGACGCCACCCGCCAGAGGGAGGCGAGCAGCGTGTCCGCGCCGACGAACGCGGGCGTCGTGCTCATCGCCCGCTCCCCGGCCAGGTAGCGGATCCGGACCGGCTGGACCGGCACCCCTGCGTCCAGGGCGGCCTGGAACACCGCCCGGCTGAACGGTCCGCGGGCGCGTCCGCACCAGGTGCTGCCCTCGGGGAAGGCCGCCACCGCGGCACCCGCGCCGAGGGCCCGGGCGATCGCGTCGACCGTGTGCGGCAGGGCCCGTATCCGGTCCCGTTCGACGAACAGCACCCCGGCGCGGGCGGTCGGCCCGCCCGCCACCGGCCAGCGCCGGATCTCGCTCTTGGCCAGCATCCTGGCGGGCCGTACCGCGGCGAGCAGCGGGACGTCGAGCCAGGAGACGTGGTTGGCGACGAGGAGCAGGCCGCCCTCGGGCGCTGCGGCGCCGGTGAACCGGACCCGGACGCCCGCGGCCCGCACGACCCACCGGCACCAGCTTCGCACCAGGGCGACGGGCAGCCTGCGCCGCAGGCCGGACGGAGCCAGTACAGCGGCGAACCCGGTGAGGAGGAGCGCGGCGACCGCGGTGAGCCGCAGCGCGGCGCGCGGCACGGCCGCGGCGCCGCGAGACGGTTCCACGCACGCCCCGGGGGTGCAGGGCGCGACGGGCAGCCAGCCGCTCACCGGGCCGGGACCAGCGAGAGGAAGTGGCGCAGATAACGCGGGTCGACCCGGCTCATCGGCAGCAGCACGTACAGGTCGGCGACGCCGAAGTCGACGTCGTGGGCGGGCTCCCCGCAGACCCAGGCACCGAGCCGGAGGTAGCCGCGCAGCAGCGGCGGCAGTTCGGTGCGCGTGGCGGGCGCCGCCGGACGCGGGGCCCAGGGCAGCAGCGGCCGTACCCGGTACTCCTCGGGCGCCAGGTGCTTGGCCCGCACCCGGTCCCAGGTGCCGGCGGCGAGGCTTCCGCCGTCGGCCAGCGGGAGGGAGCAGCAGCCCGCCAGCCACTGATGGCCCCGGTCGGTCATGTAGCGGGCTATCCCGGCCCAGATGAGGCCGATGACGGCGCCGTCGCGGTGGTCGGGGTGCACGCAGGACCGGCCGACCTCCACGAGTCCGGGCCGGATCGCGTCCAGGGACGCGAGGTCGAACTCGTTCTCGGCGTACAGCCGCCCGGCGACCGCCGCGCGCTCAGGGGGCAGCAGCCGGTAGGTTCCGACGACCTGCCCGGTCGTCTCCTCGCGCACGAGCAGGTGGTCGCAGTACGCGTCGAAGGGGTCGACGTCGTGTCCGGGCTGCGGGCTCGCCAGCAGCGCGCCCATCTCCCCGGCGAAGACGTCGTGCCGCAACCGCTGTGCGGCGCGCACGTCGTCCTCGTCACGGGCGAGGGCGATCGTGTAGCGGCGGGGCGTGGCGGGCTGCTTGGGGCGGTCAGCGGTCAGTACGCCGGTCATGGGTGCTCTCCTGGGCCGGGGACGGGTCCGTCACAGTTCTTCCGACGCCGGCTGTACTGCGCATGACGACTGCCCGGAGCACGGATGTGCGCTTCCTGAAATGCCGGGCTCCCGGACCGGGGGCCGGGCAAGCGCCCGGACCGGGGGCCGGGCAAGCGAAACGGGGCCGGGAGGAGCACCTCTCCCGGCCCCGTCCGTCCGCACCTGTCGGCGAACGTCGTGGGGGCTACTTCTTCGCCACCTTGCGCGCGGCCCGCAGCCACTCCTTGTTCATGCTGGTGATGGACATCAGCGGAATGCCCTTCGGGCAGGCGGTCGCGCACTCGCCGGTGAGCGTGCACCCGCCGAACCCCTCCGCGTCCATCTGCCCCACCATGTCGAGGACCCGCGTCTCACGCTCGGGCGCGCCCTGCGGCAGGACGCCCAGATGGTTCACCTTCGCGGACGTGAACAGCATCGCCGCGCCGTTCGGGCACGCGGCGACGCACGCGCCGCAGCCGATGCACTCCGCGTGCTCGAAGGCGAGGTCGGCGTCCGGCTTCGGCACCGGCGTGGCGTGCGCCTCCGGCGCGGCACCGGTGGGCGCGGTGATGTAGCCGCCGGCCTGGATGATCCGGTCGAAGGCCGAACGGTCGACGACCAGGTCCTTGACGACCGGGAAGGCGGAGGCCCGCCAGGGCTCGATGTCGATGGTGTCGCCGTCCTTGAAGGACCGCATGTGCAACTGGCAGGTGGTGGTGCGCTCGGGGCCGTGGGCGTCGCCGTTGATGACCAGCGAGCAGGCGCCGCAGATGCCCTCGCGACAGTCGTGGTCGAAGGCGACCGGGTCCTCGCCCTTGAGGATGAGCTCCTCGTTGAGGGTGTCGAGCATCTCCAGGAAGGACATGTCGCTGGAGATTCCGTCCACCTCGTACGTGGACATGGCGCCTTCGGCGTCGGCGTTCTTCTGCCGCCAGACGCGCAGGGTGAGCTTCATGCGTAGCTCCGCTGGGTGGGGTGGACGTACTCGAAGACCAGGTCTTCCCTGTGCAGGGTGGGGGCCTCGCCGGTGCCGGTGAACTCCCAGGCGGCGGCGTAGGCGAACGCGTCGTCCTTGCGGGCCGCCTCGCCGTCGGGGGTCTGGGACTCCTCGCGGAAGTGGCCGCCGCAGGACTCGGAGCGGTGCAGCGCGTCGAGGCACATCAGCTCGGCGAGTTCCAGGTAGTCGACGATGCGGTTGGCCTTCTCCAGCGACTGGTTGAACTCCTCGCCGGTGCCGGGGACCTTGATGCGCCGCCAGAACTCCTCGCGGATCTGCGGGATGCGCTCCAGTGCCTTGCGCAGTCCCGTGTCGCTGCGCGCCATGCCGCAGAACTCCCACATCAGCTCGCCGAGTTCGCGGTGGAAGGAGTCCGGGGTGCGGTCGCCGTCGACGGACAGCAGCAGGTTCAGCCGGTCCTCGGTCTCGGCCAGCACCTCCTGCACCACCGGATGCTCGTCGTCCACGTCGTCCCGGTGAGGGGTGCGCGCGAGGTAGTCGTTGATGGTGGCCGGCAGCACGAAGTAGCCGTCGGCCAGGCCCTGCATCAGCGCGGAGGCGCCGAGCCGGTTGGCACCGTGGTCGGAGAAGTTGGCCTCGCCGACGGCGAACAGGCCGGGGATCGTGGTCTGGAGGTCGTAGTCGACCCACAGGCCGCCCATCGTGTAGTGCACGGCGGGGTAGATCCGCATCGGTACCGTGTACGGGTCCTCGTCGGTGATCCGCTGGTACATGTCGAAGAGGTTGCCGTACTTGGCCTCGACCGCCTTGCGGCCCATGCGCTTGATGGCGTCGGCGAAGTCCAGGTAGACGCCCTGGCCGCCGGGGCCCACTCCCCTGCCCTCGTCGCAGACGTTCTTCGCGGCTCGGGAGGCGATGTCACGCGGGACCAGGTTGCCGAAGGACGGGTAGATGCGCTCCAGGTAGTAGTCGCGCTCGTCCTCGGGGATCTTGTTCGCGGGCCGGTCGTCACCCTTGGCCTTGGGCACCCAGATCCGGCCGTCGTTGCGCAGCGACTCGCTCATCAGCGTCAGCTTGGACTGGTGGTCGCCGGTGCGCGGGATGCAGGTGGGGTGGATCTGCGTGAAGCAGGGGTTGGCGAAGTACGCGCCTCGCCGGTGCGCCCGCCAGATCGCGGTCGCGTTGGAGTTCATGGCGTTGGTGGAGAGGTAGAAGACGTTGCCGTAGCCGCCGCTGGCCAGGACGACGGCGTCGGCGAAGTAGGTGTCGATCTTCCCGGTGATCAGGTCTCGGGCGACGATGCCGCGGGCCCGGCCGTCCACGACGATCAGGTCGAGCATCTCGGTGCGCGGGTGCATCTGGATGTTGCCGGCCGCGATCTGCCTCGACAGCGCCTGGTAGGCGCCCAGCAGCAGCTGCTGGCCGGTCTGGCCGCGGGCGTAGAAGGTGCGGGAGACCTGCACACCGCCGAAGGAGCGGGTGTCGAGCAGTCCGCCGTACTCGCGGGCGAAGGGCACGCCCTGCGCCACGCACTGGTCGATGATCTCGACGGAGATCTGTGCGAGCCGGTGCACGTTGGACTCGCGGGAGCGGAAGTCGCCGCCCTTGACGGTGTCGTAGAACAGGCGGTGGATCGAGTCGCCGTCGTTGCGGTAGTTCTTCGCCGCGTTGATGCCGCCCTGGGCGGCGATGGAGTGGGCCCGGCGCGGGGAGTCCTGGTAGCAGAACTGGACGACGTGGTAGCCCTGTTCGGCCAGCGTCGCGCCCGCGGAGCCGCCCGCGAGGCCGGTACCGACGACGATGACGGTCTTCCCGCGCCGGTTGGCGGGGTTGACCAGCTTCGCCTCGAAACGGCGCGTGTCCCAGCGCTCGTTGACGGGTCCGGCGGGGGCCTTGGTGTCGGCGACCGGCTCCCCGGTCGTGTAGTCGGCGTAGGTTGTCATGTCAGCTCACCACTCCGGTCATGACGCCCACGGGTACGGCGATGAAACCGATCGTGAGCAGCAGCGCGAGGATGTTCGCGGTCGTCTTCAGGGCCCGGTCGCGGGTGCGGCTGCCGGCACCGAGGGTCTGGGCGGCGCTCCAGAAGCCGTGCCGGATGTGCAGGCCGAGGGCGAGCATCGCGACGATGTAGATGACGTTGCCGTACCAGGTGGAGAAGGTGTCCACGACGTTCTGGTAGGGCTTGCCGGTCTCGAAGCCGCCGGAGTGCACGGTGCCGGTGGTCAGGTCGAGGAGGTGCCAGACGATGAAGAGGCCGAGGATGATCCCGCCCCAGCGCATGGTGCGCGTCGCGTAGCTGGAGCGGGGCTTCTTGTGCACGTACTTGCTGGGCCGCGCCTTGATGTCGCGGCGGCTGAGCTGGTACGCGGAGACGGCGTGGGCGACGACGGCGACCACCAGCACGACGCGGATCAGCCAGAGCGTCCACTCGTAGTGCATGAACGGTTCGCCGACCGTGCGCAGCCAGTGGGCGTAGTGGTTGAACTCCTCGGTCCCGAAGAAGATCTTCAGGTTCCCGATCATGTGGGCGACCAGGTAGAGCAGCATGACGAGACCGCTGACCGCCATCACTGTCTTCTTGCCGACGGTCGAGTCCCACACGGTGCGCGCCAGGGACGGCCGTCGGTCCGTCCGCGTTGCCAGAGCCATGTCACAGGACGTTACGGGGACCATGGGCCATCGGTCCAAGACATGAAACGCCTGGTTTCCATAGGATCTGGCTATCCACATATGCTCACGTTATGCAGTTGCAACAGCTCCAGTACTTCGTGGCGGTCGCCGAGACCCGGCACTTCACCCGGGCCGCCGAGGTGGTCCACGTGGCGCAGCCCTCGCTGTCGCAGCAGATCAAGGCGCTGGAGCGGGAGCTGGGCGCCGACCTGTTCCTGCGGGCGCGCGGCAACATCACCCTCACCGACGCCGGGGAGGCTCTGCTGCCGCTGGCCCGGCGGATCCTGGCGGACGCGGACACCGCGCGACACGAGGTGCTGGAGCTGGCGCAACTGCGCCGCGGCCGGGTCCGGCTGGGCGCCACCCCGAGCCTGTGCACCGGTCTGCTCCCGGACGTGCTGCGCGCCTTCCACGACCGGTATCCCGGCATCCAACTGCTGATCGAGGAGGGCGGCTCGCACGATCTGGTGCGGGAGTTGGCGCGCGGCGCGCTGGACCTGGCCCTGGTGGTGCTGCCGCTGCCCGCCGCGTCTCCGGCGCTGACGACGGTGGAGCTGCTGCGGGAGGACCTCGTGGTGGTGTCGTCCCCGGAGTCGCCCCGGCCGGGCGGCGGCCGCCGTGCCGTGCGCATCACCGACTTGGAGGGCGAGCGGCTGGTGATGTTCCGGCACGGCTACGACCTGCGGGAGCTGACCGTGGCCGCGTGCCGCTCGGCCGGGTTCGAACCGGACTTCGCCGTGGAGGGCGGGGAGATGGACGCGGTGCTGGGGTTCGTGCGAGCCGGGCTCGGCCTGGCGGTCGTCCCGCGGATGGTGGCCGTCCGCTCCGGGCGCGGGCTGCGGGTGACCCCGCTGGCCCGGCCCGGCCTGTATCGGACCATCGCCCTCGCGCACCGCAGCGACGTGGCTCCGCCGAGAGCGGCACGGGAGCTGCAGCGGATGCTGCTGGAGCGGTGACGGACGGCCCGGCCGTGCGCGTCAGACGCGCGCGACCGGCCGGAGAACCTCCTCGCACCAGCGGCGAAAGCTCGTGGGCGCGGTGTCCGGGGTGCTGGGCTCGGCCGCGCCGTAGAAGCCCTGGACGTCCATCGCTGAGGCCATGTCGGCCAGACCCCGGGCGCCCGCCTCGCTCGCCCCGAACCGCAGGGCGGACGCCCGGTACGCCTCCGGGGTCGTCTCCCGTACCCGTACCGGACGGCCCAGTACCTCGGACAGCACCTCCGCCATGCCCGCAGGGGTCAGCGCGTCGGGGCCGACCACGGGGACGTCGGCGCGGCCGGTCCAGGTGTCGTCGAGGAGCAGCCGGGCGGCCGTGGCGGCGATGTCGGCGGTGGCGCAGGTCCGCAGGACGCGGTCCGCGGCGTACGCCATGCGGAACCCGCCCGTGTCGCGGAGGGCGGCCGCCTGGCCGAGCAGGTTCTCCATCAGGAACGGCGGGCACAGGGCGCGGTAGTGCACGCCGGTGGCCGCGATCCGGTCGTCCATGGCGAGGGAGGCGGAGATCGGTCCGGCGTCCTTGGCCACACCGCGGCCCAGGCTGGAGACGGCGACCACCCGTGCGACGCCCTGCCGCTCGATCGCCTCGCACAGCGGCAGCGTGAAGTCGCGGAAGTGTCCCTCGACGCTGTCGGCGCCGGGCGCGGGCGGCACCAGCCAGAACACCTGGTCGGCACCCTCGCAGGCCGTGCCCAGGACCTCGGGGTCGGCGTGCGAGCCCTGGAGCACCTCGGCCCGCTCCCGGGCCCGGGCGGTGAGGCGTGCGGGGTCGCGGGCGATCACTCGGACCGCGGTCCCGTCGTCCCGGGCGTCGAGGGCGTCCAGGACGTTGTCGAGGACCTGTCGGCCGATTCCGCCGGTCGGGGTGGTGATGACGATCACGAGCACAACTCCGGTTCAGGGAAGGAGAGGAGAGGGATCGCGCCGGGGCGGGAATCCCGTTCCGTTCGCTTCCCGGCGCTCTCCCATCCTGTGCGCCGGCCCGGCGGAACTGAAGGATCGATCGGATCCCGCTTGTTACCCTGAAAGCAATACCGGGCAGCAGCGGACGGCGGGAGGCGGAGCGTGGAGTCGCGATCCCTGCGCTACTTCGTGGCGGTCGCCGAGGAACTCAACTTCGCGCGCGCCGCCGAGCGGCTGGGCATCTCCCCGCCGCCCCTGTCCAGGGCGATCCGCCGCCTCGAGGCCGAGCTGGGCGTCACCCTGTTCGAGCGGACCACGCACAGGGTGACCCGGACCCCGGCCGGGGACGTCCTGCTCGCCGAGGCCCGCGTCGCGCTGGACGCCCTGGAGGCCGCGGGGCACCGGGCCAGGCGCGCGGCCGAGGAACCGAAGCTGGTGCTGGCCGTGAAGGCCGACGGGGACGCGGGGCTGCTGGAGCCGATCCTGACGCGTTACGCGTCCGAGCCCGGGTCCGTACCGGTCGCCGTCCGGCTGTGCGGGTGGCGGGAACAGCCGGGGCTGCTGCGCAGCGGCGAGGCGGACGTGGCCCTGGTACACACGCCGTTCGACCGCACCGGCCTGGACACCGAGACGCTGACCGCCGAACCACGCGTCGCCGTCCTCGCCGCGGACCATCCGCTCGCCGCCCGCGACCGGCTGGAGCTGGCCGACCTCGGCCTGGACGCCGGCAACGTGGAGCGGCACATCGACGAGGCCGCGCGCGGTCACGGCGACCTGGCCCAGGTACTCACGGCCGTCTCCCTGGGCAAGGTCGTCACGCTGCTGCCCGCGTCGGTGACCGCCCGCTACCCACGCCCGGGCATCGCCTACCGCCCGGTCCTGGACGCCCCACCGGTCGTCCTGGCCCTCGCCTGGCCCCAGCAGTCCCGCTCCACGGCGACCGCGGCCCTCGTCCGCACGGCAACCGAGATCGCCGAGACGGCTCGCGCGGGGACGTGACCGGGCCGCCGGGCCCTCGCGCTCGGAGGAGAGCCGCGCCGCCCGGCCCGGAGCAGGAACCGAGCCATCCGCACCGGGACGTGACACCGCCCAGGCACGCCGGAACGAGAGCCGGGCCGCCTGCTCCAGGGCAGAAACCGAGCCACCCCGTGCCGGGAGGAAAGCCGCGAGCCCGCCCACGCCCGGACGAAAGGCGATCCACCCGCGCCACGCCAGGAGCCGAGCCACGCCCGCCGGACGGAGAAAGAACGCACCCGCCGTGGGACACGACCGGAGCCACCCGCGCCGGAGCAGGAACCGAGCCACCCCGCCGGGAGAAGCTGAGCCGCCTGTGCCGGACGTGACCCGAGTCGCCCGCGCCGGAGCGGGAGCCGTTCCGCCCACGACGGGGCTCGCGCCGGGCCGGGGGCCGTCCCGGGGCTGGGGCGTGCCGCGCGGGCACATGCGGCAGGCCGTCACGGCCCGGGCCGCCCGGTACGGAGCCCGAGCCGACCGTGACCGACCCCGAACCGATCGGCGGTCCGCTCAGCCCGTGGCGTCCACCAGGGCCAGCTCGTGCAGCCGCTCCGGCGGGCCCGGGCGGGCGTAGTACCAGCCCTGGGCCGTGTCGCAGCCCAGTATGCGCAGCTGCTCGGCCTGGGCGCCGGTCTCCACGCCCTCCACGGTGACCGCGAGGTCCAGGCTGTGGGCGAGGGCGACGATTCCCTCGACGATCTTCAGGTCGACGGGGTCGGCCGGGAACTGCTGCATGCTCTGTGTGAACGAGCGGTCCAGCTTGAGGACGCTGACGGGCAGCCGGCGCAGGTTGGCCAGGTTCGAGTAGCCGGTACCGAAGTCGTCCAGGGCGATGTCGACGCCCATCTCGGCCAGCCGGCGCAACGGCTTCAGCAGGTCGTCGTCGGCCCCGATCAACGCCGACTCGGTCACCTCCAGGCACAGCGCGTCCGGCGTGACGCCGGCCCGCTCCAGGATCTCGACGGTGTCCTGGACCAGGCCGGGGTGGGTGAGCTGGCAGGGCGAGAGGTTGACGTTGATGCGCAGCGGGCCCGCGGCGCCGCCCTCGCCGTACCGCTCGCGCCACAGGCGGGCCTGCCGCACGGACTGCTCCAGGACCCAGCGGCCCAGCGGCACGATCAGCCCCGTGTGCTCGGCGAGCGGGATGAACCGGTCCGGGCCGAGTACCCCGTGCTGCGGGTGCAGCCAGCGCACCAGCGCCTCGGCCCCGCGCACACTGCCGTCGCCGAGGTGGACCAGGGGCTGGTACTCGATGAAGAACTCGCCCCGCTCCAGGGCGGCGGGCAGCGCGGTGGTCAGCCCGTGCCGGGTGATGACGCGGGCGTCGGCCTCCGGGTCGGCCAACTCGAAGCGGTTGCCGCCGGCCGACTTGGCCCGGTACATGGTGATGTCGGCGCTGCGCAGCACCTCGGCCGGGCTGCGCTCCCCCGCCGGGCCCTCGACGATGCCGATACTGCCGCGCACGGTCAGTTCCCGGCCGTCGACGCTGACCGGGGCGAGCAGCGCGTTCATGATGCGGACCGCCAGCTCGTCGACCTCGTGCCGGGTGTCGGGGCCGGTGGTCAGCGCCACGAACTCGTCGCCGCCGAGCCTCGCGATCATCTCGCCGGGGGCGGTGGCGCAGGCCTGGAGCCGGTCGGCGACCTCCACGAGCAGCCGGTCGCCGGCCGCGTGACCGAGGCTGTCGTTGACCGTCTTGAAGCCGTCGAGGTCGAGATAGCACAGCCCGAAGCGCTGGTCCGGGCCCGCGTTCAGGGCCTTCTCCAGGCGTTCGAAGAAGAAGCTGCGGTTGGGCAGCCCGGTGAGCGCGTCGTGCGTGGCCTCGTAGCGCAGCCGCAGGTTGAGCAGCCGGCGCTCGGTGGTGTCCTCCATCAGTGCGAGCTGGTACTGCGGGGTGCCGTCGGCGTCGCGGAGCAGGGAGACGGTGAGGTTGGTCCACAGGACCGTCCCGTCGGGCCGGTAGAAGGCCTTCTCCACGTGGTAGTGCTCGCGCTCGCCGCGCACCAGCTCCTCGTAGAGCCGCCAGGTCTGCGGCGCGTCGTCGGGGTGCGTCCACTCGGTCGCCCGGCGCCCGCCGAGCAGGGGGTCTGCGATGCCGAACATGCGCATCAACGCCTCGTTGACCTGGAGGACGTTGCCGTCCAGGTCGGCGATGCCGATGCCTATGGCGGCGCCCTCGAAGACCGCGCGGAAGCGGGCCTCGCTGGCGTGCAGGGCCTCGGCCACCACGCCCTGCGCCTTCAGGGCCGCCTGGGCGATGGCCTCCTGCTCGGCCAGGGTCCTGGCCCGCAGCGCCCCGGCGAACCCGGCTGCCATCGCGTGCTGGAGCCGTGCGGAGCGGGCCCGCAGGTCCTCCGGGTCGCCGTCCTCGCCGCAGTAGAGCACCAGGTAGGCGTCGACGCAGTCCAGCGTCCGGGAGAGCGCGTCGGGGTCGGTGCAGTGCGCGTCGACCAGGGCGGCGCCGACGTCCCTGGCCTCGGCCGCGTCGAAGATCCGCGCGCGTAGCACCTCGCTCAGCCGGCGCGCCAACGGCAGCAGTTGCGCCTCGAACTCGGGCCGGGTGGACGAGGTGGAGGTCACCGGGAACACCGCCCGGCTCCAGATCGTCGCGAACCGGCGCAGTCTGTCCTCCGGCCCGTCCGGCTCCGCGCTCACGCCGTACGCCCCACGCCGGCGAACCCGGAGAACGCGTACGGGTCCTCGTCCTCGGGCTCCCCCTCCGGCCTCCAGCGCGGCATCGGAACCAGTCCGGGCTCCACCATGTCGTACCCCTCGAAGAACCGCGCGATCTGCTCGCGCGAACGCATGATCAGCGGATTGCGGATGTCCTTGTACACGTCCACCGCGCCCCCGGCCCGCTCGGCGGGCAGCGGGATGTTCTCGTAGGAGGCGTGCGTGAGGACGAGCAGGCTGCCCGGGGCGAGCGCGTCGCTCAGCTCGGCCACCGCCGCGTACGGGTCGTCCTCGTCTTCCACGAAGTGCAGTATGGCAACCAGCAGCAGGGCGACCGGTCGATTCAGGTCGATCAGCCGCTCCACCTGGGGGCTGGCGAGGATCTCGGCCGGCTTGAGGAGGTCGCCGGCCACGACGTCCGCGTCGTCGTGGCCCGCCAGGACGGCCTCGCTGTGCGCGACCGCCACCGGGTCGTGGTCGACGTACACCACGCGGGCGCCGGGGCGGCTGCGTGCGGCCACCTCGTGGACGTTGCCGAAGGTGGGGATGCCGGAGCCGATGTCGAGGAACTGGTCGATGCCCTCGTCGGCCGCGAAGCGCACGGCCCGGCGCATGAACGCCCGGTTGGCCTGCATGATCTTGGGAAGTCCCGGCATGAACTCCATGGCCCTGCGGGCCGCTTCCCGGTCGACCTCGAAGTTGTGCGAACCGCCCAGGTAGAAGTCGTAGATCCGGGACACGCTGGGCACCGAGATGTCGATGCTGCGAGGGGCCCAGGCGGGACGCTCCATCTAGCTCTCCAAGGCATAGGCGATCCGGTGTTCGAGCTGAGGCTACTGATCGCCCGCCAAAGGGGCGAGCCCAAACGGAAATTGACCGTCCGTTCCCGGTCACTGCCGGGGGCACGTGCCGTGGGCGAAGGCATGCCAAAGCGCACGAACGGGGCCGTCCCCTCCGCCTGGATGCGAAGGGGACGGCCCGCTGGTCGTGCGCCGAAGGGTGGCGGGCGGGAGGTCGCTACTTCTTCGGTGCGCCGACCGGCTTGCCGTCGGGCTTGACGGCGTACCAGGTGCCGCCGACGCCCTGACCGTTGGTGTCGCCGGCCTTCTTGTCGCCGGCGAAAGTGTAGACGGGCCAGCAGTCGATCGTCTGCTGGGCGGCGCCGTCGGGCCGGGTGAAGCTCATCAGCCCCTTCTTCTCCACGCCCTTGGTGTCGTTCGCCTCGACGGGCGCCACGACCGGCCACTTCTCCAGGCACGCTCCGGTGCAGGCCGACACCGGCTTCGGCCAGGCCTCGTCCTTCATGAAGCGGTAGACGGTCATGCCGTTCTTGTCGACGACGATCTCGCCGAGCTTGGGATCGTCGCGGGTGGACAGCCCGGCGGCCGGCTCGGCCTTGGCCTTCTTGCCGTCGGCGGCCAGCGCGTACCACTTCTTGCCGACGCCCTGGCCCTTGACGTCTCCGGGGGAGGTGTCCTTGGCGTAGCGGTATGCGGGCCAGCCGCCGATCGTCAGCTGCTTGGTCCCGTCGGGGCGGGTGACTTCGCCGAGCAGGTCCTCGTCGATGCCCTCGCCGGCGATGGCGTCGTCCGCGGCCACGGGCGGCCACGTGCTGGCGCAGTCGTTCTCGCAGGTCGTCTTGGGCGGTTCGGCGGTGTCGGCGTCGAAGCGGTAGAGGGTGCGGCCCGCTCCGTCGGTCACCAGCTCGCCGAAATCGGCGTTGGCCGAGACGGACAGTTTGCCCGCGGGTTCCGGCGCGCTCGCCGAGGCCTGCCCGGCGCCGGCGCCGGTGCCGACTCCGTCACCGGCGCCCGCGCCGAGGTCGCCGACGTCGCCGGGCGCGGCCGTCGCGCCCACGTTCTGGCTGCCGGCCGCGGCGCCGCCGTCCTGGCCGCACGCCGTCGTCAGCGCCAGCACCGCCGCAGCGCTCGCCACGAGTGAGGCGCTCCGCCAGGAGGTCTTCATCGTCAATCCCCGATCGTCACGAAGGTGTTGGGGGCCCTGCCGGCCGCCGCACGACACTGGGTACGGGCGGGAAAGCCCGTTCTGTTCAACGGGAGGCGGGATTTCTTCCGCCCCGGCACCGGCGCGCGGCCCCTCGTACGCATATGCGGGCTCCGGCGGGTGCGGGTCCGCCGCCGTCAAACCCCAGGTGGGGGCATGTCCCTCCTTCGGGGCAATCACCGGGCACCCGGACCTGGGACGGTGCGCCAGGCTTCATGATCTGCGTCGTGCATGGACCCGAACCGACCCGATCCGCAGCCGCCGGACGGGTGTTGGCCCTGGTGACGCTGACGTTCACCCTCGTCGGCATACCAGCTGGCGCGACGCAGGCCGACGCCTGTGCGTACGCCTCGACCGGGCCGGGCGGCACCGACGCCGTGGCGGTCGCCGGGAGCCTGACCTGGCCCACCTTCCCGCCGTGCCCCCGGCCCACCCCGACGCCCACTCCGACTCCGACGCCCACGCCTCCTCCGCCCGAGCCGCCGCCCTCGCCGCAGCCTCCCCGGCCGACGCCACCGACACCGAAACCCGAGCCGCCGCCGGCCCCGGCTCCGCGCCCGGCGCCGCCCCGGCCGACGCCGACTCCGACTCCGCCGCCCCGTCCCGCTCCGCCGCCGGCCCGGCCCGTGGCGCCCGCGCCCACTCCGTCGGTCACGCCCACGCCCACGCCCCGGCCGTCGCTCAGCCCGGTGCACTATCCGCGCCACCGCGCCGCCCGGCCGCCGCAGCGGTCCTCGCGCGGGACCACGTCGCCGCTCGTCTTCGTCCTGCTCATCACGGTGCCCGCGGTGGTCGCCGTCGCCGCGCTGCGTGCGCGCTGATTCCTGGAGGCCTCTCTTGCCGGAATGGCTTGTTCTCACCCTCGCGATGCTGGCCGCCTGTGTCGTGGTGGTCGTCATCACCCTCGTACGGCACCGCACGGCGTCCGACGACGAGGACATCACCGAGACGCCGGACGTCATCGAGTACATGACGATGTGGATCGGCGTGGTGTACGCCATCGTCCTGGGCCTGGCCATCGCCGGGGTCTGGGAGGCGCGCAGCGCCGCCGAGGCCGACGTGCAGACGGAGGCCGTCGCGCTGCACGAGATCTCGGAGCGGGCCCGGGTCTATCCGCCCGAGGTGCGTGACCGCATCCGGGCGGATGTCAACGCCTATGTCGGACACGTCGTCACCACGGAGTGGAAGGCGATGGCCGACCACGGCGAGGTGACCGGCCGCGGCACCGAGCTGCTCGACCGCGTCCGCGCGGACGTCACGGACTACGAGCCGAAGTCGGACTTCGAGGCCCAGGCGTACCAGCCCCTCGTCGACCAGGTGGCCCTCGCGGACCAGGCCCGCAACTCCCGGGCGCAGTCGACCGGGGCGACCATGCCGGGGGTGGTGTGGTTCGGGCTCATCGCCGGGGCCGTCATCACCATCGGCATGGTCTTCGCCCTGCAGATCCGGCGCACGCCCCGCGAACTGGTCCTCGCGGGGCTGTTCTCCGCGCTGATCGCCTTCCTGCTCTTCCTGATCTGGGACTTCGACGCACCCTTCAGCCGGGGCGTCTCGGCGTCGACCGAACCGTTCCTGAGCCTGTTCCCGGGAGCCGGGGACTGACCGGGCACCGAAACGCCGACGGGGACGGTGGCGGCCGACACGCCGTCACCGTCCCCTGAGCGGCCCACACTCTTGCCCCATTCGCGCGACAGAGATCGCGGCGACGCGCGCGGCTTCCTAGCGTTTCGGACATCGAGGTGCATTCCTGGCGCGAGCGGAACAGGTCCGCCGCTGCTCCTCGGGGACCCGGAGGATTCACCATGCGCGCGATACCCGTCGCCTCGGTCGCACTGCTGGGCGCCGCCGCACTGTCCGCCTGCGTGCCGGCCGGAGCCGTGGGCTCGAACACGTTCGGCTTCACCGTCTCCCCCGCCACCGTGGCGCCGGGCGGGGAGGTCACGCTGGGAGTGGGCCGCACCGCCGCGGGCTGCCACGGGCGGGTCACGGTCACCTCGCCGGTGTTCGACACGGTCACCATCCCCCGGCACGAGTCGTCCGCGACGGCGCGGGTCGACCGGGACGCCCGGCGCGGAGCGGTCTACCGAGTGACGTTCGCCTGCCGGGACAAGACCGGCACCGTGGACCTGACCATCGCCGGCGGCGGCTCGCACCACCCCTCCGACGAGCCCTGGCGCTCCAAGGGCGTGCACGCCGGGGAGGGCGGCAGCGTCGCCGGGTTCGACGTGAAGCAGATCGGGCTCGGCGCGGCGCTCATCGCGGCGGCGGTGGGCACGGCGTACCACCTCTCGCGTCGCCGTTCCGGCGAGGACGGCGCCTGACCCGCCCGCACCGCGCGCGGCGCTTCGCCCCGGATCCCCACCGGATCCGGGGCGAAGCGCTGTCGCCGTCCCTCGCCGTGCGGTCAGATCCTCCGCTCGGACCGGCGGCGCAGCCAGAACAGTCCGCCGCCGGCGACGGCCGCGGCGACGAGCCCGCCGCCGATCGCGATGTCGGTCGAGGTCGCCCCGCTGGAGCTGCTGCCGCCGAGGCCGCCGCGAACGCCGCCGATGACGGTGAAGGCGGCCGGCCGGGTCAGCCGCCGGCCCGAGCAGTTGACGGTGATGTCGTGCGAGCCCGGCCTGGCGTCCTGCTTGATGGTGGCGGTGCCCTTCGACGTCTCGTTGGCTCCCCTGACCGGCGTCAGGTGGGTGGTGCGGAACGCGTCCGAGGTCATGGTGCCGCCCTGGGGACAGCCGTCGACCGTGACGGTCATCTGGCCGCCTCGGGCGATCACACTGGGCAGGGCGACGATGTTGCTCGGCTGGTTGTGGTCGCCGCCCGCGGTGGCCGCGGGGGCGGCCAGTGCGAGGACAGCGACGGCGGCGCCGGCTGCCGCGAGGGCACGAGTGTTGCGCATGTGATCCTCCGCGGAAGACGCCCCGGGTCCCGTCCCCGGTCGATCGGCGAGAAGCGCCTCCCAGAAAGACCCTCAGTTGACCTGCGCGCAGCCGCATTTCGGGAATGGTCCGTCCTGGTGAGAGGGGTACCGGGCCGGAACCGTGCGAGTGGATATCGCCGCAGGTCACGCACCGTCAGAAAATCTCCGTCGGCCTCCTCCCGGATGGCTCACGCAAGGAGGCGCGCACCACCCGTTCGCCGCCGCCCCGTCGCCGGTCCTGCGCACGCCGCTTAGCGTGCTCGTATGCGCGGATGATCCGGCGACGGCCGGATCGAGAGGGGAAGGCGAATGTACGACTCCGAGTTGGCCGAAGAGGAGGAGCGGCGGAGGAAGCGCGCTCCCTGGGGCGTGATAGCGCTTGTTCTGCTGACCGGTCTCGCGCTCATCCGCAACGGCTCGGGGGAGTTCGACGTGGGCCCGCCCCAGCCGGCGTCGGCCGCCGCCCCGGACACCCGCGCGACCCCCGGCGACGCCGCCGCCCCCGGCGTCACGCCGCTGCCGTACTCGGTCCCCGACCAGGTCTCCATCCCCGCCATCCAGGTCGACGCGCCGGTCATGGGGGTCGGTCTGGACCCGGACGGCTGGGTCGACGCGCCGCCGCCCGAGGACCCGAACCTGGCCGGCTGGTTCACCGGCGCGGTCTCTCCGGGGGAGAAGGGCACCGCGGTCGTCGTCGGTCACGTCGACAACCAGCAGGGCCCCGCCGTGTTCTACGGACTCGGCGCCCTGAAGAAGGGCAACAAGGTGGAAGTGCACCGCCAGGACGGCAAGACGGCGGTCTTCGAGATCTACGGCATCGAGGTGTTCGAGACGGACAACTTCCCGGGCGACCGGGTCTACGCCTCGAAGGGCACCCCGGAACTGCGGGTCATCACCTGCGGCGGCGGTTTCACCAAGGAGAACGGCTACGACGGGAACGTCGTCGTGTTCGCCCGCCTGGTCGAGGTCCGCTGAGCGGCCCCGGCCGGGCGGGTGCGCCGTCGGCGATCAGAGCAGGCGCCGCCTGGGGACGGTGAGGTGGTAGCCGGAGTCGAGCAGTTCGGGCAGGTAGCGGCGCAGGGCGCGGACGCTCTGCGAGCGGTTGCCCCCGGCGTCGTGCGAGAGCACCACGACGCCGGGGCCTGCGCCTTCCTCGACCCGGTCGACGATGGTCCCGGTGCCGGGTGTCGTCCAGTCCAGGGTGTCCACGGTCCAGGCGAGCGGTTCCATGCCGAGTTCCGCGCCGAGTTGGAAGGTGTCGCGGTTCCAGGCTCCGTACGGGGCCCGGAACCAGCGGGGCGCCTCGCCGTAGGCCTCCTCGACGACCTCGCTGGTGCGCTCCATCTCGGAGCGGATGCGGCGCCGGCTCAGCTTGGTCAGCAGCGGATGCGACCAGGTGTGGTTCCCGACCACGTGCCCCTCGTCGTACATCCGCGCGAGGAGGTCGCGGTTCCACTCCGCCATCTCCCCGCACACGAAGAACGTCGCGTGCACCTTGTGCTCGGCGAGGGTGTCGAGGATCTCGGGGGTGTATTCGGGGTGCGGGCCGTCGTCGAAGGTGAGCAGCATGGTGCGGCCCCGGCCGGTCATGCGCAGGATCGGCTCGCTGCGCACCGGGGGGTGCCGGGGCGCGGCACGCGGTGCGTCGTACCCGGTCAGGGGCTTCAGGCGGTAGGCGGAGGGCTTGAGCGGGCTGCGCTGCGGGGGCCCGGGCGCGGGTGCGGGCAGGGGGGCGGGCGGCTTCGCCGGGCCGTTCCCCAGGCCCGCGGCGAGTGCGCCGGCGGTGCCGGCCGCGCCCAGGGCCGCGGCGCCGGTGAGCAGGGTGCGGCGGGTGAGCAACTGATCCTTCTCCATGACTCATCAGTCGCCCGGCGACGGTGCGCCGCACCTGAGCAACACCGGTGCGGGAAGGTGAAACCACCCGCCCGGCGCAAGATCACGCGGGTCTCCGATAGCCTCGCCGCGTGACGGAACAGCACCCCCATCAGTTCGAACGCGGCACGGACGGACCGAAGGTCATCGTCGTCGGTGTGGACGGCTCCGACTCCTCGCTGCGGGCCGCGGCCTATGCCGGTGGGCTGGCCCGGCGGCAGGGCGCCCTGCTCGCGGTGGTCTACGTGCAGCCGGTGCTGGCGGGGGGTGCGGCGCTCGGGGCGTCGGTGGCGGAGACGACCGACGAGATCGCCGAGGAGCTGGTGGCCCAGATCCGGGAGGCGACCGAGCGGGTGAAGGGGATATTCGACATTCGCTGGGAGTTCCACACCTTCCGCGGCGATCCGTACAGCGGCCTGGTGCAGACGGCCGACGAGCTGAAGGCGGACGCGGTGGTGGTGGGCGCCTCCGAGCAGGCCGGTCACCGGTTCGTCGGCTCGGTGGCGGTGCGGCTGGTGAAGTCGGGGCGCTGGCCGGTGACAGTGGTGCCGTAGCGGGTACCGGTTTCCCGCGCGCCCGGCCCCGGCCCGTCGTGCGTCGTGCCTTCCGTAGCGGACGGGTGTGAGTCATCATGATCCACCGTCAGCCGTTTGCCGATCACAAAGAGGTGAGGCGCATGGCCGGGTTCCGCATGGGCGAGGGCGTTCTCCGCCGCAAACCCATCGAGCACATCGAGGAGACGGAGAGCAGCGGCGGCCTGGTCCGCTCGCTGGGGCTGTGGCAGCTGACCGCCATCGGCGTCGGCGGCATCATCGGCGCCGGCATCTTCACGCTGGCCGGCACGGTCGCCAACGGCACGGCGGGTCCGGCGGTCCTGATCTCCTTCCTCGTCGCCGGTGTCGCGAGTGCGGCGGCCGCCCTGTCGTACGCCGAGTTCGCCGGACTGATCCCGAAGGCGGGCTCCGCCTACACCTACGGCTACGCGGTCCTGGGCGAGCTGGTGGGCTGGTTCATCGGCTGGGACCTGCTCCTGGAGTACACGGCGATCGTGGCGGTGGTCGCGATCGGCATCTCGGGCTACTTCAGCTTCCTGGTCGGCGAGATGGGCGCCGACCTGCCGAACTGGATGCTGGGCGCGCCGGGCACCGGCGACGGGCACAAGGTCGACCTGTTCGCGGCCGTGCTGTGCCTGCTGATCGCGTATCTGCTGACGCTGGGCATCAGGAACGCGGCCCGCTTCGAGATGATCGTGGTCGTGCTGAAGGTGCTGGTGGTGCTGCTGGTGATCGGAGTGGGCGTCTTCCACATCAACAGCTCGAACTACCACCCGTTCTTCCCCTTCGGGGTCGGCGGGGCGTTCACCGGCGCGGCGACGGTGTTCTTCGCGGTCTTCGGCTACGACGCCATGTCGACGGCGGCCGAGGAGTCGAAGGACGCCCAGCGGCACATGCCGAAGGCGATCATCTACTCGCTGATCATCTCGATGGTGCTGTACGTGGCGGCCTGTCTGGTGCTGACCGGTATGCAGAACTACAAGGAGATCGACCCGGAGAGCGGCTTCTCGACGGCGTTCAAGTCGGTGGGGCTCAGCTCGCTGGCCGACATCATCGCGGTGGGCGCCATCGTCGGCATCCTCACGGTGATGTTCACGTTCATGCTGGGCGTGACCCGGGTGTGGTTCTCCATGTCGCGCGACGGGCTGCTGCCCAAGTGGTTCGCCAAGACGCACCCGACGCGGCACGTGCCGACGCGGGTCACCTGGATCGTCGGGGTCGCGTCGGCCGTGATCGCCGGGTTCCTGCCGATCGGCGAGGCTGCGGAGCTGACCAACATCGGCATCCTGCTGGCGTTCGTGGTGGTGTGCGCGGCGGTGATCGTGCTGCGCTACCGGCAGCCGGACCTGCCGCGCACCTTCCGTACCCCGTGGATGCCGTTCGTACCGGCGCTGGGCATCGTCTTCTCGATCTGGCTGATCACGTTCCTGCAGTGGCAGACCTGGGTGCGGTTCGCCGTGTGGTTCGTGGTCGGTCTGGTGATCTATTTCACGTACTCGTACCGGAAGTCGGAGCTGGCCGGCCGTTAGAGGGCGGCCAGGAAGGCGGCGACCAGCTCGTTGAACGCGTCCGGACGCTCCATGTTCGGGTAGTGCGCCGTGTCCCCGACGGTGACGGAACGGCCGTGGGGGACGGTGCGGGCGAGCCGGTCGGCCATGCGCAGGTGGTCCTCGCTGTCGACGCCGCCCCGCACGGCGAGCACCGGTACCCCGATGCCCGGGAGCCGCTCCCAGGTGTCCCGGACCGGGATCCTGTGGTCGGGCTCGTCGGCGGTGTGCTTGCGGACGGTGCCGAGGGCCATGTCGCGCTGGCGGCGCACGACGGCGGGGTCGACGTCGTCCGCCGTCCGGTGCGGGCCGGGGACGAAGCGCAGGAACGCCTCCACCCAGGCGTCCACGTCGCCGGCGGCCAGGGCCCGGCCCCATTCGGCGAGCACCGAGACGGTCCACGGGTCCTGGAAGTCGGGCTCGCTGGTCCCGGCCCCGGACACGACCAGGGCACGCGCGAGTCCGGGGTGCTCCAGGGCCGTGTCGACGGCGACGCCGCCGCCCATCGAGAGGCCGACCAGCACCGCGGAGTCGATGCCGAGGTGGCGCAGCAGGGCGGCGACGTCGTCGGCCGGCCGGTAGGGGCGGGTCGCGTTGGCGGAGGCGCCGTGACCGCGGGCGTCGGGGACGACGACCCGGTGGGTCGCCGCGAGGGCACTCACCTGGTCGTCCCACATGCGGTGATCGAGGAATCCGCCGTGCAGCAGCACCAGCGCGGGCCCCGAGCCCGTGTCCCGGTAGGCGAGGTCGCCGTCGGCGGAAGCGAAGCGGCGGAGGTCCGCGGCAGCAGTCATGACAACCAGGGTGTCATCGTGCGACGCATCTTGACAACCGGGATGTCATAATCAGCGAGTGACGGACTTGGACCCCACGCTCCCGGACCCCCCGCTCCCGCCCGACGAACTCGCACGCCGCCTCACCCAGGTGTACGACCTGGTCGGCCCGGTCTACCGGCGCGCGCAGCGCCTCGTGGAGCAGGGCCTGGCGCCCGAGGGGCTCTCCGTGGGGGTCCGCGCCGTCCTGGCCCTGCTGCACCGCAACGGCCCGATGAC
This sequence comes from Streptomyces sp. NPDC085944, assembly GCF_040686295.1. Taxonomy (NCBI): domain Bacteria; kingdom Bacillati; phylum Actinomycetota; class Actinomycetes; order Kitasatosporales; family Streptomycetaceae; genus Streptomyces; species Streptomyces sp. NPDC085944. The sequence continues at coordinate 37,187 of NZ_JBFBJX010000014.1, read as the reverse complement.
CGTGCCGCAGATGGGCCGGGCCCAGGCGATCAGCCGCCAGTTCGTGCAGCGGATGGTCAACGACGCGGCCGCCCGGGGCCTGGTGGAGAGCGTCCCCAACCCCGCGCACCGGCGGTCGTCGCTGATCCGGCTCACGGACGAGGGCCGCACCGTGGTCACCGCCGTGCTCGACCGGGAGAACGTGCTCCTGGGCCGGGTCGGCGGCGGCCTCACGGACTTTGACCTCACCACCTGCCTGCGCGTGCTCGGGGCCATGCTCAGCGCCCTCGACCACGTGGAGGACGGCTGACCCGCTTGCCCTACTCCCCCATCACCAGCCCGTCCTCGGCGGCGCCCCGGCTGAGCACCACGTCGCGAATGCGGTCGCGCACGCCCCGCAGTTCGGCTCCCTCGTCCAGCGCGCGGTTGAGGTTCACCACCCGGCCGGCGTCGACGTCGAACAGTTGCGGGACGAACTCGGCCCTGGTGACCTTCCAGCGTTCGCCGCTCCGGTCGGGCGGGGCGAAGGTGAAGCGGCCGACGGTCGACTGGTTGCCGCGCGGGTCGCGGACGCCCCGGTCGTTGACCATCTCGCCCGCGATCTGGTCCCCCATGCCGTAGACCACCCAGGTGCCGTTGACCTTCTCGTAGGCCTGCGGGACGTGGGCGTGGGTGCCCAGGATCAGGTCGATGTCGGGGCGGTCGCCGGTGCGGGCGGCGGTCAGGTCACGGGCCAGGGCCAACTGGTCCTGGTCGGGCGCGTCCTGCCACTCGGTGCCCCAGTGCAGCGACACGACGACGACGTCGGCGCCGGCCTTCCGCGCGGCCCGCGCGTCCTCGACGACGCGCGCCTCGTCGATCAGATCGACCGCCCAGGGCTGCCCGTCGGGAAGCGGGTGGCCGTTGGTGTGCAGGGTGTACGCGAGGTGGGCCACCCGGGCCCGGCCCGCGCGCAGGACCGTCACGGTGTCGGCCTCGCCCGCGGTGCGCGCGGTCCCGGCGTGCCGTACGCCGGCGCGGTCGAGCGCGTCCAGGGTGCGGCGGATGCCGGCCGCGCCGTCGTCGACGCTGTGGTTGGAGGCGGTGGAGCAGCCGTCGTAGCCGGTGGCGGCCAGCGCCTTCGCCACCTCGGGCGGGGACTTGAAGAGCGGGTAGCCGCTGTAGTCGCCGTTCGCGCCGTAGATGGTCTCCATGTGGCACAGACCGAGGTCGGCGCGCGAGACGACGGGCCGGGCGCCGGCGAGCATGGGGCGGAAGTCGTAGCCGGTGCCGCCGGCGTCGAAGCGGGCCCGGTCGATGATCGAGTCGTGCGGAAGCACGTCCCCGGAGGCGACCAGGGTGAAGGAGCCTTCGACGGCGGCGGGCGGGGCAGGGGCCGGCGGTTTCGGCGGTTCGTGATCGCGGGCCTGGCAGGCCGCGCCCGCCGTGAGGAGAGCGGTCAGGGCCAGGGCCACCTGCCGACTGCGTGTGATCATGCGTTCACTCCGCTGGGTCGCACACACCGATGAATAGTCACATTTACGTACGAACAGGTAAAGAGTCACGGCTCGTCACAGGCGGCTTCGACACGCCCATTAGCCCGTCCGGCGGGCGCGAACGGGGTGCGCGGCGCCCCGCCGACCGCGCACCGACCGTTCGTCGAACCGTTCGTCGACGCGATCGACCGTCCGCCGCACACCCGTGCGTGCGCCCTGTCCCCGCCCGGCCCCCTGCGATGCCATACGGCCATGACGGCCGGAATCACCCTCACGGACACAGCGAACGGGACGACCGCCGAGCACGAGCTCGCCGCACTGCAGCGCGAGCACGGCCGGCCGCTCTTCGCGCTGCTGCTGCGGCTCAGCGACGGCGACCGGCAACGCGCCGAGGACCTCGTGCAGGAGACCCTGGTCCGCGCCTGGCAGCATCCCGAGGCCCTGCGCGCCGACGACTTCGACTCCGTACGGCCGTGGTTGCTCACCGTGGCCCGGCGGCTCGCGATCGACGCGCGCCGCGCCCGCCAGGCGCGCCCCGCGGAGGTCGGCGACGCCGTACTGGAGAACGCCCGCGTCTGCGCGGACCATGCCGAACGGGCCGCCGCGGCCCTCGACGTGCGCGAGGCTGTGAAGACACTCACTCCGGAGCACCGTGAAGTCCTGGTGCTGGTGTACTTCCAGGGGGCGAGTGTGGCGGAAGCCGCGACAGCCCTCGGCATCCCACCCGGTACCGTGAAGTCCCGCGCGTACTACGCGCTGCGCGCCATGCGCAGGGTGCTACCGGGATACGCCGCCGACCTGCGGTGAAACCGGCCCTTTGGTCAAGCCTCCGTAAAGCGCCTTGCCCAGGCCCCCGGTTGGGCAGTCGGCTGTCCTCATCCGTGTTCCGGACGGGGGTCCACGACCCGGTCGGGCGACGCGCACGCACCGGAGGAAGGCAGGAAGGGATGCTGCACAGAGGCCAAGAGAGCACGGACGGCACCGGTGGGGGCGAACTGAGCGTTCCCATGGCGTGGTTGTACGCCGAGTACATCGCCGACGAGCTGCTGCGGACCGGCGACCTGATGCCGCCGACGTCCTTCGAGTTCCGCGCCGGACGCGACGCGCTGGCACTCACCGTCTTCCTGTCCGACACGGACGGCGAACTGAGCGGCATCCGGGTCGTCACCCACCTGGAGACCTGGCTGTCCCTGACGGCCTACGACCAGCCCTGGCACGAGTGGGTGCACGGACGGCTGGCCGAGGTCACGGCCGACGCGGTCGCCGCCGGACGCCACTCGCCGGACCTGGACCTGGCCCGGGCGGCCTGGCGCTGGCTCCAGGACACCGAGTTGCTGGCCCCGGACCTGAACGCGGTCCCCGGCGGTGCGGCGGTGACCGGCGAGGACGAGGGTCCGAAGGTGTGGACGCCGGCCTGGCAGCTCGGGCTGCCGCTGGGGCACCTCGCCATCCACCTGTTCTAGCCGTCCCGCCCGCGTCCCGGCGGGCCCGTCGACTTTTCCCGGGGACGGACCAATCCGCGGCGCGGACCGCTCCGAACACCTTGGTTGCGATTCGGTCGCGGCTTGAGTGATTCGGCGGTCGGGTGCGTACGGGTGGGAGCAAGGAGTAACCCCACCCGCACCCAACGGTACGAGGATTCGGCATGAGGTCCCTGGAAAGCCATGGTGACGTCGGCGCCTACGCGCTCGGCGTGCTGGACGAGGCGGAAGCGTTCCGCTTCGAGGACCACCTCATGGAATGCCCCCGGTGCGCGGCCCAGGTGACCGAATTCGGCCCCGCCACCCGCCAGTTGATGCTGTACCGGCAGGCGACGCCCCGACTCGTGCACCCGTTGACCAGGCCCGGACCACGGCTGCTCGACCGGCTGCTGTCCGAGATGGCCGGCCGTCGCCGGGCCGGGCGCCGACGGGTGCTGTACGCCGTGGCCGCCGCCGTCGTGTGCGCCGTGGCCGGGCCCGGTGCCGTGCTGTACGCCCAGCAGGACGAGTCGGTGGCGCCGCTCACCGCGACCGACGCGCGGACCGGGGTGTGGGCGCGGATCACGGCCGAGGACGAGGCCTGGGGCACGGGCGTACGGCTCGAGGTCAAGGACGGGGCGGGACCGCGCTCGTGCCGGCTCGTGGCCGTCGGCAGCGACGGGTCCGAGCAGACGGTCACCAGCTGGATGGTCCCCGGGGACGAGGACCGGCCGCACACCGTGCGCGGCGGAGCCGCCCTGCATCCGGACCAGATCGACCGCTACGAGGTACGGACGGCGGACGGGGAACACCTGGTGACCCTGCCCGCCGGATGACCGCCGCCCTGGCCGGCTCCCCCGGGTCCGCTCAGGTCGGTCACTTCAGCAGCCGGGACATCCTGCGGTCCGCCAGCGGTTTGCCGCCGGTCTGGCAGGTCGGGCAGTACTGGAGCGAGGAGTCGCTGAAGGAGACCTCGCGGACGGTGTCGCCGCACACCGGGCAGGGTTCACCCGTACGCCCGTGGACCCGCAGCCCGCTCTTCTTCTCGGCCTTCAGGCGTCCGGCGGCGACGCCCCGGGAGCGTTCCACCGCCTGGGTGAGCGTGTCGCGCAGGGCCGCGTACAGCCGCGCGGTCTCCTCGTCGGTGAGGGAGGCGGCCAGTTTGAACGGGGACATCTTCGCGGCGTGCAGGATCTCGTCGCTGTACGCGTTGCCCACGCCCGCGATCAGGCTCTGGTCGCGCAGGGCGCCCTTGAGCTGCCGCCGCTCACCGTCGAGGAGGGCGGCGAAGCGTGCCTCGTCGAAGCCGTCGGCGAGCGGGTCGGGACCGAGCCGGGCCACGCCGGGCACCTCCTGCGGGTCGGCCACGACGTACACCGCGAGCCGCTTCTGCGTGCCCGCCTCCGTGAGGTCGAAGCCGGCGCCGGTCTCCAGGGCGACCCGCAGCGCGAGCGGGCCCTTGCCGGGCCTCGGCATGCCACTGGGGAGGCTGTCCTTCCAGTGCAGCCAGCCGGCCCGGGCCAGATGGGTCACCAGACGCGGGCCGCCCTCGGTCTCGACGTCGAGGAACTTGCCGTACCGGTGCACGCCCGCCACCCGGTGGCCCTCCAGCGCCGTGGGCGGGGGGTCGTACGTCTTGAGGACGCTGATCGCCACGGGCAGGACCCGGACGATCTCGCGGCCGGTGAGGTGCTCGGTCAGGAAGCCGCGGAGCGCCTCGACCTCGGGCAGTTCTGGCATACGTCAAGAGTGCCACCGGACGCCGGTGGTGCCAGCGGGGTCAGCCCGCGGCGTGCGCCACCACGAACTCCGCCCACACGACCTTGCCGCCGCCGCGCGCTTCCACGCCCCATCCGTCGGCGAGCGTGTCGACCAGGAGCAGTCCCCGCCCGGAGACCCCGTCGTCCCCGGCCTCGCGGCGGCGCGGCAGGGCGCTGGAGGAGTCCTCGACCTCGACCCGCAGTCGCCGGTCGGTCCCGGTCAGCAGCCGCAGGGTGACGATCGCGGACCCCTCGGTGTGCATGAGGGCGTTGGTCATCAGCTCGTCGGCGACCAGTTCGATCTCGTCGCTGTGGCCCTTGGCGCCCCAGGAGCGGACTGCGGCGCGGATCATGTGCCGGGCCTGGGTGAGGCCCTCCGGGTCGCCCGGCGAGACGTGCTGCTGGACCCGGCCGAAGGTCTTGGGGGCGCCCGCGCCGTGGCGGCGCAGCAGGAGCAGCGCGACGTCGTCGTCGCCGCGGCGCTCGTCGGCCACGTCGATGAGCCGGTCGGCCAGGTCCCGCACGTCCTGGGGTCCGGATCCGATCAGCGCCGTGAGGACCTCCATCCCCTCGTCGAGGTCGGCGCCCGGCTGCTCGACCAGGCCGTCGGTGCACAGCAGCAGGGTGTTGCCCGGGTCCAGCTCCAGGGTGGCGACCGGGTAGGCGAGGCGCCCGAACTCGGCGGACAGGCCGAGCGGCAGCCCGCCCTCGACGCGGACGAGGCGGCAGGTGCCGTCGCCGAAGCGCAGCAGGGGGTCGATGTGTCCGGCGCGGACCACTTGGACCACGCCGGTGCCCAGGTCGGCCTCGGCGTACAGGCAGGTCGCGAAGCGGTCGGTGTCCAGTTCGTGCAGGAAGACCGAGGCCCGCGCCATGACGGTGGCCGGCGGATGGCCCTCGGCGGCGTAGGCGCGCAGCACGATGCGCAGCTGGCCCATGACGGCGGCGGCGTGCGTGTCGTGGCCCTGGACGTCGCCGATGACGGCGCCGACGCGGCCGCCGGGCAGCGGGATCACGTCGTACCAGTCGCCGCCGATGTCCCGGCCGAGGGTGCCGCCGATGGAGGCGGCGCGGTAGCGGACGGCGACGTCGCAGCCGGGCACGCTGGGGATGGTGCGCGGCAGCATGGCCTGCTGGAGGCCTTCGGCGAGGTCCATCTCCTGCTCGTAGAGCATGGCCCGCTGCAGGCTCTGCGCGATGCCGCTGCCGAGCGCGACGAGGACGTTGCGGTCCTCCGCAGAGAAGCCCTGCCGGTCGCTGTAGAGCAGCCCGATGGCGCCGATCGGCTGGGCCTGGGCGATCAGCGGGAGGTAGGCGGCCGCGGTGATGTGCAGGTGGGTGATGTCCTTCCACAGCCCCGGGTAGCGCTCGGCGAACTCCTCCGGCGACTCGATGAAGCGGGGGCTGAGCGTTCGTACGGCCTCGCTCATCGGATACGGCTCGTCGATCCGGGTGACCCGGGTGCCGGGAACGAAGCTGTTGTCGGGGCCGTCCGCGACCAGCCGGATGCGGCCGGCCTCGACCAGGCCCATCACCAGGCTGGTGGCGCCCAGCCGGGTGAGGCCGTGGGTGTCGCGCAGCACCTCGATGACGTCGTCGACGGTGCGGGCGTGCGCGAGCGCGGCCGTGGCGAGCTGCACGACGTTGGTGAGCCGCCGGCGGGCCTCGTCCAGCGCGGCCTGCTCCCGGTTGGCCGCGATGTCGGCCATCTCCTGGGTGGCGTCGCGCACGATGCCGATGATCCGGCGGGGACGGCCGGTCTCGTCCCGTCGGATGTAGCCCTGGGTGTGGGTCCAGCGCAGCGTGCCGTCGCGGCGGCGCAGCCGGAAGTAGGTGCCGTAGTTCTCGCTGCCGTCCTTCATGGCCCGGGCGACGATGGTGTCTATCCGGCGGCTCTCCGCCGTGGGCACGCGCAGCGCCAGCGACTCGGGGCGCCCGTCGTACTCCTCCGGGCGCAGGTCGAACACCTCGTGGGCCTGGGCGTCCATGTGGAACAGTCCGGCGTCCAGGTCCCAGTCGAAGCTGCCCATGCGGTTGAGCGCCAGGATCGGGTCCGGGTGGGCGGGCCAGTCGTCCGGGAGTGACGGGGCGCTCGCTCCCCGATCAGACATGGACCCCACCATGCCAGCATTTGTCGGATTCTTCGAGTCCTGGTCCGCCGGACAGAGCAGGGGGAGGAACGGGTCGTCGGGACGGGTACACGGAGCGGGTACGAGAGGAGCCCGGCCGTGGAGTGGTTCACCGCACCCGATTACTGGCTCGCCCGGCTGGCCTTCCAGCGGGCCCTGGCCGTCGTGTACCTGGTCGCGTTCCTGACGGCCGCCCTGCAGTTCCGGGCGCTGCTCGGCGAGCGCGGTCTGACACCCGTCCCCCGCTTCGTCGAGCGGGTGCCCTTCGGGCGGGCGCCGAGTCTGTTCCAGTGGCGCTACTCGGACCGGTTCTTCGCGGGCTGTGCCTGGGCGGGCTGTGCGGTGTCGGCGGCGCTGGTGGCGGGTCTCGACTCGCTGTTGCCCCTGTGGGGCGCGATGGTGCTGTGGCTGGTGCCGTGGGCGCTGTACCTCTCGATCGTGAACGTCGGACAGACCTGGTACTCGTTCGGCTGGGAGTCGCTGCTGCTGGAGACCGGCTTCGTCGCCGTGTTCCTGGGCAACGAGGAGGTGGCCCCACCGGTCGTGGTGCTGTTCCTGCTGCGCTGGCTGCTGTTCCGGGTGGAGTTCGGGGCGGGGCTGATCAAGATGCGCGGCGACGAGTGCTGGCGGAAACTGACCTGCCTGGACCATCACCACGAGACGCAGCCGATGCCGGGCCCGCTGAGCTGGTTCTTCCACCACCTCCCCGGGCCGCTGCACCGCGTCGAGGTCGCCGCGAACCACGTCACCCAGCTGGTGGTGCCCTTCCTGCTGTTCGCCCCGCACCCCGTGTCGACGGCCGCCGCGGCGCTGCTGGTCGCGACCCAGCTGTGGCTGGTGCTCTCGGGCAACTTCTCCTGGCTCAACTGGATCACGATCGTGCTGGCCCTGTCGGTGGTGCGCTTCCCGGCCGATCCGCCGGCCACGGCCGCCGCGCCGCTCTGGTACGAGGTGGTGGTCCTGGCGGTGGCGGCGCTGCTGGTGTTCCTGAGCCACCGGCCGGTGCGCAACATGATCTCCCGCCGTCAGGTGATGAACCGCTCCTTCGACTCACTCCACCTGGTCAACACCTACGGCGCCTTCGGCTCCGTCAGCCGGGTCCGCTACGAGGTGGTGATCGAGGGCACCGCCGACGAGGTGGCCAGGAAGGACGGGGACTGGCGGGAGTACGGGTTCAAGGGCAAACCCGGTGATCCGCGCCGCTGGCCGCGCCAGTTCGCTCCGTACCATCTGCGCCTGGACTGGCTGATGTGGTTCGCGGCACTGTCGCCCTCCTACGCCGGATCGTGGTTCGGCACCCTTGTGGAGCGGCTGCTGGAGAACGACCGGGCGACGCTGAGGCTGCTGCGCAGTTCCCCCTTCCCGCCCGACGCGCCGCCGCGCTTCGTGCGCGCGCGGCTGTTCCGGTACCGGTACACGACCTGGCGGGAGCTGCGGGAGACGGGCGCGTGCTGGGAGCGGACGTATGTGCGGGAGTACCTGCCGCCGACCCGGCTGACCGGAGTGCCGGACCGGCCCTGACCGTGCGGGCCCGGCCCACCGCTTCCGGGTGGGCCGGGCCCGCACGGGCGACGGCGCTACGCGCGCTTCAGCCGCAGGGTCATCAGCTGGAACGGACGCAGCCGTACGGCGATCCGGCCGCCGTCGAGGCGGGGGGCCTCCGCGTCCGCCAGCGGGCGCTCCAGCAGGTCGGTCACCTGCACGTCGGTGGCCCCGAAGCCGGTGGTGAGCGTGGCGCGGGTCCGGCCGCCGTGGGCCTCGTGGAAGCGGACCACGACGTCGCCGCTGCCGTCGTCGGCGAGCTTGACGGCGGTGACGACGACCGCGTCCCGGTCGACCGTGACCAGTGGCGCGACCTCCCCGGCGCCGCCCGTGAGGTGCCGCTCGGGCACGTTGATCCGCCAGCCCTCGCGGACCGCGTCGCCGATGCCCGCGCCGGGCACCAGCGCGTGCCGGAACCGGTGCACGCCCTGGTCGGTCTCCGGGTCGGGGAAGCGGGGGGCACGCAGGAGGGAGACCCGCACGGTGGTGGTCGTACCGGCGTCGCCGTCGGTGCGGACGGTGCGGGTGACGTCGTGGCCGTACGTCGAGTCGTTGACGACGGCGACGCCCCAGCCGGGCTCCTCCAGGTGCACGAACCGGTGGTTGCAGGCCTCGAACTTGGCCGCCTCCCAGCTGGTGTTGGTGTGGGTGGGCCGGTGGAAGTGCCCGAACTGGGTCTCCGACGCGTACCGTTCGGCGTGCACGTCGAGCGGGAAGGCGAGCTTGAGGAACTTCTCCGTCTCGTGCCAGTCGACCTCGGTGTCCACCTCAAGAAGCCGCTCCCCCGGTGCCAGCGTCAGCACCTGGGTGACGCGGGAGGAGCCGAAGGAGCGGACGATCCGCACCGAGGCGCCGTCGTCGCCGGGGGCGACCTCGTCGGCGTCGGTGAGGTCGGTGACCGTGTGGCGGTAGAACTCGTCCACGTCCCAGGCGTCCCACATGTTCGGGAAGTCGGGGTGGAGCTGGAGCAGGTTGCCCGCGCCGCCGGGCGCGATGGTCTCGCGGTCGGCGGTGATGTCGTAGGCGGAAACGATCAGTCCTCGCCCGTCGATCTCGACGCGCAGCAGGCCGTTGTCCAGGACGTGGCCGCCGCCGGGGCGGGATGCGAGGTCGGTGTGTCCCTCGGCCGCGGGGGACGCGGCGGCGCCCGCCGGGACCCCGGCCCGTGCGTGCGGGGCGGAGTTGAAGACCAGCGGGGTGTCGCCCTGGCCGGCCAGGGCGCGCTGGGCGGCGTCGATGATCGCGTCCAGCTCGGCGGCGACGCGGTCGTAGGTGGCGCGGGCCTCGCGGTGCACCCAGGCGATGGAGGAGCCGGGCAGGATGTCGTGGAACTGGTGCAGCAGGACCGTCTTCCAGATGCGGTCCAGGTCGTCGTACGGGTAGGGGAACCCGGCGCGCACGGCGGCCGTGGCCGCCCACAGTTCGGCCTCGCGCAGCAGGTGCTCGCTGCGGCGGTTGCCCTGTTTGGTCCTGGCCTGGCTGGTGAGGGTGGCGCGGTGCAGTTCGAGGTACAGCTCGCCCACCCAGACCGGCGGCTCGGGGTTCTCGGCCTCGGCCTTCTCGAAGAAGGCGTGCGGGGTCTCCCACTCGACCGTCGCCGAGCCTTCGAGGTTGCGCAGCCGAGCCGCCTTGGCGACCATCTCCCGGGTGGTGCCGCCGCCTCCGTCGCCCCAGCCGGTGGGGGCCAGCGAGTGGCGCGCGACGCCCTTGTCCTTGAAGTTCTTCGCCGCGTGGGCGATCTCGCTGCCCTTCATCGAGCAGTTGTAGGTGTCGACGGGCGGGAAGTGGGTGAAGATCCGGGTCCCGTCGATGCCCTCCCAGCGGAAGGTGTGGTGCGGGAACTTGTTCGTCTGGGACCAGGAGATCTTCTGGGTCAGGAGGTACTTGGCGCCGGCCGCCTTGATGATCTGCGGGAGTCCGGCGGCGAAACCGAAGGTGTCCGGCAGCCATGCCTCGTCGTTCTCGACGCCGAACTCGTCGAGGAAGAACCGTTTGCCGTGCACGAACTGGCGGGCCATCGCCTCGGAGCCGGGCATGTTGGTGTCCGACTCCACCCACATGCCGCCGGCCGGCACGAACCGCCCGTCCGCGACGGCCTTCTTGACCCGCGCCCACACCTCGGGCCGGTGGTCGCGCACCCACGCCCACTGCTGGGCCTGGGACATCGCGAAGACGAAGTCCGGCTCGTCCTCCAGGAGGGCGGTCATGTTGGAGGTGGTGCGGGCCACCTTGCGCACGGTCTCGCGCAGCGGCCACAGCCACGCCGAGTCGATGTGCGCGTGGCCGACGGCGCTGATGCGGTGCGCGGAGGGCACGGCGGGTGCGGACAGCACCTCGGTGAGGCGGGAACGGGCCTCCTCGGCCGTGCCGCCCACGTCCTGGAGGTCGACGGCGTCCAGGGCCCGGTCGACGGCGCGCAGGATCTCCCAGCGGCGCGGCGACTCCACGGGCAGCTCGGCCATCAGCTCGCCGAGCACCTCCAGGTCGAGGACCAGGTTCCACACCGTCTCGTCGAGGACGGCGAGGTCCATCCGGGCGAGGGTGTACTGCGGTTCGCTGCCGGCGGTGTCCTTGTCGCCGAGCCGCGTGGGCACGAAGGGGTGGTAGTCGAGGATGACGGGGTTGGAGGCCGCCTCGACGTGCAGGCGGACCTCCTCGCCGCCCTCGACGGGGGCGCCGATCCGCACCCACTGGTTGCGCGGGTTGAGGCCCTTCACCGGGGTGCCGTCGGGGCGGTAGACCAGTCCCTCGCACTGGAAGCCGGGCATGTTCTCGTCGAAGCCGAGGTCGAGGACGGCCTCGACGGTCTTCCCGGCCCACTGCGTCGGCACGGTGCCGGTGACGCGGAACCAGCTGGTGCCCCAGGGCGCGCCCCAGCGGGCGCCGACCTCGATCGGCTCGGGTTCGGCCGCGAGTCCCTCCTCCACGGGCACGGGTTCGCCGGGCGCGTTCCAGACCGCCACGTCCAGCGGCACGGACTGGGGGTAGAGGGCGGGGCGGATGCGCTCGTCGAGGACGCGCTTGAGGCGGGCTTCGACCAGGTTGCGGTCGTCATGCATGAGGGTGCTCCGGGGTCGGGGGCGGGTGGTTGCCGGGGTGGGTCACGACGACGGGGGCGACGTCAGGTACAGCTCCCCCGCCGGGCGCGGTCCGAATCGTCCGGGGCGGGGGCGGCGAGTACGTCGCCGGGAGTGACGACCTCGGTGATGCCGCGCGCGGCGAGGTGTCCGGTGTCGGCGGTGTGCGTGTCGAGGACGGTGGTGGGGCGGGCGCCGTCGGCGACCAGCCGGAAGAAGGCGTCGAAGACGGCGCCGCCGGGGGCGCAGGCCGAGCGGGCGGCGGGGTCGGCCGGGACGGCGAGGGCCGTGGTGCGCGGGGCGGGCGCCGGACGGGCTCCGTCCCGGGCCGCGCGCGCCGCGCTCGCCAGGACGCGTGCCGTGTCCTTGGGGCGGCGGTCGTTGGTGAGGAGGCCCAGGCCGTACTCCAGCTCGGGGAAGTCGGCCAGTTCCCGGGACACGTCGTGGGAGCACCACCAGGTGACGCCCCACAGTCCGGGGCAGTCGAGGGCGTTCTCGACGGTCGCCTCGGTGAAGGCGGCGGCGTACTCGGCGGGGACGAGGGGCGCGGGGGCGCCGACCTCCTGGAGCCAGACGGGGCGGTGCGGGTCGTCGGCCCAGGCCTTGCACAGCTCGATCAGGTACGCCGCGTGGTGCTCGCTGGGCACGGAGGTGCGGCCGTGGCGCTGAGCGGTGCCGTTGAAGACCCAGGAGTGCACGGCCGTGACGGCGCCCCGCCGGGCGGCCTGGGCCGGGGTGAAGGGCTGGTCGTCCTGGTACCAGGTGGCGTCGTACTCGGCGTGCAGGTGCATCCGGCCCGGGGCGCCCTCCTCGCAGGCGGCCAGCATCCGCTCCAGCCAGGCGTCGATCTGGTCGCCGGTGGCGCGGTCCGGGTCGGGGTGGGGCCCGGCGGAGAACTGGTTGACCTCGTTGCCGAGGGTCATGCCGAGGAAGTTGGACCGGCCGGCCAGGGCGGCGGCGAGGGTGCGCAGGTAGGTGGCCTGGCCGTCGATGACGTCGGGGTCGGTGAAGAGGTTGCGGCGGTGCCAGGTGCGGGTCCAGGCCGGCACGAAGTCGAAGCTGCTCAGGTGGCCCTGGAGGCCGTCCACGTTGACGTCGAGGCCGCGTTCGCCGGCCGCGTCGACCAGGGCGACGAGGTGCTCGACCGCGCGTTCGCGGATCAGTGAGCGGTTGGGCTGGAAGTAGGGCCAGAGCGGGAAGACGCGCACGTGGTCGACGTCCAGTGCGGCGATGGAGTCCAGGTCGGCGCGGACGGAGTCGAGGTCGAAGTCGAGCCAGTGGTGGAACCATCCCTCGCTCGGGGTGTAGTTGACGCCGAAGCGCACGGCAGAAGGCATGCGGTGTCCTTGGTACGGGGTAGTACGGGCCCTGGGCGGCGGACGACGGTCAGCCCTTGACGGCTCCCTCGCCCACGCCGCGGAAGAAGTACCGCTGGAGGCAGGCGAAGAGGACGATGAGCGGCGCCACGGCGATGATCGTGCCCGCGGCGACGAGGCGTTCGTCGTTGGCGAAGGTGCCGTGCAGGTAGTTGAGGCCGATGGTCAGCGTGAACCTGGAGGGATCGCTCAGCACGATCAGGGGCCACAGGAAGTCGTCCCAGGCGCCCATGAAGGCGAAGATCGCGACGACGGCGAGGGTGCCCCTCACCGCGGGCAGCGCGATCCGGTGGAACCGCTGCCAGACGTTGGCGCCGTCGACGAAGGCGGCCTCCTCGATCTCGTAGGGGAGGTTGAGGAAGGCGTTGCGCATGAGGAGCACGTTGAGGGCGCTCACGCAGCCGGGCAGCAGGACGCCGACGAGGGTGTTGTTGAGGCCCAGCTCCCGCATGGTGGTGAACTGGGCGATGATGATGCCCTCCACGGGCACGAGCATGGCCAGGATGAACACCAGGGTGGCGACGCGCCGGCCGCGGTAGCGCAGCCGGGCCAGGGCGTAGCCGGCGAGGGCGGCGCCGACGCAGTTGGTGACGACGTTGGCGGCGGCGACCTTCAGCGAGTTCAGGGCGTAGTCCCACACCGGGATGGTGTCGGCGACCCGCTCGTAGTTGTGCAGGGTGGGGTCGCCGGGCAGGAACTTCGGCGGAGCGCTGAAGATGTCCTCGGTGGGGCCCTTGAGCGAGGTCGACAGCTGCCACAGGAACGGGCCGATGGTCAGGGCCAGGACGCCGAGCAGCAGCAGGTAGCGCAGGACCAGTTCCCACCCGCGGATGCGGCGGCCGTGCTCGTCGGTGATCCGGGGCTGGCGTTCGCGCACCCGGGCGCTCTTCCTCGGCTTCTCGGCGGGCCGGGTCCGCTCGGCGAGACTCACGACTCCTCCTTCCGGTCGGCCCGCAGGACGAGCAGCATCAGGACGACGGTGACGGCGAAGACGACGACGGAGATCGCGGAGGCGTAGCCGACCCGGCCGGTCAGACCCGTGCCGGTGCGCTGGACCAGCATCACGAGGGTGGTGTCCTCGCCGGCCGGGCCGCCGTTGGGGCCCGCCATCAGGTAGACCTCGGAGAACACCTTGAAGGCGGCGACCGAGGAGAGGGCGGCGACCAGCACCATCGTGGAGCGGACGGCGGGCACCGTGACGGTGAAAAAGCGGCGGACCGCGCCCGCGCCGTCCACGGCGGCCGCCTCGTGCAGCTCGCGCGGCACGTTGGCCAGCGCCGCCAGGTAGATGATCATGTAGTAGCCGAGGCCCTTCCAGACCGTGACGCCCATCGCGCTGAGCAGGATCAGCCACTGGTCGCTGAGGAAGCCGACCGGACTCGCGCCGAGCGTCTCCAGCAGGGAGTTGACCAGGCCCCGCTCGTCCAGGAGCCAGACCCAGATCAGCCCGACGACGACGATCGAGGCGACCACCGGGGTGTAGAAGGCCGAGCGGAAGAAGGTGATGCCGGGGATGTTCTTCTGCACCAGCAGGGCGAGCAGCAGCGGCAGCAGGACGAGCGCGGGGACGACCCCGAGGACGTACAGGGAGCTGTTGCGCAGGCCGATCCAGAACATGTCGTCGTGGAGCAGCTCGCGGAAGTTGGCGAGGCCCACGAACTCACCGGGGACCAGCGTGCGGCGGTCGGTGAGGGAGTTGACCAGCGTGGAGACGAACGGGTACAGGATGAACGCGCCGGTGATCAGCAGACCGGGCGCGGCGAAGAGCCAGGGGCTGGCGGGCAGTTGCCGCCGCACGCGTCGGGCGCCGCCGCTCTTGCGGGCGCCCGGGGCGCCGGTGGTGAGGGTGGGACTCGCCATGACGTCTCAGCCCTGCTGCCGGAGGAGCCGGTCGCACGCCTTGACAGCGTTGTCGAGGGCTTCCTTCGGGCTCTGCTTGCCCTGGAGCGCCTTGGCGACCTCGTTGCGCAGCTCGGTCTTCATCTGCTCGCTGAACAGCACGGGCGTGTAGTTGACGGCCGTCTTCAGCGACTTGGCGGAGGCGACCCGGACGCGGGTCTCGTCGGTGCCGTCCTCCTTGGTGAAGTACGGGTCGTCCAGCGAGCCGGCGGTGCTCGGGAAGATGGCGACCTTCTTGGCGAAGGACATCTGGTGCTCCGCGTCGGTGACGTAGTGCGCGAAGGCGACCGCGGCGGGCTTGCGCTGGCTCTGCGCGTTCACCATCAGGCCCATCACGTACATGTTGACGTGGCCCGTGCTGGTGATCTGGTCGGTGATGCCGATGTTCTCGTACAGGCTCGGCGCCTGCTTCTTGAAGTTGGCGAGGTCGAGCGCGCTGCCCGGGTTCATGGCGACGGCGCCGGTGAGGAACTTCTTCCCGGTCGACTCGGGGGTGGCGGTCAGCGCCTGCGGGTCCAGCGCCTTGGCGTCGTACAGCTCCTTGTAGCGGGTGAGGAGTTCGACGCCCTTGGCGTCGTTGAACGCGAAGGCGGTGCCCTCCTTGTTCATGAGCGACGCGCCGTAGCGGCCGAAGTCCTCGATGGTGGGCACGTTGGCGAGGGTGGCGACCTCGCCGTCGGTCTTGTCGGCGATCTTCAGGGCGGCGTCGAAGACCTCGTCGTACGTCCTCGGCGGCTGCTCGGGGTCGAGGCCGGCCTTCTCGAAGAGCGACTTGTTGTAGAAGAGCGGGCCGGTGTTGAGGTACCAGGGGAAGGCGTACGTGCCTTCCATGCCCGGTATCCGGTGACTGGCCCAGGCCCCTTCCAGGTACTCCTTCTCGTACTGGCCGGCGGCCTTGTCCAGGTCGAGGGCGAGGCCGGCCTTGGCGAGCGGGGCGACGAGGTCCGGGGAGACGTTGACGACGTCGGGCAGGGTGCCGCCGGCGGCGTCGGCGCTGATCTTGTCGGCGTAGCCCTCGCCGGGCTGGTCGACCCACTTGACGTGGGTGCCGGGGTACGTCTTCTCGAAGTCGGCGATCAGGCCCTCGAAGTAGTCCTTGAAGTTGGCCCGCAGGTTCCAGGTCTGGAAGGTGATGTCGCCCTCGACCTTGCCCGAGGCGTCGGTCGAGCCGCCGCCGTCGTCCCCGGAGCCGCAGGCGCTGAGCGGCAGGACGAGGGCGGCGACGGCTGCGGCGGCGAATGTTCTGCGCGAGGTGGGCACGGTGACACGTCTCCCTGAAGGACGTCGGCGGTGGGATGCCAGCGACCATGCACGGCGTTTCCGTGGAAAGTCAATGGATTCCGGCCAACTAAAGCAGATCGCACAGCATTAGTCCAGGTCAGAGCGGTGTGACTGGATGCTTGCCAGGAACTACTAATGCGCTTTAGGATCTTGCACTCAAGCGCTTTAGCTCTTACCGCTCTCACCTAGGAAAGGAGCGCGCGCATGCCGGCCAAGCGGCCCGCCGCGCGCCGGCCGACGATGAAGGACATCGCTCGGCGGGCCGGGGTCTCCGAGAGCGCGGTGTCGTTCGCGCTGAACGACCGGCCGGGGGTCTCCGACATCACCCGCGACCGGGTGCGCCGGGTGGCCGAGCAGCTCGGCTGGCGGCCCAGTACGGCGGCGCGCGCACTGTCCGGGGAGGGCGCGGCGACGGTCGGCTTCGTGCTGGCGCGGCCCGCGCACACCCTGGGCGTCGACTCCTTCTTCCTGCAACTGGTCTCGGGCATCCAGGAGGTGCTGGCCGGGCGGCATCTGGGGCTGCTGTTCCAGGTGGCGCGGGACGTCGAGGACGAGTGCGCGGTCTACCGGCGCTGGTGGGCCGAACACCGGGTGGACGGCGTCCTCGTGGTGGACCCGCGCACGGACGATCCGCGTCCGGACCTGCTCGACGAACTCGGGCTGCCCGGCGTGGTGATCGGCGGGACGCCGGACGAGCGCCATCCGGGACTGTCGACGGTGTGGGCGGACGACGCGGGTGCGATGGCCGCGCTGGTGGACGGGCTGCACGCGCTCGGGCACCGGCGGATCGTGCACATCGCAGGGCTGCCGGACCTCGCCCACACCGAGCGCCGCATCCGCGCCCTGCGCGCGGAGGCCGCACGGCGCGGTCTCGGCGAGGTCGAGTCGGTGACCACCGACTACTCGGACGCCGAGGGCGCGGCCGTCACCCGCCGCGTGCTGGAGGCATCCGCTCCCCCGACCGCCCTCGTCTACGACAACGACGTGATGGCCGTCGCCGGGGTCGCCGCGGCGGCCGAACTCGGCTTCTCGGTACCGGCGGACGTGTCCGTGGTGGCCTGGGAGGACTCGGCGCTGTGCCGCATGGTCAAGCCGTGGCTGTCCGCCCTGTCCCGGGACAGCGTGGCGTTCGGCCGCACGGCGGCCACGGAGCTGACCGCCCTGCTCGACGGCGGCCCGGCCCGGACGGTACGGGTGCCGGTGCCGCGGCTGATCGAGCGGGACAGTACGGGGCCGGCCCGGCCAGTGTGAATGCGTCCGGGCCGGTCCGCGCTCTCGACACGCACGCCTCGGACGGGCAGAGTGATGTCCTGCGTACTCACCAGTAACAGCAGAGTGCGCGAGTCAGCCCGCATCCGCATGTTGTCACCGCACCCCTGGGATCCTCCGTGACCGACTGGACCGGCCGAACCGCCGTCGAGATCGCCGCCGCCGTACGGGAGAAGCGGGCCACGCCCCGCGAGGTGGTGGCCGGGCACCTGTCCCGTATCGAGCGACTGGACGGCCGCGTCGGCGCCTTCCGCGCAGTGCGGGCCGAGGCGGCGCTCGCGGAGGCCGAGGAGGTGGGCGCCCGGGGTGATCTGGGCGAACTGCCGCTGGCCGGCGTGCCGGTGGCGGTCAAGGACAGTCTCGCGGTGCGCGGGGAGTCCACGCGCGTCGGCTCGGCCGCCACGCCGCACACGCCCGCCGACGCCGACCACGTCACCGTGGCCCGGCTGCGGGCCGCGGGGGCGGTGGTGGTGGGGCTGACGAACGTGCCGGAACTGTGCGTGTTCGGCACCACGGAGGGGGTGCTGGGCACCTCGCGCAACCCCTGGGACCCGGCCCGCTCGGCGGGCGGTTCGTCGGGCGGCAGTGCGGCCGCGGTGGCCGCCGGGATGGTGCCGCTCGCGCTGGGCAACGACGGCATGGGCTCGCTGCGCATCCCCGCGGCCAGCTGCGGTCTGGTCACCCTCAAGCCGGGTCACGGCGTCTTGCCGGCCCGCATCGGCGAGGACGACTGGTTCGGCATGGCCGAGAACGGGCCGCTGGCCACGACGGTCGCGGACGCCCGCCTGATGCTCGCCGTCCTCGCGGGCGGGGCGCTCCCGGACCGCGAGGACTCCGGCACCCTGCGCGTCGCCGTCTCGCTGCGCAGCCCGCTGGCCGGCATCCCCGTCTCCCGGCCGTACGCGCGGGCGGTGCGCGAGGCGGCCGGGACCCTCATGAAGGCGGGGCACCAGGTGCGGCGCGCGGACCCGCCCTACCCGGCGTCGCTGGGCGTGACCGCCCTGACCCACTGGACGGCCGTCGCGTCGGTGGACGCGCGGGGCCTGGACCGGCGGCTGCTGACCAGGCGCACGCGGGTGCACGCGGCGCTCGGGCGGCGCTTCGTCGGCCGGGTGGCGGACGGCGGGGACCGCGAGCGGCTGCGCGGACGCCTTGAGCCGTTCTTCGCCGATTACGACGTCCTGCTCACCCCGGCGCTGGCCCGCCGCTCCCCCCTGGCGGGGCCCTGGCACCAACGGGGCTGGCTGCGCAACGTGATGGCGAACTCCGCGTACTCGCCGTTCACACCGCCGTGGAACCTGACCGGCTGGCCCGCGATGTCGGTACCGTTCGGCACGCTGGACTCGGGCGCGCCCTGCGCCATACAGCTGGTGGGACGCCCGGGCTCGGAGTCGGCACTGCTGGAGCTGGCGGAGCGGATCGAGGCGCTGCGGCCCTGGCGGCGGACGGCGCCGATCGGTTGAGGCCGCCTACAGGGCGCGGTGCATGACGTGGAGGCCGACCCGGCCGTGCCGCGGGTGGTCGAAGGCGTCCGGGACCGTGCCGAGGATCGTGAAGCCGAGCGAGGTCCACAGCCGTACGGCGGGGTTGGTCTCGACGACGGCGTTGAAGACCATGCCCCGGTATCCGTCGGCCCTGGCGGCCTCGAGGACGTACTCGGCGAGGGCCCGGCCGGTGCCGCGTCCGGCGCGGTCGGGGTCGACCATGAAGCCGGCGTTGGCGATGCGGGCGGCGGGGCCGCCGTAGTTGGGGGTGACGTAGGCGGAGCCGACGACGGCGCCGGTGTCGTCCTCGGCGGCGTAGACGCGTTTGGCGGGGTTCATCCACAGGGCCCGGGCCTCCTCCTCGGAGGTGGCCGGGTCCCAGGCGTAGGTCTCGCCGGCGGCGACGATGCGGTGCCAGAAGGGCCAGATGTCCGGCCAGTCGCCGGCGGTGGCTTCCCTGATCAGCATGGGCGTGAGTCTGGCACGCCCATGCGTCCGGCGACTTCGGTGGGTGGCGGGCGGGTCAGTCCACGCTGGGCAGGATGTGCGGCTCGGCGAGGTCGTCCTCGTAGCCCGCGAGGCGGATGGGGGCGGAACGCGCCCACACGTCGAGGCTGCCGATCTCGCCCGGGCGGCGGCGTGCGCGCCCGCTGCGTTCCTCGGTGCGTTGTTCTGGCTTCGTCGTCGTTTCCGGTGTCACCGCGCACTCCTTATGTGTCGGGTCACCCTCGGGGGCTGTCGGCGCCAGTCTCCTGTCCGGCGCCCGGCGCCCGCTCGGGTGTGAGTCGAATGCGGTTCGGACGCGGTGGCGCCGGTACCTCGTGCGGAAGCAGGCCGTTGTGGACCGGCCTGCCCATGACGGACCCCGGGTGTGGGTAGTGCCCTGTGCCGCCGCCCGTCCGCTCCAGATTAACCAAATGAGCGGGGGCGCGCTCTATGGGGCTCGAAACATGGGAGAACCATTGCCCTTCGGTCCGTGCGCAGTTGGCCCAATTCTGCCCCGATTCATCCGGCTCCGCACCGCCGCGCAACTCACCCGTTCGGCCTACACAGGCGCCGACACCTTCGAATCCCGGCGGGCGGCGGGACGGCAGTTAAGTTGCCGTTGGCTGCGTCGCAAGCTCGCCATGGTCTGCTGCCCGTCGGCAACGGCTGTCTCGTGGGAGGACCGAGGCATGGAACTGCGCAGCGTCGAGGAGCTGATGGACCTGCTGTACGCCTGCCGGGCCGAGCGGCCCGCCGCCGGCCCCGGCGGTGGGCCCGCCGATCCGCACGGGCACGCGCTGCGGACGGCCGCGCTGCTGCGCCGGCGCCACCCGGCCGACAAGGAACTCCAAGTCGCCGGACTGGTGTCGCCCGTGGGCCGGCTGCTGTGGCCGGGCGACGCCCCGGCCCGGACCGCCGACGCGGTGCGGCCGCTGCTCGGCGCGCGCGTCGCCCGCCTGGTGGCCCGCCGGGCCCGCTCCGGCGCCCGGACCCACGACGACGACCTGGTCAGTCTGCGTCAGGCGGACGACGAGGCCCGCACCGCCGACTTCGACGCCGGGGTACTGGAGGACTGGCGTACGGTACTGGAGCTGACGGCGGCACGGAACGCGCGGCTGGGTGTCGTGGACTGAGGTCCCGTCACCACTTGCCGGGCGCGTAGTCCTTGAGGAAGACGCCGTACAGATCCTCGCCCGCCTCGCCCCGTACGACGGGGTCGTAGACGCGGGCGGCGCCGTCGATCAGGTCGAGCGGGGCGTGGAAGCCGGCCTCGGCCAGGCGCAGCTTGTCGTAGTGCGGACGCTCGTCGGTGATCCAGCCGGTGTCGACGGAGGTCATCAGGATCCGGTCGGTGTCGAACATCTCCTGGGCGCTGGTCCGCGTCACCATGTTCATGGCCGCCTTGGCGGCGTTGGTGTTCGGGTGACCGGCACCCTTGTAGCCGCGCGCGAACACGCCCTCCATCGCCGAGACGTTGACGACGTAGGCGCGTCCCGACGACGCCCTGCGCGCGGCCTCGGCCATGGACGCGCGCAGCGCGCTGATGAGGATGAACGGCGACGTGTAGTTGCACAGCTGGGTCTCCAGCAGCTCCACCGGCGAGATCTGCTCGATGGTCTGGACCCAGGTGTTGGAGTCGACGACGTCGGGGACCAGGCCGCCCGCGTCGATGGCGGTGCCCTCGCGGTGCCGGACGACGCTGGCGTTGCCGGCGACCAGGGCGAGGTCGGCCACCTTCTGCGCGTCGAGGCCCGAGGCGCCCAGCGGCAGCGCCGCCAGGCCGTCCACCGCGCCGGAGTTGAAGGCGCCGATGACGTGGTGGGCGGGGAGTTCACCGGCGGGCAGCGGGGCGCTCTCGCCCTCGACCAGCGCCGCGTACGCGGACGGGAGGCGCCGCACCGTCTGAGTGGCGTTGTTGATCAGGATGTCGAGCGGGCCCTGCTCGGCGACCTGCTCGGCGAGGGCGACGGCCTGGGCGGGGTCGCGCAGGTCGATGCCGACGACCTCCAGGCGGTGCATCCAGTCGGCGGAGTCGTCCATCGCCTTGAAGCGGCGGATGGCGTCCTTGGGGAACCGGGTGGTGATCGTGGTGTGCGCGCCGTCACGCAGCAGCCTGAGCGCGATGTACATGCCGATCTTGGCGCGGCCGCCGGTGAGCAGCGCGCGCTTGCCGGTCAGGTCGGCGCGGGCGTCGCGGCGGGCCCGGTTCTCGGCGGCGCAGTCCTGGCAGAGCTGGTGGTAGAAGTAGTCGACCTCGACGTAGCGCTGCTTGCAGATGTAGCAGGAGCGGGGGCGCTGGAGTATCCCGGCGATCGTGCCCTCCTCGGTGCGGGAGGAGGGCAGCAGGCCTTCGGTCTCGTCGTCGATGCGCTCGGCGGAGCCGGTGGCGGTGGCCTCGGTGACCGCCTTGTCGTGGGCGGTCTTGGCGGCGCGGCGCTCCTGGCGGCGGCGCTGCTTGACCATGCGGTAGATGTGCGAGGTGGCCCGGCGGACCGTGATCGCGTCGGGGTGGTCGACGTCCAGCTCGTCGAGTTCCCTGAGCACGTCGAGGCAGACGGCGAGCCGTTCGGGGTCGATGCCCGGGCCGTACGCGGAGGCGGCCACCTCGTCCGTGGTCGCCGAGCCGTCCTGTGTCACCGTCATCGCCGTTGCCGTTCCCTGGTCACCGTCGCGGCGCTCCGGGAGGCGACCGCTGTCGAACAGCGGATTTTATTCAGCGCGCGGCGCGGATCCAAACCCGACGGGGTCAGGGACGGCAGGCCGTGAGCAAGGTCTCCACCTCTTCGGTCACCGCGAGCGCGAACCGGTCGAGGTCCGGCACCGCCTTCCCGTCGGCGACCAGGCCGAAGTGCACCTGCCCGCGGTACGTCGAGACGGCCACTGCCAGGGAGTGACCGCGGGCCAGCGGCGCCAGTGGATAGACCTCGGTGAGCGGGTGTCCGCCCAGCCGCAGCCCGAGGCTGGGCAGGGGCACGCTGGTGACCAGGATGTCGAACCAGAGCCGGGCGGCCCCCGACACCAGCGGCCCGCCGAGCCGGTGGCCGAGCGCCGGCACGTGGTCGGCGAGCAGCGCGACGGCTCCGGCGCCGCGGCCGGGGCCGGCGTCCTTGTTGCGGTCCATGGCGGTGCGGACCGTACCGAGGCGGGAGAGCGGGTCGGGGTCGTCGACCGGCAGCCGCATCAGGTATCCGGAGAGCCGGTTGCCCTGGGGGTGGGCGGTGCGCGGGCGGCGCTTGGAGACGGGGATGAGCGCCCGCGGCGCGACGCCCTCGCTGCCGTCGCCGCGCTCGTCCAGCCAGCGGCGCAGGGCGCCGGCGACGACCGCGATCAGCACGTCGTTGACGGTGCCGCCGGTGGTCTTGCGGACGTGGTGCACGTCGTCGAGGTCGACGGCCGCGCCCGCGATCCGGCGGGTGCCGGAGGACTCGGCGGTGAGCGCGGGCGAGGAGCGCACGTCGAGGGTGGACAGCGCAGCGGCGGCACCGATGTCGAGCGCGCGCCCCGCGTCGGACAGGGCGTCGCGCAGCCGGTCGGGCAGCGCGCGCACGTCCGGCACGCGTCCGCGCCGCGGCGGCTCGGGGCGGGGCCGGGGCGCGGGCAGGTCCATCGGGTCGAGGACCCCGGCGGCGAGGGTCAGGGCGCGCAGCCCGTCGGCCAGGGCGTGGTGGAACTTGAAGAGCACGGCGAAGGTCACGCCGTCCGCGCCCGGCAGCACGTGTGCCTCCCACGGTGGCCGGCCGCGCTCCAGCGGACGTTCCATGAGGCGGCCCGCCCGGGCGTGGAAGTCGGTGGCCGGGGCGTGCAGCCGCACGTGGTCGAGGGGGTCGAAGCGGGGGTCGGGCTCGCGGGTGGCGCCGCCGAACGCGAACGGCCGCCGCAGGGCAAGCGGCGGCTGCCAGGTGTCCCGGATCCTCATCCGCAGTCCGGGGACCGCGGGGGCGCGGGCCGCGAGCAGGTCCGCGGCGTGGGCGCCCGCGGTGGGCGAGCCAGCCTCGAAGACGCCGAGCGCGCCCAGGTGCATGGGGTGCTCGGCGGACTCGATGTTCCAGAACGCCAGGTCGAGGGGAGCGAGCGGATCGGGAGTCAAGGGCTTGCCTCGCAAGGACGACGCACGGGCGGCGAATGGACAACGGGTGGACAAGCAGTCAATCGCTCTCCGACGATTACGGTCAAGTACGATCAGGCTACGCACAGTTAACGGGAGATTAAAGTCCCGCCGCTCGGGACAGGGGCGGACTGCTGTGACTCATGGGGCGTCTGTGCTCACCTCACCTCACGTCAGCGGGGGCGGCACCGCCTCGGGCGAGGTTCCCCACCCGGACGGCTGCGGGCCGACCGTGAACGCGAGCGACCGCACGGACCGCAGGGCGTCCGTCGTCAGCCACGTCCGGGCGCAGACCGAGCCGTCGCTGCGGGCCGAGTGGACGTACCGGTCGGTGTCCGAGGTGCCGGGCGCGCTGATCGTCAGGGCACCGCGCGGGTAGTGGCGGCGGTCGAGGGTGAGGTCGACGCGGTCGAAGACCGGGGTGGACAGGCCCCAGGTGTCGTATCCGGGCTGGACCGGGAAGATCCCGATCGGGGACAGGACGTTCCAGGCGGAAATGGTCCCGAGGTCGTCGTTTCCGGTCATCCCGGTCGGCGTGTCCGTGAACGGGGTGAGCGCGGCGTGCACCACGTCGGTCGTCTTCCAGGGCTGCCCGGTCGACAGGTAGGTGTACGGCGCGATGAGGTCGGGCTCGTTCTGCGGGTTGTACTTGTCGGCGTTGTAGTAGTCGTACGGCCCGTTGACCCACACCTCGCGGGCGGTCTTCGCCGGGTCGGCGAGGAGCCGGTCGTAGGCGAAGAGGGAGTCGAGCCGCGCGTTCGCCGCCTCGGTGTCGCCGATGAGGCCGATCATGCCGGGCAGGTCCTGCGGCACCAGCCACTGGTACTGCCAGGGCGTGCCCTCGTGGAAGCCCTCGCTCCGCGCCGGGTCGGCCGGTCCGGTGAAGGGGCGGCCTGCGCCGCCGGGGCGGTGAGCGGCGCGGACGCTGCCACCACCCCGGCCACGCACAGCCGCAGACGCCGGGTGGCTCTCGTGCGCGGGTGACCTCCGGAAGGTCTGCGGTGTCGTGCGGTTCTTCTTGTGGCGGGGGCACGGGTGATCAGGCGGTGCAGCCCGCCGGGACGGGCTGGGACGCGTCGTGGATGAGCGCCTCGTGGGCGGCCCTCACCCGCTCGACGTCCGGCTTGAGGACCTTGCGGTCGTAGGTCGTCAGGCCGTTGAGTTCGCCCTCGACGTCCGAGATCTGGGTGTAGACCGCGCCGTTGCCGCCCCGGCAGACCAGGGCGCGCACCTCGTCGAGCTTGGTGAGGTAGTCGTCCGTGTACGTCTGCGGGTCCACGTCGACGTACGACTGCTGCACGGACCAGGCGTGTCCGGGCACCGCGAGGCCGAGGCCGCCGTACTCGCCGGAGACCAGGGCGCGTTCGCCGTCCGGAGCGGGCGGCAGGGCGGGGCTCGGGTAGCCGTGCTCGTCCATGATGTCGCCGGTGCCGCCGTCGGCCCCGAGGTTCAGGCCCGACTGGTTGTTGACGAGCCGGGTCGGGTCCCAGGCCTTGGCCTGCGCGGCGACGCGGCCGATGTCGTACTGGCCCCAGCCCTCGTTGAAGGTGACCCACATGATGATCGACGGGTGGCTGACGTGCTCGTCGATCATCTCCTTCATCTCCCGCTCGTACTCGGCGCGGGCGGCCGTGGACGGGTTCTTCCCGGCGGTCATCGCGGGCATGTCCTGCCACACCAGCAGGCCCAGCCGGTCGGCCCAGTAGAACCAGCGGTCGGGCTCGACCTTGATGTGCTTGCGCACCGAGTTGAAGCCGAGCCGCTTGTGCAGCTTCAGGTCGTGCGCGAGGGCCTCGTCGGTGGGCGCGGTGTGCAGTCCGTCGGGCCAGAAGCCCTGGTCGAGGGTGGCCATCATGAAGACGGGCTCGCCGTTGAGCATGGTGCGCGGGACGCCGTTCACCTGCTCGACGGCGATGGAGCGCATGCCGAAGTAGCTGTCGACCCGATCGTGTCCCACCGTGACCTTCAGGTCGTACAGGAACGGGTCGTCCGGCGACCACAGGTGCGGGTCGCGGATCTTCAGCGTCAGCGGCTCACCGGTGCGGCCGCTGACCGTGGCGACCTTGCGCTGTCCGGCGTACGCCGTGGCCTTGACGCGTACGCCGTCGCGCACGCCCTTCGGCTCGACGGTCAGGGTGCTCGCCGCGCCGTCGACGTGCGGGGTGAGCTTCAGCAAGTCCACGTGGTCCCTGGCGACCGGTTCCATCCAGACGGTCTGCCAGATGCCGGAGCTGGGCGTGTACCAGATGCCGCTCGGGTCCAGGCGCTGCTTGCCGAGCGGCGGGTTCTCGCCGCCGGCCGCGTCGGTCGGGTCGTAGACGCCGACGATCAGCTCCTGGGTGCGGCCGGGCTTGAGGGCGGCGGTGACGTCGGCGCTGAACTTGTCGTAACCGCCCTTGTGGTAGGCGACCTTGACGCCGTTGACGTACACCTCGGACTGCCAGTCCACGGCGCCGAAGTTCAGCTTGAGCCGCTGGGAGGAGCCGATGTGCCAGTCGCGTGGCACGGTGAAGGTGCGGCGGTACCACATGCGGTCCTCGTGCCGCTGGATGCCGGAGAGCTGCGACTCCACCGGGTACGGGACGAGGATGCGCTCCTTCAGGTTCTTGCCGACCGGCGGCTGCTCGCCCGCCTCGGCGGCGGCGAACTGCCAGCGGCCGTTGAGGTTCTGCCAGTCGTCGCGCGTGAGCTGCGGGCGCGGGTACTCCGGCAGGGCGTTGTCCGGCCCGACCTCGTCGGCCCAGTCGGTGCGCAGCTCGTAGGTGGACTGGTTGCCGCCGCTGCTCCAGAAGGCGTTGACAACGTTGCCTTCCGCATCGGTGAGGCCGCCTTCGCCGTCGTAGCGGACGTCGGCGGCGCCGGGGGCGTCACCGTCCTTGTTGCCGACGACGGGCTGGTCGAGGGCGACGAGCAGGGCACTCGGGTCGGCGGGGTCCGGCTTCGTCTCGCCGAGCGGCCACCTGGCGCCGCCGATCACCGCTTCGAGGTGGTCGGTGAGGCCGGCCGGGGGTGCGGCCAGCGGGCTCGCGAAGTCGAGCTTGAGGGTGCGGCCGGTGGACTGGACGGTGGTCGCCGTCGCGCCGTTGTAGTCGAAGCCGTCGGGCAGGCGGAACGCCGACTGCGGGATCGCCTCCTTGCTGCCGCCGGGCTCGGTCCAGCGCAGGTGGAGGTTGGAGCCGCCGTAGTGCTCGAAGTACTCCAGCTTGATGTCGTAGGACTGGCCGGCCGTCAGCTCGATGGGCTGGGCGGTCTGTTCGCGGTCCCAGTCGTCGACCCAGTGGTCGATGGCGAGCTGTCCGCCGATCCAGAGGCGGAAGCCGTTGTCGCCGATGATCGAGAAGGTGTGGGCTCCGGTCTCCTCCGGGACGAGCTTGCCGGTCCAGCGGACGCTCACGTCGTCCGACTGCCCGGTGGCGAAGGCGAGTCGCGGCTCCAGGGTGTTGAAGTCGAGCTGCGGGTCGAAGCCGGTGGCCTTGAGCTCGTGGAAGTCGAAGGCGCCGGGGGCGGACTGGGTGTAGTACTCGCCCTTCAGGCCGTGGACCTCCGCGGTGTCGTCGTCGGCCGCGTTGGCGGCCGGTACGGCGGCGAGTCCGGCGACGCCGAGCGCGGCGGCCAGCAACAGGGCGAGTCTGTCTCTGAGTCGTTTGGTGCGCACTGACCCTCTCCTCGAGAACGGCTGGTGGCTGATGGCTCAGGACATCGATGTCATACATCGATGTAACTGCGGATGTGCAGTGGCATGACAACACGGATTCCGCTTGACGTCCAGGGACATGACAACGCCCCGGCGGTCCGTCCGTCACGGCACCCGCTGCCCCTTGCCCAGCGCGATCACGCCGCTCTTGGAGACGGTGTACAGCTCCCCGTCCCGCTGCGGGTTGACGCCGATCGTCGCACCCGGCGGCACCTGCACGTTCTTGTCCAGCACCGCCCCGCGCACCACCGCACCCCGGCCGATGTGCACGTTGTCGTGCAGCACCGAGCCCTGCACGACCGCCCCCGGGTCGACCACCACGCCCGGGGAGAGCACCGACCGGGTGACCTGGCCCCGGATCAGGCAGCCCGCGCTGATGATCGACTCACTGGCGATGCCGCCGGCGTTGAAGCGCGCGGGCGAGAGCTGGGTGGAGTGGGTGTAGATCGGCCAGTCCCGGTTGTACAGGTTGAAGGCGGGACGCTCGGCGATCAGGTCCATGTGCGCGTCGTAGTAGGCGTCCAGCGTGCCCACGTCCCGCCAGTAGCCCTGGTCCCGGGAGGTCTCCCCCGGCACGTGGTTGGCGCTGAAGTCGTACAGCGCGGCCTCGCCCCGGTCGGTGAGCTGGGGCAGGAGGGAACCGCCCATGTCGTGCACGGAGTTCTCGTCCTCGGCGTCCCGGTGCAGGGCCTCGACGAGGGCCTTGGTGGTGAAGACGTAGTTGCCCATCGACGCGAAGACGCACCCGGGGTCGTCGGCGAGGCCCGGCGGGTCGGCCGGCTTCTCCAGGAAGCCGGTGACGGTCTGCCCGTCGGAGCCGGGCGTGATCACGCCGAAGGACGGCGACTCGGCGCGCGGGACCCGTATCCCCGCCACGGTCACGCCCGCTCCGGACTCGATGTGCTGGGCGAGCATCTGGCGCGGGTCCATCCGGTACACGTGGTCGGCGCCGAAGACGGCGACGTACTCGGGTTGTTCGTCGTGCACCAGGTTCAGGGACTGCAGGATGGCGTCGGCGCTGCCGAGGAACCAGCGCGGGCCGAGGCGCTGCTGGGCGGGGACGGGGGTGACGTAGTTGCCGAGCAGGCTGGACATCCGCCAGGTGGTGGTGATGTGCCGGTCCAGGGAGTGCGACTTGTACTGCGTGAGCACGCAGATCCGCAGGATGTCCGCGTTGACCAGGTTGGACAGCACGAAGTCGACGAGCCGGTAGGTTCCGCCGAAGGTGACCGCGGGTTTGGCGCGGTCCGCGGTCAGGGGCATCAGGCGTTTGCCCTCTCCGCCCGCCAGCACGATGCCGAGCACCGAAGGACCTCCACGACGCATGGCCGCTCCCCTCACCGTCGTTCACCCTCGGCCGCCCCGGGCGGGGCGGCTCGAGCCCGCTTGAGGATCTCCTCGTAGAGCCGGACCGTGCGGCGCGCGACCGCGTCCCAGCCGAACTCCTCCATCGCGCGCGTCCGGCCCGCCTCGCCCATCCGCCGGGCGGCTGCCGGGTCGCCGAGCACGGAGTCCAGTGCGCGCGCGAGGCCCGTCTCGAAGTCGTCGTCCGCACCGTCCTCCCTCGGTACGAGTACCCCCGTCTCGCCGTCGGCCACGACCTCGGGGATCCCGCCCACCCGGGAGGCCACCACCGCAGTGCCGCAGGCCATCGCCTCCAGGTTGACGATGCCGAGGGGCTCGTACACGGAGGGGCAGACGAAGACGGCGGCGTGCGTCAGGAGCTGGATCACCTCCGGGCGGGGCAGCATGCGCGGGATCCAGTGCACGCCCTCGCGGGCCCGGCTCAGTCCGGCGAAGAGGTCGCGGAACTCCTGGTCGATCCCGGGGGTGTCCGGGGCGCCCGCGCACAGCACGACCTGCGCGGCCGGGTCGATGCCCCGCACCGCGCGCAGCAGGTGGGGCACGCCCTTCTGGCGGGTGATGCGCCCGACGAACAGGACGTAGGGGCGGGAGCGGTCCAGGCCGATCCGGTCCAGTACGTCGGTGTCGGGGTCCGGCCGGTAGAGCCGGGTGTCGATGCCGTTGTGCACGACGTGGACGCGGGAGGCGTCGAGGGCCGGGTAGCAGGCGAGGATGTCCTCGCGCATGGCACCGGAGACGGCGACGACCGCGTCGGCCGCCTCGACCGCGGTGCGCTCGGCCCAGCCGGACAGCGCGTAACCGCCGCCGAGCTGCTCGGCCTTCCAGGGGCGCAGCGGCTCCAGGGAATGGGCGGTCATCACGTGCGGGACGCCGTACAGGAGCTTGGCCAGGTGACCGCCGAGGTTGGCGTACCAGGTGTGGGAGTGCACCAGTTCCCGTCCTTCGAGGGCGGCGGCCATCGCGAGGTCCACGGAGAAGGTGCGCAGCGCGTCGTTGCCGCCGTCCAGCGCGGACCAGGGCCGGTGCCGCACCACGCCGTCGGTGCGCCCCTCGCCCCAGCTGTGCACGTCCAGGTCGACGAGGCGGGCGAGCTCCCGGGCGAGGAACTCGACGTGGACTCCGGCGCCGCCGTAGACGTCCGGCGGGAACTCACGGGTCAGCAGTCCCACGCGCACCCGGAACCTCCCGTCTCGGCGACTGGTTCCCTCATGGTCACCCAGAGCGGGCGCCTGGGGAAGAGCGCGGGCCCCCCGGGGGACGGGAGAAGCAGCAGTCCCCGCAGACCCCGGCCCCGGGCACCCGGTAGTACAGGCAGCAGCTGCGGCGCCGGAACGAGATGTCCGGGGCGGCGACGGCGAGGGCGCCGGTTCCGGCCAGCAGGGGGTGCGCGAACAAGTCGGCGGTCAGCGACCGGGCGCGGGCCGCGATGTCCGTACGGCCGTGGCGTCGGGCCCAGCGGTCCAGTTCGCGTCCGGCGCCGGCCAGGGCGGAGGCCGCGTTGCCCCACAGCAGGCCGGCCGCCACCCCGTACCGGGCGTGCACGGCGGCGGTCAGGGGCGCCAGGTGGGCGGTGAGCACGACGTCCGCGACGGTGGCGGGGTCCCCCGGCCGCGGGCGCACCTCGGCGAGCCACAGGTCGTCGGGGGCGGTCGCGTCGGGGTCCCAGTGCAGCAGGCGCGGGCCGAGGCCGGGGACCGCGCCGTAGAGGGCGGCGCAGGCCAGCGTCACCGACCACAGGCGGGCCGCGAGCCCCTGGTGGGCCACGGAGGCGGCGACGCGGGTCTCCTCGGTGCCGAGGGCGACGGCGACCTTCCGTACGCGGAAGTCGAGCGGGTCGGCCCCGACCGGGACACGAGCCTCCGGCACCCTGTCCTCGTATCCGGCCGCGGTTCCGTGTCCGAGTGCGCAGGCGGGTGTGAGTGCGTTTCCGTGGCCGAGTGCGTAGGCGTGTGCAAGGGGTGCGGCGGCGGCCGGCCGCCGGGGCGGCGACGGCGGCCGCGACGTGTGCAGGACGGAGAAGCCGCCGAGCGGGCGGAGGGCCGAGAGGCCGGGATCGAGGCCGAGGTCGAGGTCCACGGAGAGCAGTAGTATCAGGGCCCTTAGGGGGCCGGGCCAGGGGTCGGGGTCGGAAGTCGCCCACCCTGGGGAGGACGGCGGCACCGTCGTACTCCATCGGCAGTAGGACCCAATGAATGCTCAGGGACGACGACGGGAAGACCCTGAGACGGCATCGTGTTGTCCATGGATGACGACCGATCGCCGCGCCGGGCCCAGCGCCCCCGCCTCACGCAGAGGAGCAGCCGATGAGCGCCCTCGCGTTGTCCGTGCTCCTGTCGCTCGTCTCCGCCGTGGCGTACGCGGGCGGGGCGATCGTGCAGGAGCAGGTCGCGGCGTCGTCACCGGGTGCCCAGTACGCTCCGCTGCGCCGCCCCGGCTGGTGGGCGGCGGTCGGACTCAACGGCCTCGGCGGTCTGCTGCACGTCGTCGCTCTCGCGCTCGGTCCGCTGAGCCTGGTGCAGCCGCTGGGAGCGCTCACCATCGTGTTCGCACTGCCCATGGCGGCGGTCTTCGTGGGCCGCAGGGCCGGCGCGACCGCCTGGCGGGGCGCGCTGATGGCCACGGTCGGTCTCGCCGGTCTGCTGTCGC
Organism: Streptomyces sp. NPDC085944; assembly: GCF_040686295.1. Classification (NCBI taxonomy): domain Bacteria; kingdom Bacillati; phylum Actinomycetota; class Actinomycetes; order Kitasatosporales; family Streptomycetaceae; genus Streptomyces; species Streptomyces sp. NPDC085944. The sequence goes on along the minus strand of NZ_JBFBJX010000014.1, from coordinate 6,160 downwards.
TGGTCGGGGCCTCGGACGCGCAGTCGCTCGACACGGCACAGCGGGTCGGGGCGGCCGTGGTCACCGGTGGTGCGATCGTGGCGCTGATGATCGCCGGCCGGGCCGCGCACCGGCACCCGGCGGTCCGCAGCATCCTGCTGGCGACCGCGTCCGGCGTCGCCTTCGGCATGTCCTCGGTCTTCACCAAGACGGTCGCGGTCGACTGGACCGGCGGGGTGTCCGCCGCCGACCTGCCGTCGCTGGCCGTGATCGGTGTACTCGCCACCGCCGGCATGGTGCTCTCGCAGGCCTCCTACCGCGGCGCCGGACTCGCCGCCCCGCTGGCCACGCTGACGGTCGTGAACCCGGTGGTGGCCGCCGTGGTCGGCATCACGATGTTCGGCGAGACGTTCCGCTACGGCACGACCGGCACGGCGCTCGCCCTGAGCTGCGGTGTGGTGGCCGCCGGCGGACTGATCATGCTGACGACGGAGCGGATCGCGCGGGAGGGCGCCGGCAAGGCCGCGGCCCCGGCCGGGGACTCCTTGGTGGCCGAGGACGCCTTGGGGCTCGTGGAGGCCGGAGCGGCAGCGGTCGGGGTCGCGGCGCCGGGGCCGGCGTCGGCCGTGTCGGTGCGGACGGCCCGGCCGCCGGCCAAGGTCCTCGTGCCCTCCCCGGTGGCATCGCCGGTTCCGGACACCGCCCCCGCCACGGAGGCGTACGACGCCCGGATTCCGGCCGAGAACGCCGACACGACGCCCTCCTACGGCCCCTTCTACGGCGGTCCGTTCGTCCCGCCGCCCATACTCGGCCGCCGGCGGGTCCGGATCAGATCCTGACGCCACCGGCCCGGAGGTACGCCACCGGGTCGACGTCCGAACCGAAGCCGGGCCCGGTCCGCACCTCGAAGTGCAGATGCGGGCCCGTGACGTTGCCCGTGGAGCCGGAGCGGCCGAGGCGCTGACCGACACCCACCGACTGACCGGCCTTCACGGAGATCGCCGAGAGGTGCGCGTACTGGGAGTAGCGGCCGTCACCGTGCCTGACCACCACCTGGTAGCCGTACGAACCGCCCCACCCCGCGCTGACGACGCGGCCTGCCGCGACCGACTTGACGGAGGTGCCGGTCGGGACCGGGAAGTCGACGCCGGTGTGGTAGCCCTTGGACCAGGAAGAGCCCGTCTTGTGGTACGGCGTGCCGGTGGCGGCGTCGACCGGGGCCACGACGGCTTGGTGGGTGGTGGCCTGGCCGGCCTCGGTCCTGCCGCTGTCGGAGGACGACTTCTTCGGCGCCTTCTGCTGCTCTTGCCGCTTCTGCTGCTTCGGCTCCCGCTTCTGCTCTTTGTGCTGCTTCTGCTCCGGCTTCTCCTGCTTCCGCTGCTTCTCCTGCTCGGCCTGTTTTCCGGGCTGGGCGCGGGACGCCTTGGTGGCCCCCTCGCCGCGCAGTGACAGCCGCTGGCCGGGCAGGATCAGGTCGGGGTCGGATCCGATCGCGCCGCGGTTGGCCTCGTACAGGCGCTGCCAGCCGCCCCGGACCTCGTGGGAGTCGGCGATGCCGGAGAGGGTGTCGCCGGTGACCACCGTGTACATGCGGGCCCTTCCCGCCCGGGACTGCGGTGTGGTCTGCGGCTGGACGTCCTTGACCGGGTCGGCCTTCTTCCCGGACCCGGCCGCGGGCTTGTCGGCGTACTTCCCGCGGGACTTCTCGGCCCCCGCTCCCCCGGCCGGCCGGAGGTCGGGCGTGCCGCCGCCGCGGGTCAGTCCGGCCCGCGGCGAGCACACCGGCCAGGCACCGGGGCCCTGCGCGTCCAGCACCTTCTCGGCGACGGCGATCTGCTGTTCCCTGGTGGCGAGGTCCGCGCGGGGCGCGTAGCGGGTGCCGCCGAAGGCCTCCCAGGTGGACTGGGTGAACTGCAGCCCTCCGTAGTAGCCGTTGCCGGTGTTGATGTCCCAGTCGTCGGTGGACTCGCAGGCGGCGACCTTGTCCCAGGTCGCCGCGTCGGCCGCGTGGGCCGTGCCGGTACCGACGAGGGGGAGGGCCAGCCCCGCGCCCCCCGCGGTGACGGTCAGTGAGGCGCGGTTGATCCTGTTCGGCTGATACCGGCGGTGCCGGCCGCGTACGGCCATGGAGGTCCCCCTCGACATTGCGTCAGGAGCGGCAAAAGTAAGCGCCGCGAACAGGCCATGACAAGACGGCAACCGGCCGGTTGGCGCCCCGAGTGGCCGGGATCGGGCGGCGGTTGGCCGGACGAGGTGTCCGCCCGCTGAGGCACCGGCCCCCCTCCCCGCCGTACTGGAACCCTGGAAGCACGAAGTGCGACCGGCGTACCGGCACGTCAGCATGGTCGAGCGGCGGAATTGGCGATACTGGCGCACACGGGCACCACAGACACCAAGGTCACTAGGAGCCAACGCAATGAGCACTACAGCGCAGATCGGCGTCACGGGTCTCGCGGTCATGGGCCGCAACCTCGCGCGCAATTTCGCCCGCAACGGCTACACGGTCGCGGTGCACAACAGGACCGCGTCGCGCACGCACGCCCTGGTGGAGGAGTTCGGGAGCGAGGGCGACTTCGTCGCGACCGAGACCGCGAAGGAGTTCGTGGCGGCGCTGGAGCGGCCGCGCCGCCTGGTGATCATGGTGAAGGCCGGTGACCCGACCGACGCGGTGATCCGGGAGTTCGCCCCGCTCCTCGAGCCCGGCGACATGATCATCGACGGTGGCAACGCGCACTTCGCCGACACCCGGCGCCGGGAGCGCGAACTGCGCGAGCAGGGCATCCACTTCGTGGGCACCGGTATCTCCGGCGGCGAGGAGGGCGCGCTGCACGGTCCGAGCATCATGCCGGGCGGCTCGAAGGAGTCGTACGAATCGCTGGGCCCGATGCTGGAGAAGATCTCGGCGAAGGCCGCGGACGGGGCACCGTGCGTCACGCACGTCGGCCCGGACGGCGCGGGGCACTTCGTGAAGATGGTGCACAACGGCATCGAGTACGCCGACATGCAGCTGATCGGCGAGGCGTACCAGCTGCTGCGCGACGTCGCAGGGTACTCCCCCGCGCAGATCGCGGAGATCTTCCGCACCTGGAACACGGGCCGCCTGGACTCGTACCTGATCGAGATCACGGCGGAGGTGCTGTCGCACGTGGACACGGCGACGGGCAAGCCGTTCGTGGACGTGGTGGTCGACCAGGCGGAACAGAAGGGCACCGGTCGCTGGACCGTGCAGATCGCCCTGGACCTGGGGGTGCCGGTGTCCGGCATCGCGGAGGCCGTCTTCGCCCGCTCCCTCTCCGGTCACGCGGCTCTGCGCGAGGCGTCGCGCGGCCTGGCGGGCCCGAAGGCGTCGCCGCTCGGCGAGTCGGAGGCGGCGGCCTTCGCCGACCGGGTGGAGCAGGCGCTGTACGCGTCGAAGATCGTGTCGTACACGCAGGGCTTCCACGAGATCGCTGCGGGCAGCGAGGAGTACGGCTGGGACATCGACCTGGGCGCGGTCTCCGCGATCTGGCGCGGCGGCTGCATCATCCGCGCGGCCTTCCTGGACCGGATCCGGGCCGCGTACGACGCCCGGCCGGACCTGCCGAGCCTACTGTCGGACGAGACCTTCGCCCAGGAGATCGCCGCGGCGCAGGACGACTGGCGCGAGGTCCTGGTCGCCGCGACCCGGCAGGGCGTACCGACCCCGGGCTTCGCCGCCGCCCTCGCCTACTACGACGCCCTGCGCGCCGAGCGGCTCCCCGCCGCGCTGACCCAGGGGCAGCGGGACTTCTTCGGGGCGCACACGTACCGCAGGACGGACCGGGACGGCGCATTCCACACGCTGTGGGGCGGGGACCGGTCGGAGGTCACCGCGTAGCCCCTCTCCCGGGCCCCGCCCACCCGGCGCTCAGGTGAGGGGTGGCCCCGGCTCGGGGTTGGGCACGGGCTCGGGCCCCGGAGGGATCGGGGACGGCGAGGGCCCGGGGGGATCGGGCGGCGGCTGCGGTCCGGGACCCGGGGGCGGAGGCGTCGGCTGCGGTCCGGGGCCGGGAGGCTGAGGGGTGGGCTGCGGTCCGGGGCCCGGGGGCGGAGGCGGCGGGGTCGGTTCCGGGCCGGGGACCGGCGGCGTCGCCGGGTCGGGCTGCGGATGCGGGGGTTCCGGGTCCGGGCCGGGAGTGGGCCCCGGGGCGGGACCGGGCGGGACGGGATCCGGATACGGGTTGGTCATGGCGCTGTCCTCCGGCCAGTCGGTCGACGTCGGCTCTCTGGACTTGTCCCCCGCCTACCCGAGCGCTGCCGCCCCACTCACCCTTCTGTACGAGGGCCCGGACCCGGGCGGCCCAGCCGGGGCAGCGGGTAAGCGGGTCCCGATGATGGACGCCCCGGACGCGCCGCACTGTCCGGACGCCCTGGACGCCGACGATGCCCCGGGCCATCCGGACGCCCTGAACGCTATGGGCGCCCCGGGCTCCGTGGATGACCCGGAAGGTCCGGGACGACCTGACCCGGGCGCCCCGCCGCCGCGGCGGCGGCCAGTCCCGGCGTGGGACCGGCCGGCACCGGGACGCGGGTCCTCGTCGACTCGCCGGCGGGTGCCATGGACGCCTGAGCCAGAACGATCACGTCCGCGTCGGTCACGGAGTCGGCCGCCTCGGTCACCCGTCGCAGATATCCGTCGCTGGCACCGGCCTCGAACCGCGGCCGGGCGCCGTCCACCAGCCGGGTCCGCACCGTCACGGGGCGGCCCGCGCGCCGGGCCTCCTACTCGATCAGGGCCGCCGCGGGAACGAGGGTGCTCTCCAGGGCGGCGAGGACGAGCACCCGCGGGCCGACGGCCACCGCGGCGGCGGCCATCGGCCGGTCGACGCGGAGCACCGGGACGCCGACCTCGGCGGCGGCTGCCTCGGCGACGCCGCCAAGGGTGGAGCACGTGCGCAGAACGGCGCGCGCCCCTTCCGCCACCGCCCGCTCCAGCAGCCCGGCGTCGACGTGGTGCCGCAGGGCGAGCCCCGGATGCGCCGCGTCACGCAGCGCGTCGAAGACCGGCACGTGAACGACCGAGGTGTGCAAGAGCGCCAGCACGCGCGTCCCCCGTAGATCTCCCCGGCGCAGGGTCAGAACAGCCCGGGGTGCGCGACGAGCCACTCCTTCGCCGCGCGCAGCAGCTCCGGGGCGGCGGCGGGCGCCTCGTCCGGGTGACGCTCGGCCCACTTCACGACGTACGGGCACAGCGGGGCGACCGTGACGCCCTCCCGCCGCGCGATGCCGTACAGCTCACGTGCCAGCGAACCGGCGATGCCCTGGCCCTCGTGGGCCGGTTCGACGATCGTGTGGACGGGGACGAGGGCGCGCTCGGGGGCGTCGAGCACGAAGTACTCGATGCGGCCGACCACCTCGTCGGCTGTGATCGCCCTCAGCCGCCCGGCCGCCCGGTCGTCACGGATCTCGATGTCACTCACGGCCACGCTCCTCGTCCCCGCGGGATCGGTACGTCAGGCCGACACGGCCTGAGGGCTGCGCTCCTGGTCCGAGCCCGGCACCGGCTCGGACGCGTCGGCGCCCAGGGCGACGATACGGTTGTCGCCGTCCACATGCACGACCCGGGGCTTCAACGCCCGTGCCTCGGCATCGTCGACCTGCGCGTAGCTGATGAGGATCACCAGGTCACCGGGGTGCACGAGGTGAGCCGCGGCCCCGTTGATCCCGATCACGCCGGACCCGCGCTCCCCCTCGATGACGTAGGTCTCGAGCCGGGCCCCGTTGGTGATGTCCACGATGTGCACCAGCTCACCGGGCAGCAGATCGGCGGCGTCCAGCAGATCGGCGTCGATCGTCACCGAGCCGACATAGTGCAGGTCGGCCTGGGTGACGGTGGCGCGGTGGATCTTGGACTTGAACAGAGTACGCAGCACTTTGGACTCCTGGAAGACGGCTCCCTGCCAGCTTTCTGCAGGTCAAGGGCGGTCTTCACTCTACACCGGCACGCCTCGAAGTCGATGTTTGTGAGGAACATCGCTTGTCATTGGTGACAAGGCTCCTGCCTGGGCCTCGGCGCCAACCAGGCTGTTGTGGCGCCACCGACCAGACGCCCGTTCGGACAGCCTCTCAGAGGGCGTTAAGTCCCGTTCCTGATGATGTGGTGTCGCCCGTTCGTGGGTGATGGGGCGGTTTCGCCCTCGTGTCATGGCGTGTACATGATGGG